>CAZMCP010000036.1:0-23950 GCA_964565035.1 uncultured Flavobacterium sp. | reverse complement strand
AACATTGTTTTAGTGTCTTCATCAGGTAAACCAATGAAGCGTGAAACCGATTTGATTGACGTTTGGTTCGATTCAGGAGCGATGCCGTATGCACAATGGCACTACCCTTTTGAAAACAAAGAATTAATAGATGGTCATCAATCATTTCCTGCCGATTTTATCGCTGAAGGAGTAGATCAAACTCGTGGTTGGTTCTATACATTACACGCTATCGGAACTTTGGTTTTTGATCAAGTGGCTTATAAAAATGTGGTGTCAAACGGATTGGTGTTAGACAAAAATGGACAAAAAATGTCGAAACGTCTTGGTAATGCAGTCGATCCATTTGAAACATTAAAAGAATACGGACCCGATGCGACGCGTTGGTATATGATTTCCAATGCGAACCCTTGGGATAACTTGAAATTTGATATCGAAGGAGTGGCAGAAGTGCGTCGTAAGTTCTTTGGTACTTTATATAATACTTATTCGTTCTTTGCGTTATATGCGAACATTGACGGATTCAAATATGCTGAAGCTGAAGTGCCTTTGGCAGAAAGACCAGAAATTGACCGTTGGATTTTGTCTGAATTACATACATTAATTCAATTGGTAGATGAAGCCTATGCAGATTACGAACCAACCAAAGCAGCTCGTGCTATTTCTGATTTTGTTCAGGAGAATTTAAGTAACTGGTACGTGCGTTTATGTCGTCGTAGATTCTGGAAAGGTGAGTATGGAACAGACAAGGTTGCTGCTTATCAGACGCTTTACACATGTCTTGTGACTGTTGCAAAACTATCTTCGCCTATAGCTCCATTCTTTATGGATAGATTATATAAAGACTTGAATGCCGCTACTGGTAAGGAAAAATTTGAAAGTGTTCATCTAGCAGATTTTCCTGTTTCGGTTGAAAACTTTGTTGATAAATCGCTGGAAAGCAAAATGTTGAAAGCTCAAACAGTATCGTCGTTGGTTTTATCACTTCGTAAAAAGGAGATGATAAAAGTGCGTCAACCGTTGCAAAAGGTTATGATACCAGTACTTGACGAAGTTCAACGCGCTGAAATCGAGGCGGTTTCTGACTTGATAAAAGCAGAAGTAAATGTTAAAGAAGTACAGCTTCTTGATGATGCTTCTGGGGTGTTAGTGAAACAAATTAAGCCAAATTTTAAAGCTTTAGGGCCTAAGTTTGGAAAAGATATGGGTCTGATTTCCAAAGAAATACAAAGTTTTACACAAGAACAGATTGCAGAAATTGAGCAAAAAGGTGAGATTTCTATTGTTATTTCAGGAAATAGTGTTAATTTAACAACTCAAGATGTGGAAATTTCTTCACAAGATATTGAGGGTTGGTTGGTTGCTAATTCAAACGGTATAACTGTAGCATTAGATATAACAATTTCTGATGAATTAAGAAAAGAAGGTATCGCTAGGGAATTAGTAAACAGAATCCAAAATATCCGTAAAGATTCTGGTTTTGAAGTAACTGATAAAATAAAGGTTACCATGCTTAAAGATGGTATAATTCAAGAAGCGATAGAAGCTAATTCAGATTACATTAAATCAGAAACTCTTACAGAGGAACTAGTTTTTGCTGAAAGTATCGATAATGGTACAGAAATTGAGTTTGATGAACTAAGAACTAAAATATTAATTTCAAAATAGAGGAAATTATGGTGGAAGAACAAATTAGATATTCGGATGCTGATTTAGCAGAATTCAAAGAATTGATCCAAAAAAAATTAGAAAAAGCAAAAGGGGATTTGGACTTAATAAAAAGTGCTTACCTTAATGACTTGAATAATGGTACTGATGATACATCGCCAACTTTCAAAGCATTTGAAGAAGGAAGTGAGACAATGTCTAAAGAAGCCAATTCACAATTAGCTATTCGTCAGGAAAAATTTATTCGTGATTTGAAAAATGCTTTAATTCGTATCGAGAATAAAACGTACGGAATTTGTAAAGTGACAGGAAAACTTATAAATAAAGAAAGATTAAAGCTGGTTCCTCATGCAACAATGAGCATCGAAGCAAAGAACTTGCAACGTTAATCTTTTATTAAAAGAACTGAACGCTCCTAAAAGGAGCGTTTTTTATGTAATATTGTTTATTTTTGTGCTTCAAATAAAGAATAATGAAATCGCAATGAAATGAATTTGTTTTATAATGATTAAAATAAAGCGATTACATTTGACTTCTCAAAAGCAATAAATACTTACAAATGAATTTAAAGAAAGCCTATTTAATTGTCTTTTTGGTTTTATTAATTGACCAGATTAGCAAAATATATGTAAAAACTCATTTTATACTCCACGAAGAAGTAGAAGTCCTTAGTTGGTTTAAAATTTTATTTATAGAAAATGAAGGGATGGCTTGGGGAGCAGAAATACCTGGAGCTTATGGTAAAATATCTTTGACATTATTTCGTATTCTAGCTGTTTTTGGAATTGGATATTGGTTATGGGATTCAGTCAGAAAAAATGGATCTAAGCTTCTTATTATAGCAATTTCTCTAATTCTTGCTGGCGCATTTGGAAACATTTTAGACTCTGTTTTTTATGGTCGTATTTTCAACGATAGTTCTTATGAAGTAGCAACTTTATTTAATAAAGAACCTTATGGTCAATGGTTTTATGGAAAAGTAGTTGACATGTTTTATTTTCCTATCATAAAAGATTATCCAATGCCTGAATGGGTTCCTGTTTTAGGGGGTAAAAATTTTACTTTTTTTAATGCTATCTTTAATGTGGCCGATGTTGCTATTTCTACTGGAGTGGGAATTTTAATTGTCTTCAATAAAAGAGCGTTTGGTAAATAATATAAAAAAAAAGACCTCATAATGAGGTCTTTTTCTTTATTTAATGATTTCCGTGTGCGTGTCTTCTAGCATTTCTATCACCAGATATTTTCTTAGCTTGTCCAGGCGGTACTCTTTTGTGTTTTACCACTACTGTTCTTGCTGGTCTAGGATGATGAACATGAACACAATTTGAAAATAATGCTGTTATTAAAATAAAAACAGTAAAACTCAAATTTCTTTTGTGAAATAGATTTTTCATGAGGTTAAGTTTTAGGTTCTGCGAATATAACTAAAACTTTATTACTCCAAATGGTGTTATGCAATAATCTAATTTTACATCGCTTTCAATTACATCTTCAACACTCTCTTCTGGATCAAAATATGAAAGGCCTATTTTTACAACATCGGTTTTGCATTCCCCTAAGAACTTGTCGTAAAAACCTTTGCCGTAGCCAACTCTGTTTCCTTTTTTATCATAGGCTAAAAGAGGAATAAAAACAACATCTATTTTGTTTGCAGGAACTTCAATACCGTCTATTGGTTCTGGTATCCCATAAGAATTGATTTTAAGAGTTGTATTGTCTGTTAACAAATAATGAGTCATCGATGAATCTTCAAAATTTGATTTCGAAATAACTATTTCCTTGTCTCTACCAGCTAAAATTTGAAGTACAAACTCCGTGTTAATTTCTTTTTGTTTTTCAATTGGTAAAAAAAGATGGAAATAGTTTTTATTCCAAATGGGTAAATCGATACAGTGATTAGCTATTAAAAGACTCTCATTCATGATTTCATCAAAAGTAAGAGACTCTCTTAACGCTTTGTATTTAGTACGTAGTTCTTTTTTATTCATGAGAGCAAAAGTAAAAAGAAAAATTCAGTTAACTTTGTTCGTCTCTGAAATCAGAAAACAACAATTAAAATATTTTTGCCTGATGCTTTCTTCTTTAGAATTACAAATTCAAACACTTCCTGATAATCCAGGTGTTTATCAATACTATGATAAAGAAGGTAAAATACTTTATGTAGGAAAGGCTAAGAGTTTAAAGAAAAGAGTTTCGTCATATTTTAATAAAGTGCATGATAATGCCAAAACGAATGTTTTGGTCAAAAAAATTGTAAGCATAAAGCATATTGTAGTGCCTACAGAAACTGATGCACTTTTGTTAGAAAATAATTTAATAAAAACGCTTCAACCACGTTATAATGTTCTTTTGCGTGATGACAAAACATATCCGTGGATATGTATTAAAAATGAACGTTTCCCTCGAATTTTTTCAACTAGAAAAATGATTAAAGATGGCTCAGAATACTTTGGTCCTTATACCAGTTTCAAAACGGTACATACAATCCTAGATTTAGTAAAAGAGTTGTATCCTTTGCGTACCTGTAATTTTGATTTGAGTAAAGCTAATATTGATAGTGGAAAATTTAAAGTTTGCTTAGAGTATCATATTGGTAATTGCAAAGGTCCATGCGAAGGCTTTGAATCGATAACCAATTATGAAAAGCAGGTACAAGCTATTAGAGAAATTTTGAAAGGAAATTTCAAAGAGAGTTTAAAGGAGTTCAAAAAACTGATGACAAATCTAGCTGACGAAATGAAGTTTGAGGAAGCTCAGAAAATTAAAGAAAAAATTGAGGTTCTTGAAAATTACCAAGCAAAGTCTACCATCCTAAACCCAAAAATTTCAAATGTTGATGTGTTTTCTATCGTATCAGATGAAAGCATGGCCTATGTTAATTTTCTTCAAATATCGTATGGAGCAATTGTGCGCTCACATACATTGGAACTTAAAAAGAAACTTGAAGAAACTGATGAAGAATTGTTAGAACTTGCGGTTGTAGAATTACGTGAGCGTTTCCATTTAAATTCTAAGGAAATTATTTTGCCTTTTGATTTGGATTTTGGTGACAAAATAAAAGTTACAGTTCCTCAATTAGGTGATAAAAAGCAAATTTTAGAATTGTCTCAACGTAATGCTAAATATTATAGATTAGATCAATTAAAGCAAATTCAAATAGTAGATCCAGATCGTCATACAAATCGTATTATGGCTCAAATGAAAAAAGATTTACGATTGTCTGTAGAACCAAGACACATTGAATGCTTTGATAATTCGAATATTCAAGGAACAAATCCCGTTTCGGCATGTGTTGTTTTTAAAGATGGAAAACCCAGTAAAAAAGACTATCGTCATTTTAATATAAAAACGGTTGAAGGGCCTAATGATTTTGCATCTATGGAGGAAGTGGTTTATAGGCGATATAAACGATTACTTGATGAAAACGAGCCATTGCCTCAATTAATTATTATTGATGGTGGTAAAGGGCAATTGTCATCGGCTTTAAAAAGTTTAGATGAATTAGGTCTTAGAGGGAAAATAGCTATTATAGGAATTGCTAAACGCTTAGAAGAAATTTTTTACCCTGGAGATTCCGTTCCATTGTATTTAGATAAAAAATCTGAAACATTAAAAACAATACAGCATTTACGAAACGAAGCACATCGTTTTGGAATTACATTTCATAGGGATAAACGCAGTAAAGCGGCAATTCAAACTTCTATCGAATTAATACCTGGAATAGGCGAAAAAACAATGATTACGTTAATCAAACATTTTAAATCTGTTAAAAGATTGTCAAAAGCGACTGAAAATGAGATTTCTGAGGTCGTTGGACTTTCAAAAGCCAAAAAAATTATCGAATTTTACAAGGAATCCAATTCATCAAAATAGAATGAAAAAATCTTTCACACTTGTTTTATTCTTTTTTCTAATCTTTTCTGCTTTTTCCCAAGAACAAAAAAAACCTAAAATTGGTTTGGTTTTAAGTGGTGGTGGCGCAAAGGGTTTGGCTCACATTGGTGCGCTTAAAGAAATTGAAAAAGCGGGTGTCAAAATTGACTACATAGGAGGAACTAGTATGGGAGCAATCATTGGAGGATTGTATGCTGCTGGTTATACTGCAGACGAGTTAGATTCTATTTTTAGAGACGTGAATACAGATGCTTTAATTCAAGACAATATTCCAAGAAAAAATAAAACGTTTTATGAAAAATACAACGATGAAGTATATGTAGTAACCTTGCCGTTTCAAAAATTTAAAGTAAGTGTTCCTAAAGGATTGTCAAAAGGACTCTATAATTACAATTTATTGAGTAGACTTACCTATAAATATAGACACGAAAATGATTTTAATAAACTTAAAATCCCTTTTTTATGTATTGCCACCAATGTTGAAAACGGTAAAGAAGTTGTTTTTAGAGAAGGTTCTTTACCACTTGCAATTACAGCAAGTGGCGCATTTCCGTCACTATTTTCTCCCGTAGAAATTTACGGTAGTTATTACATTGATGGAGGTGTGACTAATAATTATCCACTAGAAGAAGTAAAAAAAATGGGTGCCGATATAATTATCGGGGTCGATGTTCAAGATGGGCTTAAAAATATAAACCAAATTAATGGTGCTGCAGGGGTTGTTGTTCAAATATCAAATTTTCAAATGATAGAAAGAATGAAGGAGAAAATTGCTCAAACCGATGTTTATATTAAACCCAATATAGAAGGCTATTCTGTGATTTCTTTTGAAGATGGAGAAGCTATCATAAAAAAAGGTGTTGAGGCTGCGCAATTAGTAAAGTATAAACTAGAGGCTTTAGGGACAAATTATAAAACTATTAAAGAAAATGGAGCGAAAGTTGATAGTTTAGACATAAGAGGTATTGGTGTTAATGGTTTGAAAAACTATACAAGATCCTATGTTTTAGGAAAATTGCGATTTAGACCAGGAGAAAAAATAAGTTACGAAGATCTAAGTAATGGAATGAATAATCTTAATGCGACTCAAAATTTTAGTTCTATTAACTATAAGTTAGAAAAAAGAAATGAAGCCGAGACATTAATTATTAATCTTCGCGAAAATCCTGTTAGAACTTATCTTAAGTTAGCGTTACATTATGATGATTTGTTTAAATCGGCTGCATTAATAAATGTTACAAAAAAAAATCTACTATTTAAAAACGACGTTGCATCTGCTGATATAATCTTGGGAGACAATATCAGATACAACTTAGACTATTATATAGATAATGGTTTTCATTGGAGTTTTGGAGTTAAATCAAGTTTCGATCAGTTTAAAAAGAATAGTAAAACTGATTTCAAGGGAGGTAAGTTAAAATCACAATTAGGTTTAGATGAAATTGATGTTGATTATCATCAACTTACTAATCAAGCTTATGTTCAAACTATATTCTTCCAAAAGTTTCTTATAGGAGCTGGATTAAAACACGAATTTATGGAAATAAATTCTAAAGCAGCAGAGAATATCGTGCCAAGAATTGACAGAAGCAACTACCTCTCTGCCGCAGGATTTATGAAGTTTGACTCATTTACCAATAAATTTTTTCCTAAGAAAGGATGGTATTTTTTAGGTGATGCTCAGGTTTACATGTATTCTTCAAATTATGCTAATGATTTTGAAAAATTCACTCTCTTAAAAGCAGATATGGCCATTGTTGAAACTTTTTTTAAAAGGGTTTCTGTAAAATTACAAACTGAAGGAGGTTTTGTAATTGGTGAAAATGTCAATAACATTTTTGACTTTAATCTCGGAGGTTATGGTTTTCATAAATTTGGAAATTTTAAACCTTTTTATGGATATGATTATCTTTCTTTAAGTGGTAATAGCTATGTAAAAGGAAGTGTTTCTGCAGATTATGAATTTTTCAAAAAAAATCACTTTAACTTTACTGCGAACTTTTCAAACATTGGAAATAAAATTTTTGATAAACAAGAGTGGCTTAAAAAGCCTAGTTATACAGGTTATGCTGTTGGTTATGGTTTAGAAACATTCATAGGACCGGTAGAAATAAAACACAGTTGGTCACCTGAAACAAATAAGCATTTCACTTGGGTTAGTGTTGGATTTTGGTTTTAAAAAGAAATATTGTTAAATAAAAAGCAGAAAAACCTTTTTTTTGTGCAATTGTTTTCAAAAAAGCCTATTTTTGGGAGCACTAAACCAAAATTAAAATTTATGTCAATTTGGAAAAGAAAATCGATTACGCAACTCCTTTCGGAAGCTGACGAATCGGAAAAAGGATTAAAAAGAACATTATCTTCAAAAGCTCTTGTGGCCTTAGGGATAGGAGCTATCATCGGAGCAGGATTATTTTCACTTACAGGTATTGCAGCAGCAGAAAATGCTGGTCCTGCAGTAACATTATCTTTTGTTTTAGCAGCTGTTGGTTGCGCATTTGCTGGATTGTGTTATGCGGAATTTGCATCAATGATTCCAGTTGCAGGTAGTGCTTATACTTACTCTTATGCAACTATGGGAGAATTCATGGCTTGGATCATCGGATGGGATCTGGTTTTAGAATATGCTTTGGGAGCTGCGACAGTTGGAGTTAGTTGGTCTAGATATTTTTTAGAGCTTTTAAATAAATTCGGAATACATTTACCACCCAATTTAATTTGTTCTCCTTGGGAAACCTTAAAATTAAGTGATGGTACAGTAATCGAAGGTGGTATGATAAATTTACCAGCAGTAATTATAGTGTCGTTATTATCTCTTCTTTTAATTAGAGGAACTAAAGAATCTGCTTCTTTAAATAATTTCCTTGTTATTTTAAAAGTATCAGTAGTTATTTTATTTATCGTTTTAGGTTGGGGATTCATTAATGAAGCTAACTACTCACCTTATATTCCTGAAAATACTGGTGTAAAAGGACAGTTTGGTTGGTCTGGAATTGCAGCTGGTGCTGCTACTGTTTTCTTCGCATTTATTGGGTTTGATGCTGTATCTACAGCCGCTCAAGAAGCTAAAAACCCACAAAAAGGGATGCCAATAGGTATTTTGGGGTCATTAGTTGTTTGTACTATTTTATATGTATTATTTGCTCACGTAATGACAGGACTAGTTCCTTATCATCAGTTTGCTGGAGATGCTAAACCAGCTGCAACAGCTTTTGCGGTAACAGGATATGATTTCTTGCAAAATGGATTAATTATTGCAATATTAGCAGGATATACATCTGTAATGTTAGTAATGCTAATGGGACAAAGTAGAGTATTCTATACAATGAGTAGAGACGGTTTATTACCGCCTTTCTTTGGAGAGATTCATCCTAAATTTAGAACGCCATGGAAAACAAACCTTTTCTTTTTGGTATTTGTAAGTTTATTTGCAGGATTTGTACCCGTTTCAGATTTAGGACATATGGTAAGTATTGGTACTTTATTAGCTTTTGTGCTTGTATGTATTGGAATTCTAGTTATGCGTAAAAAAATGCCAGATGTACCGAGAGCTTTCAAAACTCCTTTGGTTCCATTTGTGCCAATTGCTGGTGTAGTTGTTTGTTTATATTTAATGTATTCATTACCTCTAGAAAGTTGGTTGCGTTTAATCGTCTGGATGGCTTTAGGTGTTGTGTTTTACTTTATTTATGGAAAGAAAAATAGTAAGATAAACAAAGAACAATAATAAGGTTCGTTGAAATTATTAAAATCCCAAATTTTTCATTTGGGATTTTTTGTTTTAATAACTAATAGATTTTTCCGATATTTGTAGTATTATGGAAACCACTTTTCAAGGTTTATTAGCACATTTAAAGTTCCTCATCAAGAGAAATCCTGAATGAGCGTTAATCTTTTTTGATTTAAAACAAGAGTTTACAGTCAATGCTTTAAACTTTAATTCTAATTTTTAAACTAAAAAGAAATGCCATTTTATCATAAACTAGGAAAAATACCTCACAAGCGTCATATACAGTTTCGTAAAGAGAATGGAGATTTGTATTATGAGCAATTATTTGGAACTATTGGATTTGACGGAATGTCAACCAATATGTATCATGAAAACAGACCTACACAGGTAAAGGAAATCAGGAAACAATACTCTGTAGCACCTAAAATAGCGAAAGCAAATAATATACAGTCTTATAGATTAAGAGGTTTTCAAGTGGAGCCAACAGATGATTATCTAGAAAGCAGAAAAATAGTGCTTACAAACTCTGATTGTCACATTGCTTTGGCAGCACCAAAAAAATCTACTACAGATTATTTTTATAAAAACACTGACTCTGATGAAGTGATTTTTATTCATCGTGGTACTGGGAAATTAAGAACAATGCTTGGTAATCTTGATTTTAAGTACGGTGATTATCTAGTTATTCCTCGAGGAATGATTTATAAAATCGATTTTGACACTGAAGATAATCGATTATTTATTGTAGAATCTCACCGTCCAGTTTATACGCCAAAACGTTACCGTAACTGGTTTGGACAATTGTTAGAACATTCTCCATTTTGCGAAAGAGACATACGTCAACCTGAAGAATTAGAAACATATAATGAAAAAGGTGATTTCGTTATCAAGGTAAAAAAGAAAGATGAAATTTTTGAAATGGTTTATGCAACGCATCCATTTGATGTAATTGGATACGACGGATTTAATTATCCTTACGCACTTTCTATTCATGATTTTGAACCAATTACTGGTAGAATTCATCAACCACCTCCAGTGCATCAAACTTTTGAGACCGATGCTTTTGTGATTTGTTCATTCGTGCCTCGTTTATACGATTATCATCCAGAGTCTATTCCAGCTCCATACAATCATAGTAATATAGATAGTGATGAAGTACTTTATTATGTAGATGGTGATTTTATGAGTAGAAATGATATTGAGGCTGGTCACATTTCATTGCATCCTGCAGGAATTCCTCATGGACCACATCCAGGGGCAACTGAAAGAAGTATTGGAAAAACAGAAACACAAGAATTAGCTGTAATGGTTGATACTTTTAAACCTTTGATGGTTACAGAGGATGCAATGAAAATTGCAGACGAAAAATACTATCAATCTTGGTTAGATTAATGATTTACAGTAAATTACCAGCTGACCCATCAGCTTTGATATTTGGGACTATTGCTTCGGTGATAATAGTAATGGGTTTTTGTTGCGGATTATTAGTGTTTATTTCGTTGGTTTTAGCAATTATAGGTTTAATACTTTCAATTAAAAGCATTAAAGAATATGAAAGTAACCCAACTAATTATTCACAGCAAAGTTATAAAAATGTATATGTTGCAAAAATTGTATGCTTAATTGCTACGATTTTATCCTCTTTATATTTTATTGTGATTTTGATTATGGTCATACTTTATCAAGTAAGCTTTTTTGATGCTTTCAAAAATAAAATAGAAGAGAAAAATAATTATCAAATCAATGATTCCGTTTTAAGGAATAAAGAAAATTATCTAAATAATTCAATTTATGCAGATTCTACAGTTGTAGATTCGTTTTAAAATTAAAATATAGTACCATGGCACAAGAAATAAAATCAGTAGAATACGGATTAGAAAAAATATTTGAAGGAGCACAAGATTTCCTTCCGCTTTTAGGAACAGATTATGTAGAGTTTTATGTTGGTAATGCTAAACAAGCAGCTCACTTTTATAAAACTGCTTTTGGTTTTCAGTCTTTAGCTTATGCAGGATTAGAAACAGGTGTAAAAGATAGAGCGTCATATGTATTGAAACAGGATAAAATTCGTTTGGTATTAACTACAGCATTAAATAGTAATTCACCTATTGGGGAACATGTAAAAAAACATGGCGATGGAGTTAAGGTTATTGCGCTTTGGGTAGAAGATGCACGTTCGGCTTTTGAAGAAACTACAAAACGTGGAGCAAAACCATATTTTGAGCCAGTAGTTGAAAAAGATGAAAATGGTGAGGTAGTTCGTGCAGGAATCTATGGGGCTTACGGTGAAACTGTGTTTATTTTTGTAGAACGTAAAAATTATAACGGTATCTTTTTACCAGGCTATAGCGAATGGAAATCTGATTATAATCCTGAGCCAGTAGGTTTAAAATATATAGATCACATGGTAGGAAATACAGGATGGAACCGAATGAATGAAGCAGTTAAATGGTTTGAAGATGTGATGGGATTTGTAAATTTCCTTTCTTTCGACGACAAACAAATTACTACTGAGTATTCAGCTTTGATGTCTAAAGTAATGTCTAATGGTAATGGCCGAATAAAATTTCCTATAAATGAGCCTGCTAACGGTAAAAAACGTTCTCAAATAGAAGAGTATTTAGATTTTTATGAGGATGAAGGAGTACAACATATTGCAATAGCAACAGATGATATTATTTCGACAGTAGGAGAGATGAAAGCTCGTGGTATTGAATTTTTAAGTACACCTCCACAAGCGTATTATGATGCGATCCCTGAAAGATTAAAAGATCATATGTCTAAATTTAAAGAAGATATTAATGAACTTCAAAAATTAGGTATCATGATTGATGCCGATGAGGAAGGATATTTGTTACAGATATTTACTAAACCTGTTGAAGATCGTCCAACACTTTTCTTTGAAATTATTCAAAGAATGGGAGCGCGTGGTTTTGGAGCAGGGAATTTTAAAGCATTATTTGAATCTATCGAGAGAGAACAAGAACTGAGAGGGACATTGTAAAAAATCAATAATTTTTTTAAAACCCAGAAAATGTAAATTTTCTGGTTTTTTCTTTTTTATAATAGTCTGATTTTTAGTGTTTTTTTAATTTTTAACTTTTTGATTTGTTAATGTTATATTAACAAAAATTGATTTTTATTGAATAATTGCCAAAAGAAAACGTTGTAGTAACTGTTGTTTTGATAAAAATATGTTAAAGTTGATTTTTTGCTATAAATAATTAAAAACCTGTTATATCTTTGCAGAGCAATTGAAAGGGGTGGTTCCCTCTTAATTGATAAATTTTCATAATTTATAGTTTTTTGGTTGGTTAATAGCATAAAAACTCAGTCAGTAATGACTGGGTTTTTTTGTTTTTTATTAACTTTGGAATGGATATTGTATTCTTTACCTAAAAAGAATATAAATTCAAAAGAACATGAAACTAAAATTAATATTTCTATCTCTATTATTTACAACAGCTGTTTTTTCTCAAAAACCTGAAGCTTATGATGTTGGTGAATGGTTTAAGTTTCGTATACATTACGGATTAGTGAATGCAGGATATGCAGAACTCGAACTCAAAGAAGCCAATAGAAGTGGGAAAAAGGTTTTCTATGCTGTAGGTCATGGTTATACTGTAGGCATGTCCCGTTTCTTTTTTAAAGTAGATGATCATTATCAAAGTCAGTTTGATAAAGAAACTACAAAGCCATATCAGTACTTAAGAAAAATAGATGAAGGTGGCTATACAAAGGATCAAGAAGGATTTTTTAATCAGGACAAAAACACTGTTTTAGTCAAAGATTATAAACACAAAACCGAAAAAACATTTAACGTTACAGAGAATGTTCAAGACATAGTTTCTTCATTTTATTATCTTAGAAATCATCCCAATGTAGATAAGCTCAAAGTAGGTGAATCTATTATGATTGATATGTTTTTTGATGATGAAATTTATAAATTCAAGCTAAAATATATAGGAAGAGAAACTTTAAGAACTAAATTTGGCAAAGTTAAAACTATGATTTTTAGACCAATTGTTCAGTCAGGAAGAGTTTTTAAAGAAGAGGAAAGTTTAACTGTTTGGGTTTCAGATGATGAAAATAAAGTTCCTTTACGAATTAAAGCAGATTTAGCTGTTGGTTCTCTTAAAGCTGACCTTGACGCTTTTAAAGGTTTAAAAAATCCATTTGTGGTAATTTCAAAATAAAATATGAGTGATTATTCTGCATTAATAAACGATATTGACAAAAAGTATAAAGCAATAAACCAAAAAACCGAAGCTCATTTAGAAGGTCTTCTTTGGTCAAAACCTATCACGTATTGGGATTATATACAAACTGATGCGCTTTTAGGTTTGCAAATTCAAAGAACTACTTTGCCTGATGAAAATGTATTTATCATGTATCATCAAATTAATGAGTTATTGTTTAAAATGATATTGTGGGAAATTAAGCAAGTTTCATATGCAGAGAAATTGACCACGGCTTTTTTTGCAGAACGATTGATGCGAATAAGTAGATATTTTGATATGCTTACTACATCTTTTACCATTATGGGTGATGGCATGGAGATAGAGCAGTACATGAAATTTAGACATACTCTAACTCCAGCAAGTGGTTTTCAAAGTGCTCAATATAGATTAATTGAGTTTTGTTCAACAGATTTGATTAATTTAATTGATTATAGATTTAGAGCAACTATCGATAGAAACACTCCATATGAACATGCTTTAGAGCATTTGTATTGGCAAGCTGCTGGTAAAGATTATCATACTGGGGAAAAATCATATTTCTTAAAACAATTCGAAGAAAAATACAAAGATTTATTCCTTCGTACAATGGAAGAATACAACACTATTAATCTTTGGAGGAAGTTTAAAGAGTTACCTGAAACTGATCAAAAGGAACCTGAATTAGTCAAAGCTATGCGTCATTATGATTATACAGTAAATATTACGTGGGTAATGGGTCATTATAATGCTGCAAAAAAATATATCGACAACGGAAAAGGAGATGGTGAAGCAACAGGAGGAAGTGATTGGAAAAAATACATGCATCCACGTTATCAAAGAAGAATATTTTTCCCAGAGTTGTGGTCAGAACAAGAATTGGCTACTTGGGGCGAAAATGTATAAAAATTTATTATATTAGCATTTTTGTCAAATTTCCCTATGCATTTGGGAATAAAATGCTTCTTTTGAAAAAATACATTGCACTTTTATTGGTTTTATTTTTAGTTGTTTCTTGTAAAGATGGCAAGGTTGATGTAAAAATACCTGTTAAAAAACCAGAGCCAATTAGATATGATTTTGGTTTTAAATTAAACGATTTCAATGTAGTATCTGATACAATAAGAAAAAACGATACTTTTGGAAGTATTATAGAAAAGCAAAATCTGAACGGAAAACAAGTTTATGATGTAATTGCAAAAGTAAAAGATACTTTCAATGTTAGACTTGTAAGATTGGGTAAGCCTTACACCATGCTTCTTTCAAAAGATAAATCAAAAAAGCTTCAATACTTTATCTATCAACCAGATCAATTGACCTATTATGTTATTGATTTTAATGATTCAATAGTTAAAGCCTCAAAAAAAATAAAACCAGTAACTTTTAAAAGAAGAACTGTTGCTGGTGAGTTAAACGGATCGCTTTCAGAAACGCTAAAAAACGAAGGTGTTGCGGCTTCTTTGTCAGCTCAGTTAACGAGTGTCTTTAAATGGTCTATCGACTTTTTTAAATCCCAAAAAGGGGATAAGTTTGCAGTTACTTTTACAGAAAGATATATTAACGATACAATTTATGATGGAGTAGACTCCTTAGAATGCGCTTTCTTTGAATACAAAGGAAAAAAAATATATGCTTTCCCGTTCAAGCAAAATGCTTCTGATAAAAAAGTAGATTATTACGATGAAGAAGGGAAAGCCCTGAAAAACTTTTTCTTAAAAGCTCCTTTAAAAACAATTAATATTACTTCGAGATTCTCAAAGAGAAGATATCATCCAGTTCAAAAATTTTTCAAACCTCATAATGGTACCGATTATGCTGCACCACACGGTACGCCTATAATGTCAACCGCAAACGGAGTTGTTGAGTTAGCAGGTTATTCGGCTGGAAACGGAAACCATGTTAAGGTAAAACATGATAGAACTTATTCTACTCAGTATTTACACATGTCTAAAATTTTGGTCAGAAAAGGACAACATGTTCGACAAGGTCAAATTATAGGAAAGGTAGGAAGTACAGGTTTGGCTACTGGACCGCATGTTTGTTACAGGTTTTGGAAAAACGGAAAACAAGTTGATGCTTTAAGACTGAAACTGCCTAATTCAGCACCAATGGATAAAAAGAATTTGCCAAAGTTTATTTCTTTTATGACTCCATTAAAAAGAGAATTGGATAGTGTTGCAAGTTTAAAATAATTTTCTTTGTATTAGTGAATTAGTTCGGGTAAAACTATAACGTTTTCGTAAAAAAACTCGCTGGTATATTGGTTTTATTGATATTTTTAAAAACCAAAGTTGTAACTTCGTTGTTCATTTATTTGAAAAAAAATTAAAGTATGTCGTTACCATCTGTAAATCCAACTCAAACTTCAGCTTGGGAAAAGTTAAAAGAGCATTATTCTGAAATTGCTAGTGTTACTATGCAGGAAATGTTTGCTTTAGATTCTGAGAGAGCAGAAAAATTTCATATACAATGGGGAGATTTTTTAGTTGATTATTCTAAAAATAAGATCAATTCTAAAACTATTGATCTATTGTTAGAATTGGCTAATGAAGTGGGTTTGGAAAAAGCGATTAAAAGTTATTTTTCGGGTGAAGCTATTAATCAAACTGAAAACCGTGCAGTGCTACATACAGCTCTTAGAGCAAAAGAATCAGATGTTTTTTTAATTGATGGTAAAAATGTTGTTCCTGAAGTTTTTGAGGTTAAGCGAAAGATACAATTTTTCACAAATCAAATAATTTCTGGCGAAAGGAAAGGTTTTACAAACAAGCCTTTTACAGATATTGTAAACATTGGAATTGGAGGTTCAGATCTTGGACCAGCAATGGTAGTTGAAGCACTGCAATTTTATAAAAACCACTTAAATGTACATTTTGTATCAAATATTGATGGTGATCATGTAAATGAAGTTTTAAAGAAAGTAAACCCTGAAACTACTTTGTTTGTTGTGGCTTCTAAAACATTTACCACTCAAGAAACTTTGACAAATGCCGAGACCATTAGATCTTGGTTTTTGCAATCGGCTAAACAAGAAGATGTTGCTAAACATTTCGTAGCAGTTTCTACTAATATAAATAAGGTAACTGAATTTGGTATCGATGCCAATAATGTGTTTCCAATGTGGGATTGGGTTGGAGGCAGATTCTCTTTATGGAGTGCTGTTGGCCTTACGATAAGTCTGGCAGTAGGTTTTGATCATTTTGATCAACTTTTATCAGGAGCTAATAAAATGGATGTACACTTTAAAGAAGAATCTTTCGATAAAAACATTCCAGTTGTATTAGCATTATTAACCATTTGGTATAATAATTTTTTTGGTGCCGAAAGTGAAGCTTTAATTCCATATTCACAATATTTACAAAAATTTGCTCCTTATCTCCAACAAGGAATTATGGAAAGTAATGGGAAAAGTGTTGATAGAAATGGGAACATAGTTAATTATCAAACTGGTACCATTATTTGGGGTGAACCAGGTACCAATTCTCAACATGCATTTTTTCAGTTAATACACCAAGGCACAAAATTAATTCCTACAGATTTTATTGGTTTTGTTAAACCTTTGTATGGAGATAAAGATCATCATGATAAGTTAATGTCTAATTTTTTTGCACAAACTGAAGCTCTTTTGAATGGAAAAACTGAAGCTCAGGTAAAAGAAGAGTTTGTTATCCAGGGAATTAATGAAAATCAAGCCAATTTTTTATTACCTTATAAAGTCTTTACAGGAGATAAGCCTACAAATTCTTTGCTAATTAATCAATTGTCGCCAGAAACCTTAGGGTCGCTTATTGCTTTGTATGAACATAAAATATTTGTGGAAGGAATTATTTGGAATATATTTAGTTATGATCAATGGGGTGTCGAGTTAGGTAAGCAATTAGCTAATTCTATTTTAGATGAAATTAACAATTCTTCATTAAAAAAGCACGATTCTTCAACAAGTTTTTTATTAAATTATTATCAAAAAAACAGATAAATCCTGCAAATTGAATATTTTATTGTTGAATTGTCTTTAATTACTGATAATTAGATAATAAAATTGAATTTTTAACTGTTCTATGCGTGCATAATGTTAACATTAAATTAACATTGGGCTCAAAAATTTGTATGAATTTTGTCCCAAACAAAAAATAAATAGCACAAATGAAGAACATGAAAAAATGGCTTTTTGCAGCCTTCTTTATCTTGAGTATTACAACGGTATTTGCTCAGGGTAAAATTTCAGGAATTATTCAAGATAACAATGGCCCTTTACCAGGCGCTAATGTTGTTATAGAAGGAACTTCTACTGGAACTTCTACCGGTTTTGACGGGTCTTTCAATTTAAACTCAACAACTTCAAAAGGAAATGTTGTTGTTTCATTTTTAGGATTTTCATCAAAGACTGTTCCTTTTACCATTGTTGATGGAAAAGCAGACTTAGGAACAATTATTTTATCTGATGAAGGAAATGTATTAGGCGAAGTAGTCATTACTTCTACAGTAATCGATGTTGCTAAAGACAGAAAAACTCCAGTTGCCGTTTCTACAATTAAAGCAGCTGAGATTAGAGAAAAATTAGGAAACCAAGAATTTCCAGAAATGTTAGCTAACACTCCATCAGTTTATGCTACTAAATCAGGAGGAGGTTTTGGTGATTCAAGAATCAATATTCGTGGATTTGCTCAGGAAAATATTGCAGTAATGGTTAATGGTATGCCAGTAAATGATATGGAGAACAGTGCTGTTTTCTGGAGTAACTGGGCAGGTTTGTCTGATGTTACATCTGCAATGCAAGTGCAAAGAGGTTTAGGATCTTCTAAGTTAGCAATATCTTCTGTTGGAGGGACTATTAATATTATTACTAGAACTTCTGATATGAAAGAAGGAGGTTCTTTCACAGCAACATTGGGTAATAATGACTATATTAAAACTGTTGGTTCTTATTCTACAGGTAAAATGAAAAATGGTTTGTCTGCATCAATTTTGTTAGGAAATGCTCAAGGTAATATGTATGCTGACGGTACTCAATTTTCTGCACAAAACTATTTTATTGGTTTAGGATATGAAATCAACGATAAGCATGATTTGCAATTTACTTTTACAGGAGCTCCACAATGGCATAACCAAAGAAGTGCTGCTCCAACTATAGCTCAATATTTAAAATATGGAGGAGGAAGTGAGCCTAATAGAAAATACAACTCAGATTGGGGTGTTTTAAATGGTGAACAATATAGTTTTAGAACTAATTTCTACCATAAGCCTATCGCTTCATTAAATTATAACTGGAAAATTAATGATAAAACCAAACTCTCAACAGTATTTTATGGTTCTTGGGGACGTGGAGGAGGATCTAATGGAGCAGGAGCTATCAGAGGTAATAGATTTTTTGCAGATAATTTGAGATTGACTGACGGAACTATTAATATGAATTTAATCCAAGCTTGGAACTCAGGTTATCCAACAACACTTGGAACTAGATCACAAGTAGGAGGAGCTTATCAAAATAGTGCTTCAACTTCTAACAACCTAACAAACGGTATTTCAAAAATTTCTTCTGTAAACTCACATGATTGGTATGGTGGAATTATTAATTTGAATAGAAAATTAAGCGAAAGCTTTACATTAGATTTTGGTTTAGATGCGAGAACATATAGAGGATACCATTTTCAAGTATTAAATGATCTTATTGGGGCTACAAATTATTCAGATAATTTTGATGTTAACAATGTTAATGACGCAGGTGTACAACAGCCAAGAATTTTGTCGGAAACTTATTCTACAAGACCAAGTTTTAACCCTTTTACTGATGTGAAAGGTAAAGAAAAAATAAACTATAATAATGATGGTTTAGTTAGATGGTATGGTGCCTTTACTCAATTAGAATATACTCAAGGAAACTTGTCTGCATTTGTGCAAGGAGCAATTTCTCAACAAGGATTTAAACGAGTTGATTATTTTAAATACAAATCTAGTGATCCATTAAGCTCAACTGATTTTGAAAATATTCTTGGAGGAAATGTAAAAGGAGGAGCAAATTATAATATTAATGAAAAACACAACGTGTTTTTAAATGCAGGTTATTATTCTAAACAACCTTTCTTTAATGCTGTATATCCTAATAATGCATCTTTAGTTAATGGTAATTTAGTAAATGAGAAAATTTTAGGATTTGAAGCAGGTTATGGATTCCGTTCTTCAATATTTAATGCAAACTTAAATTTATATCACACTACTTGGAAAGATAGATACCAACGTTCTACAGACAATGCTGCAGATAATCCAGGGGGATATTATGACTTTGCTGGGATTACAGAAATTCACTCTGGTGTTGAGTTAGATGTAAATGCTAGAATTATGGATAAGTTAAGATTGAATGGTATGTTCTCTTATGGTAACTGGGTATATGATGGAAATAGTACTAGTAATAGATATGACGCAAATAATGCACCTATTGCAGGAGGTACTTCTCAGACTCTATATTTAGATAAAGTTAAGGTAGGGAATGTTGCTCAAATGACAGCGTCTGTTGGTGCTGATTATGAAGTAGTTAAAAATTTAAGATTTGATGCTAATTATCGTTTTTCTGATAAATTGTATGCTTTTATTTCACCTGGTAGCTTTTCTGTAGAAGGACATAAAGGATCTTTGGAATTACCATCTTATGGATTGCTTGATACAGGTGTGTCATTTAAAATTCATAGAACTAAGGATAGTAAAGATTCATTTAATTTAAGACTTAATATAAACAATTTATTAGACGAAGTTTATATTGCTGAGTCTAGATCAAATATTTTTGCTGATGATAAAGTTAGTACAGCAGCTAATGCTCCTACTTATCAACAAGCAGGAAGAACATATGATGGAGTTGCAGATGCAAATACTGTTTACTTCGGTTATGGTAGAACTTGGAACTTAACTTTCCGTTACGAATTCTAATAAATAGAATATCAATAATTTAGAAAAACCATTCGCATTGCGAATGGTTTTTTACTTATATTTGTTTAAACTAAAACAAACAAAATGTACGAATTTATACAAAAATTTCACTCAGGTTGGGCTTATTTAGCATTGTTATTATTAGTTGTAGCAGTTGTTAATAGTGCAATCGGTTTTTCTTCAAAAAAAGAATTTACAGCTAGGGATAGAAAGATTTCTTTATTCGGTTTAATCGCTACTCATATTCAATTAGTGGTTGGACTTATTCTTTATTTTGTCTCTCCGTTAGGATTAGCTGGTTTTAATATGAAAGATGCTGCTTTACGACTTACTTCAATGGAGCATCCTTTAATTAATGTTATTGCTATAGTTTTAATTACTATTGGTTGGTCAAAACATAAAAGACAATCTGACGGCACTGCAAAATTCAAATCTATTGTAATAGGTTTCGGATTGGGGTTATTGCTTATACTATCAAGAATACCATGGACTTCATGGTTAGCATAAAAAATTAAAAGCCCTGAAAAGGGCTTTCTTTTTCAATAAGGGTACGGTATTTGTGTAGGAGTGTGTAATGTTAAATATACTAATTATGATAAATCGATTTTTATTGGTAATTACCACGATAATAACAGTGATTCTTGTTTCGAGTTTTTCATGTAAAAACTTTAAAAAAGAGCAACCTTTGTTTTACATGCCAGTTGATACAGTAAGACAAGATACGGTTAAAGTCGATTCTGCCTTAATTGATAGTCTTGTTATTGAAAAAGAAGGTGATTACAATTATAAATTGTATAAAAGTAATTCTCATGCCTCATATTATTCCAATAAATTCAATGGAAGACGAACTGCAAGCGGTCAGCGATTTGATAATAATAAGTTTACTGCGGCACATAGAAAATTAGCCTTTGGAACTAAAGTTAGAGTTACCAATTTAAGAAATAATAAATCAGTAATTGTAACAATAAATGATAGAGGTCCTCATGTTAGAAGCAGGGAAATAGATTTAACAAGAAGAGCATTCAAATATCTAGCAGTAAACAAAGCTGCTGGAGAAATGAGTGTCAAAATTGAAGTAGCTGTAAAAAAATAACTTACTGTCAGACTGAGTCTGTCGAAGTCCAACTTTTATAGGGGTTAAGACTTAGATATGCGTTATAATAACGTTCGTCTGAAGTAATTTCTTCACCTAACCAAGAAGGTTTTTCAAAGGCTTCGTCCTCACTTTGCAATTCAATCTCAGCTATAATTAATCCTTCATTTTCACCGTGAAAAATGTCAACTTCATAGATGTGATTCCCAACAGGAATTTCGTGTCGTATTTTGTCTATGATTCCTTTTTCGCAAAGGGATAATAATTGTTCAGCATCTTGGATATCAATTTCTTTTTCCCATTCCATTCGGGTAGTACCAGATTCATTGCCAATTCCTTTAATAGTTAGGTAACCTTTATTGCCTTTAATTCTAACTCGTACAGTCCTTTCCGGAGTTGAATTTAGATAACCTTGCACAATTCTGTTTTTTGTTGTAGCCAAAGTGATAAAATCAAGATTTTTGACTAAAAATTTACGTTCAATTTCTAACATGAATTAAAGATATTAAATTTACAGTATGGAAGAAAACCAAACACGTAAAATAATTCATGTCGACATGGATGCTTTTTATGCATCGGTTGAGCAAATGGATAATCCTGAATTAAAAGGAAAGCCATTAGCTGTTGGTGGAAGTGAGTTGCGTGGTGTGGTTTCGGCAGCGAGTTATGAGGCAAGAAAATTTGGCGTTAGAAGCGCGATGAGTGGAGTACAAGCCAAGAGATTGTGTCCAGACCTAATATTTGTTAGACCTCGTTTTGATCGATATAAAGAGATTTCTAAAAAGATTAGAACCATTTTTAAGGATTATACTGATTTAGTTGAACCTCTTTCTCTAGATGAAGCCTATTTAGATGTTACGGTTAATAAAAAGGGTAATCCAAGCGCTACTTTAATAGCTCAAGAGATACGAAAGAGAATTTATGATGAAATTGGGCTTACAGCTTCCGCTGGTATTTCAATTAATAAATTTGTAGCCAAAATAGCTTCAGATTATAATAAACCCAATGGTCAAAAAACAATAAACCCTGAAGAAGTTGAATCTTTTTTAGAAGGTTTGGATGTTAAAAAATTCTTCGGAATTGGAAAAGTAACAGCAGAAAAAATGTACCAACTTGGAATTTATACTGGTGCCGATTTAAAATCTAAAACCTTAGACTATCTAGACGAACATTTTGGGAAAAGTGGAAGACATTACTATTACTTGGTTAGAGGTATATCTAATAGTGCTGTAAAACCAAACAGAACGGCAAAATCTGTTGCAGCGGAGCATACTTTTTATACTAATTTGACTTCTGAAGTTTTTATGGAAGAAAAGTTAGAACGAATTGCAGAAGAACTTTCTCGAAGATTGCAAAAGCACAAAATATCTGGAAAAACAGTAACATTAAAAATTAAATACTCCGACTTTACACAGCAAACAAGAAGCAAAACACTTCCTTATTTCATTTCAGATAAAGGATTGTTGTTTGAAAATGCGAAAGAATTATTGTATCAAGAAAAAATGAAAGATTCCGTTCGCTTACTTGGTATTTCTTTGGCTAATTTAAATACTGAAATAAAAAAAACCGTAGTGGTACAACTACGGTTTGAATTTTAGTTTATTGTTTTATCATAATAAATTCTTGATTACAACAAGGGTAGCTATTTGGTTGGCGAGGTGGTCTGATTTCATCTTCGTTAACGCCAATCGCATCCCCAGAAATAATCAACACCCTTAATGCTTGCTGCCCATTATGAATGATTCTCTTAAAGCGTATTTCATTAGAACCAATATTTGTTATAGAATCTATATATCCGCTTATCCATAAAGTATTTGTTTGGCAACTTTCACATCCTAGCCAATCGTCACCAATGAATATTAAACTGGCGCTTAGTTTATAATTCCATCTGTCAGTTTGTGTTGTGTTTAAATTAGCAAAAGTATTTGCGTTTACTATATTGTTAACTTTGTATTCATAGGCACCTATAAGCGCATCTTCAAAATAAATGTTGTTACGATTTGAGTGTTGCATTTTACGTAATTCTATTTTAAAATTTTCATTACCATTGTTATAAATATAAGTTCCTACAAATGGATTAAGTAAATTGTTTATGTCTTTATAATAAATACCTTCTTCAGCATAATTAATAGGGTTTTCAAGAGGTCTTATTTGTTGTGCTTTACAAGATGTTAAGCTTAAGATTATAGCTAATATTAAAAAGTTATTTTTCATTTTTTAATTACAAGGTTTAGGTTGAACGATAAGGTTATTATTGCTATTTGTTTCTAATTCTAGCTTGTTCCAGTTTTGTAAATTAGCATCGGTTTTATATAGTGATAATCGAAAATTACCAAATTTTTGCAGAAAAAATTTTTCCAAATCGTTTTTACTTTTATTATACTCAAATTTTAAAACACAAAAAAACCGTAGTTGTACTACTACGGTTTTAGTTTTAGTTTATTGTTT
>CAZMCP010000035.1:0-24191 GCA_964565035.1 uncultured Flavobacterium sp. | reverse complement strand
TGTTCCAAATATCATAAAACTTAGACTCGTATTTTTTTATTGCAAATTGACTCAAACTATAATTTTATCCCGAAAGTACATATTTTAAAGCCTATCTACAAAATAATTTGAAAGCCTATCTATTTCTTAGTACTTTAGCCTTTTAATTTACTTTGTTTTGAAAGAAATAACTTCTGTCCAGAATCCTTATATAAAATCATTGGTTTTACTTCAAGAAAAAGCCAAAGAAAGAAAAAAAACAGGCTCCTTTTTAATTGAAGGACATCGAGAAATTGAATTGGCTGTAAAAGGGAATTATGAAATTGAAACCATATTGTTTCTACCAGAAATAATACCTCATGAGCTAATCAAAAAATACTCAAACACTACTACTAACTTTATTGAAATATCAAAAGAAGTATACCAAAAATTAGCATACAGAGATACTACAGAAGGCATTTTGGCTGTAGCCAAAACTAAATCATTTGATTTAGAAAACTTAAAACTACCTAAAAACCCTTTAATACTAGTAGCTGAAGCACCTGAAAAACCAGGCAATATTGGCGCAATGCTTCGTACTGCCGATGCCGCAAAACTAGACGCCGTTATCATTGCAAATCCAAAAAGCGATATGTACAATCCTAATATTGTTCGATCAAGCGTTGGTTGCATTTTTACAAATCAAATTGCTACAGGAACTACTCAGGATATAATTGATTTTTTAAAAAACAATAATATAAACACGTATGCTGCAACTCTCCAAAATTCGACTTCATATCACACTCAAGATTATACCAAACCTACAGCACTTATTGTAGGAACTGAGGCAACTGGATTAAGCAAAGAATGGAGAGATAGCGCCACTCAAAATATTATAATTCCTATGCAAGGTGAAATTGATAGTATGAACGTTTCTGTTGCCGCAGCTATATTAATATTTGAAGCAAAAAGACAACGAGGTTTTTAAGTTTATAGAAACTTAAATATATTGTGTATATCAACGCTAATTTGTAATTTTAAAGAATAGAAGATTAAATGCCATGGTTGAGATTGATATAGAAAAAGAAAACAAAGCAATTGCTCAAGAATATAAGGAACTACTTCGAATAAGTTATCAAACTTTAAGTACTGAAGATAAAAAACTTATCCGTAAAGCATTTGATGTGGCTGTTGAAGCACATCAAGACCAAAGAAGAAAATCGGGTGAAGCCTATATATTTCATCCTATTGCGGTTGCTAAAATTGTTGCTAGTGAAATTGGACTTGGTCCTACTTCTATCGCAGCAGCATTACTACATGATGTAGTTGAAGATACTGATATAACTGTTCAAGACATTGAAAAACTTTTTAATCCAAAAGTAGCTCAACTTGTCGAAGGACTAACTAAAATATCTCAGGTTAAAAAAGATATGAATATCTCTATGCAAGCAGAGAATTTCAGGAAAATGCTTTTAACCTTAAATGATGATGTTCGTGTAATTATCATTAAACTAGCAGATCGTTTACACAATATGCAAACTATGGAATCTATGGCCGACTATAAACAAGTCAAAATAGCTTCTGAAACATTGTACATTTATGCACCTCTTGCCCATCGTTTAGGTTTATACAACATCAAAACTCAACTTGAAGATTTAGGTCTTAAATATACCGAACCCGCGATTTACAACGACATAGTTGGCAAAATAAAAGAGACAAAAGAAGAACAAGACGCCTACATTAAAAATATATCAGATATTTTAAGAAAATCATTAGACGAAGAAGGCATCGAATATATTATTAAAGGCAGACCTAAGTCAATTTATTCTATACGTAGAAAAATGGCTGCTCAAAATGTGACTTTCGACGAAGTATATGATAAGTTTGCTCTTCGTATTGTTTACAAATCTAATCCACATGATGAAAAATTTCTAGCCTGGAAGATTTATTCAATAGTAACAGATCACTACAGACCTTCACCAAGCAGACTTCGAGATTGGATTTCTTCTCCAAAATCAACAGGTTATGAAGCATTACACATCACAGTAATGGGACCATTAGGGCGCTGGGTAGAAATTCAAGTTCGTAGTGAAAGAATGGATGAAATTGCCGAAAAAGGTTATGCTGCCCATTATAAATACAAACAAGGCGCTACTGAAGAAAGTAGTTTAGACACATGGCTTAATTTACTTAAAGAAGCGCTAGAAAATGCTGAAACCAATGCGGTAGATTTTGTAGAAGATTTCAAAATGAATCTATACGCAAAAGAAATTTATGTTTTCACCCCTAAAGGAGAGATTAAATCACTACCAAAAGGAGCTACTTCATTAGATTTCGCTTTTTCAATACATTCTGAAATTGGAGTAAAAACAAGAGGTACAAGAGTTAATGGTAAATTGGTTCCTTTAAATCACGAATTAAAAAGTGGTGATCAAATAGAAATCATTACCTCTCCAAATCAAAAACCAACAGCAAACTGGTTAGATTACGTAACTACAGCTCGAGCTAAAAACAAAATCAGAAATGTATTAAACGAAAATACTAAGAAAATTGCTGAAGATGGAAAAGAAGTTTTAGCAAGAAAACTTAAACATCTCAAAATAACTCTGAATGAAACAGTAGTTAATGAACTGGTATCTTATCTAAATTTGAAAACAAGTTTAGATTTATTCTATCGTGTAGGTATTGGAACTGTAGACAATCAGCAATTAAAAGACTTTGCTGCTCAAAAAAGTAATACTTTTTTCAATTTCTTCAAGAATAAAATTAAAAGGACATCACCTAATCCAGAGTTCATCCATAAAGAAGAGATTACAAATAACTATGACTTATTAGTTTTTGGTCCTGAACAAGATAAGTTAGACTATAAACTTTCAAACTGTTGCAATCCTATACCTGGAGATCCTGTATTTGGCTTTGTAACGATTAATGAAGGTATAAAAGTTCATAAAAAAGACTGTCCTAATGCTATTAGTATGCAATCAAATTATGCTTACCGAATTATGCAGGCTAAATGGATAGACTCATCACAACAAGAATTTAAAGCAATTTTAGAAATAACTGGTATGGATAGTTTAGGATTAACCAATGAATTAACAAGAGTTATTTCTAACAACATGCATGTAAATATTCAAAGTATATCATTAAGTGGAGAAGCAGGAATTTTCAATGGTAAACTAGCGGTTATCGTTCCTAACAACACGGTATTGAAAAAAATGATTGAAAACATCAAAAAAATAGATGGAGTCGACAGAGTTACTAGAGTTTATAAAAATTAAGTATACAATAAACTTTTATACTCAAAACAAAAAATTTATCTTTGCCACTTATGACACAAATATCATCTGATAACACTACTAATCAGGAAATTGTAAAAAATGTTTTTACAATGTACCTTGAAGATAAAGGACATAGAAAAACCCCTGAACGATACGCTATTCTTCAGGAAATATATGATAGTGAAGAACATTTTGATATAGAAAATCTATATCTTAAAATGAAAAACAAAAACTATCGAGTTTCTCGTGCCACATTATACAATACAATTGAATTACTTTTAGATTGCGGGTTAGTTCGCAAACATCAATTTGGTCAAAATCAAGCGCACTACGAAAAATCATATTTCGACAAGCAACATGATCATATTATCATGACAGATACTGGAGAAGTTATCGAATTTTGTGACCCAAGAATTCAAACCATAAAGCAAACTATGGAAGAAATTTTTGGTATCGAAATACAAAATCACTCGCTTTATTTTTACGCTACTAAGAAACAATAATTACAAATACAACAACACAACACAATGACCGTAGATTTACTACTAGGATTACAATGGGGAGATGAAGGCAAAGGAAAAATTGTCGATGTATTGACCTCAAAATACGACATTATTGCTCGTTTTCAAGGCGGACCAAACGCTGGACACACTTTAGAATTTGATGGAATTAAACATGTTTTAAGAACAATACCTTCTGGTATTTTTCATAAAAACTCTATAAACATTATTGGTAACGGAGTCGTAATTGATCCAGTGGTTTTTATCAAAGAGATTGAAGGTCTAGAAAAATTCAATATCGATATCTATTCTAAGCTTTTAATTTCGAGAAAAGCACATTTAATACTTCCTACACACCGTTTATTAGATGCTGCTTCTGAAGCTTCAAAAGGTAAAGCAAAAATTGGCTCAACACTCAAAGGTATTGGACCCACATACATGGATAAAACTGGCAGAAACGGAATCCGTGTTGGAGACATTGAATTAACTGATTTTGAAGAAAGATACCGCCATTTAGCTAACAAACATGAGGAAATGATCAAATTTTATGACGTTTCCATACAATATAATTTAGCTGAATTAGAAAAAGAATTTTTTGATGCTATTAAAGAATTAAAAAAACTTACATTCATAGATTCTGAAGAGTATTTACATCAAGCACAAAAAGAAGGTAAATCAATATTATGTGAAGGAGCTCAAGGTTCTTTATTAGATGTTGATTTTGGTACTTATCCCTTTGTGACTTCATCTAACACAACAGCAGCTGGTGCTTGTACAGGTTTAGGCATTGCTCCAAATAAAATTAAAGAAGTTTACGGGATTTTTAAAGCTTACACAACTCGTGTTGGTAGTGGCCCATTCCCTACTGAAGATTTTGAAGAAGCTGGCGATACAATGGCAAGAGTAGGAAATGAGTTTGGTTCTGTTACAGGACGTCAACGTCGTTGTGGATGGTTAGATCTTGTAGCTTTGAAATATGCTATAAGAGTTAATGGTGTTACTCAATTAATGATGATGAAAGGTGATGTTTTATCTGGATTCGAAACATTAAAAGTTTGTACATCATATCAATATAAAGGCCAAAACATTGACCACTTACCGTATAACATAGAACCAGAAAATGTAACACCAGTTTATACAGAATTTAAAGGCTGGAAAGCAGACTTGACCGGATTAAACACATACGAACAACTTCCTAAAGAATTAAAAGATTATATAGATTTTATAGAAAAAGAAGTGGAAGTCCCTATTACAATTGTATCAGTTGGTCCAGACAGAAAACAAACCATATCAAAATAACTAAAAGCCCTGATTCAGGGCTTTTTTATTGTATTCACACAAATAAAACCTATATTTGTTGACCACATTTTAAAGAAATGCCCAATAGAGTTTCCGCATATTTATTACTGATCCTAAGAAGATTTTCAAGACGTTTTGAAACACTTTTTTTTGTAATTAAAGAATTATTATCTGAAAGAAATTTCATTTATTTTTCTTGTGTTGCTGTTGCTATCTCATGTTCATTAGCAGTAATTGTATTAAAAAGTTTTGCTCATAATGTATTTCTTTGGGCTAATTACATTAATAAATACCTAAAACTGCCCTATTCCAACAGTATATTGCCAGTTATAGGTATACTTTTAACTGTTTTTGTGGTTAAACGATTTCTTGATGGAACTATTGAAAAAGGAAGTTCAAACATTTTACATGCAGTAGCAAAAAAAAGAGGTATTGTACCTCGTAAACAAATGTATGCTCAAATTATTACAAGTTCACTAACAGTAGGCTTGGGAGGTTCTGCAGGACTTGAGAGTCCAATTGTTATAACAGGAGCTGCTTTTGGATCTAATTTTGCTCAAAAATATAAGCTTTCACAAAAAGATAGAATTTTATTATTAGCCTGTGGTGTAGCAGCTGGAATTGGAGCTGCTTTTAATGCTCCAATTGCTGGAGTTTTGTTTGCAATTGAAGTTGTATTAACAGATGTAACAATTTCTGCATTCATACCAATTATGATTTCTGCTGCAACAGGTTCATTAGTATCACAAATGATTTTAAGTGACGATATCTTATTGAACTTTAAAGACGAGCAAAATTTTGACTTTCACAACACTCCGTACTACATTTTACTAGGATTATTAGCTGGATTTGTATCTGTACATCATGCCAGAACATTTAGAAAAGTTGAACATTTTTTTAATCATTTTAGCAAAAAAGTGTATCGAAAAGCCATTTTTGGTTCATTACTGCTAGCTGTTTTAATTTTTTTATTTCCAACTTTATTTGGCGAAGGTTATGAAAGTATAAAAACATTATCATCATCACACCCTGAAACTCTTTTAGAAAATACTTTACTTGAAAAATATATGTCAAGCGAATGGGTTTTACTTATTTTCATTGGTGTTATTACTTTAGTTAAATCGATTGCAACGGGAATAACTTTAGGCAGTGGAGGAAATGGAGGTAACTTTGCTCCTTCTTTATTTGTAGGATCCTATTTAGGTTTTTTCGTTTCAAAATCAATAGAATTACTAGGAATATCATCAAATCTTCCTATTGTAAACTTTACAATAGTAGGCATGGCAGGTATACTAAGTGGTTTATTTCACGCTCCACTTACAGCAATATTCTTAATTGGTGAAATCACTGGAGGTTATAATTTAATGGTTCCATTAATGATAGTATCTTCAGTAAGTTTTGCTGTTTCAAAGCGTTTCGAAAAACATTCTATGGATGTAAAATCATTAGCAGATAAAGGCGATGTATTTACAAGCAATAAAGACTTAAATATCCTTCAAAGTATAGACTTTTTAAATCTTATAGATACTAATGTAGAAACAATAACTTTAGAGAACAACTTAGAAAAATTAGTAGAGTTACTTTCTTCAAAAAACCAAAATATTTATCCTGTTGTAGATGAGAAGTTAAGTTTGATTGGAATAATAGATTTTGAAAAAATTAGACCTCTTGTTTTTAATTCATTCCAAGTTAAATATACTCAAATAAATGATATACTTGAGCAACCTAAAGCAACTATTGAATTTGATGAAGGTGCAGAAAGCATTATGGAAAAATTTGAAACATCAGGCAAAACAATCCTACCTGTAATCAAATATGGAAAGTTTTTAGGATTATTATCAAAAGTTACTATTTTAGAAGCCTATCGAAAGAAGTTAAAAGAAATTGTAATTGAATAAATACAACCTTTTATAAATTATTCTTAATAAAATTCGTCGTTATTGGATTTTAGTTAATTTTGGCAAAAAATACATCCATTGAATACAGCATATTTTAGACTTATTTATTTGACTTTTCTTTTAAGTACAACTGCTCTTTGGTCACAAACTCAGCCTACCAATAAAGACAGCAAGCAAGTTATTATTGAAAACTCAGATTTTTTTGATATTTCAGAAAGTGAAGTTCCTGGCGCAATTGTTCTTACTGGAAATGTTCGTATTGTGCATGAAGGTGTTCGAATGACATGTAATAAAGCCTATCACTTTACTAAAGCTAATTTTGTTAAAGCATTTGGTAATGTAAACATGGTTCAAGGGGACACCTTAACAATGTCTAGCAAATACGCTGAGTATAATGGAAATACTAAGTTTGCTTACGCAACAGGTAACGTTGTTATGCGTGATCCTAAAATGACTTTGGTTACAGATACGATTAACTTTGATCGTAATGCTCAATTAGCTTATTATAATTCTCAAGGAACAATAACAGATCCAGAAAATACTTTGACCAGTAAATCAGGTAAATATTACTTATCTCAAAAAAAGTTTCAGTTTCAAACTGCAGTAACTGTAACGAATCCCAGACAAACCATTAAGACTAACCATTTAGATTATTATACAAACTCAGGACACGCTTATGTTTTTGGTCCATCAACAATTACATCAAATAGTAATACCATTCATACAACCAAAGGTTTTTATGACACCAAAAAAGACGAAGGAAAACTCCAAAAAGGATCTAAAATAGTCTACAAAGACCGACTCATAGAAGGTGATGATATTTATTATGACCGAAAACAAGATTTTGCAAAAGCCAAAAACAATGTAAAAATTACAGATACCATAAACAACTTTGTAGTTAAAGGACATTATGCAGAGGTTTACAAGAAAAAAGATTCAATGTTTATTACTAAAAAAGCATTGGTTACCACTCTTTTCGAAAAAGACTCTGTATATTTCCATGCTAAAAAGCTAGTCGTTACTGGTAAACCCACAGAAAGAATCATTAAAGGGTATAACAATGCGCGCTTTTACAAAAAAGACATGAGTGGCAAATGTGATTCTATCCATTATGATCAGAAAAAAGGACTTACTCAAATGATTGGCAAACCCATTTTTTGGAATGGTAAAAATCAAATGACAGGTGATTTAATGCATTTAATTTCTGATGAAAAATCTGAAAGAATAGACTCTTTAAAAGTCCTTAATAATGCTTTTATAGTTTCAAAAGATACTATTGGTCCTGGATACAATCAAGTAAAAGGACAAAATTTGTATGGTAAATTTAAAGACAATAAACTTCACGAAGTTGATGTGGTTAAAAATACAGAGGTTATCTATTACATGCGAAATGACAAACAGGAACTAATAGGAATCAATAAAAATGTGAGTAGTAAAATTAACATGATTCTAGACGGAAATACTATCGAAACAATAACATTTTTCACTAATGTTGATGGCGATATACTTCCAGAAAATGAACTTCCAGAAAATGCTAGATTACTAAAAGGGTTCATTTGGAGAGGAGACGAACAAATTCTTTCCTTAGCTGATATTTTCCCAAAAGAAGAACTTGAAATAGACGCAAAAGTTCAAGAAGAAACTAAGAAAAAAATGATGGAACCAGATGTTCCTATGGAGGCTACAAAAGAAACATTGGAGTACGACAAACCAAAAAAGGGCGAAAAGTTAAAAGCAGAAAGTAAAAAGTTGAAAGCAAAAAAATAATCTACTTCTTTTATTATCAAATTACCAAATCGACATATAAGAAATGCTAAACGATTTCTATAAATATCAAGCTCAAACTTCACCATATCCTTTAGGCATGGAAGTTTCGCATGCAAAAGGTTCATACATTTACGATACAAACGGAAAAGCCTATTTAGATTTTGTAGCTGGCGTTTCTGCTTGTACATTAGGACACCAACATCCAAGAGTTCGTGAAGCCATAGTTAACCAGTTAGACAAATATGCACATGTGATGGTGTATGGTGAATATGCACAAGATCCTTCTGTGCAATTGTGTAAATTATTAGCCAAAAATACTCCTGCTCCTTTAGACAAAGTATATTTAGTAAATTCTGGTACAGAAGCTACCGAAGGTGCTTTAAAATTAGCACGTCGTGTAACTGGGAGAAGCCAACTTATTTCGTGTTTTAATGCTTATCACGGGAACACTATGGGTTCTATGAGTGTTATGGGATTTGAGGAGCGCAAGCAAATTTTTAGACCGCTAATTCCCGATGTCGACTTTATTACATTCAACAATGAAGAAGATTTACAAAAAATAACCACAAAAACGGCGGGAATAATACTTGAAACTATTCAAGGAGGTGCTGGATTTATTCAACCTCATGATAATTTTTTACAAAAAGTAAAAAAACGTTGTGAAGAAGTTGGAGCACTAATGATACTTGATGAAATTCAACCTGGTTTTGGTCGTACAGGGAAGTTATTTGGTTTTCAAAATTATGATGTTGTTCCAGATATTGTAGTAATGGGCAAAGGTATGGGGGGTGGAATGCCTGTTGGTGCTTTCATGGCAAAATCTGAATATATGGATTTGCTGAGTCATGATCCTAAACTTGGACACATCACAACATTTGGTGGTCATCCAGTAATTGCTGCAGCTTGTTTAGCTACTCTGCAAGAGCTATTAGAGACAGATTTAATGCCTCAATGTATTGAAAAACAAAAGCTATTTAGAGAACTATTGGTTCATCCTTTAATAAAAGAGGTTCGAGGTGAAGGGCTAATGCTAGCGGCTATGACAGAAAGTCCTGAAATCACAAATAAAGTAATCTTTAAATGTCAGGAAAAAGGACTTATTTTATTTTGGTTACTCTTTGAAGGATGCGCCATAAGAATTACTCCTCCATTAACTTTATCAAATGATGAAATAAAAGAAGGATGTGGCATTATTATTGAAGCTATGAACGAGGTGATGGCCGAAATATAAATTCTTAGTAAAACTATTCTAATTTAAAAAATAGAAAAGTTACTAAAATCTATAGCTGCTAGCACTAAAATTGTTAATTAAATTGTTCACAACAATCGAATTTCAATACCAACAACAAGTCAAAAGGTTTCCTAACTTTATTAAGGATAATTCTAAAAACAATGAGTATGCATTTGAGTCACGAAGAAGAAGATCGAAATTTATCCTTATCACGTTTTGAATCAATGCTTAAAACAAACAAAGTATTGTTTTTTGATTCAGAAGAATTCGAGGATATCATACTACATTACATGGACATTGGAAAACCGAGTCTTGCCAAGAAGGCACTTAAGTTAGCACTCGAGCAACATCCAAAGTCGACAGGATTAAAACTAGTTCAAGTAGAAATGTTAGTCTTTGAAGACAAGCTAGAAACAGCCGAAAAGCTTTTAAATGAACTTTATGCTATTGAGCCTACAAATGAAGAAATTTACATTCAAAAGGCCAATATTTTTTCAAAAAGAGACAATCATGAAAAGGCAGTTGAGTTACTTAAAATTGCTTTAAAATATACTGATGACTATGCTGATGTTCATAACCTAATTGGTATGGAATACCTATTCATGGATGAACTAGAACTAGCCAAAGAATATTTTATTAAATGTCTTGAAGAAGAACCAGAAGAACAATCAAGTCTTTACAATGTAATTTATTGTTTTGAATTTTTAGAACAATATGACGAAGCTATTGAGTTCTTAACACAATACATTGACAAAAATCCATATACCGAAATAGCTTGGCATCAATTAGGTAGGTTAAACTATACCATCAAAAATTACGAAGATGCTTACATCGCTTTTGACTATGCTACACTAATTGACGACCAATTCATGGGAGCGTTCATGGAAAAAGCAAAATCTTTAGAGCGTTTAAAAAGATACGAAGAAGCCATTTTTAATTATAATGAAACAATTCGTTTAGAAGATCCTACTTCATATGCTTTATTGCGAATAGGTAAATGTTACGAAAAGCTAGGTAATGACCATGAGGCTTTAAAATACTATAATAAAACTGTTCACGAAGATCCATTATTAGATAAAGGCTGGATTGCTATTACCGATCATCACTTTAAACATAATGATTACCAAAAGGCTTTATACTTTGTCAATAAAGCAATTGCAATAGATGGTGAAAATAGATTTTACTGGAAACGTTTTGCATCTATAAATAAAGCTTTAAGTTTATTTGAAGAAGCAGAATACGGCTATAGAAAAGCAGTTGAATTTGGTGATACTGAACTAGAAACATGGCTGTATTGGGTCAATATTCTTCAATATTTAGGAGAATTTGATGCTGCAATTCAAACACTTTTACAAGCCTGTGATTATTTTCCAGATGAAAATGAAATCGAATACAGATTGGCTGGTTTACATTTCATGCTAAACGAAACAGAAAAAGGGTTATTCCATCTAAATAATGGATTGCGCATAAACTTCAAAAATAGATTATTACTTGAAGAACTTTTTCCAGGGATTTTGGATACAAAAATTGTTCAAGAAACAATAGACAAATACAACAAATAATGAAGAATATCATTTTTATGAGTCTTTTTTTGTTTCCGGTTGCACTATTAAGTCAAACAAAAAATAAAACTAAACCATCAAAAGAAGGGAGTCAGATTGTAAAAGTAGAGCCAGTTTTTGGTGAAAATCATGTTTATGATTATCCTAAAAATGCTAATTTATTAGATACTTTTCCAGAATATTCAGAGGGCGCTGAAAAATTTGATGAGGATTTTAATGGTGCTTTTAATCCATCTGTTACCGAAGATGTAAAAGGAAAAATTCTTATTGAATTTATTATTGAAAAAGACGGCTCTTTATCACACTTGAAAGTTTTAAGAAATCTTGGCAACCAACTAGGAAATGAAGTTATTAAAACTATTCAATCCTTAAAAAAATGGAAGCCAGCTACAAGAAACAAAAAAACAGTTCGAACAAAATATATTGTTCCAATAGCAATAGACATTAAAGCCAATACTACTAATGAAGAAACTGGGATTGCTAGGTAAAAACATTAGTTATTCTTTTTCTAGAAATTACTTTACCGAAAAATTTAAAAATGATGGTTTAACAGATAATTTCTGTTACGATAATTTTGATATACAGTCAATAAATGAATTTCATGAAGTACTAAAAAACAATCCTAATTTAATTGGAATGAATGTTACCATTCCTTACAAACAGGAAGTAATTGCGTTTCTTGATGAGATGTCAGATAATGCCAAAGAAATTGGTGCAGTAAATACTATAAAAATATCACCTGAAGGAAAATTAATTGGTCACAACACTGATTATTTTGGATTTACAGAGTCTTTAAAACCTTTACTTAAATCTAGTCATAAAAAAGCGCTAATTCTAGGGACTGGCGGAGCGGCAAAAGCGATTGCTTATGGTTTAATTCTGTTAGGAATAGATTTTCAATACGTATCAAGAAAAAAGACAACAACTACTGTTAGTTATGATGATTTATCTCTCGGAATATTTCAGGAGTATCAAATTATAATTAATTGTACACCTCTAGGTACTTTTCCTAATATTGAAAATTGTCCCAACATCCCTTATCAATATTTCACTTCAAATCATATTGCTTATGATTTAATTTATAATCCTGAGCAAACTACTTTTCTAACTAGAGCTCAAAATCAAGGAGCAGTTATAAAAAATGGTTACGAAATGCTTGTTTTACAAGCTGAAAGAGCTTGGGAAATTTGGAATTCATAGCCCAGATGGAAACGACATCCTTTTTTATTGTTCATTGAGGTTGTCGAAATGAATAATAAAAAAGATATAGTGAACAGCTGGAGAAAGCTCCTAAAAAGAAAGAGATTAACTCTTTTTAACCGATTTATACATCTTTATACCAGTTTTTACTTTCTAATTTATACGGTTTTTAGTAACTTCGGCGTTAATTATTAAACAGTAATATCCTGCACTATGCAAGAAGAACAACACGACAACCTGCTTCATGCAGACGGAAACACAGAAGCTACTACGCAAAATATTGCAAATGAAGCTATTGAAACAATAGAAAATTTGAATGCTGAAGCTAGCGAACACCATTCGACAGAAGAAAGCCATGACGTACCTATGCTTGATTATGAAGCAATGGATATGGACAAACTGGTTGTTGAACTTGAACATTTGGTAGTAAACGATAATATTTTAGCTATCAAAGATCATGTTGAAGAAGTCAAAAATGCTTTTTTAGCAAAATACAACCACTTTATTGAAGAGAAAAAAGAAGAGTTTCTTCATGAAAATCAGGACCCTAATGAAGAGTTTGAATATCATTTCCCATTAAAATCAAAATTTGATTCATTATATAACAATTTCAAAGCTAAAAAAAACAATCACTTTAAAAGCTTAGAATCAAAGTTAAAAGAGAATTTACAAAACAGATTAGCTTTAATTGAAGAATTAAAAACGCTGATCAACCCAAGTGAAAACATTGGAGATAACCTAAAAAAATTCAATGATTTACGTGAGCGTTGGAAAAATGCTGGAGCAATTCCAAAAGATAAATACAATCACGTATGGAATAACTATCATTTCCATGTAGAAAATTTTTACGATTATTTACATCTTGATAGAGAAGCAAGAGATCTTGACTTCAAGCACAATTTAGATTTAAAATTAAAGATAATAAGTCGTGCAGAAGAATTATTACAAGAACAAGATGTTTTCAAAGCATTCAGAGAATTGCAGTCTTTACATAAAATTTGGAAAGAAGAAATAGGACCTGTTTCTAGAGAAAAACGCGAAGAAGTTTGGCAAAAATTTAGTGAGGTTACTAAGCAAATGCACGAAAAACGTGAAGGTTTGTTTGCACAACAACATGAAATCGAATTACAAAATCTTACCAAGAAAAAAGAAATAATTGCTGCAATTGAAACTATAGCTACAGAACATGTAGAAGTACATTCAGGTTGGCAAGCTCAAATTAATAAAATTGAAGCATTACGTCAAGAATTCTTTTCAACAGGAAAGGTTCCTGCTGATGTTAATGAGCAAACTTGGAGCGATTTTAAAAATGCTGTTCGTAATTTTAATGCTCATAAAAATTCGTTTTACAAAGACATTAAAAAAGAACAACAAACAAATCTTGATAAAAAAAATGCATTAGTTGCTCGCGCAAAAGAATTACAAGACAGTGATGATTTTGCTAATACAACTCCAATCATGAAAAAAATTCAAGAAGAATGGAAACAGATTGGTCATGTGCCTCGCAAATTTTCAGATGCTGTTTGGGCTGATTTTAAAGCTGCTTGCAATCATTACTTTGACAGACTTCACGCTGTAAAAAATGAGAATGAAGCTGTAGAAATTGAAGCTTTTGAAAAGAAAAAAGAGTACCTAGAAACTGTTCGCCTTTTTGAGTTTACAGGAAATCATAAAACCGATTTAGATGAAATAAAAAAACACATCGAAAATTGGAAAAATTTTGGAAAAGTTCCTTTTGCAAGAAGACACATTGAAGGAAAATTCAATAAAATACTTGATGCTTTATTTGAAAAGTTAAGCATGAGTAAAAAAGATGCCGAAATGATGCGTTTTAATAACCGTATTGAACAATTAACCGATTCGAATAATTCTAGAGGACTCGACAATGAAAAAGTATTTATTCAACGTAAAATTGAAGAAGTACAAAAAGAAATATTTCAATTAGAAAATAATATTCAGTTCTTTGCGAATGCCAAAAAAGACAATCCAATGATCACAGAAATTAATAAAAACATTGAGCGTCATAAAGAAGAATTATCTACTTGGAAAGAAAAACTAAAACAAATAAGAAATTTGTAATAAAAAAACCTAGCTAAGTGCTAGGTTTTTTTATTACTATAATACTATTCTTTTACAATTATTATTGAAGCTTTAAACCCTGTAGCTAAATTCCACTTATTAGAAGAGATTATCCCTCCGTTATCATCATAAACTTTAAATTCAGCTGTATTAGGTCCAGAAGAACCCTGATTTAAGGCCTCAAATTCGACTTTATTAATTCCTTTGATTAAACCTAAATCAAGTTTACCAAATGCTCCTTCAAGGTATACATAATCGACAACCACCACTCCATTCACCCAAATTCTTATTAAATCACCATCCACAAATTCATGATCTCTGTACACAATTTTTGCAGAACCGGATTTTGTTTTAAAATCTCCTAAAAATTGATTACCTCGATATACTTTTGCATCATCTTCAGGTTGAAAAGGTTTATTTAATTTTTTTTCAAAATCTAACCCAAGTTTTATATCACTTTTAGGTTGATTTCCCATTCCTATTTGATTTTCAATTTTAGGAGCTTCATAAACTTTTTTAGGTGTCTTAAATAGTTTAGGTTCAAATGGCTTTGAAATTGAATATTGAGGAGCTTCTGTCTGATCTTCAGGTTTTTTATCTGGTAAAGGAGTATCTGTTCTAGGAATAGCAATTGACTTTATAGGCTTTCCTTCTTGAGCAAAACCTATAATGGGCAGTAGCAACAATAAAAATATTATTTTTTTCACAATCTAAATTTATCAAAAATTATTCCAATTATTTTTCAAAGTCATATTCTCTTTCTACAAGAGCTATTCTTACTTTATAAGACTCGTACCATTTTTGCTTTCCCATACGCTGCGCTTGCAAATGATCTAGATTATTTTTCCAGTTTTTAATAGATTCTAAATCTTTCCAATACGAAACCGTGATACCTATTTCATTTCTGGCAGACTCTACTCCCAAAAAACCTTCTTGCTCATGAGCCATCTTTACCATAAGATTTGCCATTTCTGCATAACCTTGCTCAACTTCTGTTCTTACCGATGTAAAAATTACTGCATAATAAGGTAGTTTCATATTTTTAAGGTTTCAAAAGCTCTATAAACAGCCATATGTAATATATCACCATGATTTGATTCTCCAAAGTATTTAAAATAACTTTCTATATCTTTTTTATGCTTTGAAAGAATCTCAAATAACTTTTTAGCATCACTTTCCATTACTTTTCCTTCTTTACCAACTCCAATAAAAACTTTTGTTTTCTGATTAAAATCTGGTTTTGAAAACTCAGGAGTTAATTTAAACATAGATTGATTATCCCACCAGATACTTGGGCTTATGATAATATAATTCGTAAAAAGTCTTGGCTTTTTATACAAAATTTCTGTAGCTAAAAGCCCACCCAATGATTGCCCAATAATAGTTTTAGAGTTAGTACTTTTATATTTAGCTTCAATAAAAGGCTGAAGTTCATTTTCAAGGAAAGAAATAAATTTTTCAGATTCACCAGTTGTTGGATAATCCTTTTTGTCTTTTTCTATGGTTGTAGGAAAAGTAAAATCTCTTTTTCTATCAACATTTGAAATTCCAACCAAAATGGATTTTGATACCATATTTATCCACTCGTAGTTACCATACTGAAGCAAACCAGCAATATGAATAAAATCTTCATTAGCAGATCCATCTAATAGATAAATAACTGGATAGGCTTTACTTAAATCATACTCTGCAGGTAAGTAAATGTTGAGAATCCTTTCTTCATTTAAAATTTTAGATTGGATAGTTTCAATTTTTCCCAAAACAAAATCTTTTTGAGCTGAAACTAAAACACTAAAAAATAAAGTCAGTAGAAGTATTATTTTTTTCATCATCTCTAATTATAGCTTTTTAGCTTCTTCCCAATAAACATCCATCTCTGCTAAAGTCATATCAGAGAGGTTTTTACCCAATTCTTTGGCTTTTTGCTCTAAATAAGTAAATCGCTTAATGAATTTTTTATTTGTTCGTTCTAAGGCGTCTTCAGGGTTCACATTAAGAAATCTGGCATAATTAATCATTGAGAATAAAACATCTCCAAATTCAGCTTCGATCTTGTCTTTATTGTTGTTTTTAACCTCATCTTGAAGTTCCTGTAATTCTTCCTGTACTTTTTCCCAAACCTGATGTGGCTCCTCCCAATCGAAGCCTACTCCTTTTACTTTATCTTGAATTCTGCTGGCTTTTACTAAGGCTGGTAAACTTTTAGGCACTCCCTCAAGAACCGATTGTTTTCCTTCTTTTAACTTTAGTTTTTCCCAGTTTTGCTTTACTTCCTCTTCATTCTCCACTACCACATCTCCATAAATATGAGGATGACGATAAATTAACTTCTCACAAATATCATTGGCTACATCTGCCATATCAAAACTGTTTGATTCACTTCCTATTTTAGCATAAAAAACAATATGCAGTAATAAATCACCTAGCTCTTTTTTTACTTCTTCTAAATTGTTGTCTAAAATTGCATCGCCTAGTTCATAAGTTTCTTCAATAGTGAGATGACGAAGTGTTTGAAGTGTTTGCTTTTTATCCCACGGACATTTTTCGCGTAACTCGTCCATGATATCTAACAATCTACTAAATGCGTCAAGCTGTTGTTGGCGTGAATTCATTGGTTTAATTTTTATATGTTCATTTTCTTTGCTTGCCCACACTTCGACAAGCTCAGTGTGCAAAAAAAAAAGTGATTCGTGTAAAAATAAGAAATCCTGCAAATGAATATCACTCGCAGGACTTATAATTATGTTAAAACTTTGATTACTCTTTAGTTTTAGTAGCTTTTGCTTTTTTAGGTTTTTCTTCAGCAGCAGGTTCTTCTGTTTTTGCTTTAGCGGCTTTTTTAGGTGCTTTTTTTTCTTCTTCAAGAACAATTAAACCTTTAGATTGTAAAATGTTATACCAGTTTAAAACCTTTTTAATATCTGAAGCATACACTCTATCTTGATCATAATCAGGTAATACTTCTGAAAAATAAGCAGACAAAGCAGCTTTATCATCTTTTAATTGAGGAGCTGGACCACTATTCTCTTTAGTTGCGATAGCTTTCATAACCTCAACTAATGGTTTTTCTTCATTGTAAGTATACATTGATATTTCAGACAATAAACTTACATTGCTACGTAAACCTACTGTAATTTTCTTTCCATCTACTAATGATTCAGCAACAAAACCAGTTCTTGTTTGTAATTTTAATGAATACAACCCTGGTTTTCCAGAAATCGCTAAAATTCTCTCTAAATTCATTTTTATATATCTTATTTGTTAGTTTATCTACCTTTTTTAGGACCCGCAAAACGCATTCTATAATCTGGTCTTGCTTTTCCGTCCATTATATTTTGAAGTTTCTTTTTAATTAACGTCTTTTTTAGTGACGATATTTTATCTGTAAACAAAACTCCTTCAATATGATCGTACTCGTGCTGAATAACCCTTGCAATCAATCCTTCGTAAACATCGGTTTGCTTGTTAAAGTTTTCGTCGTAGTATTCTATTGTAATTTTTTCATGACGATACACATCTTCCCTAACATCAGGAATACTTAAACAACCTTCATTGAAAGCCCATTCTTCACCTTCTTCTTTAAGAATTTTAGCATTAATGAATGTCTTTTTAAAACCTTTTAACTGTTCAGCTTCTTCTTTAGATAAATCATCACTATCACTAAAAGGTTCAGTATCTACAATAAATAAACGAATTGCTAAACCTACCTGTGGAGCAGCTAAACCTACACCACACGCGTTATACATAGTCTCGTACATATTAGCAATTACATCGCTTAAACTAGGATACTCTTTAGTTATTTCTTCTCCTACTTTTCTTAAAACAGGATCTCCATAACCAACAATTGGATAAATCATTCTATTTCAATTTGGGCGTTACCTCTAGTTGACTTCGAGAGCACTTCGACAAGCTCAGTATGACACCTCAGTCAACTAATAGGTCAGGCTATTCGCGGTGCACGGCACCTTGCTCCTATCCTTAACGCATTTAATTTAGAGTGCAAAAGTAATTAAAATTGCTTTATACTTTCAATTTTAATACTTCATTTGTTTTTTTTCTTACTTGGTCACACAATTCAGTATTCTGACACAAACTTTGTCCGTAGGAAGGAATCATGTTTTTTAGTTTATTTTGCCAAGCTTCAGATTTCATTTTTTCAGGAAAACATTTATCCAACAACTCTATCATAATCGATGTTGCCGTAGAAGCTCCAGGTGAAGCACCAAGCAATACTGCAAGAGAACCATCATGAGCTGCCACTACTTCGGTACCAAACTCTAAGACCCCATTACCATCTTTATCTTTCTTAATTACCTGCACACGTTGTCCTGCTGTTTCTAAAACCCAATCTTCTTTTTTAGCCGAGGGAACATATTCTTTTAGTGCCTTCATTCTATCCTTTGATGATTGAAACACCTGCTCTATAAGATACTTTGTAAGCGGAATATTTTTCATTCCCGCACCTAACATTGGCTTTATATTATCTAACTCGATTGATTTTATTAAATCGAAATACGAACCATTTTTTAAAAACTTAGTAGAAAAACCGGCATATGGACCAAAAAGCAATGCTTTTTCTCCATCAATCATTCTCGTATCTATATGTGGAACCGACATAGGTGGCGCACCCACAGAAGCTTTTCCGTATACTTTTGCTGCGTGTTTTTTTATCACTTCAGGATTAGTACATTTTAACCACTGACCACTTACAGGAAAACCACCATAACCTTCGCCCTCTGGAATGTTTGCTTTTTCTAAAAGCAACAAGGAACCTCCACCAGCACCAATAAATACAAATGGTGTGTATACTTTTTTCTTTTCGCCAGAAGCTAAATCCTTGACTTTAATTCGCCAAATTCCAGTATCTCTTTTCTTAAGAGACGTGACTTCATGATTAAAATGAACTGTTACGCCCTCTAGAGTTTCAAGGTATTTGAAAATACTACGTGTTAATGCGCCAAAATTAACATCGGTACCATATTTCATGGTAGTCGCAGCAATTTTATCATTACTTTTACGACCTTCCATTACTAAAGGGGCCCATTCTTTAATTTTATTGGCATCATCAGTGAATTCCATTTCTTTAAACAAATGGTACTTTTGAAGTTCATTAAAACGTTTTCTTAGGTATTCAACATTGTCATCACCCCAAACAAAGCTTAAGTGCGGAACGCTTTTAATAAAATTCTCTGGGTTTTGTAGTAGGTTTTTCTCGACAAGATAAGCCCAGAATTGTCGTGAAACTTCAAATGATTCTGAGATTTTAACTGCTTTTTTTACGTCAATAGAACCGTCCTCAAGCTCTGGAGTATAATTTAACTCACAAAAAGCGGCGTGGCCAGTTCCTGCATTATTCCAAGCATCAGAACTTTCTGCAGCAGCGACATCTAATCGCTCAAATATTTCAATTTTTAAATCTGGTTGTAATTCTTTTAGAAGTAGTCCTAATGTAGCGCTCATGATTCCAGCGCCTATTAATACTACATCTGATTCGATTTTTTGTGTTGTAGTTGTCATTTCTTAAAATTGTGTCACAAAGATACTATCAAAAAATGCAAAAATTATCTTAATTTTCAGTCCCTTAACCGAATTTAGATTTTGACAAAAAAACCTATATCATTTTTCGGGAAAGATAATCTCTAAGCATTATTGTTGCAGAAATTTCATCAATTAAGGCTTTATTTTGTCTCTGCTTCTTTTTTAAACCACTGTCAATCATAGTTTGAAAAGCCATTTTTGATGTAAATCGTTCGTCTACCCTAACTACTTGCATGTCTGGAAAAGTTTCTTTGAATTTTAGTACAAAAGCTTCAATTATGGGAGCGCTTTCTGATGGTTGTCCATTCATTTGCTTTGGCTCACCAATAAGCACTTTTATAACTTGCTCTTTTAAAAAGTAGTCACTCAAAAAATCAATCACTTTTTCTGAAGGCACAGTTTCTAATCCAGAAGCTATAATTTGGAGTTCGTCTGTAACTGCTATTCCTGTGCGCTTTATTCCGTAATCTAATGCGAGTATTCTTGGCATGCTGTAGTGTTTGTAGCAAAGGTAATTATAATTGATTAGAATTTTCATCAATTAATTTACTGACATATTAAAGTATTAATTTTAACCTTTACTCAACAAGATTAACTCGGCTTATGTAGGGCTTTGATACGGAGTAGGGTTGGAGTATTGTTGGAGTATTGTTGAAGAATATCATCTAGAGTTAATTCAAATAAAGTATTTGGCAAAACATAGAAACATATAATCTCCTTCTTACAGAAAAAAAAATGTTCATTGTGAAGATGATTTGAAAAAAACAATACAAAAAAACGCAATGCGTTTTTTTGTATTGTTTTGCTTACATTAGCCGTAAATAAAGAAAACTCTGAAAATCACAATTTAGCAGTTGCGTATATTTAAGAGTTATAGGGCATTTTAAAAGACGACACAAAGACAATGATAAATCAACTACTAAAAGGACTTGTTGACCTAATTTACGGGACAGGACGAGCAATACGAAAGTATGAACTTAACAACCCAAATGAAAAGGTTTTGGCGGCAGACGCAAGTAAAGGTATTGTGACGACCACTAATCAAGACATTCAACGTGGACTGGACTGGGTGACTTCACAAAGGGCTGTAGTTATGTTGACGGACAAGAAAATTGTTTGTGGCAAGTGGACAATTCCGCTTGACAACATTGCGACTGCCCAATTAGTAAAAATCAGCTCTCTGTTTGGCGGTGGACAAGTTTTAAAAGTGCAAACAACAGACGACAAAAACTATCAATTCGGAATGCAACTAAATCCAGAATGGACAAACCAGCAACAACTTCCTTTGACACTTGAAAAAGGACAAGTAAAGCATTCAGCTTTTAGTGTTATCGTTAGACTAATTGCAGTTGGGTATTTAATTTATTGGCTTTATGAACGTTTCGTAGCTAATTAAAACAACTATGTGGACAGACACAAAGCATACGACAGACAAAAAAACGCCCTATAACACGGGTTTTGCGTCAGGAAGGGTGACGTGCAAACTTGGAGCTTTGTGCTTCTATTCAAGTTCAGTGCAAGTTGACAGTTTTGTGCTCCGAAACTCGCCAGAACGAAAAGCCCTAAACCGTTAGCTGTAAGTTTAAAAAACTAAAAATCTAATACAACAAATGAGAAAAATATTCTTCCTTTTATTTATTATTTTTGCTCTTTCTTGTAAAAAAGAAACTAATTCCAAGTCATATAATACAAAAGAAAAGAACAAGACAATAGATTTTGATAATAAATCAAAAGAGAAGTTATACTACCAATTCAAACCTGATAGTGTTTCTAACATAAAAATTAAAAAAGTAACTGTAGATTATTCATACGAGATTAATAAGAACAAAATTGTTATAGGTTATTTTGAACCAACTGATGGAAAAATAAATTATCCAGATTCGGAAAATGACTGGGGAGATAGGTTATTTTTTCTTAATGAAAAAGATAAAGTAATATTTAAAAGTAAAGGTGTTGGTGATGTTTACTTATATGAACCGTACTTTTTTAAGAATAATGGGAATGATAAAATAATAATAGTTTGTCAATTAGGATATGAATATTATTTTGGTGGAGATGCGTTCTTATTAGAAAATGGAATAATAAAACATATTGGAAAAATAGATATTGAAAGTACAAATATGGAAACTAAATTAATTGACATACTGAATATAAAGGAGTTGGATAGTAAAATTATATTCACTTTTAAATCAGACTCATTAATTTTGAAACCTGGAAGTGAAGATATTAATGTAAAGAATAATGATATAAAATATGAGTACTTTAATAAATCATTAAAACTGATAAAATAAAAACCTACAGTTAACAGGCGTTTGGCAAGATTACTTCGTCAGTTCGACTTGCAGCCTCGAGTGCGAATTTTGTAGTAAATACACTCTTAAATTTCGCCAGAAATTTTATCTTTGATAGAAAATAATCGGTTCCGAACTTCGCAACATCGCAAAGCCTGAGAACGTTAGCGGTAATTTTCCAAAACCGTGTAACTAACAAGGGAAAATAATGAAAGTTGAAAAATTAGAAATTGACAAACTTATAACTGAAAGATTGATACTCATTCCTTTCACAATTGACATTTGTAGAAATATTTTAAACAAAGATTATAAAGACTTAGAAGTTTTGAACTTAAAAAAAGGCAAGAGTTGGCCAGACACAGACGTTTTGGACACTTTGCCAAGAATAATCAACAACTTAAATAAAGTGGAATATCCGACAGGTTATGAATCTTGGATGATTATTAAAAAAGATACTTTGGAAGTAATTGGTGATTTGGGATTTAAAGGGTTTAATAAAAAAGAAGAAAATGTTGATTTAGGATACGGAATAATTAAAGAAGAAAGACGAAAAGGTTATGCGGAAGAAGCAGTAACTGAAATAATAAAATGGGCTTTCTCAAACAAAATAGTAAAAGAAATAACAGCAAATTGTTTAACAGAAAATATAAGTTCAATAAATTTATTGAATAAATTCAAGTTTAGACAATTAAAAACAGAAAACGATATGATATATTGGAATTTACTTACCCCTAACCATTAATAATAAATTAAAACTACCGCTAAAAGGCGTTTGGCGCAATAGCTAATTTGTTTTTAGTTCATAATTTTATTCCCGAAAATGTTTATATTTAGCGGAAAATAAATCGCTCGCTGGCTTCGCAACCTCGCCAAGCTGCAAAACGTTACAGGCAACCTTTCAACCCCTATGAATAAAGTAGTATTTTTTATTTTTTTACTCTTCATTCTTACTAGCTGTAAGAAGGAAAAATCTAATATCAAAAGAGAGCCAAAAGTTGAAGTAAAGAAAGTGCCAGAAAAGAAAATGAAAATCCGAAAGAGAATCGGTGATTATATGTCGGATAATGAAGACCACAATTGGTACGCAAAAATTTCAGATTCAATAAACGATTATCCAAGATTGGTTTTCCAGAAAGAATTTGCGGTCTATCAATTTCATGGTCAATGTTATTATTGGCTTTTTACAAATCATTATTATACTGGAGCCGACAAAATTGAACTACTTTGGACTTATAAGAAAGATTGTTTATACGAACCAAAATCATTACTAAGTTCAAATGGAATAAGAAAATATCCGAAAATTGGTGATGCGTTTTGTGAATATACTTTAGTTAATGATTCTGTAATAAAAGTTAAATATAATTTTACAGAATGGATAAAAAAAGTTAACCAAATTGAGAGAGATTCAATCTTTCCGCAATATTTATATCTTGAGCACAAAGGCAGTCAGTAACAGCCGTTTCAAGCATTGCGCATTTTGTAATAAATTCACGTTTGCGTTTCGCAAGAAATATTATCTTGGTGAAAAATAATTGGTTCCGAAGTTCGCAACCTCGCCAAGCGCCGGAACGTTGAGACGCAATCCGTTTT
>CAZMCP010000034.1:0-24312 GCA_964565035.1 uncultured Flavobacterium sp. | reverse complement strand
ATTTCTCACTTAACGTTTATAGCATGCAACTGTATAACACCTTAAGCGCAGAAGAAAGAAAAGAGCTTATAGATCAAGCTGGTAAACAACGTCTTACTTTGTCTTTCTATGCGTATGCAAACATCGAAGATCCACAACAATTTCGTAACGATTTATTTTTAGCTTGGAATAAGCTCGACGCCTTAGGACGTACTTATGTAGCTAAAGAGGGTATCAACGCTCAAATGAGTGTTCCAGCCGAAAATTTTGAAGCTTTTAGAGAAACTTTAGAAGCGTATGATTTTATGAAAGGAATCAGATTAAATGTAGCAGTAGAACAAGATGATCATTCATTTTTAAAGCTTACAGTAAAAGTTCGTCATAAAATCGTTGCCGATGGATTGAACGATGATACTTTTGATGTAACTAATAAAGGAATTCATTTAAATGCTAAAGCATTCAATGATATTTTAAACGACCCAAATACAATTGTAGTAGATTTCAGAAATCACTATGAAAGTGAAGTGGGTCATTTTGCAGGAGCTATTACTCCTGATGTCGAAACTTTTCGTGAGTCGTTACCAATTATTAACGATCAATTAAAAGATTTTAAGGAAGACAAAAACCTTGTAATGTATTGCACAGGGGGAATACGCTGCGAAAAAGCTTCAGCATATTTTAAACATCAAGGTTTTAAAAACGTATATCAGTTAGAAGGCGGTATTATAAACTACGCAAAGCAAATTAAAGAAGAAGGTTTGCCTAGCAAGTTTATTGGTAAAAACTTTGTGTTTGACCATCGTCTAGGAGAAAGAATAACTGATGATATCATTGCACAATGTCACCAATGTGGAAAACCTTGTGATAATCACACAAATTGTGCTAATGACGGTTGTCATTTATTGTTCATACAGTGTGATGAATGTGCAGAAAAAATGGAAAATTGCTGTTCAACAGATTGTTTAGAAACAATTCATTTGCCATTAGAAGAACAAGTAAAAAAGAGAAGAGGAATTCAAGTTGGAAACAAAATTTTCAGAAAAGGAAAATCTGAATCACTTAAATTTAAAAACTCTGGAGAATTAAAAGGGATTTCGTTAGCTAAAGCTACACAAGAAGCTCCTAAAAATATTCGTCAACGAATAAAAATTAAAAAAACCATTTTAGGTAAAGCAGAGCATTATTTTACAAAATCTAGTGTAGCTCAGTTTTTAATCACAAATGCAGATGTTCAAATTGGAGACAAGATTTTAATTTCAGGACCAACTACTGGAAATCAAGAAATCATTTTAACAGAAATGAGAGTTAATGGAACCTCTGGAACAAAAGCAACAAATGGAGATAAGATTACTTTTTCGGTTCCATTCCGTATTCGTTTGTCTGACAAGCTGTTTAAAATTGTAGAATAAATCTCAAAAAATAATTTTGACACACAGAGATTGTCGAAGTGTAAATCCCAAATACTAAAATTAAAAATTGGTATTTGGGATTTCTTTTTTTGGAATTTAAAATATGTATCTTTACCCTCAAAACAATTTTGGCAATAGTAGTTTCGTTCTTAGAACGGGACGACCAATATATATTCAAATTTATGGCATGTAATAGTTGTTCAACCTCTACTGGCGGAGCGCCAAAGGGGTGTAAAAATAATGGGACTTGCGGCACCGATAGCTGCAATAAATTAACTGTTTTTGATTGGCTTTCAAACATGAGTCTTCCTGGAGGTCAGGAACCTTTTGATTGTGTAGAAGTTCGATTTAAAAATGGGAGAAAGGAATTTTATAGAAACGCAGAAAAACTTCCTCTTGTAATAGGTGATGTTGTGGCAACAGAGGCTTCTCCTGGTCACGACGTAGGTATTGTTACCCTAACTGGAGAACTTGTAAAGGTTCAAATGAAGAAAAAAGGAGTTAATCCTGATGGTGAAGTACTTAAAATTTACAGAAAAGCATCTCAAAAAGATATCGAAATTTGGAGTAATGCAAGAGATAAGGAAGAACCAATGAAGGTTCGTGCTCGCGAGCTTGCAATTGCTTTAAAATTAGAAATGAAAATTTCAGATATTGAATTTCAAGGTGATGCTTCAAAAGCAACGTTCTATTACACCGCAAACGACAGGGTAGATTTTCGTCAATTAATCAAAGATTATGCCTCTGCATTTGGGATAAGAATCGAAATGAAACAAGTTGGATTCCGTCAAGAAGCATCAAGACTTGGAGGAATTGGTTCTTGTGGACGAGAATTATGTTGCTCAACATGGTTAACAGATTTTCGAAGTGTTAATACTTCTGCAGCAAGATATCAGCAATTATCCTTAAATCCTCAAAAATTAGCAGGACAATGTGGTAAGCTAAAATGTTGTTTGAATTATGAGTTAGACTCTTATATGGATGCTCTTAAAGATTTTCCAGATATGGACACAAAATTGTATACCGAAAAAGGAGATGCAGTTTGCCAAAAATTAGATATTTTTAAGGGGTTAATGTGGTTTGCTTATACAGATAATTTTGCACATTGGCATGTATTGAAAACAACAGAGGTGAAGGAAATCATTTCAAAAAACAAACAAAAAATTAAGGTTGCGTCATTAGAAGAATTTGCAATTGAAGAAGAAAAACCAGCAGTTGAAAAAACATTCCAAAACGCAATGGGTCAAGATAGTTTAACACGTTTTGATCAACCCAAAAAGAAAAAATCAAACAATAAAAAAAGAAAGCGTCCAGCGGAAGCAAATTCAGGTAATGTGACTAATCCAAAACCAAGTAATAATGCCAACCCAAAAATTGCTAACAATGGAACAAAGCCAAAATTCAAAAAAGGAAAAAAAGATGCTAAAGAATAGTTTCTGGATACTCGTTTTCGCATTGGTTTTTGTGTCATGTGATAAAACCCAAGTTTTCGACGATTATAAAACAATTAGTGATGGTTGGCACAGAGATAGTATTGTGACATTTAAATTTGATCAAGAAATTTCAAAAAAGCCAGTAAATATGTTTATCAACGTCAGAAATAATGACGATTATGAGTTTAGCAATTTATTTTTAATTGTGAAAATGGAAGAACCAAAAGGCAAAATAAAAGTAGACACACTAGAATATCAAATGGCAAATCCAGATGGCACATTAATGGGTGAAGGTTTTTCGGATATTAAAGAGAGTAAACTATGGTACAAAGAAAACGCAACCTTTACAGAAAAAGGAACATATAAAGTTTCAATTCAACAAGCAGTGAGACAAACTGGTAAAGTAAAAGGAGTTGAAAAACTAAACGGTATTACAGAAATAGGTTTCAGAATAGAATCATTAGAAAATAAGTAAAATGGCACAAAAAATGAATACTCGAAAACCAGATTATTCACCATATGTGAAAAAATTTTGGAAGTATTTCTTCATGACTTTTGGAGGAGTACTATTGTTCTTTCTATTTGCCTCTTGGGGGCTATTTGGCTCAATGCCATCATTTTCAGAACTTGAAAATCCAGAATCAAATCTAGCAACAGAAATTATCTCTTCAGATGGAGTGGTAATAGGAAAATTTTTTAATGAAAATAGAACTCCAGTAAAATATGAAGATTTACCGCCATATTTAGTTAAGGCTCTAGTGGCAACAGAAGATGAACGTTTTTATGAGCATTCTGGAATTGACGGAAGACGTACTTTAAGTGCTTCGTTAAGTCTAGGTAGTCGTGGTGGAGCAAGTACTATTACACAACAGTTAGCAAAGTTACTTTTTCATGGTGAAGGGTCTCGTTTTTTACCATTCCGTATTGTTCAAAAAGCTAAGGAATGGATTATTGCAATTCGTTTAGAAAGACAATATACAAAGAATGAAATTATTGCAATGTATTTTAACAAGGTTGATTTTATTAATACCGCAGTTGGAATTAGATCAGCTGCAAAAGTATATTTTGCAAAAGAGCCAAAGAATTTGACTGTAGATGAATCTGCTATGTTAGTAGGGATGTTAAAAAATCCATCTTTATTTAACCCTTTAAAACGTGAAGAAAAAGTAAGAGAGCGTCGAAATGTGGTTTTAAAGCAAATGGAAAAAAATAACTTTTTGACAACAGCTCAAAAAGAAAATTTTCAAGCTAAACCAATAAAATTAACTTTTACTCCAGAAAAGTATAATGAAGGAACCGCAACTTATTTTCGTGAATACCTTCGTGATTACATGAAAACTTGGGTAAAAGAAAACAAGAAAGAAGACGGATCCGATTACAATATATATTCTGATGGATTAAAAATTTATACTACTATAGATTCAAGAATGCAATTGTATGCTGAAGAAGCAGTAAAAGAGCACTTAGCTAACTTGCAAGAAGAATTTTGGAGTGAAATGAAGAACAATAAAACGGCTCCTTTTGTTAACATTAAAGAACCAGACATTGATAAAATCATGGAGCGTTCTATGCGTAATACAGAACGCTGGAGAATATTATCTGAAAATGGGAAAGATGAAGATGAAATAAAAAAATCATTCTACATCAAAACTAAAATGACAGTATTCACTTGGAAAGGAGACAAAGACACAACAATGACTCCTTATGATTCTATCCGTTATTATAAGCACTTTCTTCAACCAGGTATGATGGCAATGGAACCACAAACTGGAGATGTAAAAGTATGGGTAGGAGGTATTGATTATCGTTACTTTCAATATGACCACGTAGGTTTAGGAGCGCGACAGGTAGGTTCAACATTCAAGCCTTTTGTGTATGCAACAGCAATAGAACAATTGGGAATGTCCCCATGCGATACTATTATTGATGGACCAATAATGATTAGAAAAGGGCGTCACAATGTAACAGAAGATTGGGAGCCTCGTAATTCTGACCATAAGTATAGAGGTATGGTAACTCTAAAAAAAGCATTGGCGTTATCTATAAATACAGTTTCTGCTAAGTTGATTGACAAAACTGGTCCCGATGCTGTAATAGATTTAGTTAAAAAATTAGGAGTAAATTCAGATATCCCTTCACAGCCATCAATTGCATTAGGAGCAGTAGACATGACTGTAAAAGATTTAGTGGCAGCATTCAGTTCATTTGCTAATCAAGGAATATACTTAAAACCTCAGGTTATAACAAAAATCGAAGATAAAAATGGAAACGTTATCTATGAACCAAAAATGGAATCACGCGACGTATTGAGTAAAGATATTGCTTATGCTGTGATAAAATTAATGGAAGGTGTTACAGAGTCAGGTTCAGGAGGACGACTTCGTTCTCAAGGTGGCGGATGGAAATATAACCGAGTAACAGGATATCCATATGTTTTCACCAATCCTATAGCTGGAAAAACAGGAACCACTCAAAACCAATCCGATGGATGGTTTGTAGGAATGGTGCCTAATCTTGCAGCAGGGGTTTGGGTTGGAAACGAGGATAGATCTGCCCACTTTAGAACACTAGCCTCAGGACAAGGAGCAACAATGGCTTTGCCAATTTGGGCTTTATTTATGAAAAAATGTTACAACGATCCATCACTAAACGTATCAAAAGAACCATTTGAAAAGCCAAAAGATTTAACTATAAAAGTAGATTGTTATACACCACCTTCAAGAAGAGTAAATGATTCAATATCAAAAGATTCTACTGCTGTTAAGCCTGAAGAAATAAATAACACTGATGAATTTGGTCTTTAAGAATATTAATTTTTACAATAAGCTTGTTTAGGCAAGAAGCTCTACCAGCTGCCTGCTGTATCTTTTGGAGGTCAATAGGCTTTCGAAATGACCATCAAAAGAATGCCGCTACCATCTGGACTAATAAACATACAACATGATTAACAGAAAAGTAAACAACGTTCAAGAAGCTTTGCATGATATCCAGAGCGGACAAACAATTATGCTTGGAGGTTTCGGTTTATGCGGAATTCCAGAAAACAGCATCGCAGAATTAGTAAAAAAAGAAGTTACCAATTTAACTTGTATTTCAAACAATGCAGGAGTAGATGATTTTGGATTAGGGTTACTACTTCAAAAAAAACAAATCAAAAAAATGATTTCTTCCTATGTAGGAGAAAATGCAGAATTTGAGCGTCAGATGCTATCGGGAGAATTAGAAGTAGAACTTACTCCTCAAGGAACTCTAGCCGAAAAATGTCGTGCTGCTCAAGCAGGTATACCTGCATTTTTTACACCAGCTGGATTTGGAACTGAAGTGGCAGAAGGTAAAGAGACAAGAGAGTTTAATGGTAAAATGCATGTAATGGAATTAGCTTACAAAGCTGACTTTTCTATTGTAAAAGCATGGAAAGGTGATGAAGCAGGAAATTTGATTTTTAAAGGTACAGCAAGAAACTTCAATGCATGCATGGCGGGTGCTGCAAAAATTACAATTGCAGAAGTAGAAGAACTAGTGCCTGCTGGAACATTAGACCCTAATCAAATACATATTCCTGGAATAATGATCAACCGTATTTTTCAAGGTGAAAAATTTGAAAAGAGAATCGAACAAAGAACTGTTAGACAAAAATAATAACCAAAAATTATATAAAACTATGAGAAAAACCTACTTTGTATTAACCTTATTAACTTTATTATTTAGCTGTAGTAAAGATGATAATTCATCTGATCAACAGCAAACTAAATGTTCTCAAATCAATACCTTTAATGCATCTCAACAGGTAGATGTACTTAACTATTCTATCACAGCATCAGGAAGTCCTGCTGCATATGAGTTTGTTTTTTTAGATTCGCAATATAACACGGATCCTAATTATGGTAACATAATTTCTGTTCAAAACCCCTCTGGAAAAATTAATTTAGATGGAAATGTTATACAAAACAAGACTTATCATGTTTATGCCAGAGTTATTTGTTCTAATGGAGAAAAAAGTGATTGGTCTACACCAAAAATTATTTACATAAACAATTATTGTGGAAGGCCATATAGCTTAAATTATTCAGGTCAATTAACATGGGATGATTCAAATTTTGGCTCATCTACTGTTTCATATTATCAAGTTCAATATGGAGTTCAGGGTTTTTCTTTGGGAAGTGGAACAACACTTAATTCTAATTATGAATATTTATCTAATATCCCTATGGCTGGTCAAACCACATATGATTTCTACGTTAGATCGTATTGCAATGATGGGAAAGGATGGAGTTCTTGGACTGGACCATACACTTATTTTTCACAATATACTCAAAATATGTGCTCAGTACCTACTAATTTAACATATTCAATAGATTCTCAAACATCATCGTATGCATGGGTTGTTTTAAACTGGAATTTTAATGGAGAGACATCTTTTGAATATACAGTTGTTAGTGAAGGAGCTTCAGCTTCATCCGGTACGGTTTATTCAGCACCTACAGGTGGATGGCCAGCATGGCAATTAACTAAAGGATATAACTATTATTTTTATGTTAGAGCTGTTTGTGCTAATGGAAGTAGAACTAATTGGTCAGCAGCTAAATTAATTGATTTGTAAAATGGCACTAGGTAAAGAGGAAATTGCAAAAAGAATTGCTAAAGAAGTACAAAACGGATATTATGTAAATCTAGGTATTGGTATTCCAACTTTAGTGGCTAACTACGTTCGTGAGGATATTTCAGTTGAATTTCAATCAGAAAACGGAGTATTAGGAATGGGCCCTTTTCCATTTGAAGGAGAGGAAGATGCTGATGTTATCAACGCTGGAAAACAAACTATAACAACGTTGCCAGGAGCTAGCTTCTTTGATTCGGCATTTAGTTTTGGAATGATACGTGCTCAAAAAGTAGACTTAACCATTCTAGGAGCTATGGAAGTTTCTGAAAATGGAGATATTGCTAACTGGAAAATACCAGGGAAAATGGTGAAGGGAATGGGAGGCGCTATGGATTTAGTAGCTTCAGCAGAAAACATTATCGTAGCCATGATGCATGTAAATAAAGCTGGGGAATCTAAAATACTTAAAAAATGCACTTTGCCATTGACAGGTGTTGGTTGTGTTAAAAAAGTAGTTACTGAATTAGCAGTGATGGAAATAACCCCTAAAGGTTTTAAACTTTTAGAAAGAGCTCCAGGAGTTTCTGTCGACGAAATTATAAAATCTACAGAAGCTGAATTAATTATCGAAGGAGATATTCCAGAAATGATTATCAATTAAGATCCTTTTTATAGATGAGTCAATAGCCCTATTTTAGGGCTATTTTTTTTGTTTTAATATTACTATCGTAAAATTAAGATTAAGTTAAGGTTAAGATAAAAACATTTTTAAAATAATGTTTATTAAGATTTTTCTTTAAAATTGTCTAAATTATTGATAATCAAATATAAAAACCAAAAAAACACCAATTATGAAAAAACAACTACGCAGTTTAACCTCAATAACTGCACTCTCGTTGTTTACCTTATCTGCTTTTGCACAAGAAACAGATAAGAATGTAAGCAAAAAAGAAAAAAATGAAAAAGGGACGCCTACTTTCATTGCTTTTAACGAATCATCAACGTATAAAAGTTCTGATGCTAGAACAATCTTCAAACAGCAATTAGGGCTTAAAGACAACCAAAACCTTACTAAACTTAAATCTGTTACAGATGAACTAGGTTATACACATGAAAGGTTCCAAATGTATCATCAAGGAATTAAAGTAGAATTTGCTACTTATGATTTACATTCCAAAAATGGTAAAGTAAAGACTATGAGTGGTGAGTTTTACAATATTGATAATATTCAAACTTCTCCTTCAATTAATGCACAAGCAGCTTTACAAAGAGCTATAGCTCATTTAGGAGCAACAAAATTTTTATGGGATAATTCTGCAGAAGCGTCTGCAATGAATTATTCAAAACCACAAGGTGAATTAGTATTCTTACCAACTGATAATGGAGTAAAATTAGCTTATAAATTTGATATTTATGCTACACAACCATTAAGTAGAGGAGATGTTTATGTAGATGCACAATCAGGACAAGTTTTGTTTTACAATGCTACAATTAAGCATTTAGGAGAGCACAGTCATGGCAAACATTTAACTAATGATGATAATAATGATGTAAATCTTTTCAAATCAGCATCAATGGTTGTGGCTGCTAATGCTGCTACTCGTTATAGTGGGACTCAAACAATACAAACCTTATTAAGTGGGTCTTCTTATATTTTACAAGACAATACAAGAAGCAGTGGTATGCAAACCTATAATATGAAAAAAGGTACAAGTTATACATCAGCTGTAAATTTTACAGATGCAGATAATAATTGGACTGCTGCCGAATTTAATAATACCAATAAAGATAATGCTGCGTTAGATGCACATTGGGGAGCTGAAAAAACGTATGATTATTTTAGTGCAGTTCATTCAAGAAATAGTTATAATAATTCTGGTGCAAAAATTAACAGTTATGTTCATTATAGTACAAATTATAATAATGCTTACTGGGATGGTTCAAGAATGACTTATGGGGATGGAAGTGGTACAGGAGGTTTTAATGCCTTAACATCACTTGATGTTGCAGCACATGAAATAGGACATGCAGTTTGTACTTATACTGCAAATCTTGCTTACCAAAAAGAATCCGGAGCAATGAACGAAGGTTTCTCAGATATTTGGGCAGCTTGTGTCGAGTTTTATGCAGCACCAACAAAACAACCATGGTTAATTGGAGAAGATATTGAAATGAGATCTGGCCACGTTGCACTTCGTTCAATGAGCAACCCTAACGCCGAAGGACAACCAGATACTTATGGAGGTACTTATTGGAAAAATCCTAGCTGTACTCCTACACAAACTAATGATTACTGTGGAGTTCATACAAATTCTGGTGTGTTAAACCACTGGTTTTATATTTTATCTGTTGGTAAATCAGGAACAAACGATATAGGGAATGCATTCAATGTGACTGGAATTACAGTAGATAAAGCAGCTAAAATTGCTTATCGTACAGAAGCTAATTATTTATCAGCTAATTCAACTTTTGCTAATGCAAGAACATATTCAATACAATCAGCTACTGAATTGTACGGAGCAGGTTCAGCAGAAGTTATTGCAACAACAAATGCTTGGTATGCTGTAGGTGTTGGTGCGGCATATTCTGGAGGAGGCTCAGATACAACTGTACCATCAACTCCAACTAATTTAGCAGCTTCAGGAACTACATCATCATCTACAAATTTATCATGGACTGCTTCAACCGATAATGTGGGAGTTACAGGATATAATGTATATAATGGAACAACATTGGTAACAACTTCAACAACAAACTCTGTAACGGTAAGCGGGTTAAGTTCTGCAACTACATATTCTTTCAATGTAAAAGCAAAAGATGCTGCTGGTAATTTATCTGCAGCAAGTAATTCGGTTTCTGTAACAACATTATCTGGAGGTGTTACATATTGTGCTTCAAAAGGGAATAGCGTAGCAGATGAGTATATCGATTATGTTGCTATAGGAGGTATAGCTAATACAACAGGTGCAAATGCAGGTTACGGTAACTTTACAAACTTAGTTGGTAATGTTCCTTATGGTTCAAATACAATTCAATTTAGTGCAGGATTTACTGGTTCAGCGTATACAGAATATTGGTCAATCTGGATAGACTACAATAAAAATGGAACATTCGAAACAACTGAGAAAGTAGCTTCAGGCTCTTCTTCAAGTAGCGGAACATTATCTTCAACATTCACAGTGCCTACAACAGCATTGGCAGGACAAACAAGAATGAGAGTTCAAATGAAGTATGGTTCAACATCTACAGCTTGCGAAACTTTCACATATGGTGAAGTAGAAGATTATACTGTAAACATTGGAGCTTCTGCTGTAGCAGGAATAGCATCTGGTGAAGCAATTGCTAACGAATCTAATGTGTTCGATTTCCAAGTGTATCCTAATCCAGTAGAAAGCACATTAAATGTTGCTATGTTCGATAATCGTTCGGTTTCATATAAAATCTACAACTTAATGGGTCAATCATTAAAAGCAGGTAAATTAAACCAACAAGAATTAAATGTTTCAGACTTATCTTCAGGATTATATATTTTAGAAGTTAATGACGGACAAAAAGCAATCACTAAAAAGTTTGCTAAAAAATAATCTAAACCAACTAAATAACTATTAAGAAAGAGGCTGAGTAATCGGTCTCTTTTTTTATAAAATAAATCATAGCTTTGCATAATAATTTGGGCGTGCCCCCGATTTGTCGGGGTCGGGCTGTTCGCACTACATGGTAGTTTGCTTCCATCCCTCACGCAACTTAAAACGCAGAAAATGTCCTATCCAAAAGTTATTCTAAAAGCAGGAAAAGAAAAATCAATACAACGCCGTCACCCATGGGTTTTTAGTGGAGCTGTTTATGGCGTAACACAAGAAATTAATGATGGTGAAATGGTCGATGTGGTCGATTCAAACAACAACCATTTGGGAACGGGCTATTTTAGTGATAAAGGAAGTATTGTAGTTCGATTATTGACTTTTGCCAAAGAAACTTTTTCAGAGAATTTTTGGAAAGAAAAACTTCAGTCAGCATGGGAGTTGCGTCTAAAATTATTGAATCTTGAAGTAACCAATGCCTTTCGTTTAATTCATGGTGAAGGCGACAGTATCCCAGGATTAATAATTGATTATTACGATAAAAACTGGGTGTTACAAGCACACTCATCAGGAATCTATTACCAAATAGAAAAAATAGCTGATGCTATAAAATCAAATTTTCCAGATTTTTGTGAAACTATTTATTGTAAAAGCTCTGGAACATTACCTAATACCGGAACCGATTATTTCTTATTTGGAACTAAACAAGAAGCAATTGCTAAAGAAAACAATATCCTTTTCGCAGTAAACTGGGTTGAAGGCCAAAAAACAGGTTTCTTTTTAGATCAAAGAGATAATCGTAAATTGTTAGGAGAGTTTTCAAAAGACAAGAAAGTATTAAACACATTCTGTTACACAGGTGGCTTTTCTATTTATGCGATGAGCGCTGGTGCCGAATTAGTAACCTCTGTAGATATATCTCAAAAAGCAGTCGATTTAGCAGCTCGAAATATGGAATTAAATTTCCCTAATTCTAATCACAAAGCAGTGGCGGATGATGTGTTTAACTTCATGAAAGAAAACCACCAAATATATGATGTAATCGTTCTTGATCCTCCAGCTTTTGCAAAGAGCATTAAAAGCAAGCATACCGCAACGCAAGCCTACAAGCGTCTGAATATTGCAGGTCTAAAAGCGTTAGCTCCAAAAGGCATTTTATTTACATTTTCATGCTCACAAGTAATCGATGATGTGTTGTTTTACAATACTGTTGCAGCAGCAGCAATAGAAACCGGTAGAAATATCAGAGTACTACACAAGTTAGGTCAAGGACCAGATCATCCAACAAATATTTACCACCCTGAAGGGCATTACTTAAAAGGTTTGGTGTTATATGTAGAATAAAAACATAAGTCTAGTTGTATTGAGTATGATAAATTTTAACAAATTTTACGGGAAAACCGTAATTTCAACATAAACAAACACACTATAATTGCAGCCTTCACAAATAATTGCATTTATAAATCCATGAACAAACTTTTAATTGGCTTTTTAGCCTCAATTTCTTTATTGTTTTTTTCTTGTGAAAAAGACGAAATAAACCAAGAAACACCTCATACCCAAAAAATAGAATATAATGATTTTTTAAAAGATATTAGCTCTTATAAAATAGAGAAAAATCCAATTTTTTGGGAAGCAATTTTTAATAAAAAGCCCTCAACGACAAAAACTCAAAACAATAATTTAACTTTTGAGATTAGCACGAATGACATTACAAAAGTAATTAGCACCAATAATTTAGCTACATATACTATCAACGTAAAGACTAATGATAATGATTTAAGACCTCATTACTACAGACTTGTTCTTATTACTCAAAATCAAAATTATGATTTCAAACTGTTAAAGTTTATTCCTAATGTGGTAGATGATAATCTTCCTGTCCATGTTAATTCAAAATATAACGGCACAATAGAAAACATATCATTTTCCGAAAACCCCATTACTTTAAAAAGTTGCTCAACAGTTACATATCGTGAAGATTATTGGGCACCTTGCGTAAAACATGGACATTATGATGCTACTAACGGATGTGATGGTGGTCATTGGGAAACACGTATTGTTACTCAATCATTTTGCACAGACATATCTGGAGGTGGAGGATGGACTTCGGATCCTTACAATACAGGAGGTGGCGGAAGTTATGAAGGAAGTTATCCTATTGATCCTGCGGCTTATGAGGAATTAGAGTCGTTATATTTAGACTTTGTAACTTCAGAATTAAACTATACACAACGAAAATACATAAACCTAAACTTAGCTGCTAACAATACGATAAAGAATTATCTTTTCATAAATTCTTTTTCAAGTGAAAATAAGGAATTTGTAAAACAGATGATTGACTATTGTAAGGCAAACCCTAACACAACATGGGAGCAAATTAAAAATTGGTTTTTCACAAAAAGAGAAGGTAAAGATGGAGATTATGATGCTAATTTTTGGGAAAACCCAAATATAGTATTCCCACAGCAAACATTGCCTACTTTTCAAGCTTTTGACGATGCTTATCCAAGAACTGATGGTGTGACATTAGCGGCTTTAATAGGCGGTGATATTCTTACAGCATATAATGAAAATCCAGCTGTAGTTAGAGGTTTTTGCGCTTTAAAAGTTTCAAGAGCTTTAAACTATTGTGGTATTAATATACCTTCAATTGTTACTACTAATGGTAATTATGGGACTGTCAAAGGAGAAGATGGGAAATATTATTTCCTAAATGCAAAATCATTGAATGCTTGGATGAGAAAAACTTTTGGTGTAAATCCTCAGAACCCTAATCACATTAGGATTTTGGGTTCTCAAGGAGGAGTTAACGGCATAAATTTTCCAACATTGACTACAGGAATTAAAGGGATATACTCAATGGTTTCATCCAATTCACAATGGGCATCTGGTCATGCAGATTTGATTGACAATGGAATTTGTGTGTTTGGTTGTCACTTTTATGACTCTCCTCCTGCTCCGATTGATTATATTGATATTTGGAAATTAAATTAAAAAAAATGAAAAATTATTTTTTGATAGGTGGTTTTATGCTTTTGATTACTTCATGTACAACATACAAAAGAGAAAAATTTGAGTATAGGAATGAGGATAGAAATGTCTGGATTAACACTTTTAAAAGTGAAGTTTTTTATTCTTGCATGAAAGAAGGCATGAAGAATGATAGTCTTTATAAGATATTAAAAAATAAAGATTTACTAAACATGTACGAGGGTTTTGAGGTTAAATCTATGGATTATGCCAGAAATATTGGAGAAAAAGTAATTAAAAATATGCCCAAACCTTATATAAAAATAGATAATGATGAAAAGGACTTGAAAAGTAAAAACTTTATTTCATATTCATGTTTAAATTATTATGCAAGTAAAGAACTAGATTCAATTGCGAAGATTGAATATAAAAAACATTTGAAATTAGAAAAAGAAAATAATTTTTTTTGGGAATCTTATAAATGATTTTTTTGTAATTAGCATGGTAACCAGATAGCGCGGAAATGCTTTCCGTGCTATCTGGTTTTTGCATGGATTATAAATCCGCGCTATCGGGGAACCGGTAGAAATATTAGAGTTACACAAGTTAGGTCAAGGACCAGATAATCCAACAAATATTTACCATCCAGAAGGACATAATCTTAAAGGTTTGGTGTTATATGTAGAATAAAATAAGTTATAAAAATAAAACCCCGATTATCGGGGTTTTATTTTTCTTGAGTTTTATAATTTTTTACAAATTCGCAAAGAAATCATTCCCCTTATCATCAGTGATAATGAAAGCAGGGAAATCTTTTACTTCAATTTTACGTACCGCTTCCATGCCTAATTCTTCAAAGTCAACCACTTCAACAGACAAGATATTTTCTTTAGCTAAAATAGCCGCAGGACCACCAATAGATCCTAAATAGAATCCGCCGTATTTACCACAAGCATTGGTAACATCCTTGCTACGGTTTCCTTTAGCAAGCATAATCATACTTCCACCCGCTGCTTGAAATTCATCAACATACACGTCCATACGACCTGCAGTTGTTGGTCCAAAACTTCCTGAAGCCATTCCGTCTGGAGTTTTTGCTGGACCAGCATAATATACTGGATGGTTTTTGAAGTATTCTGGCATTGGTTTGCCAGCATCTAATAACTCTTTAATTTTTGCGTGAGCAATGTCACGGGCAACAATCAAAGTTCCGTTTAGTTTTAAACGAGTTTTAATAGGATATTTAGATAATTCTGCTAAAACTTCTTTCATCGGACGATTTAGATTAACCTCTACAGCAGGTTCTAAATGTGGTGCTGTTTCTGGTAGAAATTGTTTTGGATTGGTTTCTAATTGCTCTAAGAAAATTCCATCTTTAGTAATTTTTCCTTTAATATTTCTATCTGCAGAACATGAAACTCCCATCCCAACTGGACAAGATGCTGCGTGACGAGGCAAACGGATTACTCTAACATCATGTGTTAAATATTTACCACCAAACTGAGCTCCAATATGACTTTCTTGACATATTTTTTGTACTCTTGCTTCCCATTCTAAATCACGAAAAGCTTGACCAGCCATATTTCCTGAAGTAGGAAGATTGTCATAATATCCTGCAGATGCTTTTTTTACTGCTGCTAAATTCGCTTCGGCAGATGTTCCACCAATTACTAAAGCCAAATGGTATGGAGGACAGGCAGATGTTCCTAAATCTTTAATTTTTTCACGAATGAATTCATCCATTGATTTTTCATTCAATAAAGATTTTGTTTTTTGGTACAAGAAAGTTTTATTAGCCGAACCGCCTCCTTTTGTTAAGAATAAAAACTCATAAGAAGCTCCTTTCTTAGCATAAATATCAATTTGTGCTGGAAGGTTAGAACCAGAGTTCTTTTCTTCAAACATCGATATAGGGACGATTTGCGAGTAACGTAGGTTTTTATTTTGATAGGTGTTAAAAATACCTTTAGACAACCACTCTCCGTCATCTACTCCAGTGTAAACATTTTCGCCTTTTTTCCCCATTACTATCGCAGTTCCTGTATCTTGGCAAGAAGGTAATTCTCCTTCAACTGCAACGACTGCATTTTGTAATAAATTATATGCTACAAATCGATCATTATCTGTAGCTTCTGGGTCGTCAATTATATTTTTTAATTTTTGCAAGTGAGAAGAACGTAACATGAAAGAAACATCTTTCATTGCTTCTTGAGCAAGTAACTCTAAACCTTTAGGATCAACAGTTAGGATTTCTCTATCGCCTAATTGTTCAATTTTTACATAATCAGAAGTTAATTTTTTGTACTGCGTATCATCTTTTAAAATTGGATACGGGTCTTGATATAGGAAGTCCATTAAGTTAATTTTTTGTTGCGTAAAGATAAAAATAATTACTAAAAAAGCCGATGATAAATCGGCTCTTTGATATTTACGGTTTTGGTGTAGTGACTAGTTTTTTTACTAAGTCAGATTGACCATATTCAAGTTTTTTAAGAAAATCAGCCATGCTCACTGGTACTTTTTCCCATGGATTTGCACCTAAATAAAGTTCTTTTAAATTAATAAGAGCACCTATTTCTGAAGGTAAAACTTTAATTTGATTTTCATCAAAATTAAGAGTTGTTAAATTAACTAACTTACCAAAACTGTTAGGAATTCTTTTTAATTGGTTTTTAGCCATATTAACATAAGTTAAATTAACTAACTCACCTAATTCATTCGGTACAGCTTGGATAACATTTGATTTAAAGTTTAATGTATTCAAATTAGTCAAAGCGCCAATTTCTATGGGGATTTCAGCAATGTTGTTTTTTTCAAAATTAACCACTTTTAACTTTGTTAAAAGGCCTATTTCTACTGGAATTGATTTAAGCTTATTGTCTGCTAAGCTTAATTCTGTCAAATTTGTAAGACCGCCTATTTCAATTGGAATTGCATCAATTTTATTACTATTTAAGTTAAGTTTTCTAAGTCTAGATATTCTACCTACATAAGGAGAAAGGGCATCTAATTTGTTTTTTTGCATTTCAAGTTTTTCTAAGCTAGTCATTTTTGCTAACTCTATTGGGAAACGCATAAACAAATTATTGTTAATGTACAATTCTCTTAGTTTTGTAAGTTTAGTTATTTCAATAGGAAGTGTTTGAAGGTTGTTGTGATTTAACCAAAGTTTTTCAATATTAACATATCTTCCAATTTCTGGAGGAAGTTTAGTTAATGATCGATTGTTTAGGTTAAGTTCTTTTGCCTTTTCAGGGTTGGGTGCATTCATGATTTCTGTCATTGAACGGCCATCTGCCTCTTGAGCATTCGAAACAAAAAAAGCACAATTAAGTAGTGCTAATAAAAGTAGTTTTTTTATTGCATTCATGGTAATGTATTTGGGCGGGATAAAAGTAATAAATTTGACAATAAAGAATAAAAAAAACCGATAAAATATCGGTTAATTTATTTTTAATTCATTGATTTATAAGAAAAACCAGCTTGCAATGGCAATCGCAGCGATGACACAAATTAAATCAACTAATAGCATCATTCCTAGAGTGTATCGAGTGTTTTTAATGTTTACTGAGCCAAAGTACACGGCAATTACATAAAAAGTTGTTTCGGCACTACATTGAAAAATACAACACAAACGACCAGTAAAAGAATCTGGACCAAAATTACGCATCGCATCAATCATAAATCCTCTCGAGCCACCAGAACTGAATGGACGAAGCATCGCAACAGGTAATGAATCTGTAATTTGTTTGCTTACTCCAATATTTGAGAAAAGGAATGAAATTCCGTTACTGATAATTTCAAATAATCCACTGTTTCTAAAAAAAGAAATTGCCACTAACATTCCCATCACATAAGGAAAAATTTTCACTCCTGTGTTTAAACCATTTTTAGCACCATCTACAAAAGTGTCAAAAATTGTGGTTCCTTTTTCGGTAAATTTTTTCTCGTGTTTAAAGGCAAATATTAAGGTTATAGCAATGATTGAAATCAACATCAAACCAGAAAGATTTCCTGTGAAATAATTTTTACCTATTAAATCTAAACCGTTAATATAAAATAATAAACCAGCGATGGCCGCAATTATAGTTGTAATGGCAACAACAAGTGAAGCACTTTTAAAATTGATTCGTTGTTTGATTCCAACCAATAAAAAAGCGGCAATGGTTCCAACAAATGACGTAATGATACAAGGCAACATTACATCGGCTGGATTAGATGCATTTTCTGCAGCTCGATAACCAATAATTGAAGTTGGAATCAGAGTTAAACCCGCTGCATGCAAACACATGAACATGATTTGTGCATCGCTAGCTTTGTCTTTTTCAGGATTGATTTCCTGTAAACTTTCCATGGCTTTTAAACCAAATGGTGTAGCTGCAGAATCTAATCCAAGGAAATTTGCAGCAAAATTTAAAGTCATGTATGAAATCGATTCGTGATTTTTAGGAACCGAAGGGAATACTTTGGCAAAAACAGGACTCAATTTAGATGCTAATTTTTCTGAAGCTCCTGATATAATTAATAATTCCATTAACCCGCAGAAGAAGGCTAAGTAAGCAATTAATGGAATGATTAAATCGATTAAACTGTTTTTACAAGTTGGTAACAATCCGTCAGATTTTTGAACACCACTATATACTTTTACCGTTTGATTTTTATATACATAAGTAGTATCAGCATTGATAGTATCACGATTGATGACCATGGTCATGTCTGGTGCTTTTTGGATACTATCAGCAATAAATTTTGGAACTTGGTTTAAGTATTTTTCAGAAATTAAAATGGGTTCGTCTTTTTTTCCGTTCAATACATAATCGATAGTATAACTGTTTCCAGTAAATAAACTTACCACCACAAAAAGAATAGAAGAAATAAATATAACGAGCCAAAATCTGCTTAGAACCATAAAAATGTATTTTTTGTAAAGATATTTATTTCTTCTGTTTTTTTAAATATTTTCATACTTTAAAGTATAATAGATTAGAGTTAAAATAAAAATATTCAGTTTTTTATGAATAAAAATCATATAACCTTAATTAATACTTATTTTTATGTAAAAACAAATATCTAATATGTTATATTTGAAAAATTTTAAAAAAAACTAAAATGAAAGGGATGAAAAAAAAATACTTTTTACTAATTGTTTTTGTTTTATTTTCAACTTTAATTTTTGCTCAAGACAAAGAAAGTGCATCAATCATAGTTGAAAATTATGATTTAGAAAAAATCAAGCAAAAACAAAATGAATTTAAAAACAAACAAAGAGCTCAGAAAAAGAAAGCTCTCGAAATTGCTAAACAATTCAATTGGCCTGAGTTTGTTAAAGGAGATAATGGAAGAATTGAAGAGTTAATGAAGGTAACTCCTGATGGTTTTCCAGTATATTATTCAAACAATAATGCTGATGCAGCTAAATCAACAAGAGTTAACCATTTAAATACTGGAGGTAGCCTAGGACTTAATCTTAACGGGCAAGGAATGGTAGCAAGAGTTTGGGATGGAGGTACTGTAAGAAGAACACATAATTATTTAACAGGGAGAATAACAACTGTTGATGATGAATTTGGAACATCCTATATAGATCATGCAACTCATGTTACAGGGACTATTATTGCTTCTAACACCAATTCTCTAACTAAAGGAATGGCTTATCAAGGTTCGGCTAGAACATTTAACTGGACGGATGATGAGTCTGAGGCTCTATCTGAAGTACAGGGTGGAATGGTTTTATCAAATCATTCTTACGGAGTTCCAGTTACTAGTGGAACAGGAGTAACTCTACCGTCTTGGTACATAGGAGCTTATGATCAGGATGCAAAAGATTGGGATGAAATAGCATACTTATCACCATATTATTTGGCAGTCGTTTCAGCTGGTAATGATGGAAACAACCAAAACAATACAGAACCAATGGCGTTTGGTTTTGACAAACTAACAGGTAATAAGAACTGCAAAAATAATCTAGTTGTTGCAAATGCTCAAGATGCTGTTGTTGATGCTAATGGTAATTTAACTGCTGAATTGCTTATAAATTCTTCAAGTAGTCAAGGACCATCAGATGATAGGAGAATTAAACCAGATATTACTGGTAATGGAACTGGTTTGAGATCTACAGTTAGTACTTCTAATACATCAACTGGAGTTTTGTCTGGGACATCAATGGCTGCTCCAAATGTTACAGGGACTTTACTCTTGGTACAACAGCATAATAAAAATGTTACAAACAATTTTATGAAAGCCGCAACATTAAAAGGGATTGCTTGCCATACTGCAGATGATGCAGGAAGTATAGGTCCAGACCCTATTTTTGGTTGGGGACTTTTGAATGGGAAGAAAGCTGTAGAAACAATTAATGGTAATGGAACCAATTCTTGGATATCAGAGCAAACGTTAAATCAAGGGCAATCATTTACAATGAACGTTAAGTCAGATGGAATAAATCCTTTAATTGCATCTATAACATGGACAGACTTACCCGGAAATCCTGGGACTGGAATAGTTAATGATCTAACACCAAAACTAATTAACGACTTAGATATCAGAATAACCAGAAATAGTTCTACTTATTACCCTTGGAAACTAGGTCTTGATCCTAATGAACCAGCAACTAGAATTACTGATAACAATGTAGATAACGTTGAAGCAATAAAAATAGATGCACCAACTGCAGGTGATTACACTATTACCATCACTCATAAAGGCAATTTGGTAGGGAGTAAACAAGATTACTCATTAATTGTTACAGGTCTAACATCTAATTTTGGTATTACTTCAACATCTAATGATTTAATTCAATGTTCAGACCAAAATGCAGTTTATACATTTAATTATAAACACGGAAGTGGACCAGCTACTAATTTTAGTATAGTTGGACTACCTGCAGGTGCTTTAGCTTCTCTAAGTCCTACATCATTAAGTGCAAACGGAACAGTTACAATGACAATAACTGGCTTGTCGAATGTTCAACCTAATCAATATAATATAGGAATATTAGGAAATAATGGTGTAGAAACAGAAACCAGATATAAGACTTTAACGGTTTACAATGCTAATTTTCAAGCAGTTTCTTTATCTACTCCTAGTAATGGACAAACTGGTTTAGCTACTTCACTTTCGCTAAAATGGGTTAAAAATCAAAATGCTGAAAATTATAATGTACAGGTTTCAACAGATGCAAGCTTTACTAATATTATAGCTAATGTGATTGTGACAAGTGATTCATATCAATTAGTAGGATTAAATCAAGAAACATATTATTACTGGAGAGTAATTCCATCAAACAGATGTGGTAATGCATCGGCTAACTCTGCGACAGTAAGAAGTTTTCAAACTGGAGTTTTAGTTTGTGGATATAATTTTACAGCGACAGATTTTAGTAATGCAAATATTCCAGATACTGCAAATGCAGTTGCAAATGTTCCCTTAACAATTTCAGGGGGACATACTATTGGTGATTTAGATGTGAATATTAACATAAGTCATACTTTTATTCAAGATATGACAGTATCGTTAATTGGACCTGCATCAATAGGAAGTCCTGTTATTGATTTGCTTAAAGAGGTTTGTGGGAATAATGACGATATTAATTGTGTTATTGACGATTCAGGATTGTCTCCTGCTTGTACATCAGCTATACCTGCATTAACCGGAAGTGTTATGCCTTCTGAAGCACTAAGTGACTTAAATGGATTAGTAGCTGATGGAGTTTGGACTTTACATGTTGAAGATCCCTATAATGGTGATGGGGGAGTTATCAATTCTTTTGGAATTAACATTTGCAAAGTATCACCTTCTTTAAGTATTAAAGAAAATGAGCTGGCAGGGGTTAAAGTTTACCCAAATCCAACTAATGGTGATATTACAATAGATTTAGGCAATAATTTACTTGAGGGAGAAATTAATTTCTTACTTACTGATATACAAGGAAGACAGATTATGACTAAAAAATTAAATGGTGTAATTAATGTTTTAAATTTGAATAAATTTAGTAATGGGGTATATTTCCTTTCTGTTGAAAATGGTAATAAGAAAACAATTAAAAAAATTGTACTAAATAAATAAAATAAAAAAAGGGAGGTAAATTTAACCTCCCTTTTTTTACACATGAATTACTTCATCATCAATCAGCAAATCTTCTCTTCGTAAACGAAGTAAAATTTGTGCTACAGCGATTACATCTTTTTCACAATAGGTGACGATACGGTCAATGTTTTTTTCTACATAAAAAACATGTGCTACTTCACTTCCATCAATATCATCTTTGGGTGAAGGAATACCTAAAACATTCGTTAGTAATTTTAAAGAAGTATAATGTTTGTAATCACCAAATTTCCACAATTCTAATGTGTCTAAATGAGGTACTTCCCAAGGTTTTTTGCCAAATAGATTCAGTTTTTGAGGAATTGGAAGATTGTGAATAATCATTCGTCTTGCAATAAAAGGAAAGTCAAATTCCTTTGCATTGTGACCACACAAAACGTGTTGAGGTTGACTAAAATGATTATTTAGCAGATTAGAAAAATCTTTAAGTATTTTTTCTTCTTCGCCAAAAAAAGAAGTCACTCTAAAATGACGAACATCTCCTTTAAAAGTAAAATACCCAACAGAGATGCATATGATTTTTCCAAATTCTGCCCAAATACCTGCACGATCATAAAACTCCTCAGCTGTAAAATCCTCTTTACGTTGGTATTTAGTTTTGAGATCAAAGAGTTCCTTTTTGGTTTCATCTAAATTTGAAAAATTTTCAAATTCAGGAACTGTTTCAATGTCTAAAAATAGAACGTTTTCAAGTTGGATTTTGTCCAGCATAATAAAAGTATTTTGGCATTTATGTGACTAATGTAAAGAATTGATTTAAAAAACTAAAACAAACTTTGCTGTTTATTAGGATTTTCGTGTTCGAGTAACCATTGTTTGCGCCACAAACCACCTGCATAACCTGTCAATGAACCATCGGAACCAATTACACGATGACAAGGAACCACAATCCAAAGTGGATTTTTACCATTGGCTGAAGCAACTGCTCGAATAGCTTTTACGTCGCCTAATTTTTTAGACAAATCGAGGTATGACATCGTTTTTCCAAACGGAATATTTAGTAATTCCTGCCAGACTTTTTGTTGAAATTCGGTGCCCTTTGGGTTTAAAGCAAAAGTAAAAGCGGTTCTTATTCCTTCAAAATATTCTTTAAGTTGGGTAACTGCCACTTGTAAAACTTTTGGGATTTCTTTAGATACTTCTCCTTCTGACAAAACAGAAATTACAGCAATACCATTCTCATCACCTTCAATTTTGGTGATTCCTAAAGGCGAATTGATAAATGCTGTTTCCATGAGATAAAAGTAATTATTTAAAACAAAAAAAGTCATCTTAGGATGACTTGATTTTTGATTTATTTTGAAAAACTCAGCATATAGGCTTCCAACGCTTTTAACTCTTCTTTGGGAAGATTTTTAGTGATTGCAAAATTAGTTTTCATTGTCGCGTATTGACTTGGATCGACAATGGGTTCACTTTTTTCTTTTAAGAATTCAGTAATACTTCCACCTTTTTCTTTGTAAATTTTTGCGATATCCTTTATTGAAGGACCCACCGTTTTCACTTCTTCTTTATGACAAGTATAGCAAACTCCTTTACCTTCAAAAATTTCCTTTCCTAAATCTTCTGGTTTTTGAGCGGCTGTTTCAGTAACTTCTTCTGTAGGTTTGCCAAATTTTTCTTCACTTTCTTTTTTGCAAGAGAAGAGACTTAAAATGATAAGGGTAAAGACAATTTTTTTCATTATTTTTTCAATAAAATGGCTGCTTCTTTAGCAAAATACGTCGAAATTAAACTTGCACCAGCCCGTTTAATACACATTAATTGTTCCATCATAATTTTATCGTGATCCAACCAACCTCTTTCTGAAGCAGCTTTAATCATCGCATATTCTCCCGAAACATGAAAAACAGTTACTGGAACATTCACGGCATTTTTCACTTCACGAACAATATCTAAATACGCAATTCCTGGTTTAACCATAACCATATCGGCACCTTCTTCTACATCCCATAACGCTTCTTTCACAGCTTCGATTCGATTGGCATAAGCCATTTGGTAAGTTTTTTTGTCCTTCGGAACAACCACATCTGCTTCTCTAGGAGCACTGTCTAGAGCATCACGAAACGGACCATAAAATGCAGAAGCATATTTTGCCGAATAACTCATGATACCTACATTGTGGAAACCAGCCGCATCTAATCCTTGGCGTAAACGTAACACACGACCATCCATCATATCACTTGGCGCAACAAAATCGGCACCAGCCTCAGCGTGTGATACGGCCATTTTAA
>CAZMCP010000033.1:0-25208 GCA_964565035.1 uncultured Flavobacterium sp. | reverse complement strand
TTTGAAAGCACCACGAATATGATCTTTAGCGGTTAAGTTTTCTAAAATCCATTCGCCATTTTTTTCAATGTAGGCAAATCCGCCGGCCATTCCAATTTTAGCGTCACTTTCAAAATGCTTGATGATGGTTTCAAAATAATTAGAAGGGAAAATTAGATCAGAATCCCCTTTTACCATGATGTCGTAATTTTCGTCAAGAGTATCTAAACCAGCTTGAAATGCTTGAATCACTTTACTTCCTGGTAAATGAATCGCATCCGATTTTTTATCGACCAACGAAATCCAAGGGTGTTTTTCAGTATAAGAAGCTACAATTTTGGCTGTTTTATCAGTAGAATTATCATTGACAATCACCGCTTTTTTAGGTAAAACTGTTTGATTGACAAGGGAATCAAGCGTTAGTCCTATAAATTTTTCTTCGTTGTGTGCAGGTATTACGATGTAATAATTCATTTTTCTATAAAGTAGATACAAATATCTTTATTTTTGTGTGATTATAAAAAGAAATCTTGAATAAGAAAAGAATTGCTTTTATCGAAATGGAAACCCACTCGGCATTACTCGAGCAGTGGTATTTGTTGGTGAGTCAAATGACGCGAATTGATTTCCATTTTTTTGTCAGTCCAAAAGTATTCGATAAACTTACCGCTATTCCAAAACAGCACTTAACCATCATTACTTCGGTAGCCAAAACTGATTTTAGGGATTTTGATGCAATAGTAGTCAATACCATGCACCGTAATTACGAAGATTATCAAAAACTTTTTGAAGAAAAGCCCGTTTTGTGTTTAGTTCACAATCTTAATTTCAGTCTGTTTTTTAAAAGTATTTCTTGGGAAAACATTTTCAGAGAAAAAGAACAAATCACTTATTTCTTGAAATTGTATCTGAAAGAAAAAATTGCCTCAAAACGAAAAGTTATTACAACAGCGAAGCATTTAGGAGTAATATCTTCATCCGCTTTAAATACAATTAAAAAACAAGGGAAGTTTGCCCATAAAAGTCAGTTAATCCAAATGAATTATTGCCAACAATTTGAATTTCCAACCGATGAGGTTCTCCAAATTGTAATGCCTGGCAATGTTTCAAACAAACGAAAAGATGTTGATTTAGTATTTAGAGTAATTAAAAAACTGCAACCACAATCGAAATTACATTTCACTTTTTTAGGCAAACCAGAAAATGAAGCCATTTTAAAACAATTGGAAGTTTTAAAAAATACTTGTCATTCTAATATTTCGATAACCCATTTTCATCAATTTATACCTTGGGAGCAATATAGCCAAGTGATTGCTAAAGCGCATTTGTTGTTATGCCCTATCAAGCAAAATACTTCGTTTTATTTAGTCGATGAAGTGTATGGAGAATCCAAAGTAAGTGGAGCGGAGGCCGATTGTATTTATAATGGAAAAATTGGAATTTTCCCATCGAGTTATCCTAAATTGGATTGGTACAATTGGCAGTATCAGTCAGAAAGTGATTTGATTCAATTGTTAAATAGTGTTTCTATAGAAATGCTGGAAAAGGAATACGAAAAACTAAAACCTTTTACAGAAAAATATACCTTTGACAAAGTAAAAAACGAGTTGGAAAAACAACTTCTCAAATTATCTCAAAACTAATGTTACAAAGTTTAATCAAACTAGCCTATACATTTTGGCCCTCTTTATACAAAAAAAGATACTACAAAACATTGTATTCCCTAAAAACTGGAGATTACAAATGTGAACCTGAATTGCTTTATATTCAACAAGTTTTAAAGTCAGATTCAGTATTTGTAGATATAGGAACCAACAAAGGAATTTATCTGTATCAAGCAGAAAAGAGTATATTAAGCGGAAAAATTATTGGCTTTGAACCCAATAAAAGTCTGGTAAATTATATTAAACCCTTATTTCCAAAAGTTGATATTTATCCATTGGCAGTGTCTTCAAAATCAGGGACAGCCGTTTTAAATATTCCAAAAAAAGGAAATGGATTGCACGATACCCGCGCATCACTCGAAGCGATGGGTGAGGATGTGGAGAAAGTAGAAATCCAAATGGTTACACTAGACGAATTTCTGCAAGAGAAGGGATTGTCCAAAATTGATGTCGTGAAAATTGACGTCGAAGGGCACGAATTTGATACTATAAAAGGATGTGTAAACATTTTACAAACGATTAAACCAACATTCATCATTGAAATAGAATTGCGCCATGCGCATTATCCTATTAATGAGATTTTCGATTTTATTCAAGATTTTGGCTACGAAGTATTTTATTTCGACCGAAAAATATTAAGCTTACAACCTTTCGAAGTATCGCAAATGGCAGATTTTCAAAAGGATGAATACCTGAATGATTTTAATCGATATATTAATAATTTTGTTTTCATACCTAATTTGTTATGAATTATGAGTTTAAGTTATGAGTGAAAGTATTGTAAAAAATAAAAGCTATCAGTTAGCTATTGATGGGGTGAAGTTTTTTCAGTTATTGCAAAATGATAAAAGGGAATTTGTTTTGAGTAAACAGTTCTTACGTTCCGTAACTTCAGTTGGAGCAAATGTGAGAGAAGCTGTAAATGCACAATCGAAAGCCGATTTCATTCATAAATTATCAATTTCTCAAAAAGAATGTGATGAGAGTTTGTATTGGTTAGAGTTGCTAAAGGATACACAAATTGTTTCTCTAGAAGAATTTCAGCCTATTCATGCACAAGCAACAGAAGTTTTAAAAATCATCCGAAGCATAATAATTACTTCGAAGAAGAATTTGATATCAACTCATAACTCATAATTTATAACTCATAATTAAAATGAGCGTAGTAGCAAGACAAAGCATAAAATACAGTATCGTTGGATATTTTAGTACGTTGGTAGGAATTGTATCAACGGTTTTTTTGTATCCGAATGATTTAGACTTTGCGGGTAAGCTACAATTCGTTTTCCAAACGGCGATGCTCATCTTGCCTGTTGTGGCGTTAGGGATTATGCATGCCAATGTACGTTTCTTTCCGCAGATGTCACAAAACGAAACCCAACAGGATTTATTCAAGTTTTCTGTGGTATTTATACTGGGGAATTTTCTTTTGGGAATGCTATTGTTAGGGATTGCTGTAGCAGTTTTTCCTAGGATCACAGCAACCGATTTTTGGGATTTCTCTCCTTATATTTTATCTGTAGCCTTATTGTTGTCATTGATTCAATTAGTTTCTAAGTACATATCGATCAAAAAGCGTATTGTTGTTCCTAATATTTTTGAAAACTTATTTCCCAAACTAGGAATGGTTGCTGCTTTTGTGTTTTTCTTTTATGAAAAAATGACCGAGACCAATGCAATATGGATATTCGTTGCTTTTTTTGTTGTAGCAATTATCGGGATGTTTTTCTATTTGAACCGATTGGAAAAAATTACGAAGAAAGTTGATTTCAATTTTTTAAAGCAAGATAACTTTGGAAAAGAACTCATGACCTATTCACTTTATACTTTTTTAGGTAGTATGGGTTCTGTAATTGCTTTGAATATCGATACGTATATGATAGGAGAGATGCTAACTTTTCAAGAAGTTTCCATCTATAATACTTCTCTTAATCTAGTGCGAATGATTACTGTTCCTGCATTGGGGGTGTATACTATTTCGGCACCAATTATTGCGGGATTCATTGCCGAGAATAACATGGTATATTTAAAAGCATTACATCATAAAACTTCGTTGTATTTGTTTATCATAGGAGTGGTTTTATTTGGTTTAGTAGCTGTTGGGATCGAAGATTTATTTGCTATAATGACAAACGGAGACAAATTAATGAGAGGGATTCCTGTACTTTATATTATGGGGTTTGCTTTATTGTTTGATTTGGCTACTGGGTTTAATGGTTACATAATTACAAATTCCAGATACTATAAGTTTAATAATACAACCACAGTAGCATTAGCTTTTTTAACCATTACAACCAATTTAATTTTTATTTTTTGGTTTAAAATGGGAATTGTGGGAGTTTCAATAGCCACTGCTACTTCATTGACGACTTACAATCTCATCAAAATATATTTCAATTACAAAAAGTTTGGAGTACATCCATTCAGTTGGAAGTTTCTTCAAGTAATAGCCATACTATTAGTCGTTTTGGTTGTTGGACATTTTTTACCTAATACACCATACAAGTTTGTCAATTTATGTTATAAACCATTAGTGGCTTTTGTGATTTTTACTTTAGCTAATTTTTGGTTTAAGATAATCCCTATTAAGGAAGTGTTGCCTAAATCACTATTCAAATAAAAGCGTAAAAAGTATAATAAGTAAATTAATGCTGTCATTTAACTTTTTGTTTTATTTGTAAAACAGGCAGTATTTTTTTTCTTTTGGTGAATCTAATTTCTTGAGGTAATTCTACACAAATTGCTTTATCTACTACTTTTGAACGCATCATTCCTTTCTCAGTAAAAATTTTACATAAGTTATGCGTTAACTCTGTGTAATTGTCACCATTGTCATTTTTATGGTAGAATATTTTAACAGATCTACAATTGTGGTTTTCAAAAATAGTATTCAGTAAAGTTCTATCAGATAAACCGCAAGAATGCCCAAAAATAAAGACCTGAAATTTGCGCGACTCAATCCAGTTAATTAGTTTTTTATAATTTGAATTATGTAAGTATTGAAACGATTTTATATTATCAATATAATTATCATCAGCGGCATTTTCTAATTCTTTGTAATCCTTATCCATCTCATCACCATAACCAATTAATATTGGATTATCTAATGAGTCTGTTTGTCCGTGAATTTTAATAATTGAAGCTGTTCCATAATGAACTTCATTAAGCGAGTTAATTTGTTTGACATAATTACTAACTGTAGGAGTAAAATTAAAATCCAAGAATAAACTTTGAGGTCTTGTGCCCAGTTTTGAACTCAGTTCTTTGTCATCTTTAATTAAAGCTTCGTGATCTTCAGGGGGAAACTCTAAAAAGAGTTTGTCTTCTGGATTAGTGTTTAATTTTTTGTGTTTTACATTAAAAAACTCTAAGATCTTTTCATTTCCTTGTGGAGAAGCACAAAAATCAAAGGCGTCTACGACATTTTTCTTTAAATAATCGTGTAAGAGTTGTTTAATGTCTTCAAATTCTTGATTTAAAGTCACTATTCCTTTTTGGTAGCATTTTTTTTCTTCAAAGGCTACATTTTTTAGAATTTCATAATACTTTTTTTCAATTGTACACCAGTTTGTAATTGAAGCTTGAGAAAGTAGTCGAAATAAATCATTCTCAAACTTAAAAACAATTGTGTTGTTGAGGTCTTTTGCAATTAGATCAGAGTCTATAGACAAATTGTTGTCTATACAATAGCCTTGAAGGTGCTCCGCAAAGTCTGAGTAACATTTTACAGATTTGTTGTAATTAAAAATAGTATGATATTCTGGATTAATACTTACTATTTTTTTTATAATCTCCTTTTCTTGGTTTTCGTGAAGGTGTTCCCAAAAATCATTAACAAAATCTTGATATGAGGTAGGAAGACCATGCGCTAAATCGAAACCATTTCCAACAATAATTAATTTGTTCATAGTAAAAAAAATTAATGAGTGAAAACTTCCTAAATCTTACTTTTGATTATGTAGCCTCTTCTTCAAAAAAAGTATAAGTTGCAATCAATTAGTTAAACTTAGTCATAAATAATTTCTTACACAATCACCTAATTTGGTGATTTTTCAATGTAAATCAATTATTTTTTGCTTTCACAAATGATAGGGCAGTTAAATTGTAAGTTAATTTGCTGGTTATTAATTAGATTGCTTTTTCGTTTCTTTTTTGAAAGAATTTATTTACAAAATAACGAATTAGATTTGATTTTAGTATCGTAAATGATAAAGAAACTTAGCTATTATAAAAGGGAAAACGAAAAATTTAATAAAGGGAATTGATAAATAATTTTTTAGCAAATTAATAATAACCGATACTCTCCATCATTTTCTTTTGGTGCTCTGTGAATACAAGGAAGTACTTTTTGTTCCGGATGATCTACAGCCAGTCTCCATATGTGTCCTAAACCCAAATTAATGGGTTCTGAGCCCTCGTGAGCCTGATAGTGTAAGTCGAAGTAATTTTCTTTTAAAAAGTCTTCAAATTCTCCAGTAGGTCCATCGTGTAGTTTTTTTAGCTCTGCGCGAATTTCTGGAATTAAAATCTTTTGTGTTGCTTTTGCATTTGAAATAATATCACTCGCCGTTCCATGATAGGTACATAAAAAAGTATCTGTTGCAATGGGTGAACGATCCACATGAAACGAATAAACATCAGTCGATATAAAATCAAATTCATCGTCACGCTCATAACACTTTAATAAATTAAGCGTGGGCGAAGCACCTGCATCAGTTAATAATTGTAAATCATTTAAGATTATTTCACGGGCTATATTTCCTTTTTCAGATAAGTGTAGAGCAGCTAAATCTCCAGGAGAAACTACTGTTATATTTTCTTTTAGATGCAATTGGGAAACAATCTCTTCAAAATCACCACTTAAATTCCTATACCAACATAGTGCATTTGTATCTCCCTCGAAGTCAGTAGTTACAAGTGCAGTGAAACTGGATACTATCTCAATTTGTTTGCTGTCTAAAAATTGATGGTTCATATAATAAAAAAACAAGTCTCTTTTTACACTACAAAATTATAGGATAGTTGTCAGTTACGATAAATTTATGACGATAAACTTTTTATGTGCTGACTTTTGATTGATTACAAAAGAAAGATTACATTTTTTTACTTTGCGCAGCGTGAAAATGATAATTTTAATTTTTTAACTCAACTTCATCTTTAAAAATGTATCCTCTTTTTTTCTCTTGTGTTTCTACTAACCACCAATCTCCTTTAGAGAAAAGGATAGTTACTATTTCGCCTGTTTTAATTTTTTGAACAATTTCTGAATTATAATTTTTTTCTTATCTCAAATTACAGTAACCATTAGAACTCTTAATTACATATATAAGATTGAATTTATCTTCACCCTTCACAAATTCTTTAGTTCAAACTTTTTCCCTGTTATTTTCCTTAGGAATTGAATTTATCTTATTTATCATATTGGGGTCATTCAAATCTAGATTTTGTTTTACATCACATTTGTAAATAAAAGCATTTTGTTGGTTGCTTGATTTTGTTTTATAAATGGTGTTGGTCAATACCCATTGGTTTTCTTTGTACTCTATATAGTATTCGCATTCTAAAAACCCTCGGTCGGGGAAGTTTGTTTTTATGACAAAACCTTTATTAGTCTTTTTGATTTCAGAAATTTGATTTCCTCCATCTTGAGAAAAATTAATTGATTTTAATTGTAGTTTATATTCTCCTTTTTCGAAAAAATACACCAATAAATTATCTCCGGTGTTTGCTTTGTTACTGATAATTTTGTCGTCTTTATTGTCTCCATTAATGTCAAATGAAACATTGAAATAATCAGCGTTTTTTAAGTAACTTTCAATTTCATCGTTCTTAGATGTAGCTGAATTGCTTAATTTATTATAAAATTCTACTAATGAATATATTTGTGGTTTGGTACCTTCTTTATACTCAATAATTGTCCAAGAGTTTTTATTTTCTTTTTTCTTAAATAGATATTTTTCTTTCTTGAAATTGATGTTCTGATTTTCTACATCAATCATTTTTCCTTTCAGTAGAGAAGATATTTTTGAAATGTAAAAATTACTATCGTCGGCAACAGTATAAAAGTTGTCCTCGCCTATAGTTTTTTTTAATGAATCTATTTCTTTTTGACTTGGGTTTAGTAAATAAATTCCTGTTCTAGTAATTATTGTATCACTTTTATTTTTTGAATTAAAAGTTATTTGTTCAGTTGAGGATAATTTTGATGGTAAGTTTTCTTTCCATGAAATGTTTAAAACAGCAAATAAGACTAATCCTAAAAGTATGTAATTTAATTTTGTCATGATTAGTAACAAATATATTTTGGAATGATTTCTTCAAATATTTTTATATGATTTACATTATTAATTTTTAAGGATATGAAGTTTTGATAGCTTTGCCTTTATCAAAAGTTTTGATCATATCTATAGGGCCTTCTAGAGAATAGTTCCATTCACCGTTTCGTATTCCGTTTATATAATTCCCATCTTCAATGATGCAATTATTATATTTCATAGAATATCTTTTTTCAATCCAATAACCATTTTTTAAATGGTTTGAAATTTTGCCTTTTAGTTTATAATCAAAATTTGAATTTTCTTTATCCTTCCATTTTTTTTCAATCGAAGGAACTTCAAGATAATCTAAAAAAAGTCCGTCTTTTACTTGAAAAAATATATCAAGAGAAGAGGTTGGTTTTTTTAACATTAATTGAATTTTATCACCACTAACTTTTGTAGTTTTAGAATAGTTTTCTTCAGATTTAAGTTGTTCGTAAGCGACTATGCAGTTGTATTCTTTGTCTAATTTTTCATTAATCAAAAGAATAGATTCATAGAAGCCATCTTCGTAATTAATTTTTATATAGTATGAAGTAAATTCTATCTTATTTATTTGAAATTTTTTGTATGAGAAAAACTGTAGTAAATTATCGTTTGATGAAACAAAAATATCCCACATATGGGGTCTTTCTACTTCTCTTTCGTATGAACGAACTAAGACTTCTTTTAAAACTTTGATCTTTTTTGCATCAATAATTTTTTTACCAATGGATTTTTTATCAACAGAATTGATTAAAAATTCATTTACTATACTATTAGTCTTTTCAACGATTTCAAGTCTAGGCAACACATCCTTGTTTTGTGGTGAAATTGTTTCAGATTTGCAAGTTTTGACTTGAAATAAAAGTACTAAGTAAAAAAGGTTTTTCACAAATTTGTAATTATTTTTTAGGTTTAGATTGCCTTAATTTTGTCAGAAATTTTTCTGTTACATCTTCAAATTTTAAACTTCCAAAATCTTTTGTTGTCCAGATTTTGGTAGGGATTTTATTTTCATGATTTGCTTTGTCAAAATATTCTTCTCCATACTTGTGTAAAACAATCTCATTTTTATCCACTTTAAAAGTTGTGTAAGTGTTTACAGATATGTTGTAATCGTAACAGATTTGCGATTCAATTGTAAAATATGAATTTTTTGTGCTTATTGTTGAAAAACCTTCTGTTGAACAGGATTCATCTTTGCTAAATATTATGTTATTATTCTTTTTCCATGATATAAATCCACTAGATGTTCCTAAGAAAATTTCCATAGGTAACTTAAAATGTTCCTGATCAAACTTGTCTGTGTATTTTAAATTTTTATAAACAATGATTTTGTCTTTTATCTTATCGTTGTTTAGATCTGTTAAATACTCATTTAATACTAAAGAATCAATTTGATTATAATTAGCTGAATTAATATAATTTTTAGCATCATTTTCTTTTTTATAAATAAGTAGAAAGAATAGAGGGAAAATTGATAAAAGTATTTTTTTCATTTATTAGACTGTTGTAAATTTCTTTAATATTGTATCAATAAACTATATAACATTTAGTTTGTTAATCAGCAATAAGTACAATGCTCCTTTGCACATCGCTTCCTTTTTGTTCTAATAAAATTGTAGTCTCTCCACCCTCAAAAGACATTGTTATGTCGATTTTATTTTTTGTGACATTGTAATCTATACCGATTAAACCATCTGAATTGACATCAATTCTTTCCGATTTAAGAGGTAAATCTTTTTTTAATTCCTCTGATTTATCTACTTCTTTATTTTTAATAATTGAAATATAAGCATTTTTTAAAGTTGTGTTTTTTATAGTACAAATTTCTTTTGAACCCATTTCAATTTGTTCAGTAATACAATCATTTGATTTGTTGAGTTGACTTTTTTCTATGTAGTAATTTTTATTACTTTTAAAATAACAATCAATTATACTATTCCATTTTTTTTCATCAAACTTTAGTGCCTCAGGATTTTCAATATCATTGGTTAAGTCCAATAATTTAAAACTCTGAGCATCCAAAAATAAAGTGCCTACGACATTGCTTCCATCATACAACATCATTTTTATACTAAAATCATTTTTATCTTCGATTTCAAATGTTAAATTTTCTTTGAATGGATTTTTTAAAGAAGATGATTTAATAAAATTTAAAAGTGTTTTGTTGCAATCTTGTTTTGTGTCTAAGCTTTGAGACTGTTGATCTGAAAATATTTCATTTATTGTGTCTTTTTTATTTACTGTATCTTTTCCATTAAGTAGATTAGATTGTTTCTCTGATATATTATTTTGCTTACATGAGCAAAAAGATATATTCATTATTAAAATAAGGGTTAAAAAATTTTTCATAATTGATTAAACATGTTATAATGATTCAACGAATCTTGCTTTAATACCTTTTAAAGATTCTCTGTATTTTTCTTGCGCAGAAGTATCAGTAGCATTGTACCATCGAGCATAATTACCTTCGTATTTTATTATGTATTTTATTTTATATTCCATTCCTACCAAAACGGATTTCAATTTAACAAATTCTTTTTGTTTAGTAGTAACTTGTGCATTACCTCCTTGACCACTTAGACCTTTACCTTCAAAAGCACTCCAAGTTCCAATAGGTTGTTCAGTGAAAAGATTTGAATCCCACCCATAATAAGGAGCTGACCCAAAAGATTCCATACCACCTGTGCCACAATTTTGGTACTGTTTTGAAGTAAAATGAGTTGTTTCCAATCTATACATTTTTTCAACAATTGTAACTAAATCTTTTCCTGTGACTTCAACTTCTTTTTCAGAACCTTCCCATTTCCAATTCCACTTTTTATCTTTATACTTGTTGTATAAATCATTAATTGCTTTTTTTCCATCTTCTACAGTAAATAATTCTTCTACTATATTTTCTGAAAACGTGTTAATATAGCCTTCTTCCAAAATAGTAATTGAATCTATTAAATCTGTTCTTCTTTTGAAAGGAAGATCATCTGTTGATAGTGGGGTTGTCAAATCATAGCCTTTTTCACCTGTAAAATGTTCGAAATGGAGCATGTAAATTGTTTCTCCTGTAATTACTGTTATGCCAACAAGATGTCCTGTTAGGCCAAGTTGTTGTTTTTGAGTTACTTTGTCGCCTTTTTTTACAGTTATACTGTTTGGTTTAAGCTCCCCATATCTGATTATAAATTTTCTGCCATCATTGGTTTCATGTAGAACTGTTATTTGATTTGTTTGAGCATAAAATTCTTTTACTTCTAAAACTTCTCCTCCACAAATAGCAACTACTGGTGTTTCAGGAACTGTATATAAATCTCTTCCTGCATGTTTTCTTGTTCCGCCTCCCCTGTTTGAATTGAAAGTTGCTTGATTTGCACCTTGACTTGCTGCCCAATAATATCCTTTTCCCCATTTGTTTTCTTTGTCATTTTCTGGTTTTACAAGTAATGGAAAAATTATTTCTTTCCCTTTTCCTAGATTAAAGTACGCTCCCTCTCTCTTCAAATACTCCCCTTCATGTTTTTTAGTATCTCCAGTACATTCGGCTTTTAACCAAAGGTACTCAGTTACTTCTTTATAAACATCAAATGTGATTTGCTGTCCTTTATTGTAGACTTCATTAACTAATGCTTTTTGAATATCTTCTGTTTTTGCAAATTTCTTTTGTGATGAAAGCGATTCATTAACTTTTTTGAGAATAATTCCTGCTATTTTCTTTTTCTCTTCGTCAGTTTTTGTTTTATTTCCATCTCCTCCAAAAGTATATGTATGTGTACCATCTTTAATACCTTTTAATTTTTCCTTCCATTTTTTTAAATCTTCGTCAGATTTAGGGCGAAGTTTTATTTTCACTTTGGCTATACCATTTTCAGCTTTGGCTTTTAATTCTGTTATTTCATTGCCATTTTCTTTGGCTTCAAGGACTTTTAGGTCGGCGTCTTTAGCTACTAAAATTTCTTCTTTTTCTTTGATTTTGATGGTTACTTCTTTTCCGTCTAAATGCACTGTTTTTGCCACTACAAACACTTCTTCTTCTAGAGGCGCGTTGTTAATTTTTATATACTCAGGGCCTAGTTTATATAAGTTAATGGTGATACTATCATCCTTTTTGTAGGATGTCTTAGTTAGTGCATTTTTAATGTCATCAAGTTTTGCATACTTTTTTTCTGATCTAACTTTATCATCTACACGTTTTTTGATGATAGCGGCGATTTCATCCTTGTTAATATCCTTATTGTTCTTTTGGAAAGTATATTTATGCTGACCAGCTGCTTCTGAAGTTTCTTTTTTGAATACTGCTTTTGCAAAATAGGCATCTACAAGAGCTTCGACACCAGTTATAACAGGTTTAGAATCGGCTACTTTAGCGACAGTAGTGCTTTCTGCTACTTCTATTTTTACAGCGCTAGTATTTACTGTTATAGGAGTACTAGCAATTTGAGATTCAGTTTGTGATTTGTTCTCTTGTTTTTCTTCAGGTTTTGTTTTGTTTTCAGGTTTTGTTTCCGATGGACTTCCTTCTAAATGCTCCTGTGTTTCAGTGAGTCTTTTTTCCTGAAAATCGGGGTTTCGTACATTGATATTTGCACTCGCTTTTGTTTCGCCTGTGACATAAGCTGTCACATAGTATTCGTGAACTGGGCCTTCATCAGAATCTCCTTTAGATAAATAAGCATTGGCAATTTTTGCAAAATCTGGTTTTAAAACAAATTGCTTGTGGGCGACACCTTTATTTCCTACCAATACTTTACCTTCTGCAACTAGATTTTTTTTGTTAGTCTCACTATGATTAGGCCCCTTTGCATCATCTTCCCATAGAGATAGGTAAATGTATTCGCCTTTCATGCCTGTAGTTTCTACATGCACATTGATAATTTGACCATACGACAAATCTCCTTTGATAGGTTTGTTATTACTATCTGAAATTTTTATACTAACGATTTCTTTTTTTTCAGCAGCCGAAACATTAACAACTAATGCACTGGCATTATTTAATTCAGGTTCGTGTAAGTAACCAACGACTTTGTATTTATTCCCTACAGCTTTTTCCTGAAATCGAATTTTACCTTCCTCTTTCTCCAGCATCTTTTCTGGAGCTGCACCATTTTTTAAATAATACAAATTCCACTTTACTTTTGACGGATTGCGATCGGCTGGGGGAGTGCCGGCATACCATTCGGCTACTTCATAATTTTCCCAAACACCTACTTTAACAGCGTTTTTTCCTTTAATCGATTTTACACCGCTTTTGTCTTTCTCTTCATTGTAAAAAGGAATTTTGAGATGGTCACCCGCTTTGATATCTAGTTTATAGGTCGAGGGGCCAAAGAACCCATTACCATATTTTGCTAATGGGATAGAGGGGTTGGCTTGTACTAAATCACTTTCATGTATTCCATAACGCGAACAAATACTTTGAGTGGTTTCACCCCTGGTAACAACGTGGCTTTTATAATCGTTAAATCTTTTTTTCATGGTTTGTAAAAAGATAATTGGCTAAAAATCCAAAAGTAGCTTTTTTCTTTCAAATCAAAATTATTTTGTAGGAATTTATTTCAGTTGGGCTAAAGGAGAAACTCATAATTTATAATCAATAACTTATAACTAAAAAAGAGCATCATTTCTGACACTCTTTTTGTTTTTACAATGTGGCTTTGTGGGCAGTAATTCCGGTGATAAACAAGTCGACTTCGGCAAGCTCCTTATTAATGCGTTCAAGATCCAATTCTTTTTCCAGTAACGCTACAGAACCGTAGCTCTCCTTTCGGTTTTCTAATAGGAATTTTTTGTACTCCAGTCTGGTTTTTCTTTTGATTTCATTTTCTTTTGTTGGCCCTTCTGGCAACACATCGATAACGGTTTGCACTGCCGATATTTCGGCCAACACCCCTTGTAACACTGCATCAATTTCTACCGAAGTACTACTGTAATTTGCCGTGATACGTTCCTCTGAGAATTTCTTGAAAGCTAAATCTGCTTTTTCTTTCTCTGCCCATGCTAATAACACATCGCAATCTGATGCTAGTGTAATCTTGTTGAATGAATACATCTTTTTTAGTTTAAAGTTATATGTAAGAAATATCAAACAAGATGCCGTTTCTTGGTGCCAAAAATCAATTTAGCAGAAGATTAACTATTTGTATGAAAAAACATAAATTACAGTTAAAAATTATACCAAACCATTGGGCTTGTCGTTATTTATGGTTTTGATCTTTTGTTCTAATATTTTAGTTTGTTGTTGCAGTATCGTTTTTTTAATAAATAGTCTTTCTAACTTTATTTTACTATTCTTTTCTAATTGAATCAAGGCCTTGTTTTTTATATGCTGATATAACATGTTGTTTTTATCATGTTCTTTAGTTTCTAGGTAGTCGAGTAATTGTAAAGCATTAATACTTTCCTGTCTCAGCTTTTCCATAACCTTTATTCGTTTTTCAAGTAATTGTTCTAGATAGGTAGTTTCCTGTAACTTTTTTTCAAGTTGCTTTTGGGTAAGTTGCTTTTCGTTTTCAGTATAATTTTCTAGAAATTCGCTGTCACGTTTTGCGTTTTCCATATACAAGAGCATATTAGTAAGTTTTATCATAGCTTGTAATGGTAAATCCCTCTTGCTGGCCTCATACATAGATAGTTGTGCTCGAGTTACACCTAATAAAGTTGCTAGTTCTTCTTGTGTTAATCCTAATATGCTTTTTAAAGATGGTTTGTGTTTCATAAAAAGTTTGTGTTTCAAAATATTGCCAACAAATATTTTGCCACAAGTATGGTTTCAAATTATTTTAAAGAAATATTATGAAACAAACACGGTTTCAATATTTTATGTAAAACTATTTTGAAACAGAACTTTTTTTTAAAATAGTTAAAAATAAAGAATGATTAATTACTCTCTTTCTGTAAATATTTTTCAATAATATAATTGGTTACGTGTTTTAGTGGTTTGTTAGTAATAGGGTGATAGCCAGGAGCATTAAAAAATTCCAGATTTCCGTTAGAGTCTTTACAATACCATAATGTGGCTTTACCGTCTTTAAAAAAGCTAGTTGTGTCAGTTGGAATTATTTTTCTGAGTTTGAGTAAGTTTTCGTTAAATGGGATATTAGAGTTTAAATTTACAAATCCACTCATTTCAGTATTACAATCGACTTCAATGTAACGATCTTCTTTCCATTCTAGACAATTTTTATGAGCTGTTACATTATTGTAAATCAGTACGGCTGCAAACAGGAAAAAAGTAAGTAAAATAGCGAATGTAATTTTTTTATTAAAACTTGATTTTTCAATTTGATTATGTTGAAGAGAATTATTTTCTATTTCAACAAGATTTTTTCTTGATGGTATATTTATAGGTACTTTATCATCTGAAGAATCATATGTAACTATTTTCGATTTTATATCTTCTTCACTTTGTTGGTTGTTTTTTTCAAGAAATTTACCTAAAGGCCTTGGTTCAAAATCAACTAATAAAGCCATCATGTCTAAAATGTCATGACTCGGTGCTTGCGTTTTTCCACTAAAAAAATTCCCTATAGGTCTAAATTTATCAATGTCAAATCCTATTGTACTATAAAAAGATGAGATGATTTCTTGATCTATTTTAGAAGTGTTTTTCTTTTTTAGAATGTCACATAAATTTTTTAGTTGGGCAGGGGATGGTTTTGCTAGATAGCCTGAATAATTTTTTGTTTTTTCTTCTTCGTATTTAGCTTTTATACCCTCAATATAATCTTTAAAAGTAATGTTTGGCATAGGCATTTTTCAGAATTTAAAGGAATTATCAGAATTCGTCGGAATTATCGGAATTAGATTGTAATATCCCAGTAAAATAGACAAATCTTTGCTCCAGAATTAGTTCATGTTTTATTTCGCGATATGAACAAATGTACAAAACTAGTTCTAATCAAAGTAAGGTTTTCCACATCGGTATTTTATAAGGGAAGTATAGATAACCCTTTGTGAGAAAACCTACTTTTTTCTTCCCAAAAAAATAACAGAGTACTCTAAAAGCAATTTTAGGGATGGTTTAAAAGATCCGAAAGTGGTATTCGGACGGCCAGACCTATGTAATTTTTAATTGAAGAAAAATGAAAAATTTTATATACGTTGCTGTTTTGACAGCTTTAGGTTTTAGTGTGGTGTCTTGCGATACCGATAGTGTTGAAGGTATTACTAATGATTTTGGAAATAAAAAAAGTAATGTTGATGTGTCTAATGTTACTCATAGAGAAACAGATACAATATCTACGGATACTCTTAATGTAAATCTTCTTACTGAACCAGGTCCTGGCGATGATGTTGTGCCTATAAAGCCTCCTAAGCCATAATTAATTTTGTGAGTTTTAAAATAAGAATTAGTACATTCGGGGAAAGAATCATTATGAATCGTTCCCCGTTTTTATTTTGTGTATTTTTTTGTTTTTTATTCTTGGCTTGCAATCAGTTAGATAATAAAGTGGTTCAAGGAAAAACCATTGATAAAGAATCTAATAAAAAAGCTACAGCCTATCAAGACAAGGCAGATACATATTATGCAAAAGCAAAATATGATAGTGCGTTTTATTATTATACCCAAGCTAAAGTGTCTTTTGATTCGATTCATAACAAAAAAAATATTGCCTATTGTTTACTTCAGATGGCAAGAGCACAGCAAACCATGGGAGATTATTTTGGGAGTGAAGCCAATTTAATAGATGCTCTGCTCTATATGAAAAAGGATAAAGAATATCTTCCAGCTACTAACATTTTACTTGGAATTTCGGCAAAAGAATTAAAAAATTACGAGGATGCACTCCTTTATTATGGCAAGGCATACCGATTAGGAAATGATAGCTTGACCAAAGCCATTGCGCTTAATAATATGGCTAATGTATATACATTACAAGGAAATTATAAAAAATCGGTAGCGCTTTTGACCAAAGTTTTAACATGGAAGTTTCTAGATACCCTTCCTAAACGAAAAGCCATTTATATGAATAATCTAGGGCATACTTATACCAAGATTGACAAAAGGGAAAAGGGATTACAAATAATGCAACAAGCACTTGCAATGAGTAATCAGGAGGATGATTCGTATGGACGTATTGAAAGTTATTTGTGTTTATCAGAATATTATTTACCCTACAATTTAGAGAAATCGAAAAACTTTGCTTTGAATGCCTATAAAGAATCGACCAAACACAATAGTGTTGATGAACGGTTGGAGGCTTTATTGTTATTGATTAAATCTTCTGGAAATAATAGCACTTTTGCTTTAAAGTATGCTGTGTTAAATGATAGCATTACACAAGTTCGAAACAGTGCTAAAAGCCAATTTGCAAAAATGCGTTATGATGCTCGATTGGTGAATGAAGAAAACCTAAAGCTTAAAAACGAAAACATAAAAACCGATTTAAAACTTCAAAAAAGCAAAAATCAGATTAATCTTTCGATTTTCAGTGTGATAGTATTATTGATTGTCATCATTTTTCTATTCTATTACTTTAGAAATAAAAGAAAGGAAGATCGATTAAAAGCATCTTACCAAACGGAAACAAGGATTGCTAAAAAAGTACACGACGAGTTGGCTAATGATGTTTTTCATACTATGTCTTTTGTAGAAGCAAAAAAAATAGAAGAACCAGAAAATAAAGAAACGCTCATTAATTTATTAGATAACCTGTACCAACGCTCCAGAAACATATCAAAAGAGAACGAATCGATAGAAACTGGGGAGTCATTTATTGAAAACTTAATGGAAATGATTAATGGTTACAAGTCTTCAAAGCAAAATGTAATTATTAAGAAAGATGAAAACATCAATTGGAGTAGTGTATCTGAAATTAAAAAAATAACACTATTTAGAGTTTTGCAGGAACTTTTAGTGAATATGAAAAAGCACAGTCAGGCCAGTATTATAATTATAAGTTTCTCGACTACTAAAAATGATATCACTATCGATTATTCTGATAACGGAAAGGGAATGGAAATGCATCAAGTTAAAAAAAGCGGTATAGCGAATGCGGAAAACCGTATTCAAGACATAAACGGAAGCATTACTTTTGATACTACCAGTAATGGACTAAAAGTAAAAATTAGTATTCCCAAATAAACGCATAAATATGTTTTCAAAAATTTTAGTGGCTGATGATATTGATTTGAACAATATCGCGACAGAAAAAGCGGTGAGTGAATTGAATATTTCTTCGGCAGAATATGTAAAATACTGTGATGATGCTCTATTGAGATTGAAGAAGGCACAAATGGAAAACAATCCATTTCAATTATTAATTACCGACTTGTCTTTTAAAGCAGATCACAGAGATGCTAAGATAAATTCAGGCGAACAATTAATTTCAGAAGTAAAGAAAGCGTTTCCGCTACTCAAAATAATTGCCTTTTCTATTGATGACAGACCTCATAAAATTAAAAAGCTAATCAATGATTATGATATTGAGGCTTTTGTGGTCAAACATCGTAATACATCAAAGGAACTTAAAGAAGCGATACAAATGGTATGGGATGGTAAAGAAAAATACATTTCACCTTCTGTAGTACATGCGTTACAAGATAAATCGACTTTAGAAATTGATGATTACGATATTCAACTGCTTACTCAATTGTCATTAGGGATTCCTCAGGAAAATATGGAAGCCAAGTTCAAAGAGTTAAGTATTACTCCTAACAGTAAGAGCACTATCGAAAAAAGAATTGCTAAGCTTAAAGATTATTTTCAAGCCAACAATACAATTCACCTCGTAGCTATTGCTAAAGACATGGGGCTGGTGTAGCCTCCACTTTTATAATTTATTTCAAACCTGCAATCCTTTTGCAGGTTTTTTTATGCGTTACGGTTTTCCGTAAGGAATTGGTTTTTATTGGGTTTAAGTTTGAAGTATAAATTTTAAAACAGTTATTATGCCACTAACAGAATTATTAAAAGAAGAGCACTGGACGGATTATGACAATAAAAAAATCAAAGACCAGAGAGACGGAAGATTTTTTGCTTGTACTGAAAAATGGGAAGTTGATTACTTAAAGGATTTAATAAAAAGAAAATATCCGCGATTTTCAGAAGATCAGATATTATCAGCTATTCGAAATTGCTGTATTACTATTCCAGCTCCACATCCAAGAAAAACTTTTATAGAATGTGTTTTAAAAAGATTGCAGATAATAAATTAATCAATCAAAGATGCCAACATTAATAGAAATTCAATCACAAATCAAAAATTTAGGTGGTTTAGAGAATTATTTAGGGAGAAAAGAAATAAAAGAATTACCAGCTATTTTGTGGAGTGATGAAAAAGTAGAAAACATTATTCAAGGGACATACAATAATGGAAATGGTATTCTTGTTGCAACTAACCGAAGACTAGTTTTTGTCGACAAAGGATTTCTTTTCGGGCTTAAAGTTGAAGATTTTCCTTATGACAAAATTAGCTCGATTCAGTATGAAACAGGAATGCTATTTGGGAAAATAACCATTTTTACATCTGGAAACAAAGCTTTAATTGAAAATGTTTTGAAGGCTAAAGTTCGTGTTTTTGGAGATTCTGTGAGAGCAAAAATTTCTGCTCCAAAAGAAAATTCAGTTCCGCAACAGATAATTAAACAATCTCCAATAGATATAGCAGATCAACTGGAAAGATTAGTAAAGTTAAAAGAAAAAGGAGTTTTAAGTGACGAAGAGTTTGCTCAACAAAAAAGCAAAATATTAGGATTCTAAATTTTACTGTGAAAATGTCTTTCAATATTAATTAATAAACAGAAAATCATGAAGTATTATGTAAACAAAAATTCACAAGCAAATGGAGACCATGAAGTGCATACAAAAGATTGTCAATATCTTCCAAATTTAGAGAATAGAAAAGATTTAGGAGAATTTTCAAATTGTAATGATGCAGTTAAAGAAGCTAAAAAAAATTATGCACAAGTAAACGGTTGCTATTATTGTTGTAACTCATGTCATACTAAATAACCAGAAATGGAACTTCAAACACAACTCAAACAATTAGCCGATAAAATCAATCAGCTAAAGGATAAAATCGAAACCGAAGAATCAACCAAGCATGCCTTTGTCTTGCCTTTTATTAACTTATTGGGTTATGATACTTTCAATCCAACGGAGGTTGTGCCAGAATATACTGCTGATATTGGTATCAAAAAAGGGGAGAAGGTGGATTATGCGATTATCCAAAACGAGGAGCCAATTCTAATCATAGAATGTAAAAATTGGAAAGAAAACTTATCCGTTCATGGCTCACAACTCTTTCGGTACTTTCATGTGAGTAAAACTCGATTTGCACTATTAACAAACGGTATACAGTACCAGTTTTTTACAGATTTGGATGAGAAAAACAAAATGGATGAAAAACCCTTTTTTGAATTTGATATTTCCAATTTGAAAGACAATGCAATTATGGAAATAGCGAAGTTTCATAAATCTAATTTTGATGTGAATAAGATTTTAGACAACGCTAGTGCTTTAAAATTTATCAAAGAAATTAGAAAACAAATTGATGCTGAAATTCTAAATCCTTCTCCAGAGTTTGTACGTCTTTTTGCTTCCAAAATCTACAGCGGAAGACTAACCGAAAAAGTGATGGAGGAGTTTACAGAATTAGTACAAAAGGCTTACGGACAATTAATTGGAGAAAAAATCAATGAGCGATTGCATTTTGCTCTGAACAAAGAAGTGATTATCCAGGAAAAGGACCAAATTGAAGAGCCCGAAAGTAGTCGCGTTCAAACTACCGAAGAAGAGTTAGAAGCCTATCGCATTGTAGTTGCGATTTTAAGAAGAAAATTACCTACTAACAGAATCGTTTACAGAGATACGCAATCCTACTTCGGGATACTATTAGATGACAACAATCGTAAACCCTTGTGCCGTTTGCATCTAAATGGTGGAAAAAAACACATTAGTTTATTCCACAACGATAAAAACGAAATACGCCAACTAATAGAATCTATTGACGATATCTATTTATTAGAACAAGAATTGTTAGATACTGTTGGGTTGTATGAAACGGAGTGATTATTAACTTAAATATATAAATTATGGCAACATCACATCAAATTAAATGTATTAACAAATCTGACAGAACAAACATTCATGAAAGAATATTAAATGTGGGAGGAGTAAATGCAGATGGAACTCGATGGAAGATTTCTGAGACAGAGGCAATTAAAGGAATTGAAAATGGAACATGGACATTTTATGTTAGTATTGGAGTAAATAAAGTGAATGTTATAATAGCTAAAAGTGCTGCTGGTTATAAATATCTTAAAACAGAAGCAGATAATTCTTTAACAAACAATTTGCTGAATTTACCAGAATGTCTGTAGAATGATATAATGTTTCTAAAATTAATCAAACACCTTTCTTGGGTGTTTTTTTTATACAAAAAAGTCCCACCGAAGCAGGACTAAAGATTTTCATCTACGGCATATAGCCTTATTGTGATAAGATTAAAGATTAGAATAAAATTATCCATTACAAATATAGATAAAACAATTTTATAAAAGTTTACGGTTTCCCACATTTTAAAGAAAAAACTTTTCCTTATTTTTAGTTACAAAATAAACAAGCATGGCAAAAATTTTAGGATTAGATTTAGGAACAAACTCGATTGGGTGGGCACTTATTGATGATGTGAAAAACAAAATTTTAGGCGTTGGAAGTAGGATTTTTCCAATGGGAGTTGAGAATTTAGGAGAAGGGGAAGGAAGAGAAATGTCTAAAAATGCAGGAAGAACAGGAGCAAGAGGTGTAAGAAGACAATTTTTTAGAAGACGCTTAAGAAAGAAAATTCTATTAAAAGCACTTTCTGAGAATAAAATGTGTCCAATGCTTGCTAATGATTTTGAAGATTGGAAAAAAACTAAAGAATTTCCTTCTGAAAAATTAGCAAGTTGGTTTGCTTTAAATCCATATGAGTTACGCCAAAAAGCTCTAAATGAAAAATTATCATTGGAAGAGATTGGAAGAGTTTTTTACCATTTAATTCAAAGAAGGGGATTCTTAAGTAATAGTAGAAAAGGTGGAACGGATGATGGAGCAATTTTTAAAGGCAATCAAAAAGAAGGAAAGATTGGTATTACGGAAACACTGGAAAGTATTCAAAATACAACTTTAGGTTCCTATTTATATGAAATATATCCAAAATACAACCAACCTTTTCAAAATGGCTTGGAGAGAATCCGTAACCGATATACCGCTCGTAAAATGTATGTGGATGAATTTGAACTGATTTGGAATAAACAATCTCAATTTCATCCGAATTTAAATGATGAATTAAAAACTTTATTTGGTGGTAGAAAATTAGATGGTTATAAAGAAGATGGAATTTTATTTCATCAACGACCATTAAGTTCACAGAAACATTTGGTGGGATATTGCTCTTTTGAACCTACTAAAACAAAATGTCCAATTAGTGCTATTCCATTCGAAAAATTTAGAGTTTGGCAATGGGTAAATACGGTGGAATATAATGGAAAGAAAATCTCACAAGAGGAAAAAGAAAAAATTGTTGCGTTTTTATATGCAAATGAAAAGCCAGAATTCAAGAAGATTAGAAAGGCTATTGGAAAAGAAAGTATCGAATTCAAATTCAATTATAAAGATGAAGATAAAATAGTTGGCACTCACACTATTTCAAATTTATCTAGTAAAAAATACTTTGATAAAAAATGGTTTGAGTTTTCAGAAAAAGAACAAGAAGACATTTGGCATGTGTTGTATTTTTTTGATAGTAAATCCAACTTAAAAGAATATGCTATTAAAAATTGGAATTTTACAGACGAACAAGCAGAATCTATTTCAAAGTTCAATCTGAAAGATGGTTATGCTAGTTTGAGTAGAAAAGCTATTAGCCATATTTTACCTTTTTTGCAACAGGGTTATACGTATGATGTGGCAGTTGTAATGGGAGGTGTAAAAAATGTTTTTGGAGATAAATGGCAAAATGATACTACAGAAAATAATAAAAAACAACTTGAATTAATAGATAATATCGAAGGAATTGTTCGTTCCAAAACGAAAGGTGGTTTTATAGATATTATTAAAGGCATTCTCCGAAACGATTATAAAATTTCAGACAATCAGTTGCGTAAGTTATACCATCATTCTACAACCATTGATGTTTCAGAATTATTAGAAAAATTGCCTCTAGGAAAAGAAGCCGATAAAGAAATTCAAGCTATTCGTAATCCTATTGTAATAACTGCTTTGTTTGAGTTGCGAAAATTAGTGAATGAACTTATTTCGGACCATGGTAATATTGATGAAATAAAAGTGGAAATGGCTCGTGATTTAAAAATTTCAAAATCGCAACGTAACAAAATAAGAAAAGAACAAAATAGATTAGAGCGTGAAAATGATAGAGTAAAAGCCAGACTTTTAGAAGAAGGGCAGAGAATTACTCATGATAATATCTTACTTTATAAATTATGGGAAGAATGTAAGCGCACCTGTCCATATACAGGAAAACCAGTTTCGGTAACCCAATTGTTTTCGGGAGAAGTTCAAATTGAACATATTCACCCATGGAGTCGTTCGTTGAATGATAGTTTTTCAAATAAAACGCTTTGTTATGCTGATGAAAATCGTATGAAAGGAAATAAAACACCTTTTGAATTTTATGGAAATGATGAAGCCAATTGGTCAGCCATAAAAGAAAGAGCATTAAAATTATTCTCAGATACTAAAGAATATCCTAATACCTATCAAAAATTCAAACGATTTGTACAGCAGAAATTTGATGATGATTTTTCTTCACGTCAATTAAACGATACCAGATTTATAAGTAAAGAAGCCAAAAACTATTTATCTAAAATTTGTAAAAATGTAATGGTTTCTCCAGGTCAAGCAACATCAAACTTGCGCCAAAAATGGGGGATGAATAATATTTTAAACGATGAAAGTGAAAAAGATCGTGAAGATCATCGCCACCATGCAGTAGATGCTTTAGTAATGGCATGTACAAAAGTTTCTTACGTTCAAGAATTGTCAAAATGGAACAGGTATAATAGAAATTCAGAATTGAAGAATTTTCCATTACCTTGGGAAACGTTCAGGCGAGATGCTGAAATTGCAGTTGAGAAAATACTAATTTCCCACAAAAAAGTATCCAATGATATTACCGTTAGAACACATATTATAGAAAAAAATGGTAAGAAACATAAAAATATTGGAGTTGCTGCACGTGGACAATTACATAAAGAAACGGTTTATGGTAAACGAACATTTAACGGAGAAGAAGCTTTCCATGTAAGAAAGCCTATTGAAAGCTTAGAGACAGCAAAACAGATAGAAAAAGTTGTCGATGAAACTATAAGACTACTAATTTTAAAAAGAGTAAACGAATTAGGAGGTTTCGTTAAAGATAAAGTCCCGGCCAATATTTTTTTTATGGTAGATGAAAACGGAATCAAACAACCACAAATATTTTTACCCAATAAAAATGGGGCACCAGTTCCAATTTTAAAAGTGAGAGTTAAAGAAAATATTGGAGGGGCAGAAAAACTTAAAGAAAACGTAAATCAATGGGTAAATCCTAGAAATAACCACCATGTATTAATTTACAAAGATCAAAAAGGAAACTTAAAAGAAGAAGTAGTAACATTCTGGACAGTAGTAGAACGTAAAAGAACAGGACAACCTGTTTATCAATTACCTGCTGACGGTAAAGAAATAGTAACTACACTTCACATCAATGATATGTTTTTACTCGGATTAAACGAAGAGGAAATCAATTGGCAAAATCCTGATTATAATTTATTAAGAGAGTATTTGTATAGGGTTCAAAAATTAACGTCAGGAGATTATTTTTTTAGAAAGCATAAATCATCAACTGTAACTGATAATGATTATAAACAGATTAGAGGATTTGGAGATGGTAAAACAGGGTGGTTTACTTTTAATCCTATAAAAGTTAAAATTTCAGTTTCTGGAAAAATTCAAAAAGAATAGTTTTGCTCTAAGATTTATTATTTTCTAAAATAGTATAAAAAGACTTTAAGTTCATTGACATAAATTTCTTCTTCTTTAAAATACTTCTACAATGTACCTGATGCAGTTACTGAATGTTTTCTTTGATTAAAGATTAGAGAACACGATATTGAATTTACTAGCACACCAAAAGGAACTTCTGTTGTGGTTTGATTAAAGATTAGAGAACACGATATTAAAAATATTAACACAAGCAGACCAAGCGGGTTGTGGTTTGATTAAAGATTAGAGAACACGATATTCTGAAATTAAGGAATTAAAAACTAAAGGCGTTGTGGTTTGATT
>CAZMCP010000032.1:0-26413 GCA_964565035.1 uncultured Flavobacterium sp. | reverse complement strand
TTGGTTTCTTTCTACGAACCAACCTAAACTCTTAGATCCAACTTCTTCCTCACCTTCAATCATGAATTTAACATTACAAGGTAAGCAATTGTTTTTAATCATGTACTCAAATGCTTTTACGTGCATGTACATTTGACCTTTATCATCGCAAGCTCCACGAGCAAAAATAGCTCCTTCAGGATGTAAATCGGTCTTTTTGATTACTGGTTCAAAAGGAGGTGAGTCCCACAATTCAATAGGGTCAGCTGGTTGAACATCATAATGGCCATAAACTAAAACTGTTGGGAGGTTCTTGTCTATTGTTTTTTCTCCATAAACAATTGGATATCCAGGAGTTTCACAAAGCTCAACAATATCGCAGCCCGCTTTTTCTAAACTTACTTTTACGGCATTTGCAGTATCAATTACATCTTGAGCATAAGCACTATCAGCACTTACTGAAGGTATTTTTAATAAATCAATCAATTCATTTAAAAAACGTTCTTTATTTTCTTGAACGTATTGTTTAATATTTTCCATTGTGTTTTTTTGATAAAGATTTTCAAAGATAGGGAATTGAATGACCAATTTCTTAATTCCAAATTCTAAATTTCAGTGTCAAATTATTTTTTTCTTGGAATTTCTGCTTTGGGATTTGGAATTTAAAAATAATGTGTATATTTGCACCCACTTATTGAAACAATTGTTGTTTCTAAACCCTGCGGGTGTGGCGAAATTGGTAGACGTGCCAGACTTAGGATCTGGTGCCGCAAGGCGTGTAGGTTCGAGTCCTATCACCCGCACTAAGCTCAATCGAAAGATTGGGCTTTTTTTATGCAAATACAAAAAAACCCCTTATTAGAAGGGGTTTTTTATAAGTAAGAATATGGTTGATATTTAGTTTCTGTGAACTAATGTGCCTTGAGACCATTTTTTTGCTTCTGCAACACGACTGTCATTGTAATCAACTTCGTTAAGTGTGTTTTTATCCCAAAAAAACCATTTACCAGTCTTTTCTCCACTTTTATATTCTCCCATGGCAATTTTTACTCCGTTTTCATCAAAAGAAACCCATTTGCCATGAACTTTACCATCTTTATAAAAGCCTTCTTGTTTTATTGTTCCGTTATCATTGTAGTAAGTGACTTTTACTAAGTTTCCTTCAATTTCATATTTAGGTTCTATAGTTTGAGCCATTACAATACCTGAGAAAACTAACGCGCATAATGTGATAATCTTTTTCATAGTTTAGGGATTTAGGTTTACAATTATATATCAAATATAAAAAATAATTTACATTAAAAAAACTATTGCTTAACAATTTCATAACATTGAGTAAAAATTTAACATTGGAAATCTTTTTGAGGATTGTAAATAATTGTTTTGACTAGCTTTTAACTTGTGTTAAAATGGTTAAATTTGCAGTCAAATTTTTATATAATGTACAGAAGTCATACATGTGGCGAATTAAATGTTTCGCATATCAATACAGAAGTTACCCTGGCTGGATGGGTTCAAAAATCTCGCGATAAAGGCTTTATGGTTTGGGTTGACTTGAGAGACCGCTATGGTATTACTCAATTAATTTTTGATGAAAGTAGAACTGAAAAAGCAGTTTTTGAGTTAGCAAAAACATTAGGACGTGAATTTGTAATTCAAGTAAAAGGAACTGTTATTGAACGTGAATCTAAAAATCCAAATATGGCTACTGGTGATATTGAAATTTTAGTTTCAGAGTTAACAGTATTAAATCAAGCAATAATTCCACCTTTTACAATAGAAGATGAAACCGATGGTGGAGAGGAGTTGCGTATGAAATATCGTTACTTAGATATTCGTCGTAATCCTGTAAAAAACAGCTTGTTGTTTCGTCACAAAGTAGCAATGGAAGTAAGAAACTTTCTTTCTGCAAAAGGTTTTTGTGAAGTAGAAACTCCTTATTTAATCAAGTCGACTCCAGAAGGAGCTCGTGATTTTGTGGTGCCATCACGCATGAATGCTGGACAATTTTATGCTTTGCCTCAATCTCCTCAAACATTCAAACAGTTATTGATGGTAGGAGGAATGGATAAATACTTCCAAATTGTGAAATGTTTCCGTGATGAGGATTTACGTGCTGACCGTCAACCAGAATTTACACAAATTGATTGTGAAATGGCCTTTGTTGAGCAAGAAGACATTTTAAATATGTTCGAAAGCTTAACACGTCATTTGTTAAAGGAAATAAAAGGCATTGAAGTAGATAAATTCCCAAGGATCACTTATGATTATGCTATGAAAACTTATGGAAATGATAAACCTGACATCCGTTTTGGAATGGAATTTGGGGAATTAAATGCAGTGGCTCAACATAAGGAATTTGGAGTTTTTAATACGGCAGAATTAGTAGTAGGTATTGCTGTACCAGGTGGCGCTGCTTACACTAGAAAGGAAATCGATGCTTTAATTGATTGGGTAAAACGTCCTCAAATTGGTGCTTCGGGTATGGTATATTGTAAATATGAAGCTGATGGAAGTTTGAAATCTTCTGTAGATAAATTTTACGATCAAAAGGATTTAAAAAAATGGGCACAAGCTACAAAAGCTAATCCTGGTGATATAATTTTTGTATTGTCTGGACCTGCTAATAAAACACGTGCGCAATTAAGTGCATTACGTATGGAAGTAGCTACTCGTTTAGGGTTGCGTAAACCAGATGAGTTTGCACCATTATGGGTTGTTGACTTCCCATTGTTAGAGTGGGATGAGGAAAGTGGAAGATATCATGCTATGCATCATCCGTTTACCTCTCCAAAACCTGAAGATATACATTTGATTACAACAGATCCAGGAAAAATAAGAGCAAATGCTTATGATATGGTTCTTAATGGAAATGAAATAGGTGGTGGGTCAATTCGTATTCATGATAAAGATTTACAGGCAAGAATGTTCGAGTTGTTAGGATTTACAAAAGAAGAAGCCGAAAACCAGTTTGGGTTCTTGATGAATGCTTTTCAATATGGAGCGCCTCCTCACGGTGGTTTAGCATTTGGTTTAGATCGTTTAGTGGCTATTCTAGGAGGTCAGGAAACAATTCGTGATTTTATTGCTTTTCCTAAAAATAATTCTGGACGTGATGTTATGATTGATGCTCCATCGGTTGTTGATGACAAACAATTAGACGAGCTATTTATCAAGTTGAACCTAAAATAAAGAGGTAATTCTCTGTAAAACATATAAAAAAATTAACATTTTTTTATAAAATAAATTTGGCAAAAATTTTTTGTCTCGATAAAAAGTATATCTTTGATTTATTATTAATTTATTTTTTCAAAGAATGCGCACAGGCAAAGTTAAATTTTTTGTTGAATCTAAAGGTTTTGGATTCATAACTGATGATGAAACAGGAGCAGATATTTTTGTTCACGTTACTGGTACAAACGGTAAAGAACTAAAAGAAGGTCAAAAAGTTTCTTTCACAGAAGAAGACGGTCGTAAAGGTAAAGTAGCTACTAATGTAGTAGTTATCGAATAATATATATTATTTTTGATTACCAGAATGAAGTTATACCACGCCATTTAGGCGTGGTTTTTTATTTTTATGGATTATTATAGAATAGTAATTTTTTAAGATTGAAGAAATGCAATTATTTTTTTACTATCTTTTGAGTAGAAACACCTTCGTTTGAATATACCTTGAAAATATAAATACCTTTTGGTAAGTTGCTAATGTTAATAATGCTCTTTTTATTATTAAGATTTTGATTGTCTAAAACACGTCCATTAACATCTGTTATGTTAAGAGCTGGATTAGTTAAATTAGTAAACTCTATATTCACTTGACCTTCAGTTGGATTAGGGTATAATTTTAAATTTGAATTTAAGTCAAATTGATTTCTGTTTAATGTGTTAACAGTAATGCAATTAGAAGTTACACTACAAGCTCCAATTGTTATTACTGCTTTGTAATCTCCTATGTTTGTAGGAGTAAAATTCTGATTGGTTTCTCCAGATAGTAGAGTATTTGGACATTGATACCATTGATAAGTAGCTCCTGTTTGTGTGGCTGTTAAAGTTCCTGTAGTTTCTGTTACATTCGAATTAATGGCAGATGGTTCTGTGATGTTAATATTTCGTGTTATTTGACATCCATTTAAATCTGTTATAGTACATGTGTAATTTCCAGCTAACAAGCCTGTTGCCGTTGCTGATGATCCACCACTTGGTGACCATGAATAGGTGTATGGAGAAGCTCCTCCGTTTGGACTTACTGTTGCCGTACCATCATTACCTCCAAAGCAAGTTACATTTGTTTGAGAGTTTGACGCACTAACAAAACTACCTGTTATTCTGTATTGTAGAGTTAGACCCCAAGTGACTGTTCCTCCTCCTCCACATCGAGTACCACTAACAGTAGCAGTATAAGTACCATAATTCGTAAAGACAGATTGTGTTAAAGCAGATGAAGGTATTGTTACTGTGCGTGTTCCGGTTGAGGCTTCACTTCCTGTCCCATCGTTTTCAAAAGCACTCCAAGTGAAAGTATAATTAGTTGGTAAACTACAATTATACACTTTACTAAAAAAAGTGTCATTTACTGTTCTTGTTCCAGGACAGTTTACTCCAGATAAATCATATACAAAATTGCTACTAGTGGAGCCGTCATTAATTGAACCTCTCCATGATGGATCACTGTCTCCAGATCCAAATCCATCCATATCATCTATGTCAGAAGTTACAGTTGTAATTCTAAATTCAATCGTTTTTTGGGCGTTTGCAAAATTTAAAATCAATAGAGTTAATACTATGAAGTAATTTTTTTTCATAAAAAATAATTTAATTTTTGCAAAAATAAATTTAACATAGTTTAGAAACAATAGGTATATCTACCTTTTTTATCTTCTTTTTTTAAAGAATTCTTTCATTAACGATGAGCATTCATTTTCCATAACTCCTGAAACGATTTCTGTTTTAGGGTGTAGTTTTCCTCCCATAATGCGATAACCACGATGCTCATCTGAAGCACCATAAACAATTTTTGAAATTTGACTCCAATACAAAGCTCCTGCACACATTTGGCATGGTTCTAGGGTTACATAAAGTGTGCAGCCTTTTAAATATTTGCCACCTAAAAAGTTGGCCGAAGCTGTAATTGCTTGCATTTCAGCATGAGCAGTAACATCAGTAAGCATCTCGGTTAGATTATGACTTCTGGCAATTATTCTATTCTCAACTACAATTACTGCTCCAACTGGGATTTCTCCTTGATCAAAGGCTACTTCAGCCTCTTGAAAGGCTTTTTTCATAAAATACTCGTCTGTGAAAATATTTTCCATAGAAACAAAAATACAATTTCAAATTGTACATTTGTAGCATGTCAAGCAATCTCCTACAAAACATTAATTCTTCTGCTGATTTAAAGAAGTTAAAACAATCGGAATTACCTATTCTTGCTAAAGAACTCCGGGATTTTATAATTCAAATTATTTCTCAAAAGGAAGGACATTTAGGGGCTAGTTTAGGAGTTGTTGAATTAACAATTGCATTGCATTATGTTTTTGATACTCCTGATGATTTATTGGTTTGGGATGTGGGTCACCAAGCATATGGGCATAAAATTTTGACAGGAAGAAGGGATGTTTTTCATACTAATAGAGATTTAAACGGTATTTCTGGTTTTCCTAAAAGAAGTGAAAGTGTTTATGATTCATTTGGAGTAGGTCATTCCTCTACTTCTATTTCTGCAGCTTTAGGAATGGCTCTTGCCTCTAATTTGAAAAATGAATTCGATAAACAGCATATTGCAGTTATAGGTGATGCTTCTATTGCTTCAGGTATGGCTTTTGAGGCGCTTAATCATGCAGGAGTTACGGATGCTAATTTGTTAATTATCTTAAATGACAATGCTATTGGAATAGACCCTAGTATAGGAGCTTTAAAAGAATATTTGGCTTCTTTTAAAGAAGGTGAAGTTCATGAAGAAAATAATATTTTTAAAGCTTTAAATTTTAAGTATTCGGGACCGATTGACGGTCATGATTTCGAATCTTTAATTTCTGAATTAAATAGATTGAAAAATGTAAAAGGTCCAAAATTCCTGCATGTAATCACTACTAAAGGCAAAGGTTTACTATTGGCTGAAGAAAATCAGGTAAAATATCATGCTCCTGGGAAATTTGATCCTGAAACGGGTAAAATATACCCAAAGGAAGAGGATAATCTTCCTCAAAAATTCCAAGATGTATTTGGTCATACTTTAGTCGAATTAGCTGAGCAAAATGATAAGATTATTGGGGTGACACCAGCAATGCCTTCAGGGTCATCAATGAAATATATGATGGATAAATTTCCAAACAGAGCTTTTGATGTAGGAATTGCTGAGCAACATGCCGTTACTTTATCAGCTGGAATGGCAACTCAAGGTATGACAGTTTTCTGTAATATATATTCTACCTTTTTGCAGCGAGCTTATGACCAAGTTATTCATGATGTGGCTATACAAAACTTGCCAGTCATATTTTGTTTAGATAGAGCAGGATTTGTAGGTGAAGATGGTGCAACACATCATGGAGTTTTTGATTTGGCTTACTTGAGTTGTATACCAAATATGATTATTTATGCTCCACTAAATGAGATTGAATTACGGAATATAATGTATACAGCCCAATTGGGATTAAATCAGCCTATTGCAATTCGTTATCCGAGAGGAAGAGGATTTATAAAAGATGAGTGGAGATTGCCATTTAAAAAATTAGAAATAGGAAAAGGATACTGCTTAAAAAAAGGTACACAAATGGCTGTTATTTCAACTGGTACGATTGGTAATAATGTTGCTGAAGCAATGAAAAGAGTATCAGATAGTTCGAAACTAGCACATTATCATTTTCCTTTTGTTAAGCCTTTAGATACCAGCTTATTAAAAGAGATTGGAGAAAAATTTCAAACGATAATTACTATGGAAGAAGGGGTGATTAATGGTGGTTTTGGAAGTTTGGTGTCTTCATTTTTGAATGAGAATAATTTTAAAGTTAGGATTAAAAAGTTAGGAATACCCGATGAATTTATAGAGCAAGGATCTATAAGTGAGTTGCAGGAGTATTCTGGATTAGATGCCAATTCATTAGTTAAGGTTTTTGAAAATATATCATAAAAAAGCGCTCAATTGAGCGCTTTTTTATGATAATGATTTATTAATTAGTTAAGAATAATTTTCTTAGTATAATTAAGCTCATCACCACTGATTTTTAAAACATATACACCAGCTTGTAAGTGATTAAGATCTATTGATTTTTCATTGTTAAATTCTGTATTGTTTAGAGAATAAACAACTCTTCCGTTTATATCTACAACTTCTAAAGTTGCTTTACCAATGAAGCTATTGATTCTAATATTAATTAGTCCATTAGAAGGATTAGGGTAAATTAAAATACCATTATTATTATCAAAATGATTTACACTAAGTGTACAGTTTGGACCAGGTGCTGGTTCAGTAAAGTCTTCAACTTGATCTTGAATGCCAGCAGTTCCTGAGTTAGTTCCTGAAGACGCATTAACACCTAATCCTCTTCTAGCAAATGTTTTCCAAATCATACAGTAATCTTGGCCTCCAGTTGTAGCTTGATCTGCAGCAATAATAGCATCTCTACATTGGATTAAGCTTGGGTTTGCAGGAGTTAGTTTTAAGGCGTCAACAACAAGTCTCATTACTTTATTATTTCCTGCAGTACCATTGTAGATATTCGAACTGTAGCCATACTTATCAATATAATTCCAAGCTAAATCCCATAACATTACTGCCCAAACAGAGCCCACAGAATGTACGTCAACTGCAGTACCTCCTGAGCGTAACATGCCATTTGTACTTCCGAAAGTATGTGGATTTATATTCATGTTAGTTGAATACTTGTATTGTCTAATACCTATTTCATCTGTTGTTTGGTTTGCAGCAAATGTACCAATCCCTTTGGCGTCATTTCTTGTATCACCAGTTTTAATTTGCATCATTAGAGCAAAAAAATCAGACCACCCTTCTCCTGGTTGTTCAGAAGAATTTAATCCACCTCCTCCACCTACGAGACGATTAGAAATTCCATGTCCATATTCATGTGCAATGATGCCGTTATCAAAATCAGCATCAGTGTTGATGAATACTTCTGAATTGGAAAGACTTATATTTACACTACCGGCACTCATCGCATTTATCAATGTTTCTCCGTCTAATTGATTTATAGATACAGCAGGGATTGTAATTGAAGTATCTGAGCCGTTCATGTTAATTTCGCCTGATTGATTGTTAACAATGATTACTCCAACTGCCCCGGCAGTTTGGGCAGCATTTACTTTGAAAACAAAGTTGCAAACCCCTCTTCTAATTACCGCTATTTTTCCATTTAATGCTGCTCCATTTGTAATTGATTCACATCCATCTGATGTGTCAGGAGCGTTGCCGTCATTAACAAGTACCAAATCATTAGTTAAAGTAGATGGGGCAATAGGTAACTCTACATGCCCAGGACTAAAAACATTATCATTAACTTTATAAATATTGCCCGAAAGATTCCCTGTGTTAACAACTAAATTAATTTTTTTTTTGTAATTCCATAAATACATCTGCATTCTTGGTCTTGTTCCTTCAGAACTAGTAGAAAAATTTGCATTATTATAGAGAGGAACTCCTATTGTTTGGCCATTTGTTGGATTATTGTTTCCAGTAGATGCGTCCTGAGCATGTGCTAAAACATAATCGTTGCCTATACCTCCTCTATTATAATTTACATTTTGAAAATTTCTATTAGTTTCGTTAAATCCATATTGATACCATATGTCATGCATTATGTTATTCATATAGAATAAATTAGTTATTGAAGCATTAATATATGTTTGTGCTTCTACATTATTCCCTCCGTAAGAATAATCGAATGTTAAACTTGGATATGTGCCTGAAGATGGAGTGGCATATGAGGTTGGATTGGTTGGATTATCATTGTTAAAATCAGAAAAAGCAAAAACATTGTTTCCTCTTGTATAAGCAAACTGGGTTGATGTGTTGCCTCCACCAATAGTGTTGTGGTTATTATGCCATCCATTTGGTGATGCTGCAATAGTTAATGGAGGTAAAGCTATTGCAGATTCAGGATTAGTAATGATTGTTCTTCCGTCAGTAGCAGCCGGAAATGCAGCTCTATAATGAATTGGACTTTCATAATTGAAAGGCACAACGTTATAAGTAGTTGTTCCTGGTGTTAATAAAGCATGTGAAGTTTCAGCTTTAAAAAAAATATTTAGAAACTCTGAATTTAATTCCTTCGAATGCTCATGGTTTGAATGGTTCATTTCTTCATAGTTGCAACTTAAAATTAGATCTCTTTTTTCTAAGATATTACCACTTTGAGCATCAATTTGAACATACCAAAGATGTTCCTCGTTTTGTGTATAAAACTCGTAACTCCAAGCTAAGTATAGTTTTTTGTCTGCTGCGACATAATAAATTAATCTAGCATTAACTGGGTCGTCATTAAGGATTCCATTACTTAATTTATATATGTTTCCTTGATTTTCAATTATAGTCGAATTAAAACTCACTTCTCCTAGTTGTGTTAAAGCTCTAGAAAGACCTTCGATAGCATTTAACTGAGGTTGTACAGTGTTCACCTTAGTTGATAATGCATTAATGAATCCAGTTGGTTCATTTATAATTTCTTTATTTTTTATCCAAAAGTAGATGTAAGACTGAAAAATTTCAATTCCTTGATAGGATTGCTTTACATAACAATTCTCAATTCCTGTTGTTTCTGAGCTTGTAATGTTTACAACTTGCCAGTCTTTTGTTTCCTGATTGGTCAATTGAAACTTTTGTGCATTAGAATTAATGTATCTTTGAATTATCTCACCATTTGTTTGAGAGAAGCTAGAAACAAAAAAACCAAAACCAGCACAAAGCGAGATAAGTAGATTTTTTTTCATAAACCATTCATTTAGAACCTTATTAATTGTACAAATATAGAATTTTGTTCTAATTAAGATAAATTATGTTTATTTAAATTCTGTATTCTATTTATTATCACTAATTATTTTGTTAAATTTTAATGCATTTCCATCAGTAAGCATCGAAACAAAGTGACAAATATGTAAAAGACGCTCATATAAAGTCTCTTTCTCTATATTGTGTTTTTCGGGTAAGATTTTAAGTAAAAGGTTGTCAAAGTTTGAAGTTTTGCTTTCGGCTTTGTTGTTATAGGCAGTAATGAATTTGTCTAATAAGTTGTTGATGATTTGATAACCATTGATTTCCTTTTCTATGACATCTCTACTTTGATAGATATTTTTTACACTAAGTTTTATGATATCATTCATTTGTGCCTTGTATTTGCTTTTATCGGTAAGGGCAAAAGGGAACTCACCTTTTAAAATTGCTTCTTCATTTTCAATAAAAACTTGCACTGCATCACTAATTAAGCTGCCAATAGCTAATGCTCTCAAATAGCTTATTCGATCCTCTTTAGTAGTAAGTGCTTTATATTTTGATGAATCAATAGAGTCTTTTACAAGTTTTATTAAATATTCCAATGCATAATCTTCAGAAACTAAACCTAAATTAATTCCGTCTTCAAAATCAATAATAGTGTAGCAAATGTCATCAGCTGCTTCTACTAAATAGGCAAGTGGATGTCTTTCATAACCTATATCATTTCCTGACTTATTTGGAATTAGCCCCAATTCATTAGCTACTTCTTTAAAAAAGGTCTTGTCTTGCTGGAAGAATCCGTATTTTTTATCGGCAATATTTTGTGTTGGTTTTTTAGGGAGACTTTCTTTAGGGTATTTCATAAATGCTCCTAAGGTTGCGTAAGTAAGTCGCAAGCCACCTTCGACACCAGGTCTTGTTCCTGTTACAACCGAAAATCCATTAGCATTTCCTTCAAAATCGATTAAATCCTGCCATTCTTTTTCAGTCAATTGACTTTTGAACTTTTGTCCGTTGCCAGTGGAAAAATATTCTCCAATAGCTTTTTCTCCAGAATGTCCAAAAGGTGGATTCCCTATGTCGTGTGCCAATGAAGCTGCTGCAACAATAGCTCCAAAATCATTGGCTTGATACCCATGTATTTCTTTAAGATACGGATGTTTTTCTAAAATTTTTTTTCCTACTAATCTCCCTAATGATCTACCCACAACAGAAACTTCTAAGCTATGAGTAAGTCGTGTGTGTACGAAATCTGTTTTTGATAAAGGAATAACTTGTGTTTTGTCTTGTAGACTTCTAAAAGCTGAAGAAAAGATAATTCGATCATAATCGACTTCGAAACCTAAACGAGTTTCGTCTTGCTCTTTTCTTAATCGTTTGCTGGTATCGCCTTGACGTTTTAAAGACAGTAGTTGTTCCCAGTTCATCATAAGATTTTAATTTTCTAAAGTTTAGAATGGTTTTTTAAAGGAGTCGAAGATAGTAATTTTAACTATCTTTTTTCATGCAAATACTATTTTCAACCCCAACATACTGACCGTAATTAGGAATAAGTAGATAACCGCTTTTTTCGTATAAAGCAATTGCACTGGTTAATTTTGGTGAAGTTTCTAAGATGTAGGATGAAAATCCTTCTTCTTTGGCCCAAATTTCCAGTTCGTTTAGAATTAGACGAGCAATCCCTTTGTTTCTGTGATTTGGATGTACGAACATTCGTTTAATTTCGGCAGTGGTGTCATCATATTTTTTAAAACCGCCACAGCCAACCGCTTCTTCATTTTCATAAATAACCAATACATTTTCTAGAGTGACATTGTTATAAAAGGCAAAGAATTCTCTTTCATCTCCATCAATGTCAATTAAATATTCATCGAATAAAGCTGATAGTTTTTTAAAATCTAGATTCTCAGAATTGGTTTTTACAAGATTCATTTTTTATCGTTTGCTAAAAAGAAGTTGCTTGATTTTTTTGGGTATTTGTCGTAACTCTTGTCACTAGGATTTTCAATCACAGTTTTAAGATTGACAATATCACCAATTTTAAAGTTCTTGGCTGTGTACTGATAATCTAACAAGAATTCTCCACAGAAAAAATTTCCATCTGCATCTTGTTCTATTGCTCCTGTGTAAACACCTTTTTTATCTTTTGACATAATTTTTTATTTCCTTCAAAGATACGGATTTGTTAAACAAAAAACAGCCATCATAAGATGGCTGTTTTTTAACTAGTGGTATTTAATCTTTGGGTTAAGATCCGCACATTTCGCAGTCCTCAGGACCTGCATTTTTAGCTAGTTCAATCATTGCTCGGTACTCTTCTGCACTCATTGGTGCAGGTTCAGCAACTACCTCCATTGCTAAAGCTTTCGCTTCTTCTTTTACAACAATTGGTTCTTCTTTTTTGTCGTTATTTAAAGTAAACTTAATGGCATCTACAGCTGCTTTAGTTCTTAAATAATACATTCCGGTTTTTAATCCAGATTGCCAAGCATAGAAATGCATAGAAGTTAGTTTTGCATAGGTTGCACCTTCCATGAATAAATTCAGAGATTGTGATTGGTCAATAAAATAACCTCTGTGGCGAGACATATCGATAATGTCCTTCATTGACATTTCCCAAACTGTTTTGTATAATTCTTTCAAGTCTTGTGGAATGGCATCGATATTTTGTACCGAACCGTTATGACGCATGATTTGTTGCTTTAAATCTTCGTTCCACAATCCTCTTTTTACTAAATCTTCTAATAAATGTTTGTTTACTACAATGAATTCTCCCGAAAGTACTCTTCTAGTATAAATATTTGAAGTGTATGGTTCGAAGGCTTCGTTGTTCCCTAAGATTTGTGATGTAGAAGCTGTTGGCATTGGCGCCATTAATAATGAGTTACGTACTCCGTGCTCCATTACTTCTTTTCTTAGTGAAGCCCAGTCCCATCTTCCTGATAATTCTTCATCTTTAATATTCCATAAATTGTGTTGGAATTCTCCTTGTGAAATAGGAGATCCTTGGAATGAAGAATATGGGCCTTCTTCTTTTGCCATTTCCATCGAAGCAGTAACTGCTGCGAAATACATGGTTTCGAAGATTTCTTGGTTCAATTGTTTTGCTTCATCACTCGTAAAAGGCATTCTCAATAAGATAAAAGCATCAGCTAGACCTTGAACACCTAATCCAACTGGACGGTGACGCATATTTGAGTTTTCGGCTTCTTTTACTGGATAGTAATTTCTGTCGATTACTTTATTTAAGTTGCGAGTCACACGTTTAGTTACACTATATAATAAATCGTGGTTGAATTTTCCGTTTTCAATAAACATCGGTAACGAAATTGAAGCCAAATTACATACAGCAATCTCATCTGCCGAAGTATACTCCATAATCTCAGTACATAAATTTGAAGAACGAATTGTTCCTAAATTCTTCTGGTTTGATTTACGGTTGGCCGCATCTTTATATAACATATAAGGAGTTCCAGTCTCGATTTGAGATTCTAAGATTTTCTCCCATAACTCACGAGCTTTGATAGTTTTTCTTCCTTTCCCTTGCGCTTCGTACGAAGTGTATAATGCTTCGAACTCATCTCCATATACATCATATAATCCTGGACACTCATTCGGACACATTAACGTCCAAGTAGAATCTTCCTGAACACGTTTCATGAACAAATCGGAAGTCCACATGGCAAAGAATAAATCTCTAGCACGCATTTCTTCTTTTCCAGTATTCTTTTTCAAGTCTAAGAAGTCAAAAATATCAGCATGCCATGTTTCTAAATAGATGGCGAAACTTCCTTTACGTTTTCCTCCACCTTGATCCACGTAACGAGCAGTGTCGTTGAATACACGTAACATGGGAACAATTCCGTTAGAAGTTCCGTTAGTTCCGCGAATATAAGAACCAGTTGCGCGAACGTTATGAATAGACAAACCGATACCTCCAGCCGATTGTGAAATTTTAGCCGTTGATTTTAATGTGTCGTAAATTCCGTCAATACTGTCATCTTGCATTGATAATAAGAAACATGATGACATTTGTGGTTTTGGAGTACCCGCATTAAATAAAGTTGGTGTTGCGTGAGTAAAGAATTTCTTCGACATTAAATCGTAGGTTTCAATCACCGATTCTAAATCGTTTAAGTGAATTCCTACCGAAACACGCATTAACATATGTTGAGGACGTTCTACAATTTTACCATTAATTTTCAATAGGTACGAACGTTCTAAAGTTTTGAATCCAAAGTAATCGTAATTAAAATCACGATTGTAGATAATGTGCGAGTTTAAGAACTCGGCATTTTCCATAATTACTTTGTGTACTTCTTCAGATAAAAGAGGTGCTTCCTGATTGGTTCTAGGATTTACATAATGGAACATTTCATTCATCGTTTCTGAAAACGATTTGTTGGTGTTCTTGTGTAAATTAGAAATTGCAATACGGGCAGCTAATTGTGCATAATCTGGATGAGTAACGGTCATTGATGCAGCGGTTTCTGCAGCAAGATTGTCAAGCTCTGAAGTGGTAACTCCATCATACAAACCTTCAATAACACGCATAGCTACTTTTACAGCATCTACCATGTCATTTAAACCATAGCATAGTTTTTTAATTCTGTCAGTGATTTTGTCAAACATTACTGGCTCTTTGTGGCCATCTCTTTTTACAACGTACATAAAGTTTTAGTTTTTTGAAAATAGACAATCCCTTCTCTATCTTCGGGTTCTTATTTGATTTATTGATAATAACGCAAGTCTCCCGACTTTGAGGTGCGTTTTATTTTTTGTATTGTTATCTTCGAGAGCCTCAGACAACTATTGTAAAGGTGGTAGAGTTACACTAAACCACCTTTTTAGTATTTTTAAAAATCGGCGTCGAAACTAATTTTATTTGCATCAGTGTCGTTGTTCATAACACCAGCTTTTTGATATTCAGCTACACGCTTTTCAAAGAAATTTGTTTTTCCTTGAAGTGAAATCATATCCATGAAATCAAAAGGATTTGTCGAATTGTATTCTTTTGCACAGCCTAGTTCTACTAGTAATCTATCAGCAACAAACTCTAAGTATTGAGTCATTAATGTTGCATTCATACCAATTAAACTTACTGGAAGAGATTCTGTAATAAATTCTCTTTCGATGTTTAATGCATCAACAATGATTTCTCTAATTCTAGCACTAGGAACCTTGTTCATTAAATGGTGGTTATGTAAGTGAACAGCAAAGTCACAATGTACTCCTTCGTCACGAGAAATTAGTTCGTTCGAGAAAGTTAAACCTGGCATCAAACCTCTTTTCTTCAACCAATAGATTGAACAAAATGCTCCCGAGAAGAAAATTCCTTCTACTGCTGCAAAAGCAATTAAACGTTCTGCAAATGAATCTGATTCAATCCATTTTAAAGCCCATTCTGCTTTTTTCTTGATAGCTGGAAATACGTCTAAAGCATTGAATAATTCATTCTTTTCATTGTCATCCTTAACATAAGTATCGATTAATAATGAATACGTTTCGCTATGAATATTTTCCATCATAATTTGGAAACCATAGAAAAATTTTGCCTCAGGATATTGTACTTCGTTTACAAAATTTTCAGCTAAGTTTTCATTTACAATTCCATCAGATGCTGCAAAAAATGCTAATATGTGTTTAATAAAGTATTTTTCGTCGTCATTTAATTTATTGTTCCAATCTGACAAGTCTTGATGTAAATCGATTTCTTCGGCAGTCCAAAAACTAGCCTCCATTTTTTTGTACCATTCCCAAATATCATGGTGTTTGATTGGGAAAATCACAAAACGGTTTTTATTTTCTTGTAAAATGGGTTCAATAGTAGCCATAGCCATTTGAAAATTAGAGATTTAAAATTTTGATTTTTTGTATCGATTGGGGCTTACAAAGATTCGAATTTGAAATCAAAAATGAAAGACATAGTTATTCACAATTGCCTTGAGTTTTTAACAACTCAATAAAATAAGGGGTTCACAAAGTTTTTAATTTAAAATGTTGAAAATCAACATTTTAAAAATACAATTTTTTTGAAAGTATTGTAAAATAAGGCGTTGAAGATTACTTCGAAAAACAAGAAATTTTACTTCAAAAACGGAATTGTTTTTATCTATTTTCCAGATTGTAAATCTTTGGCTACTTTTTCTAATTCTTCGTACCACTCATTACCAAAACGTCTAATTAAGGCTTCTTTTACAAATTTGTAAACAGGAACTTCAAGTTCTTTTCCAAGAGAACAAGCTGGAGAGCAAATATCCCAGCGATCATAATTGACAGCTTGAAAACTACTAAATTCTTTAACACGAATAGGGTATAAATGACAAGAAACGGGTTTTTTCCAGTCAATTAGTCCTTGATTGTATGCTTGTTCGATACCACAAAGCGCTGTTTCGTTATCAAAAATAACATAGGCACAGTCTTTATTGTCAATAAGTGGAGTTTCTAAATCTCCGTCTTTTCCTTTTAACCAGGTGCCTTGTTCCTCAATTGCTGCGATACCTTCAGGACGAAGAAATTGTTTTATAGTAGGGTATATTTTTTCTAAAATAGCTGTTTCTTCTTGTAGGAGTGGTGCGCCGGCATCTCCGTCTACGCAACAAGCTCCTTTGCATGCTGTTAAATTACATACAAATTCTTTTTCAAGAATGTCTTCAGATACTATGGTTTTCCCTAATTGAAACATTTTGTCCTTTTTTTGAGGCGCAAAAGTACATGTTTTATTTGCAAATTTTACATGAACTGATAGTCTGATTTGTTAAAAGTAAAACTCTGTTGTTTTAATGAGGTACAAGTCATGGTCATATTTTTTGATTTATCTTTCAAATCGGTGTAATCCATAAACATCGTTAGTGCTTTTTGACCAGGTTTAAAAATATCTTTAATGGCTGTGGGTAATGAATTGTTTTGTTGCGCTTTAAACATTTCAGAAAAACCTACTTTAGCTTCATCTGTATAATAGATGGTGATTTTTGAGTCAGAGCTAATAGCTTCAATACCTTTACAGCTAAATCCTAAAAATGTTTTGTTTGGAAGTTTTTTGTAAGTGTATTTTTTCGAATCTGAAGTTTGGCTAATATTATCTGGAATCTTAGAAGCCATAGCCATTTTTTTTCCACTTTTATTGAACGAGTTTACCATTAATCTGGTTTTAGTATCCATAATCATGAACATTTCAGAACCTTTCTGATTCATGTTTGCTCCATAGTAACTTGCATTGGGTTGTAAAAAATAGTCAATATTCATCTCTTTACCAGAGGATGTTTTCATTGCCAATGTGTATTTCCAACTAAAATCATATTTGTTGGGAATTGAAGCGGCGTCAACCTTGTTTCTTCCGTACATCATTGCATTTTGCATTGCCTTTTTTTGTGCTTCTGTGGGTTGTTGAGCGGCAATATGATTAATCATAAATACAGAGAGTAATGCAATAAAAAAGAATTTTGAACTTTTTATTTTGTGTATCATGTTGTTTTAGTTTGATTTACAGTAAATTTAAGAATTATATCGAATTGTTTAGTAGTTGTTTTATTTAAATATCTTTGTAAGAAAAATTGATTATGATTTTTGACTGGAAAGAAGTTTTTACTGTAGGAATGGTTTTGTTTGCTGTAATTGATATTGTGGGAACGATACCTATTATTGTAGATTTACGTAATAAAATTGGACACATTCATGCTGAAAGAGCCAGTTTGGTTTCTGGATTAATCATGATTACTTTTTTATTTGTAGGTGAAGGAATGTTGAAGTTTATAGGTGTAGATGTCAAATCCTTTGCGGTAGCGGGTTCTATAGTTTTATTTTTTTTAGCACTAGAAATGATATTAGGAATAAGTATTTATAAAGATGATGAGCCTAAAACGGCCAGTATAGTGCCTTTGGCTTTTCCACTTATTGCGGGTGCTGGAACTATGACAACTTTATTATCACTTCGCTCAGAATATCAGTCTATAAACATAGTTGTTGCAATACTCATTAATATAGTGATAGTTTATATGGTTTTGAAACTTTCTGGTAAAATTGAAAAATTACTTGGACCAACAGGTTTAGGGGTGGTTAGAAAGGTTTTTGGAGTGGTTTTACTTGCTATAGCTGTTAAATTATTCGCTGCTAATGTTAAAGGTTTATTTGTTTAGTAGTAAAAGTTTTAATTTTGTCTAATAATTAGTTTTGAAATGAAAATTTTTACTTACATAGTACTTGTTTTAGCTGCAATTTCTATTGTTGTTAATATTACCATGCTCGATTTTAAAAACTTATTTGAAGGAGATAGTTTGGTTGCATTAATTGGGATCTTAGCTATTTTGTGTGCTGTTGTAATCCTTTTAATATTTAGAATCTCTAAATCTATAGACGATAAATTAAAAAGACAATCATAAATGTTTGATGTTTTAATAATTGGAGGCGGAGTCTCGGGTTTTTCATGTGCTCTTATTTTAGGTTCAGCTCATCAAAAAGCTTTTGTTCAGAATAAAAACATTGGAATTATTACTCATCAAAAAGCTTCTTCTTTGCAAGATGCTATCTTTTACAATGCTTACGGAGTTGAGTCAGGCAAATTAGGTTCTGACTTATTAATCGAAAGTATTGACCAACTTCAAAAGAATTATCCTCATATTGATCAAATCGAAGGTGAAAAAGTAATAAAAGTTAGTTATAATAACGATGGTTTTGAAATAGTGACCAATAAAAACACTTACTCTTCCAGAATTATTGTTGTTGCTATAGGCTCTTCTAATTTATTTGCTATTGAAGGATTGATGGATTATGTGGAACCTCACTCAAAATCTTTGCCCGAAAAGCAAAGAATTCAACTTAAAAATATCGATCAAAAAGTAGCCGAAGGGATTTATGTTGCTGGGACACTTGCAGGTCATAGAAGTCAACTGGCGATAGCTGCAGGGAGTGGTGCTGCAGTAGCTACAGATATTTTGGTTTTATGGAATAATGGGGTTGAAACCCATGCTCATGATAGTATTAGAGTAAAATAACATTAATTTTTTAATGCTTCCTTAAGCATTCTGTCATCTTTTAAAATCACAGAATAGTATTGCGTTTCTCCTAATAATTGTCTACAAAACTCAGCTGCAAGATAACGTTTTACAAAAGTAGGATTAGAGTTTAAATCTACAAACGAATCAGACTTGTGTATGAAATCACTAAATTTAAAAAAGTAATCATCAGTTGATGTAATTTCTTTGAGTAACTCTTGGTAATTTAGTTTTTCAAAATATTTTCTTTTTTTGTCTATTTCCTTAAATACAAAATTGGTCACTACACCTGATTGCATCAATAACGGAACAATTTCGTTTCCTTTTGAAGCCTCAAGTGGTACAAAAATATCAGGAACTATGCCGCCACCTCCATAAACAACTCTTCCTTTAGGAGTTTTAAATTTTAATGTATCAGCAATTTTTATACTGTCTTTAGAGTACATTTCTCCATTGTGATATCTATTCATGAAGTCATTAAAATAGGCTTCATTACCTCCATGATCATAAGGTTTTTGAATTGATCTGCCAGTAGGAGTGTAGTAACGAGCAACTGTTAGTCTAACACTTGATCCATCTTTAAAAGGCATGTCACGTTGCACTAATCCTTTGCCAAAAGAACGTCTTCCTATAACTAAGCCTCTGTCGTTGTCTTGTATTGCTCCAGCTATTATTTCACTTGCTGATGCGGTATTTTCATTGATAAGAATAGTTATTTTTCCATTTTCAAAAGAGCCATAATCAGTTGCAAATGTCTTGTCTACTCTATTTTTTTTATTTTTTGTAAAAACTATTAATTTTTTTTCAGACAAGAATTCATCTGCAATGGCAACAGCTTCTTCTAGATACCCTCCGCCATTATCTCTCAAATCTAAAATGAGCTCCTTAGCACCTTGTTTGATGATTTTGTTAAGCCCTGATTTGAATTCTTTAAAAGTAGTCTCGGCGAAGCGATTAATTTTTATGTATCCAATTTTTTTATTGATCATTAGTGCAATATCAACACTTTTTACGGGTATTGTGTTGCGATTAACAGTTATATTAAACTTTCTCTTTTCAGATTTTCTGTAAACTGTAAGTGAAACTTTTGATCCAATTTCTCCTTTTAGCTTTTTATAAAGCTTGTCAGTATTTATTTTTTTTCCAAATAATTTTTCTCCATCAGCAGCTAATATTCTGTCTCCAGATTTTATTCCTGCTTTTTCAGAGGGACCACTTTTTACTGGATTAATTACAATTACAGAATCATTTTCAATAAAAAAATTAACACCAATCCCAACAAAATCTCCTTTCATTTCTTCTGCAACCTGTTGGGCTTCATTTTTGGCAATGTATACAGAATGAGGATCTAGTTTTTCTAAAATTCCTGTTACAGTTTGGTCTACAATAGAGTCAGTGTTTATATTGTCTACATATTCTGAATCGATAAATTCGATTAGTTTATTTAGTTTTTGTTTAGTTTCATTTTGAATAGAGGTTCTGTCGGATGAAGGGGCTTTGATAAAAATTCCTCCCAATAGAAAACCCACAGCTATTGCTGAAAAGATAATAATAGGAAAATATACTTTATCAATTTTCATTTAATCTAGTTCTTCAATTAATGTGAGCTCAACACCGGCTCTTTTTAAAAATTCTAACCCTGAATTGTCTTTATATCCTTCATGGTATACTACTCTTTTTATTCCTGATTGATGTATTAGTTTACTACATTCTTTACAAGGCGAAAGAGTTATATATAAAGTGGCGTCTTTACATGATTGTGTCGAATTAGCAACTTTTAAAATAGCATTGGCTTCAGCATGCAAAACGTACCAATGGGTTAAATTATTTTCGTCTTCACAACAATTTTCAAATCCTGAAGGAGTTCCATTATATCCGTCAGATATTATCATTCGATCACGCACAATAATCGCGCCAACTTGTTTCCTTTTGCAATAAGAAAGTTTGCTCCATTCTTTTGCAAGTCTTAAGTAGGCTTTGTCGTATTTGTTTTCTTTTTTTTCTGTCATTTTATCTATTCCAAATTGGGCTTTGAATAATTAAAGGGACTACAACTCCTATTATAAACGCAGACATTACAAGTGTCCAATCTCTTTTTGAAAACCTAAACACAGTTTGAACTAAATATGAAATTATTAAAACCACAAAAACCACTATGATTTGTGCGGCTTCAATCCCCAAAGCAAATTCACCTAATGGTAATAATTTGTCAGTAGCATTACCAGGTAAAATTGTTTTAAAATAATTAGAAAAACCTAATCCATGTATGATTCCAAAGAACAAAGTTACGATAGCAGAAACTGTTATGCTTTCATTTTTTCCAGATTTTCCTGCAGAAAAAAGATTAAACAATGCGACTATGAGTATGGTGATTGGAATAACAAATTCAACTAAGTTTTCTTTAATGTAAACGATACCAAAAACTGATAATATGAGTGCTAATGAATGGCCTATGGTAAATAAGCTTATTAGTATAATCAGTTTTTTCCAGTCATTAAATGAATATGGAACTGTTAGTGCTATTAAAAAAAGAACATGATCGTAAGCATGAATGTCTAAAACATGCTTCAATCCTATGTTGAAATATAGCCAAAACTCTTGCATAATTGATAGGTTAAAGGATTTTCAAACATACAAATTTATTCGTTCATGCATTTTATAGAATCACACAATTTTTTGATAACATCTTTTTTATAAGTACATTTGTTAGAAATTAAAACTATACACCATGTCATTTTCAGATTTATTTGATAGCGAATTTAAAGCAAGAAATAAAGGTCATTTTTCTGCAATTGTGCGTGTTGCTATTGCAGATGGTGATTTAAGTGAGGAAGAAAAACAGTTTTTAGATAAACTTAAAAACCGTTTAGAAATTTCAGATGCAGAGTATGAAGAAATTTTAGAAAATCCTTTAAAATACCCTATAAACCCACCATCGTTACACACACAAAGAATTGAGCGTTTGTATGATTTGTCAAGAATGGTATACGTGGATCATGTTTTAGGGCCTAAGCAGAAAGAGATTCTAACAAAATTTGCATTAGCTTTAGGTTTTACACCGGGTAATGTGAGTTATATTGTAGATAAAGCCTTCTCACTTTTGATGCTGAATGTAGACTTAGACACATTTGTGTACGAAATGCAACATATGAATAAATAAAAAAAGTCCCTTTTAAAAGGGACTTTTTTTATTAATAACAATTGTATTTATAAAATTAAATTTTAAAAGTAATTACTGGTTTTGAAGCATGGTTTACTAAACCTTCGCTTATACTTCCATTAAAAAAGTGGTATAAGCTTGTTCTTCCGTGAGTTACCATACCTATCACATCTGCTCCAACACTGTTAGAGAAATTTAAAATTCCAGTTTCAACATTAGAGTCATTGTAAATGTGTAATGAATAGTTTGTTATTGGGTAACTTGCTACAAAATCTTTCATGATTTTTTGAGCTGCATGAGAAGTTTTAAAGCTGTTAGGCGTATTAATCATTACTAAATCAATATGTGATCCTAATATTTTTGCAAAGGCAACAATTTTTTCAAATGGTTTTCTGGCTTCTTCAGAAAAATCAGAAGCAAAAACAAATCTATCTGTTTTAAAATTTGTTGTTTCGTGTTTAATTATTAATACTGGTGCTTCAGAAGTTCTTACAATTTTTTCAGTGGTAGAACCTACAAACATTTCTTGAAAACCAGAAGCTCCATGAGAGCCCATAACAACTAAATCTATATCATGTTTTTGGCTTGATTTTATAATTCCTTCAAAAGCTCTTTCATATTTTACGGCTTCAGTCACTTTAAGTCCTTCTAAATAATCTTTGGTTAATAATTCCTCTAATTTTTCGTGTGCTTTTTTCATGAAAAGCATTATTTCTGGTATGTCAGCTCCATGACTTACTGCATCTGCCATTTGGCCCGGAAATTCAAGCATGTGAACAATAAAGATTTCTCCATCGTTATCTCTGGCTATTTGTGCGGCAACTTTTAAGGCATACTCAGCGTGTTCGGAAAAATCCGTTGGAACTAATATTCGTTTCATAATTAGTGTGTTTAATGTTAATACTTTAGTGAAAGTCAGAATTGTACATTAAAGGTAAGAAAATATTTAACATAACGCAAAATTTCATTTTTACAAAAAAAGTAGTATATTTGCGCCATTATTTAGTAGTTTTTTAAATAATGAGGCACGCACAGCGTGCCTCTTTTTATACAAAATGGGTTTCAAAGATAAAGTAAAACAATTGTTAGATGCAGGTTTGGAAGAACATCCAGACTTGTTTTTAATTGATTTAACAATTACTGATAGTTACAAAATTATTGTAACTTTAGATGGTGATAATGGGGTTCAGTTGCAAGATTGTATTAACATTAGTCGTGCTATTGAGCATAATTTAGATCGCGAAGAGCAAGATTTTTCACTTGAAGTTGCTTCAGCGGGAGTTTCTGCACCACTAAAACTTGTTCGTCAATTCAAAAAAAATATTGGCAGAACATTAAAAGTTAGAACAGCAAATCAAACAATAGAAGCATTGTTAGTTGATGCTTCAGAGCAAGATATTACTCTTGAATGGAGTTCAAGAGAGCCTAAAAAAATAGGAAAGGGAAAAGAAACCGTGCTTCACAATGAAAAAATTGCCTATGGTGATATTGTGGAGGCTGTAGTTACTATAATTTTTTAAAAATAAAGAGTTGGCATGGAGAATTTAGCATTAATCGATTCGTTTTCAGAATTCAAAGATGATAAACTGATAGATCGCGTAACGCTTATGGCGATTTTAGAAGATGTGTTTCGTAATGCATTAAAGAAAAAATACGGATCTGATGATAATTTTGATATCATTATCAATCCTGATAAAGGAGATATGGAAATCTGGAGACGTAGAGTTATTGTTGCAGATGAGGATTTAGATTTTGAAAATGAAGAAATATCTCTTTCAGAAGCTCGTAAAATAGAGCCTGATTTTGAAATTGGAGAAGAGGTTTCTGAAGAAGTAAAGCTTATCGATTTAGGAAGAAGAGCTATCTTGGCTTTACGTCAAAACTTAATTTCTAAGATTCACGAACATGATAATACAAATCTTTACAAGCAATTTAAAGATTTGATCGGAGATATTTATACAGCAGAAGTGCATCACGTACGTCCAAAAGCTGTAATTTTGGTGGACGATGAAGGAAATGAAATTGTATTGCCAAAAGAAAAACAAATTCCATCTGATTTCTTTCGTAAGGGAGATAACGTTCGCGGAATTATAGAAAATGTTGAATTGAAAGGTAATAAGCCTCAAATCATCATGTCAAGAACATCTGAGAAATTCTTAGAAAAATTATTCGAACAAGAAATTCCAGAAGTATTCGATGGTTTAATCACTATTAAAAAAGTAGTTCGTATACCGGGAGAAAAAGCAAAAGTTGCTGTAGATTCTTATGATGATAGAATAGATCCGGTAGGAGCTTGTGTAGGAATGAAAGGTTCTCGTATTCACGGAATAGTTCGTGAATTAGGAAATGAAAATATTGATGTAATTAATTATACAAACAACTTACAGTTATATATAACTAGAGCATTAAGCCCAGCAAAAGTTTCTTCAATCAAAATCGATGAAGAGAAAAAAACGGCTGAAGTATATTTGAAATTAGAAGAAGTATCTAAAGCAATTGGTCGTGGAGGTCATAATATTAAATTGGCTGGTCAATTAACAGGATATGAGCTAGATGTAATTAGAGAAGGAAATGCAACTGAAGATGATGATGTTGAGTTGACTGAATTCTCTGATGAAATCGACGGATGGATCATTGATGAATTTGCAAAAATCGGTTTAGACACTGCAAAAAGCATTTTAACTCAATCAGTGGCAGATTTAGTACGTCGTACAGATTTAGAAGAAGAAACCATTCTTGAGGTTATCAAGATTTTAAAAGAAGAATTTGAAGATTAATCACCATAATCCACAAATAAAATAAACCATAAATAAAATTTATGTCTGAAGGAACAATAAGAATAAACAAAGTTTTAAGGGAATTCAATATTTCGTTAGAAAGAGCTGTCGATTTTTTAAAGGACAAGGGCTTCACTATTGAGTCTAATCCAAACACAAAAATCACTGACGAAATATACAATATCCTTTCTAATCAATTTGCTGGAGACAAAGGAAACAAAGATGCTTCAAAAGAGGTTAGTGAAGAAAAAAGAAAAGAAAAAGAAGCACTTCGTTTAGAGCGTGAGCATGAAATTGAAGAAAAACGTAAACAAGACGAAGAGCGTGCTCGACAAGAAGTGATTAAAGCTAAAGCAAGTGTTATAGCTCCTAAACAAGTAGGTAAAATTGATTTAACTCCTAAGCAGCAACAACCTGTTGCAGAAGTTAAACCGGTAGAGCCTCAAATTGTTGAGCCTAAAAAAGAAGAGGTTAAACCTGTTGAAGAAGCTCCAAAAGCTCCAAAAATAGAACCTGTTATTAAAGCAGAAAGTAAGCCAGTTATTGAGAAAAAAGTTGAAAAACCAGTTTCAAATCCTTCAGACGAAACTGCTACAGAAGAAACTCACGAAACTCAATATCAAAAACTTTCAGGGACAACTTTTACAGGGCAAACGATTGATTTGTCTCAGTTTAACAAGCCTAAAAAGAAACCGGAAGATAAAAATCAAAACCAAAATAAACCAGGGAATAATAATCAAAACGCTGGTGGTGTTGATAAAAAGAAAAGAAATAGAATTCCTTCTAAACCAGGACAGCCTGGTCAAGGTGGTGGACAACAAGGGCAAGGAGGTCAAAATAGACCTCAAGGACAAGGTGGATTTAACAAGCCAGGAGGAAGTAAACCTTTTGGGAAAGGTAACAACACTCGTCCAGCTATAGTTAAAGTTGAGCCTACAGAGGAAGAAGTTAAAAATCAAATTAAAGAAACTCTTGAAAGACTTCAAGGAAAAGGGAATAAATCTAAAGCGGCTAAGTATCGTCGTGATAAGAGAGATTCACACCGTGAACGTACAGAAGCAGAACTTGCAGCTCAAGAGGAAGGAAGTAAAGTCCTAAACGTAACAGAATTTGTTACTGTAGGTGATTTTGCAACGATGATGGATGTGCCTATTACTAAAGTTATTGGTACTTGTATGTCATTAGGTATCATGGTAACTATGAACCAGCGTTTAGACGCAGAGATTTTAAAAATTGTTGCAGATGAATTTGGTTATGAAGTAAAAATCATCACTACTGACATTGAGGAAAATTCTGAAGTTGTTGAGGATAAGCCAGAAGATTTAAAACCTCGTGCACCAATTGTAACAGTTATGGGACACGTTGACCACGGTAAAACATCGTTGTTAGATTATATCCGTAAAACAAATGTTATTGCTGGTGAGTCAGGAGGAATTACACAGCATATTGGTGCTTATGGAGTTGAGTTAGATAATGGCCAAGAGATTGCATTCTTAGATACACCTGGTCACGAAGCCTTTACAGCAATGCGTGCTCGTGGAGCTCAAGTTACAGATATCGCAAT
>CAZMCP010000031.1:0-26436 GCA_964565035.1 uncultured Flavobacterium sp. | reverse complement strand
TGAAGAAGTTTTAAAACAAGCTGAAGAAGATGCTAAAGCTGAATTAAGAGCTGAAGGTAAACCTGAACAAATTTGGGACAAAATTCTTCCTGGAAAAATTCAACGTTTTATCTCTGACAACACTACTTTAGATCAAGAGAAAGCTTTATTAGATCAAAACTTCATCAAAGATGATAGTAAAAAAGTTAGTGATTATGTTAAAGGTTTCAATGTTGAAATCACTGGTTTCAAAAGAGTTTCTTTAGGATAATAAAATATTATATTATACACACAAAACCTCAGTCAAAGACTGAGGTTTTTTTATTAATACAAAACTTATATCTTTGAAAAAAGACAAATCATGTTCAAAACCAAAAAAGATATTGTATTCATCATATTAGCTGGTATTTTTATTACCAATGCTATAGTTGCAGAATTAATTGGCGGAAAACTAATCCAAATTGGTCCTTTTTTAATGAGCATTGGGATCCTACCATGGCCAGTCGTTTTTCTTACTACAGATTTAATTAACGAACATTTTGGAAAAGACGGAGTTAAAAAATTATCCTTTATTACTGCAGGCTTAATTGCTTATTGCATTATTTTACTGTTCATTGGCACAAAAATTCCAGCATTTGAAACAGGTCAAACTGTTAACGATTCACAATTTTACGCAGTATTCGGACAAGGTTTATTCATCATGATTGCCAGTATTATTGCTTTCTTAGTATCCCAATTAGTAGATGTCTCAATATTTTGGATGTTACGCAATAAAACAGGTAAAAAAATGATTTGGCTAAGAAGTACAGGCTCAACAGTCATATCACAATTAATAGATAGTTTTATTGTTTCTGGAATCGCTTTTTGGCTTACAGGAAAAATATCAACAAAGGATTATATAAATATGTCATTATCTGGTTATAGTTTTAAACTAATAATCGCCATAGCTTTAACACCATTAATTTACCTTGGTCATTATTTAATCGAAAAATATCTTCATTCAGAAGAAAAAACAAGCTAAAAACAGTATTTCTAAAATCACAGATAATATCTATATTTGCACTGCTAAACAATGTAAAATGAAATACAAAAGAATACTTCTAAAACTAAGCGGTGAGGCCCTTATGGGAGATCGTCAATATGGTATCGACCCTAAAAGACTAAGCGAATATGCCGAAGAAATAAAACAAATTCATGATTTAGGAGTAGAAATAGCGATTGTTATTGGTGGTGGAAACATCTTTAGAGGTGTAGCTGGTGCTAGCAATGGAATGGATCGTGTACAAGGAGACTATATGGGAATGCTTGCAACTGTTATAAACGGAATGGCTTTACAAGGTGCATTAGAAGAAAAAGGCATGCTAACACGCTTGCAAACTGCATTGAAAATTGAAGCAATAGCAGAACCTTATATTAAGCGACGTGCTGTAAGGCATTTGGAGAAAAATCGTATAGTTATTTTTGGAGCCGGAACCGGAAATCCATATTTCACTACTGATACTGCTGCAGTTTTAAGAGGTATTGAAGTCGACGCTGATGTAATTTTAAAAGGGACTCGTGTAGATGGTGTTTACAATGCTGATCCAGAAAAAAATCCTGATGCTATTAAATTTGATTACATATCTTTTGATGATGTTTTAGCTAAAGGATTAAACGTAATGGACACAACTGCTTTTACATTGAGTCAAGAAAACAAATTACCAATTATAGTATTTGACATGAATAAAGAAGGTAATTTATTAAAAATTTGCAAAGGAGAAAACGTAGGAACAGTAGTTAATATATAAGTTTTATAAATTTAGACTAGTTGGTCTATTCAAAAAAAAGAAAAGACAACATTCTGCTAATTTAATAATCTAAACAATGACTGAAGAAATAAATTTTATACTAGACAGCACAAAAGAATCTATGGAAGGTTCTATTGCTCACTTAGAAAAAGAATTTTTAAATATTCGTGCTGGTAAAGCAACTCCACAAATGTTAGGTGGTGTATTTGTTGACTATTACGGATCCCAAACGCCTTTATCACAAGTGGCAAACATTAACACTCCCGATGCGAGAACTATCACAGTAACACCTTGGGAAAAAAACATGTTACAACCTATTGAAAAAGCAATTATGATTGCAAACATTGGATTTAATCCAATGAACAATGGTGATAACATTATCATCTCTGTACCTCCACTAACAGAAGAACGTCGTAAAGATTTAGTTAAACAAGCAAAAGCTGAAGCAGAAGATGCAAAAATCGGTATTCGTAATGCACGTAAAGATGCTAACACTGATATTAAAAAATTAGAAAAAGAAGGCACATCTGAAGATATTTGCAAAACAGCCGAAGAAAATGTTCAAAAATTAACAGATGCTTTTATTAAAAAAATTGACGAACATCTTGCTATAAAAGAAGCTGAAATCATGAAGGTTTAATTTCTCATAAATATTTAATAAAGAATCCGCCTAGAGCGGATTTTTTATTATTATGAATTTTAACTTTTATATTAACAAAATTTTAATATTTTTGGAATCCTAGCAAATTAAGTAACCCAAAAACGAAACCCAATGAAAAGTTTAAAATTACATTTTACGCTACTCCTACTTTTAATAACTCAGTCTTTGCTTTTCTCGCAAGAAAATGAAAATATTTTTGCCGGTATTGAAATAGGTAGCAAAGGTATCAAAATGTCTGTCATTGATGTTTATAATATTAAAAAAGGAGGATTTACCATTAAATCATACTGGACAGAAAATGTAGCAATTGCCAAAGGAATTTCAATTGATGGTAATTTAGCAGCAGAAGATATTGACAGAGCAGCTAATGTTGTGGTTACCAATTACAAAAAAATCAAAAATGAAATTGGGGTCCTAGATGCAAACATATTCATTGTAGGTTCATCTGGCGTTGCTATGGCAAAAAACACACAAGCATTGATAGACAAAGTCAAAACAACTACAGGTAAAGAAATGGAGTTTATCGATGCTCAAATGGAAGGTAAAATGCTATTAAAAGGATGCATTCCTCCAGTTGACTACAAAGACTCTATGGTATTAGATATTGGAGGAGGAAATACAAAGGGAGGTTATGTAGATGTTTACAATAGTGAAAACTTTGTGTTTTTCCCATTAAGTTTAAATTATGGAACGATTACACTAACAGAAGCTGTCCTTAAAAAAACAAGGAATGATGAAATAAATGAATTTAACATAAAGTCTTTTGGTTTCTTACCTACACTTCGCGAACAAGTTAATGCTATGTATGGTTCAAAACCAACAGCACTTGAAAAAGAAAAAGTTTACATGTCTGGAGGAGCAGTATGGGCTTTTTACACCTTATATAATGGAGTAGCAAAGGAAACATTCAATGAGTTTAAACTTGAAGACGTTATCAATTATGATGCAATCTTAAAAAATAATTTTAAAAGATTTGAAGAACTTGCTAAAACAGACAAAGAAATAGAAAAAGTACTTAAAACGTATTCTCAAAAGTATTTAATCTCTGGTAGCAATATTTTATTAGTATGCCTTGAAGCAATACCAGAAGTAAACAATAAAAAATTATATTTTGCTAAAGAGGGACAAATAGCATGGCTTGTTTCTTATGTGGCCGATCGTTCTAAAAAAGTCAAAAAAATCTATTAGTATAATTATTTACTTTTAGAAATTTCCCAAACTCCCTTTAAAACTTAAGCCTACTTGAAATGCATCGCTATTTTAATTCCTATATTGACAATTTTAAAGGATTTTCTCGTGAGATATGGGTACTAACATTTATTACTTATATCAACAGAACAGGCGCTATGGTTATGCCTTTCTTGACGAAGTATCTACATGAAGAATTTTTCTTTTCATTCAACGAAATTGGTTGGATGATGGCATGCATAGGAGTTGGCTCATTAACCGGTTCTTGGATAGGAGGAAAACTGACAGACAAAATAGGCTATTATACGATTATGCTTTCAAGCCTATTCCTAACAGGTTTTGGGATAATTGCTTTGATGTTCTTATATGATTTCATAGAATTGTGCGTTGGCTTATTTCTTATAACAGCAATCGCTGACATGTATAAACCTGCTATGTATGTTGCGGTTTCCAATTTTACAAACAACCAAAATAGAACAAGAGCATTAACACTAATTAGACTGGCCGTGAATTTGGGTATAGTGTCAGGTCCAATAATTGCAGGAATGCTCATTCAAAAAGATAATTATGACTTATTGTTTTGGATAGATGGGTTAACTTGTATTATAGCGATAACAACCTTTATGCTATTAATAGATGAAAGCAAGATTTATAAAGCTAGAAAAACAATACTTCGAAAAAAAGAAAACAAAACATTAATACAAAGAAGTAATATTTATGATAAGAATTTCATTCTTTTCTTGTTCGCTAGTTTTATCACCGCATTTTTATTTTTTCAGTTATTTACAACAATACCTCTTTATAATACTCAAAAATTAAAGCTTAGTGAAATAGAAATAGGCCTTCTGCTTTCGCTAAATGGTATAATTATATTTTTATTTGAAATGCCATTAATAGGTTTTTTAGAAACAAAAAAATACAAAGACACTAAAATTATTTTATCTGGTTCCGTTTTTATGACTTTAGGATTCTTTAGCTTACTAATTTCAAAATCAATATCTATAATGGCCTTAAGTATCTTTTTAATTACTATGGGTCAAATATTACTATTTTCATTTTCAAACACATTTGCGTTCAACAGGGCTATAAAAGGACATGAAGGGAAATACATGGCTTTATATACAATGAGTTTTAGTGTTGCACAAATAACAAGCCCTAAAATTGGATTTACAGTTATCGAAAATTTTAACTACTTTTCGAACTGGTTACTAATGGCCTTAGTTGGTCTAATAGGAATAAGTTTATATTACATTCTAGATAAAAATATCAAAATAGAGAATAATTTTAAAATATAGTAATAGTATCAATGCAAAGAAATACTCAAAAAGTAAACAATAATTTAAAAACTGTAATTGTTCTATTAGCGACAACCCTCTTGGGAAGTATGTATTACATCTATAAAATGTCTGACAGATCAAAAGACATGATTATTTCATTAAGAGAGGAAAAACACAACATAATTAAAGATCTGGAAAAATCACAAAGACTATTAACAAAAACAATGACTAGCAATAGTGCTTTATCAAAAAAAGTAACCTTTGAAGAGTTTAAAATAAAAAAGTTAATACGCGAACTAAAACAAAGAAAAAATATTAACGCAAATAATATTGCAGATTACAAAAAAAACGCCTCAGACATAGATGACAAAATAAAACTATTACTAGATGAAGTTGATTTATATAAAAGAAAAATAGACAGCACGAATGCTGTATTAAAAAAAGAAAAAATAAAAAATGACACTTTGTTAATAGCACACAAAAAGTTAACAAAAAAAATATCTACAGCTTCAAAACTTTATTTTTATGATTTAAAAACTAGTTTTTTTAAAACTCGTAGCTCAGGAAAACTAATAGAAACTAAGAAAGCGAGTAAAACTGATCTAATCACAGTAAGTTTTTCAATTGCCGAAAATGAGTTTACAAAATCGGCTACTAAAGAACTCTATGTTCAAATTATTGATAGCAAAAACAATATTGTAGGTGCTAAAAAAGAGAAAAAATTTGGAGCAAAATCTTTAGCCTATAGCTCTTCTAAAGAAATAAAATATGATGGAAAAACAACTCCTGTTACAATTGAAGTGCCAACTAGCGACCTAGAACCAGGATCTTTCTTCATAAATGTATTTGATAAATCCAAACTAATTTTAAATTCATCATTTGAATTAGAATAAAACATATCTTAACAAAAACCACTAAAATCTGCTTCATGCAGATTTTTTTATGGAATACATCTATATTTGTATATTCCTTTATTAGGCTTACTTATTTTAGATGATTCCAAAAAAGTTTTTTTTAATACTATTTTTATTTTCTTTTGTGTTCACTGCAAGAACAAGTGCTCAAGAAACTAATTTATCTGCGAGTGATATAATTAAAAAATCAATTGCTTTTGCAGGAATAAATGAAACAAGAAATTTTGAATCTACCACTTACAACAAACTCATTATTACTGCAGATCCAGAATCTATTAAAGGCCATATTGATTCTATTTTTAAAACAAAAAGAGGAAAAAAAATCCTAAAAGAAATCGATTCATCTGATTATAACTTTAAAAAAATAATAACCAAACAACACATTTACCAAACAGAGAAGATTTCAAAATTCCAAACTCTAGAGGGTCAAAATAAAGAAATCATACTTGCTACTCGAATGGCTGGTTTCAAAGAACCTATTTATGAATATTTTGCACTTCAACTTCAACCTCAATCTGTTTATGAAGCTAAATTTTCATTAGTTGAAAAAGAATATTATAACCCTATTTCTAAAAGAGGACTTTCAAAATATAATTATAATTTAAAAGAAACTATCGAATTAAACCATCGAAAAGTTTATAAAATAGAATTTGAACCTAAAACAGTAAGCAAAAAAAACAAGCTCTACGGAACATTATTTATCGATACAGAAAAATTTAGTATTGCTAAACTAGAACTTAAAGTATCTGGAATTCTTAAAATTTTCTCATTACATGAGTTCGATTTTAATTCGGAAATCAAAAATTGGATTCCTAAAAAAACTAGCCTCAATATTAAAAAAGGGAACAGTAAAGCACCAATAAAAATTTTGGGTGAAACAATTACTTTTGATGGAACCGATCCAAAATTAAATCCTGAAAACAAAAAATATGCTTCAGACTTTATAGAAATTATATCCAATACAACTTACTTTGAACCTCGCTTTAATCAAATAGCAAAACTCAAGCAAAATGATACAGAAATTGAAATAAATGAAAAAGCCATTACCAAAAAAGATAATTTATGGTATACTTATTTTAATGATTCAATTGATGTGAGAAGTAACCCCACATACATTTCTTTAGATAGTTTAGTTCAGAAAAAAAGATGGGAAAATAAAATAAAAATTGGCCGAAAAGTCATTAACGGTTACTACCCTATTGGATTTTTTGATCTTGATTTAAGGTACCTGATTCGATACAACAATTATGAGGGATTTAGAGTAGGTATTGGTGGCGTAACCAATGAAAAGTTGTCAAAAAACTACAAAATAGAAGGTTATGGCGCTTATGGAACCAAAGATGGATTTTTTAAAGTTTTTATATCCAATGCTTTTAGACTCGAAAAACAAACCGAAACCTGGTTCGGTATTTCTTATAAAGATGATTTAAGTGAAATCGCAAATACAAACTTCGAAATTGACAAACGTGTTTTTAAAATTTATGATCCAAGGCCATTCAACATTAGCACATTTTATAATCACGAAACATGGAAGGCATTTTTAGAAACAAAAATAATTCCAAAAACTCAAAGTATTTTTCAAATTACACATAGTTTTATAGAACCAAAATTTGATTATTTATTTGAAAACAAGGGTGTTCTTTACGATGATTTTTATGCCACATTAGTAACTGCATCACTACAATGGAATCCTTTTAGTAAGTACATGCAAACACCAAGCGGCAAAATCGAAGTAGAGAAAAAATTTCCAAAATTTACTTTTCAGTTTTCTCAAACACTTGATGGTGTTTGGAACAATTATTTTGATTTTGGTAAGTTTGAATTTAGATTTGATTATCAGAAAAAATTCAACTCAAATCATAAAGTACTTTTTCTAGCCGAAACAGGGTACGCTTATGGTGATGTACCCTTGACACACTTATACAATCATTCCCCAAACAATCTTAACAAAAATAAAATTTTAAAAAGAATAACTTTTTCAGGAAGAGACAGTTTTGAAACTATGTTCTACAATGAGTTTATCTCAAATAGACATGCTTTTTTTCAACTAGAACATCAATTCCCAAAACTTGAAATTTCAAGAAGAATAAAACCTGTTTTTTCTTTAGTTAGTCGCTATGGCATAGGAACATTAGACAATAAAGAAAAACATAAAAACTTTTATTTCAAAACCCTTGACAAAGGTTTCTTAGAATCAGGTTTTGAATTAAATCAAATCTACAGAGGTATTGGGTTTACAGCCACATATAGATATGGGGCAAATCATTTACCTCAATTTGAGGACAATATTGCAATAAAATTAAGTGTACAAATTAACCTAGGTTTTGATAATTAAAACTGAAGGAACAAAAGAAAGCCATTCTTTTTGAGAATCAACTAGTTTTTTCCAACTCTCCAAGCTTATAATCATTAAATCTTGTTTAACAAGGAAAGAACTCACTAAACTCTCTTCTGTAATAACTGCTATATTATTAGGATAACTTTGTTCTAAAGAATTGATTCCTGATTTTAATAAAAAGTTATTTTCAATCTGTTTTTTAACGTCTACGATACTTACTTCAGAATTGTCATTAAACACAAATCGCTGAATATAATCGGCAAGAAAGGCGTCCTCAACACTAAAAATTGGGACGAAAATTTTATCAGTTTTTTGAAATTCGTTATCAATCAAAATTCCAATAGGCAATTTATTTTTAGCAATTATTTGTCGTGTTCTCTCATCAAAGATTGAATTTTCAAACAAACCTTCCTTCCCGGTAATCTTATCTAATAATCTGTCTGGATTTATTATTCTGGTTGTAAAACCTAGAACTTTACCTAATAAGGTACCTTCAAAAATAGATTTTCCAAGGCCTACCAGCAATAAATTATAATCTCCTTGTGACGCTATTTCTGCTATATCATTTTCAATATCAACTGTAGCTTTAAAAATAGTACCTATTTCTTGATTCATATCTTTTGACTGTTCTAGTATAGGAGTAAATGTTTCCTTTTCATACTCTTCAATATTAAAACCGTGCATTTCATCGCTAACTGTAAGATGCATTGCTGTGATAGAAGAAGTTTCTTTTTGCTTTTTAGTTAAATTGTTTGCTAAACGAAGTAATGATTTCCCTTTTTCTAAATTACCAAAAGATATTAATATTTTAAATTTATTAACTGATTGTGATTCTATCACTTCTGCCTCATCTTCTTTTGCTTTAAAAGCATAATTGATCAAATCTAAAGCTGGCCCTGTCATAAATGTTGTAACTAAAGCCATGATCACCATCATGGTAAAAACCTCAGAGGTAAGCACTCCTAGATCAAAACCAATATTTAACACAACAAGTTCCATTAACCCTCTGGTATTCATTAAAGCCCCAATCGTTAAACTTTCTTTCCAGTTTTGACCTACAAATTTAGCTGCAATAGCACTACCAATAAACTTTCCAACAACTGCTACTAAAATTATAAACCCTGTAACTTTTAATAAATAAGGATCATTGATAAGACCTATTTGAGTTCTTAATCCGGTAAAAACAAAAAATAGAGGAAGTAATAAAATAACAGAAACATCTTCTACTTTGTCTATGAATATATTCCTAAACTTAGTAATATCTGGCATTATTGCTCCCATCATAAAAGCCCCAAATAAAGCATGTATTCCTATTACCTCTGTTGCATATGATGATATAATTAATGTCAAAAAAAAGATTGCAACAACTGGTTTACTTAAACTTCCGTTGTTTGAATACAAATCACCAACTCGTTTTAAAAAAGGCTTTACCAAAAAAAGCATAGTTAAAACATACAATGCCGCTAACCCAATAACATACAATGAACTCGCAAAAGAACCTGCTTTAACAATTGCAATCACAGCAGCTAATAAACACCAAGCCGTAATATCATCTGCTGCTGCACATGTAATTACGATAGTTCCTAGCCTTGTTTTATGCATGCCTCTTTCCTGGACTATTCTTGCTAAAACAGGAAATGCTGTGATGCTCATTGCAATTCCCATAAACAAACTAAATGATAAGAATTCTACACCCTCAGGAGCAAACTTGTTATATATAAAGTAAGCTAGACTTATACCTAAAGCAAAAGGAAAAACAATACTTGCATGACTTATAACAACTGCATCATTAGCTTTATTTTTAAGCACTTTTAAGTCCAATTCCATACCAATAACAAACATAAAAAGTATCAAACCTATTTGACTTAAAAACTGCAAGTTCCCTAGAGACTCCTTGGGAAATAAAACAAGTGAAAATTCTGGAAAATACATTCCTAAAAGAGAAGGTCCTAAGAAAATCCCTGCAATAATTTCTCCTATAACAGAAGGTTGTCCTATTTTTTTAAAAATCCATCCAAAAAAACGAGCAACAATTATAATTGTAATAATTTGTGCTAACAAAATAGCTAGAGGATGCTCTATATTGTGTATCAACCCTTCTAAAAATTGATCCCATTGTGTAAACTTCGAAGTAGGTGCAATTACATTTCTGCCAATCTCAAGACTTTTTCCTTGACCAACAACCCAATACATTAATGAAATAAACCCACCAGTAATGGTAAAATAAAAAATTGCGTTTTTTAATTTTTTCATTGTTTTTCAAGTAAAATATATCGACAAATATGGCAAATTAACCCTTCAAATAAAAGCAATAAATCAATAAATCATACAAATTTAATATCACAGCATCATAATATTTAAAAGTTTTCGTTTAAAACCTTCTATTTTACTTGTTTTACTTAACTTTGCACCTCTTTTTAATTACTATGAAAAAACTTCTAAGTATTGGTTTTTGGGAATTAATTGCCCGTTTAATTTTAAGAAATAGAATTGCAATTTTATTTGGAGTTTTATTACTTACAGTTGTTTTTGCACTACAGTGGAATAAAATTAAATTTACCCATACAGAAGCCAACTTAATACCTGCTGACGATAAAGTAAATATTGACTACAACAATTTCTTAGATAAATTCGGAGAAGAAGGAAACTTGATCATAATTGCAACTAAGGATAAAAATTTATTCACTCCTAAAGCTTTCAAAGCTTGGAAAGAGATGATGACTAAAATTCAATCTGACAAAGAAGTTGACCTTGTTATTTCGGTAGACAATTTAAAAAAGCTTACTAAAAATGATTCTACAGAGTCTTTTGAATTAAAGAACTTAGTTGATCAATCTAAAACACAAGATTCAAAATATCTTGAATCACTTAGAAACGATTTGTTAAATAATTTACCTTTTTATGAAGGGTTACTTTTTAATAAAAAATCTGGAGCAATAAGGTCTGCCATCTATTTAGACAAAAAAATTGTCAACACTAAAATCCGAAGAGATTATGTTCTCTTTAAATTAATTCCTGAGATTGAAAAATTCGAAAATGAAACAGGAATAGACCTTAGAGCTTCTGGCATGCCCTATATTAGGACTTTAAATGCAAAAACTATTATTGATGAAATAGGACTATTTATTGGAGCTGCATTATTAATTACTGGCTTGATCTTCTTTTTCTTCTTTAGATCATTTAGAGCTACATTAATTTCATTGATTATTGTAATCATTGGGGTAATGTGGTCTTTTGGATTATTAGGGTTATTAGGTTATGAAATAACAGTATTAACAGCATTAGTACCTACATTGGTAATTGTAATTGGTATTCCTAACTGCATATTTTTGATCAACAAATACCATCAAGAGTATGCTAAACATTCAAATAAAGCTAAAGCATTACAAAGAGTAATTACAAAAACTGGTACAGCAACATTAATGACAAACCTAACAACCGCTTTAGGTTTTGCTACATTTATTGCTACTAATAATACATTACTTGTTGAGTTTGGAGTTATTACTTCAATTAATATTCTAGCTATTTATTTACTTTGTTTACTCATTCTTCCTATTTTTTTCAGCTACACACCAGCTCCAATAGCTAGGCATCTTGGACATTTAGAAAGAGAGTATTTAACTGCCTTTTTTAGATGGATTGTAAACACAGTAAAATACAACCGAGTAGGAGTTTATGCTGTTGCAATTTCGTTGTTGATTATTGGGATAATTGGTATTCACCGCATAAGAATTTCTGGAAGTATCATCGAAGATATGCCTAAGAAAACTGCTTTTTTTGATGATATCCGTTTTTTTGAAAAAGAATTTGATGGAGTAATGCCACTTGAGATAATGATTGACACTAAACGTAAAAAAGGTGTAATGAAACTTTCTACACTAAAAAGGATGGAAGAGCTTCAAGAAACAATTACTGAAATACCCGAGCTCTCAAAACCTTTATCAGTAGTTAATTTAGTCAAGTACTCAAAACAGGCATATTACAATGGTAATCCAGAATATTATGAATTACCAACTTCGCAAGAGCAATCGTTTATTTTGTCTTATGCAAAAAATGCAACAAAAAATGCGAAAGAAAACTTAATGAAAAGCTATGTTGACTCAACTGGTCAATATGCTAGAATCACAACTTTTATAAAAGATGAAAATGGCGAAAAGATGGATGCTATTGAAGCTCAAATTAGAGCTAAAGCAGACAAACTTTTCCCTCCATCAAAATATGAAGTAATAATAACAGGAAAGCCCTCAGTATTTCAAAAAGGAACAAAATACCTTCTTGACAATTTACTCTCATCCTTGTTAATGGCATTTGGTTTAACCGCTGGATTAGTGGCGCTCATGTTTAGATCATTTAAAATGGTATTAGTTTCCATTATCCCTAATCTATTACCATTGTTAATGACTGCTGGATTAATGGGTTTCTTAAATATTCCATTAAAACCTTCAACAATTTTAGTTTTCGGAATTGCATTTGGAATGTCTGTCGATGATACACTCCGTTTTCTAGCACAATACCGCATGGAATTATCTAGAAATGATTGGAAAATTAAAAAATCTGTATTTGCCACATTCGATGATGCGGGAATAAGCATGTTTTACACCTCAATAGTGTTGTTTTTTGGATTTTCAGTCTTTATGTTATCTAGTTTTGGAGGAACTGTAGCACTTGGCGGATTAGTAGCCTTAACACTTAGTTTTGGAATGTTATCCAATCTAGTTTTATTACCATCTTTAGTACTTTCTTTGAATAGAACATTAGCAAACGAACAGGAGTTTATTAAACCAATTATTGATATACTAGAACCAACAGACGAAGAGGTTGATGCTATCGAGAAAAAAGAAGTAACCAAAAAATAATTTACTGTATTAAATTTCTTACTTTAGTGAAAATTTAATACACCTATGAATAACGTTTTAATTACAGTTACTGGAGTTGAAACTGGTGACACTTATCTTGCAAAATCATATCCTGATGATGATTTCAATGATAATGGTAAAAGAGAACTATATAAAACACCAGTATATAAGGTTTTCATTGAAAACGAAAAAAAAACAATCAAAAAAGAATGGAAGGCATTACGATTCATGCCATTTTGGAATGACCCTAACAATCCGTCGTCCCATTACAAAGCAAGAGGTTGGGTAAATTCTGGATTAACAAGTGTAGACAGAAAAAAAATCACTTTATACGATAAGAATTATGAAGTTCGAAACACACATTCGCCTTTTGGAGGGGCCTTTCAAATAAAAGGGAACTTTTTAATTCATGCTGGCCCATCTGATGTATACGAATCAGGCTGGGGTGCTGCAGGTTGTGTAGAAATAATTGGAAGCTTCGATAATTTTAAAAAAGACATAGCAAACTTAGCAGGTGTAAGCAACACAAATCTTCATGACTCCATGCTTACTTTGGTTAAATCTGGTAAGCTTTTTGTAGAAGTTCAATATGCTTTAAGACCAAATCTTAAAAACAATTTTCATTTAGAACATTAATACAATATTTAGGCTATGAAACTAATTGCTACATATATATTATTATTATTTTTCAACTATTCAAATTCGCAAACTAGCACAAATTATGAAGTATTAAATAGAACTGATTCAGGAAAAATTAAAACAAATAAATCCCTGAAAAAATATTCTAGGTCTGAACTATATCATTTACGCTTTTCAAAATCAGTAGCAACAACAATTTCCAAAGATTTTTTTAAAAATATAGACGAGATAAAACACACTTACGAAACCTCTTCTTTTAAAAAAAAGGATACAATAAATTATGTAGTCTATGATTATATCCTAAAAAAGGGAATAGATATAAATCAATTAAAGAGCAAATTGAATTTAGGTATAAAAGACATAAGTGGCTACAAAGCACCAACTACTTGTAATACTTTTTTAAATGATGATAAAATAACTTGTGTCTGTAGATTCAATTTGGAACCAGGATATTTGAGTGATGAAGATTTTATCAACCTATTAAAAGAAGATACTGAAAAACGAATAAAATAAGCTTTAGAAATAAAAAAGGCACTTATATACAAGTGCCTTTTTTGATATGATTTTGCGCAGAATATTAATTGAAGTAAGGAGCGTCTAATTTATATTTAAAAGCACCATTAGTTAGCTGGTATGAACCTTCATAAACAGATCCATTTCTACGTTGATAAGTAAAATTAAAAGATCCTTTAATTGTACTAGTAGCTAAATTAAACTCAGTAATTGTTATACTTCCAGAAACTAATCTTGTTTTAGTCTCTCCACCTATCTCAATTAAACGAGCTATACAATCTAAACCATTTATTCCAGTACTCAAATCATCACTTAAATTATATGTTCCTACTGACCATTTAGATTCTGGAATTCTAATATCAATTAATATAGATGTTGATTGAGGAGCATCTGTCAATGTAATATCAGAACCTTGTAATAATAAATAATTATACTGAACCGTTGGATTCATTTGATAGGTTTCAACTTCAGTCTGCATAGAAGTAACACCTGTATATGTTTGTGGTCTCAAATTCACATATGGAACATTATTAAGATCTCCAGACATAAAAGTAGGTTCAACAAGATTTTGATTCGAATTTCTCTCAACAGATACATCATTAGGTTCAACTGTACACGATGTAACTATTGCAACAATGAAACTTAAAATTAGGGCTATTTTTTTCATTTGTAAGGCTTTACGTTTTTTTTTGCAAAAGTAAAACCAAAAACAGAAAGAGATATGTTTTTATTGTAAAAAAATGATTAAAAGATTAATTATTATCAAAAACGCAATGAAAAATATGATTCACATTGAAAAAAAATCAACAAAAGCTGTTTTTTAATAACAATAATTTAACATCGAAAGCAATCAACCATTGAACTTGATAATTCACAAATTCACAATGAATTTTGAAATCTTTTAGTAAATTCATAAATTTTAAACCAAATAACTAAAAATCAAATATTTAATACCAAAACACAAGAAAAACAACAAAGTTATCAATGCAACTAATTAATTCAAAAAAGTTATAATTTCATCACATTAATGCGCAACTTTCTACCTTTTAGTTTTCATTCAAAAGAATTATATTTGCAGTTAACAATATTCTCTAGATTCTAAATTCTAATATTTAAGATGAAACATACAAAAGTTAAAGACTTACTTAACAGCACGAAGACATTACAAGAAGTAACAGCAAAAGGATGGGTAAGAACTTTTAGAAATAATCAATTTATTGCGTTGAACGACGGTTCGACAATTCATAATATTCAATGTGTTGTAGATTTTGAAAACACACCTGAAAGCACTTTAAAAAGAATTACTACTGGAGCTGCAATTAGCGTTAGTGGGGAATTAGTAGAAAGTAAAGGGGCTGGACAGAAGTATGAAATTCAAGTAAAAAAACTGGAAATTTTAGGAGATTCTGATGCAGAAAAATTCCCGATGCAACCTAAAAAACACTCATTAGAATTTTTACGTGAAAATGCTCACTTAAGAGTTAGAACAAATGCTTTTGGTGCAATTATGCGAGTTCGTTCTGTTTTATCATTTGCAGTTCACCAATATTTTCAACAAAAAGGATTTGTATACGTAAACACTCCAATTATAACAGGTTCTGATGCTGAAGGTGCAGGAGAAATGTTCCAAGTAAGCGCGTTACCTTTTGATAATACACCAAGAACAGAAGAAGGAAAAGTAAATTACAAAGAAGATTTCTTTGGTAAACAAACCAACTTAACTGTTTCAGGACAATTAGAAGCCGAAACGTATGCAATGGCCTTAGGTCAAGTGTACACTTTTGGCCCTACTTTCCGTGCTGAAAACTCAAACACATCTCGTCACTTAGCTGAATTCTGGATGATTGAACCAGAAGTAGCTTTCAACGACTTAGCAGACAATATGGATCTAGCAGAAGATTTCATTAAATATGTAATCAAGTATGCTGTTGATCATTGTGCTGACGACTTAAAATTCTTAGAAACTCGTTTGGCAGATGAAGAAAAACAAAAACCTCAAGCTGAGCGAAGTGAAATGTCACTATTAGAAAAATTAAACTTTGTATTAGACAATAACTTTAAACGTGTGTCTTATACAGAAGCTATTGATATTTTAAAAGATTCAACACCTAACAAAAAGAAAAAATTCCAGTACTTAATTGAAGAATGGGGTGCAGACTTACAAAGTGAACACGAACGTTTCTTAGTAGAGAAACACTTCAAATCTCCAGTAATATTATTTGATTATCCAGCAAAAATAAAAGCATTTTACATGCGTTTGAATGATAATACAGAACCTGGAAAAGAAACAGTTCGTGCAATGGATATTTTATTCCCAGGAATTGGAGAAATCGTAGGAGGTTCACAAAGAGAGGAACGCTTAGAAGTTTTAATCGAGAAGATGAAAACGTTAGGTATTGATGAGGAGGAATTATGGTGGTATTTAGATACACGTCGCTTCGGAACAGCGGTTCACTCTGGATTTGGTTTAGGATTTGAGCGTTTAGTATTATTCGTAACTGGCATGGGTAATATTCGCGATGTAATTCCTTTCCCAAGAACACCACAAAATGCAGAATTCTAAAAACAAGTTCATTAGTGGATTTGGTTAAAATTTTAAATAAACCAAACATATAAAATGCTTAAACAAAACTTACAGTTTAAATTATCTCAGAAACTTTCTCCTCAACAAATACAGTTGATGAAGCTTATTCAATTGCCTACTCAGGCCTTTGAACAACGCTTAATGGAAGAAATGAATGAAAACCCTGCATTAGAAGGGGGCAATTTAGACGATGAGGAAAAGTTTGAAAAAGATGAATTTGACAACAATGACGAATATGATGACTATGATGATAGTGATAGCATTGATGCCAATGACATTAATATTGACGAATATTTAAGTAACGACGAAACTCCTGATTATAAAACTCAAACTAACAACTACAGTGACGATGATGAGGATAGAGACATCCCATTTGTAGCAGCTGTCAGTTTTCACCAAGATTTAGTGAATCAGCTTAATACTTTTGTTTTAAGTGATGATCAACGTGATATTGCTGATTTTCTTGTGGGAAGTATTGACGACGACGGGTATTTAAGAAGAAGTATTGCCGACATTGTTGATGACATGGCTTTTACACAAGGAATTTATACTGATGAAGAAACTGTCAATAAAATTTTGTGCCATATCATTCATGAATTAGAGCCATCTGGTGTTGGCGCAAGAGACTTGCAGGAATGCTTATTACTACAACTTAAACATAAAACACCAACAGAATCAGTTGATTTAGCAATAAAAATTATTGATGATCAATTTGATGCTTTTACAAAAAAACACTACGAAAAATTACTTCAAAAATATAATGTTTCAAAAGATCAGCTCAAAAAAGCAATTGATGAAATAGAAAAATTGAACCCAAAACCAGGAGGTTCTTTTAGCGGAAACACAAAAATCACAGAGCATATTGTTCCTGATTTTGCTATCAAAATTATAGATGATGAATTAGAACTTACATTAAATGGACGTAATGCTCCAGAACTTCATGTCTCAAAAGATTACCAAGAGATGATGAAGACCTATAAAGATTCTAAAGACAAATCTAATGCACAACGTGACGCAGTTCAATTTATTAAACAAAAATTAGATTCTGCAAAATGGTTCATAGACGCAATTAAACAACGTCAAGAAACCTTATTTGTTACAATGAATGCCATTATGCATTTCCAACAAGAATATTTCCTTGACGGCGATGAAACCAAACTAAAACCAATGATCTTAAAAGACATTGCAGACATGGTTGGCTTAGACATCTCAACTGTTTCTCGTGTAGCAAATAGCAAATATGTAGATACTCCTTACGGAACTAAACTTTTAAAAGAATTTTTTAGTGAAGCTATGGTAAATGACCAAGGTGAAGAAGTTTCAACAATCGAAATAAAAAAGATTCTAGAACAAGTTATATCTGAAGAAGATAAGCGTAAGCCTTTGCCTGACGATCAACTAGCCGAACTCCTAAAAGAACGCGGCTACCCAATAGCTAGAAGAACAGTTGCAAAATACAGAGAACAATTAGACATCCCTGTTGCAAGGATGCGAAAAAAAATATAATTTGAAAAAAATATTGCCTTTTTTTTCATTTGCATTTCACCCAATTTTTATTTCGGTGTTTGCTGCTATTTTCTTCTTCTTTTCTTCTGAGAAATATTTAGATTACGAAACTGTCTATTTGTATTTCTTACAAATTCTAATTATTACAGTCTTCATTCCTTTAGCTTGCTTCTATTTACTTGTATCTTTAAATAAGATAGATTCTATAATGGTCACTAAAGTATCACAAAGGAAAATTCCATTATTTTTGCAATCACTACTTTTAATTATTTTAATCAATAAAAGTATTACTATTGATGAATTACCTGAATTATTCTATTTCTATTTAGGAAGTATAATTAGTAGTCTCTTAGCTTTACTGTTTGCCTTCTTTCATAAAAAAGCGAGCCTACACATGCTAGGAATTTCCTCTTTGACTATCTTTTGCTTGTTTTGCTCAATAAGCTTTCAATACAAACCAGTATTATTTATAACTCTACTTATAGCACTTAATGGCCTAATTGCTTCATCAAGACTATATATGAAAGCGCATACCCCAAAGGAACTTGTAGCAGGATTTATGATAGGCATAATACCTCAGTTATTCTTATCTATCTTCTGGCTATAAGATATAAAACATTAGCCCTAAATTAAGTGATCTCATCTTTAAAGGCTCTTGGTTATTAAATGAAACGTTTTTAAAAATATCCTGAAGACCATAATAACCATAAAAATTCCAAGTATTAAATCCAGCTGTTAAATAAAAACCATAAGTAAACTTATTAAAATCAGGATTATTATTGATTTTAAAACTTTCATTAGTTCCAATAAATCTAGATTGATTAAGAAAATTATAACTTAATTTTACACCTGTATATATTCTCCAAAACTTATGAGATTCAAAAGTTGAAGTTCTCCATCTAAATTCAACAGGTAGATCAACAGAATAAATAGCAAATTTATTTCGCTTATATTCTACCTCACCATCAATTGCCGTATAAAAACGTTGACCATCCCCTTCAGAAATAAGTAGGTTTTGCTTATAATTATTATACGCAAATCCTAAACCTGGAGCAACAGCGAAAGTTCTTTTTTTATTGACTGGAAAATCTCTTAAAAAACCAATTCCTAGACCTGCTGAATAAGAGTTTTGAGAGATAGACTTTGGCGCATTTTGAATGGCATTATAAGTAGTCACAAAGTAAAATTGATCTTCTCTATACAAAGAGTCTATTTCTTCAAAATTTGGAGCCTCTTGAGAAAAGGCATAATAAAATGTAAATAAAAATATAATTGAAAAAAAATTTTTCATCGTCAGTATTATTGTATAAAGATAACAAAAATAAAAAAAGCCCTTCTTACAAAGGGCTTTTTAAATATAATATTTTATTATGCGTGATGTAACTCTTCTTCACCTTCTTTCATTGGTGTAGTTTGAGGTACAAAGTCATCATCATGACCTGGCTTACTATAATCATAAGGCCATCTGTGTACTGTTGGTAATTCTCCAGGCCAGTTTCCATGAATATGTTCAACTGGCGCAGTCCACTCTAGCGTATTCGATTTCCAAGGATTTTGAACAGATTTCTTACCGTAGAAGATACTATAGAAGAAATTCCACATAAATACTAATTGAAATGCAGCTCCAACTAAAGCAAATGTCGTAATTAAAACATTAACATCTGCTAAATCATCGAATAAAGGAAAGTTAGAGTTTGTATAGTAACGACGTGGTAAACCAGCCATACCTATAAAGTGCATTGGATAAAATACTCCATAAGCACATACTGCAGTAACCCAAAAGTGGATATAACCTAAGTTTTTGTTCATCATTCTACCAAACATTCTTGGGAACCAATGATAAACTCCCGCAAAGAAACCATATAAAGCAGAGATACCCATTACTAAGTGGAAGTGAGCCACAACAAAATATGTATCGTGAACGTTAATATCTAAAGTTGAATCTCCTAATATAATACCTGTTAAACCACCAGAAATAAAAGTTGAAACTAATCCAATAGAGAATAACATTGCAGGATTTAACTGCAAGTTACCTTTCCAAAGTGTAGTGATGTAGTTGAATGCTTTTACTGCGGAAGGTATAGCAATTAACAAAGTAGTGAATGTAAATACTGATCCTAAGAACGGGTTCATACCAGAGATGAACATATGGTGACCCCATACTATTGTTGATAAGAAAGCAATAGCTAAAATTGACGCAATCATCGCTCTGTAACCAAAGATTGGTTTACGAGAGTTTGTAGCAATAATCTCAGAAGTAATACCTAAAGCAGGTAACAATACAATATATACTTCAGGGTGACCTAAGAACCAGAATAAGTGTTCAAACAATACTGGTGAACCACCTTGATAATGTAAAACTTCACCAGAAATAAAAATATCTGACAAGAAGAAAGAAGTACCAAAACTTCTATCCATGATCAACATTAAAGCAGCTGATAATAATACAGGGAAAGATACGATACCAATAACAGCAGTAATGAAGAATGCCCATACTGTAAGTGGCAATCTAGTCATTGACATACCTTTAGTTCTTAAATTAATAACCGTTACCACATAATTTAATGATCCCATTAACGAAGATGCAATGAAAATAGCCATTGAAACTAACCATAATGTCATACCAGTTCCTGATCCAGGAATTGCTTGTGGTAAAGCTGATAATGGAGGATAAATTGTCCATCCAGCTGAAGCTGGTCCAGATTCTACAAATAATGAACAAATCATTACAACTGAAGAAGTAAAGAACAACCAGTAAGATATCATATTCAAAAATCCAGATGCCATATCACGTGCACCGATTTGCAAAGGAATTAATAAGTTACTAAATGTACCACTCAAACCAGCAGTTAATACAAAGAATACCATGATAGTACCATGAATGGTAACTAAAGCAAGGTAAATATCATTTCTCATAACTCCACCTGGAGCCATTTTTTCACCTAATAAGAATTTGAAAATACCAAAAGATTCTTCTGGCCAAGCAATCTGCATTCTAAAAAGTAATGACATCACTACACCAACGATTCCCATAATAATACCTGTGATCAGGTACTGTTTAGCAATCATTTTATGATCAATACTAAAAATGTATTTAGTGATGAATGTATCTTTATGGTGGTGTGCGTGATCGTGATCGTGTGCGTGATCGTGGTCATGTCCTGCTGCTCCCATAGTTTTCTATAATTAATTTAAAATTCTTATTATTTCTTTTCTTCTGATTTGTCTTCTGCTGTTGCTACAACTGTAGAATCAGCTACTTTAGCTTGAACTTGAGCCATAACTGGCTTTTCTTCAGCCTTTTTTGAAGCTTGATCTTCTTTAACAGCATTTACAATAGTTTTCTTGTCTTTTAACCAAGCTTGAAAATCTTGAGGCGTATCAACTACAATTTTCATTTGCATGTTATAGTGCGATGCACCACAAATTTTGTTACAAAGCAATAAATAGTCAAAAGTATAAGGATCAAGAGCCGTTTTACCTTCAGCAACTAACTGAGCAGTTTTTTTAGCTCTTATCTTGTTGATATTAGAAACTTTTTCAACGATTTCAGGTTGCTGACGCATTTCGTCAGTAGTCATTGTAGGTCTAAATGCAAATTCCGTAACCATACCGGGAACACAGTTCATTTGAGCTCTAAAATGAGGCATATAAGCTGAGTGCAAAATATCTTGAGAGCGTAATTTGAATAAAATCTTTTTACCTTTTGGGATATGCAATTCAGTTACAGATATATCATCTTGTGCATTTGGATCATTAACATCAACACCCATTGTGTTAACACCTTCTATTAAACGAACGTTAGCTTTACCAAGAACATTATCTTTTCCAGAGTAACGAGCTTCCCAGCTAAATTGTTTAGCGTATAATTCAACTACCATAACATCTTCGTCTTCATCAACAAACATAATGTTTGTCCAAGTATACAATCCATAAAGAATTAAACCTGCTAAAACGATTACTGGAATAATAGTCCAAATAAACTCTAATTTATCATTATCGGCATAGTACAAAGCTTTTTTATCTTTACCTCCACGATATTTGAAAGCAAAATAATGTAATAAAACTTGAGTAATTGCTTGTACAAAGAAGATGATAGCAAATGAAATATACATTAAGTTATCATAATCAGGTCCATGCTCTGAAGCAGGTGTCCCTAATACTAAGTGTCCCCATTTGAACATTCCATATATCATAAAAATATAAAGGAATGCAAGAAAACCAAACATTAAATATCCCTGTACATTATTATCATTATCAGTAGCAATTTGAGAATCCTCTTTTTTATTGCCTACCTGAGTTAAGTCGAAAATTTTAGTCATTTGCCAAATAGCAATTGATAATAAGACTAAAACTATAATAACCAACAAACTTGTCATCTGTTTTCTTGTTTAAATATTAATAATGGAAATGCTTACTTTCTTCAATTAGCGGATTACCTTTTGCTAATAATGGCGCTTTTGTTAAAGCAGAAAATACAACATAAATAAATAATCCTGCAAAGAATGCTACCGAACCTAATTCAGCTGCACCAATGAACCACTGATCTCCAACTGTAGCAGGGAAAATCATATTGTGGAAATCTAAATAGTGACCTGATAAGATTATGATACCTGCCATTGTGATAATCCAAGGCACTCGTTTGAAATCTGTATTGATAAGGATTAAAATTGGGAACACAAAGTTCATAACAACCATTCCAAAGAAAGGTAAGTTATAATTTTCAATTCTCATTTTGAAGTAAGTAACCTCCTCTGGGATGTTTGAATACCACATTAACATAAATTGAGAAAACCATAAGTATGTCCAGAAAACTGAAATACCAAACATGAATTTAGCTAAATCATGGAAGTGTGAATTATTGATGTGTTCTAAATAGCCATTAGATTTTAAGTATAATGTAATTAAAGCAATTACAGTAATACCACTTACAAAGAAACTTGCAAATACATACCATCCAAATAGTGTTGAGAACCAGTGAGGATCAACAGACATTACCCAGTCCCAAGCCATCATTGACTCAGACACTAAAAAGAATGCCAAGAAACCAGCAGATGCTTTAAAGTTCTTCTTGTAATATGACAAATCATTAGTTTCATCTAAAGCTATAGAGTTCTTTCTAGTGTAATTTCTATAAAGAATCCATCCACCTAAGAAAACAACTGCTCTAATCAAAAAGAAAGGTACGTTTAAATATCCTGATTTACCTTGAATTAAATGATCTTCTGCAACTACTGCAGGATCCATCCAAATAAATAAATGATTTACATGAACTCCTGATAAAACTAAAATTACAAATACAACAATACCACCAGGAACTAAGTATGCAGTGATAGCTTCCATTACTCTAAATAAACCTGGAGACCATCCCGCTTGAGCAGCCCATTGAATAGCATAGAATGCTAATACTCCAAGAGATATTAAAAAGATAAATAAAGCTCCAACATATAAAGCAGACCAAGGTTTGTTTTGTAATTGGTGTAAAACGTGCTCTAAATGTTCTTGGTGTTCAGCATGAGCATCATGTTTAGTAGTCTCATGAGTTTTAGCAACTGGAGCTTCATGAGCAGGTTTTTCAACTGCAGCATGAGCTTCTTCAACATGAGAAGCCACAGAATCTAAACCGTTTGACACTACAGTAGCTGAATCTTTTAATTCTGAAGTTGCGTGAGTTTCTTCGGCATGAGCAGCAGATTTTGCTTCATGGTGCTCTGCAGTAGGTTCAACTTCATGTGTAGTTGCTGCTTCATGATGACCTCCACCATGAGAATCAGCCGCTAATATTTTTTCTACGTCTTCTGTATTTTTTGGTGCACTGAAAAAACCGTAACCAATACCCAATAATCCTAAAACCATTAAAGTAAGCGCTATAGTTTTTATTTTGCTTGAAAGTGTATACATAACTTAATCGCGTATTTATTATTTTAATTCAGACTTAAGTTTCATTACATACTCAGCAACTTGCCATCTTTCTTTCTTTGACAATTGATTAGCATGTGATCCCATTGCATTAAGACCATAAGTTTCTACATGGAAAACACTTCCAACAGTAATTGCTCTATCTTTATAACTAGGTACACCTAAGAACTTTTCTCTTTGAACCAATTTACCTTTACCATCACCTTTTTCACCATGACAAGAAATACAGTAAATATTGAATAAATCCTTACCTTTTTCCATATTCACAGCCGAAGAATCTAGTGGAGAAGTCATTCCTTTTGATGCCTCATAACCCGCTGGTGTGTTTGGTAAATCGTATACTTCAAAACCTCTTTTAATAGTTCCTTTTGGAGGCAACTGACCTTCTTTTCCTCTCAAACCATTTGGGGAATTAAAAGCTGAAGACTCAGAATAAGTTTCATAAGCAACCGACTCATACATGTTCGGGAAGAACTGATAGTTCGGTTTATTATCACTTTTACATGAAAACAGCAATGAAGATAATCCCATTACAGCTGTTAGTGTATATACTACTCTTTTCATAATTCTGATTAATGCTTTTCAACTACTTTAACTTCAACAGCACCTGTACTTTGTAAAAATGAAGTTAATTCGCTTTCATTATTATTAACTGATACTTCCATTAAGAAGTGGTCGTCTGTTGTACGAACATCAGGGTTTTCGGCTTTTTTGAATGGCCATAATTTACTTCTCATATAAAAAGTAATTACCATTAAGTGAGCTGCAAAGAATACAGTTTCTTCAAACATTACAGGTACAAAAGCTGGCATGTTTTGAATATAACTGAAACTTGGTTTACCACCAATATCTTGTGGCCAATCACTAATCATGATATTATTTAATAACCATGTAGCAAAAGATAAACCTGTTAGACCATATAAGAAAGCACAAATTGCAATTCTTGTTGGTGCTAATCCCATTGCTTTATCTAAACCGTGCACTGGGAACGGTGTGTAAACTTCTTCGATATGGTGATGTGCTTTTCTAGTTGCTTTAACCGCATCCATTAAAACATCATCATCATTATATAGTGCATGTATTACTTTATTACTCATGACTTATTAGTGATTATCGTGATTATGACCGTTTTTTTCTCTTTCTCGCTTATAGTTGTCTCCAGAAGTTTTTAAGATAGTCTTAACCTCTGCTTGAGCAACTACTGGGAATGTTCTAGCATATAATAAGAACAATACAAAGAAGAATCCGATAGTACCTACAAAGATTCCTATGTCAACAAATGTTGGTTGGAACATTGTCCATGAAGATGGTAAGTAATCACGGTGTAACGAAGTAACAATGATTACGAAACGCTCAAACCACATTCCAATATTTACAACAATTGAAATAATGAATGAAAACATAATACTAGTTCTTAATTTCTTGAACCACATGAACTGTGGAGAGAACACGTTACAAGTCATCATTGCCCAGTAAGACCACCAGTAAGGACCTGTTGCACGATTTAAGAATGCATATTGCTCATACTCTACTCCTGAATACCAAGCTACGAATAACTCAGTGATATAAGCACATCCTACGATTGAACCAGTAATCATGATTACAATGTTCATTAATTCGATATGCTGAATAGTAATATAATCTTCTAAGTTAGAAACTTTTCTCATGATGATAAGCAATGTGTTTACCATCGCGAATCCAGAGAAAATTGCACCAGCAACGAAGTAAGGAGGAAGGATTGTTGTATGCCATCCTGGTATTACAGAAGTTGCGAAGTCGAATGATACGATTGTGTGTACAGAAAGTACAAGTGGAGTTGCTAAACCAGCTAATACAAGAGAAACCTCTTCAAAACGTTGCCAGTCTTTTGCTCTACCAGTCCATCCAAAAGAAAGGATAGAATAAACTCTTTTATTGAAAGGCGTTACTGCTCTATCACGAATCATAGCGAAGTCAGGTAATAAACCAGTCCACCAGAACACTAATGATACTGATAAATACGTAGAGATCGCAAATACGTCCCAAAGTAGTGGTGAGTTAACGTTTACCCATAATGAACCAAATTGGTTCGGGATTGGTAACACCCAGTAAGCTAACCATGGACGACCCATGTGTATAATTGGGAATAAACCAGCTTGAACAACTGAGAAAATTGTCATAGCTTCTGCAGAACGGTTAATCGCCATTCTCCATTTTTGACGGAACAATAATAATACTGCTGAGATAAGTGTACCAGCGTGACCAATACCTACCCACCAAACGAAGTTGGTAATAT
>CAZMCP010000030.1:10034-26723 GCA_964565035.1 uncultured Flavobacterium sp. | reverse complement strand
GAAATGATTAAAGCTATTGAAAAAAACTTTAAGTTAAAATAGTGAATTTATACCTTGATATAGTACTACGGAGTGTTGCTGTATATTTTTTTATGGTGATTGCATTGCGTGTTTTTGGAAAAAAAGAACTCTCTCAATTAAATACAGCAGATATTATTTTGATTTTACTCATTAGTAATTCTGTTCAAAATGCAATGGTAGGTAGCGATTCTTCTCTTGTAGGAGGAATAATTGCAGCGAGTGCTTTATTTTTCATCAATTATATGTTTAAGAAAATTATGCTAAAGTCTTCTTTTATTAAAGAACTAGTGCAAGATAAACCGGAAATATTAATTCATGATGGGAAAACTGATTATAAAGCACTAGCTAAATTAGGTATTAGTTCAGAAGAAATGGAACAAGCCATAAGAGAGCATGGAATTGAGTACTATAAAGATGTTAAACTTGCTATGTTTGAAATTGACGGAAACATTAGCATTATAAGTGGAAAAGATGAATTAAAGCAAACAAAACATAAAAGAAGAGCACATAAATCATTGAGTTAATAAAAACAGTATTTAAAAAAGGTAATTGATGAACAAAAATAGACTTGAAGCTTTTAGTGATGGGGTTTTAGCTATTATAATTACCATTATGGTTTTAGAACTCAAAACTCCCGAAGGATCTGATTTGAAATCACTTTTAAATTTATTCCCAATTTTTGTTAGTTATATTTTAAGTTTTATTTATGTTGGTATTTATTGGAATAATCATCATCATATGATGCATACAGTAAAACAGGTTACAGGATCAATACTTTGGGCAAATCTTCATTTACTGTTTTGGCTTTCTTTAATCCCTTTCGTAACAGGTTGGATTGGTGAAAATAATTTTGCACCATTTCCTATGCTTTTTTATGGTTTTGTGCTTTTAATGTGTGGAATTGCCTACATGGTACTTCAAAATCAAATTATAAAAACTCAAGGAGAAAATTCAATTTTATCTAAAGCTATTGGTAAAGATTTTAAAGGTAAGGTTTCTCCTATTCTATATTTAATGGCAATTTTTTCAACTTTTTTTCACGAAGCTATTTCAGCAATAATTTATATTTTGGTAGCTTTAATGTGGTTAATTCCAGATAAGAGAATTGAAAAAGTTTTTAAACCCGAAAAAGAAAATTAATAATGAATACCATTTATCACGATTTTTGGATTAACAAGCCTATAGAAAAAGTATTCGAAACCGTAAGTTTTCCTAATGAAATAAATAACTGGTGGACAAAAAAATGCAGTGGCAAATGTGAACTAGGAGCCGTCTATAATTTATATTTTGCAGAAGAGTACAATTGGCTTGCTGAAATCGTTAAGCTTAAACACAATCAAGAAATAGAATTTAAAATGACCAAAGCTATGGAAGATTGGATGCTCACAAGTTTTGGATTTATTTTGAAAGAAGAAAAACCAAATGTAACCTTAGTTCAATTTTACCATAAAGATTGGACAGAAGTAAGTAAAGAATTTAGAGTTGCCAGTTACTGTTGGGCAAATTTACTAAGACAAATGAAGCAGTACATAGAAAACGGAACTATAACACCATTTGAAGAAAGAAATTAATTATGACTATTATCGCAAAAATCATTATCAGTTTTGTGGCTTTTATCCACATTTACATTGTTTGGCTTGAAATGTTTGCCTGGACAACAAAAGCGCCTAAAGTTTTTAAAACAATTCCTAAAGACTTATTTGAACCAACAAAAGTATTAGCTGCAAACCAAGGATTATATAATGGTTTTTTAGCAATTGGACTAATTTGGTCGCTAGTAATATGCGATTTAGAATGGTCAAAAAATATAGCATTATTCTTTTTAGGATGTGTAGCTGTTGCAGGGATTTATGGTGCCATTACTGCTTCTAAGAGAATTTTATATGTACAAACTATTCCTGCAGTTTTAGGAATTATTGCGGTTTGTTTTTTGTAAAATTAAATGAGAATTTAGTTTGAAATAATAAAATTCATCAGATATGTTTTTTTATTAATTTTTCTAATTCTTTGTATTCAAAAGGTTTATTTAAAATATCTTTCATTTTATATTTTAAAACATCTTCTTCTATTTCATGCTTATCAGAAGCAGTCAAAGCAATAATAGGAGTTTCAATACCTAGTTGATGGATTATTTCAGTAGTCTCAAAACCATTTATTCCGGGCATATGAATATCCATTAAAATAATATCAAATGTTTGTTGTTTTAAAATTTCTATGGCATGATAGCCATCATTTGCAACAACACACTCCAGTTTGTTCTTTTCTAATAATTTTTGAGTAACTATTTGATTAACGTTATTGTCTTCAACTACTAAAATTTTGCAGTTAATAAGTTTATGGAGCTCATCATAGTCTTCATTGAGCATTTCTATCTTTTTAGCAACAATCAAAGGAATTGAAAATTCAATTACGGTTCCAATATTTTCTTCACTTTGAATAGATATCTTACCTCCAAACAAATCTACAAATCTCTTTACAATTGCTAGACCTAGTCCTGTTCCTTGAAATTGCTCATCAGAATTTCTTTCGACTTGAATAAATTTTTCAAAAACTTTATCAATATACTTTTTTGGTATCCCAATTCCATTATCTTCAATTTTAAACAATAGAAAATCATTTGATATTGTTTTTCCAACTTTAATTATAATAACCCCATCTTTAGTAAATTTTAAAGAGTTACTAATTAAATTTATAATGATTTGAGATAGTCTTGTCTTATCAGTTTTTATATAAATTGGAAGATCAGAATCGAAAGAAATGACAATTTTATTATTGTATTGATTAGCCATTACTTCAAGGGAATCTACAATAATTTCAATTTGTTCTTTTAAATTTATAGGTTCATAAATTAATTCAAGATTTCCTGATTCTATTTTAGATATATTGAGAACATCATTAATTAGTGAAAGTAAATATTTAGCAGAAAATTTTAATGACTTAATATACTTACTATCCTGTAATTCAGCATGTTCACTTTCAATAATATCTGTTAAACCAATTACTCCATAAAGAGGTGTTCGCAATTCATGGCTAACCGTAGACATAAATTGCGTCTTAAGCTTTGCAGCTTCAATTGTTTTTAACTTTGCACGATGTAATTCTACATTAGTAATTTTAAGTTTTTTATTGATTTTTTTGTTTTTCTTATAATTTTTATGCAAAAAATACAATAAGGACAAAAAAGTTAATATTAGTACAATTAAAAAAAGTATAAAATATTTATTGTACTTTAAAATTCTGATATAGTTCTTGTTTTCTTTTTCTACTTCTTCAATTCGATGACTAATTTCACCTATTTGAATTGATTTATCTTCACCAGCCAATATTGCTTCTCTTTTATCATCATATAGTTTTGACTGAAGTTTATCATGAAGCTTTAAATACTCAAAAGCTTTATCATTTTTTTTATTCCTCTCATAAAATGTGTAAATAGCGTAATATATATCTAATAAATTCATTTTTATAGCAGGTGTTTTATCTGCTAAGCCAATTTTAATAGCTTCCAAATATTCCTTTTCAGCATTTTTAAAATCATTTTTATAAGCATCATAGTAATTAGCATAATAACTGTGTAGTGCCAGCTTTACATCTGCTTCATTTTCTAAATCAACCTTTTCTTTAATACCATCTAGATATTTTTTCCCTTCTTCATATTTACCCAGCTCGATAAGGTTAGAACCTATGTTTAAAGATGCAACAAGAAATTCGGGGTTATTTTTAATTTTTTTTGCACAGGTGTAGGCTTTTAAAAAATATTGAGTGCCTTTTTTTAAATCGATACCATTATAAGAATAAATCCCTCCAAGATTATTATACAACCATCCTAAAATAGTGTCGTTTTTGATTTCAAGAGCTGTTTTAACCCCTTTTTTATAATAAGAAATTGCTCTTTTTTCATCAGAAAATTGTTCGAAGTTTAGACCTAATAAATTATATGTTTTTGCTGCTAAAATTTTATCATTGTTTCTTAATGAAAAAATTAAAACTTTTTCTGCTTCGTGAACAGATTTTTTAGTTTCAAGGTCAAAAAAATGGTCTGTAGCTATTTTATATAACTGGTTTGCCTGAGCAGAAGTAGCAATGCTTTCAGACTGACAGAAACTCTTTAAAGAAATTAATAAGAATACTAGTAATTGTCTAAACATAAATAGGATTAAAAACAGGGATTGCAAATTTAATATATTTATCCAATTATTCTTTTTTAAAAGTATATATTATAAATTTTTACTTAAAAAAGTAACAAAAGAGTAAATATTTTAGAAATAAATTAATTTTATTCAAAAAAAACTTACAATATATTCTATTTGATGATTGCTGCATAAATTTCATCTAATGAACTTTTATTAATTGAATTCTATTTTCCCGAAAGGATTCAAAAATAATTCTTTAACTAAATAAAAATTAGAGTATTAACTAAAATCATTAAAATTACTTTTAAATTTATTATGCTTTTATTTGTCCAAAAAAAAAACTCATTGTAAATAACAATGAGTTTTTAAATTTTATTTTAATAATTTGAAATAAATTTATTCTAAACCTTCTACAAAAAAGCTATTTAAGAAAGCAATAGATTTTTCAATATCATAATGCAAAATTCTATCTTCATTCACAAAAGGAACATCTTCACGATATGCTTTTAAGAAGCTTTCAATAAAATCACTAGATTTTAATGGCCTTCTAAATTCAATAGCTTGTGAAGCATTCATCAATTCTATAGCTAAAATACGCTCAAGGTTTTCCATAATTTTCAAGCATTTTGTAGCTGCATTTGCTCCCATACTCACATGATCTTCTTGACCATTAGACGAAACAATGCTATCAATACTTGCTTGTGTTGCTAATTGTTTATTCTGACTCACAATACTAGCAGCTGTATACTGTGGTATCATGAACCCTGAGTTCAATCCTGGATCACTTACCAAAAATGCAGGCAATTCTCTTAATCCAGAAATCAACTGATAAGTTCTTCTTTCAGAAATATTTCCTAGCTCTGCAAGAGCAAGTCCTAAAAAGTCTAAAGCTAGTGCCAAAGGCTGTCCATGAAAATTACCTCCTGAGATAATTAAATCCTCGTCTACAAAAATATTTGGGTTATCTGTAACCGAATTTATCTCAGTCTTAAATACTTTCTTTACATAATCAATTGTATCTTTTGATGCACCATGAACTTGTGGAATACATCTAAAAGAATATGGATCTTGCACATGTTTTTTAGCTTGTTTAATAATTTCACTGCCTTCTAATAAATCATTAAAACGTTGAGCAGTAATAATTTGTCCTTTGTGAGGTCTAACTAAATGTATTAATTCATTGAAAGGTTCAATACGTCCATCAAATCCTTCTAAAGAGATTGCTCCAATAACATCAGCTAAATATGAAAATTTCATTGCTTTAAGCAAAGTAAAACATCCATAAGCACTCATAAATTGAGTACCATTAAGCAATGCCAATCCTTCTTTTGATTTTAAAATAATGGGCGACCATTCCATTTTTTCTAAAACCTTTGAAGCAGGCTGACGGAATCCATCAACATAAACTTCTCCTTCACCAATTAACGGCAAACACAAATGTGCCAAAGGAGCTAAATCTCCTGAAGCTCCTAAAGAACCTTGAGTGTATACTACTGGTAAGATATCATTGTTGTAAAAATCTATAAGTCTTTCTACAGTTTGCAATTGAACTCCAGAATTACCATAACTCAAAGACTTTATTTTTAAAAGCAACATTATTTTAACTACTTCATGTGGTACTTCATCACCAGTTCCACAAGCATGTGATTTCATTAAATTTTCTTGTAGCTTTGAAAGATTTTCGTTGGAGATTTTTATGTTATATAAAGAGCCAAAACCAGTATTTATACCATAAATAGGCTCTTTTTGAGTTTCCATTTTTTTATCTAGGTAAGTTCTACATTTTTCAATGTTCAACCTAGCTTCTTCTGATAATTGTAAAGTATAATTTTGAGAGATTATTTCTTGAAGTAATTCTAATGAAAAAACATCAGAACTAATATAATGCACTGTATCCATTTTGGTTGTTTATTTGACGCCAAAATTCCATAAAATGCTACTAAAAAACAAGTTAATATTAGTATTTCTTTATGAATAATTTTTAAATCGTTTGTGTACATTTGAGAATCTTTAAAACAACCAACTTATGAAACTGAGTATTTATGCTTTAATTTTATTATTTAGCAATTATTTAGCGTTTTCAACTGAAAACATACCAATTACTGGAAAAATTAGCAACCCTTCTACTGATAAACTAACTATTAGGGGTGAATTATTTGAAAAAGAGATTGCTCTAAAAACAGATGGCACATTTACAGCAACTTTACCAATTGATTACGAAGGTCTCTATATAATATCAACTAAAAGTAATCGTGCTGCTATTTACCTAACAAAAAACAGTAAATTAAATATATTAGCTGATGATACAGACTTCAACAAAACATTAAAATTTGAAGGCTATGGAAGTGCTGAAAATAATTATTGGCAGCAAAAAAACAAGATTTTAAATACCGAAATGTTAAATCCTCAAGCATTTTATTCAGCTGAAGAAACAGTTTATATTGAAAAGATTAAAAATTTGAAAAACAACTTTTTAAATTTATTAAATAATACTAAATTTTCTGATAAAACTTTTAAAGACAACGAAAAGAAAAGCTTAGAGTATTTTGAACAATTGAATTATTTAATATATCCAAAATATCATGCTTATTACGCAAAAAAAGAAGGTTTTATAACTTCTGAAAAATTTCCAAAAATAGATAGCTCAATTAATTATGACAATGAAACCGATTATTTATTTTCAAGTCATTACAAACAACTGGTAAATGCTAATTTTAACAACAATTTGACTTCAAAAATTGAAAATGGAGATGAGTACACTTACAAAGTTGCTTTACCAGAAATAAAAAAAATAAAAAGTAAGTCAATTAAAAATGCTTTTGTTCAAAATTTAGCTTACGAAGTAATTGCTGGAAACCCAGATTCTGAAATGTTGTATAATGAAATCATGGCACTTTCTGACAATCAAAAATTTAAAGAGTCATTAACTACAAAATACAATAAAATAAAAACAATGGCTGTTGGAAAAGCTTCACCAACATTTGAGTACGAAAACTTTAAAGGAGGTAAAACATCTTTAGAAAGCTTAAAAGGGAAATATGTTTACATAGATGTATGGGCAACTTGGTGTGGACCTTGTCGAAAAGAAATTCCTAGTTTACAAAAAATTGAAGAAGATTATCATGGTAAAAACATTGAGTTTGTTAGCTTATCTATAGACACAAAAAAGGACTACGAAAAGTGGAGAAAATTTGTTGAAGAAAAAAAACTTGGAGGAATACAACTTTTTGCTGATAATGATTGGAATTCAAAATTTGTAACTGATTATGCTATCGAAGGCATACCTAGATTTATTTTAATAGATCCAAACGGGAACATTGTTTCTGCAGATGCTCCTCGCCCATCAGACCCTAAATTAATTGCGAAGTTTGATGAATTAGGAATAAAATAATAAAAAAGGCTGTTTAAAAACAGCCTTTTTTATTTCTCTAAAGTCAAAAAAGCTTTACCTAGATAATGTATTATATCTGAAGCTGTAAAAGAATTATAACCAGTTTCAGGCAGTGCTAAATCTGCTGTTAGACCATGTAGATAAACCCCTAAAACACAAGCATCAACAATATCATATCCTTGCACCATTAAACCTGTGATAATTCCAGTCAAAACATCTCCACTACCGGCAGTTGCTAAAGCTTGATTCCCTGTAGAATTTATGTAGAGATCTTCTTTATATACTATAATAGTGGGCGAACCTTTAACAACAATTACTACATTATATTTTATTGAAAAAGCAATTACCTTTTCTAATATTTCTTTATCATTATCCCAATATCCCAACAATCTTTGTAATTCCCTATGATGTGGTGTTAAAATGGTTTTTTTTGGCAAAATTTCAAGCCAAGAATTGTTCTCTGAAAGTATATTTAAACCATCAGCATCAATGACTAATGGAACTGAATTACTTTTTAAAAATTGATAAAAAGCTTGCTGTGTCTCTTTATGTAATCCTATCCCCATTCCTACTCCAATTGATTGAATTGATAAATCATAATAAAAAGAACTAATATAATCATGGCATTCATCTGTAAGAACCATTACTTCAGGATTCAAAATTTGCATGATTTCATATCCACATTTAGGGATATAAGAAGTTACTAAACCCGCACCAGATTTCAAACATGCTTTAGAAGAAAGACAAATGGAGCCTATTTTACCATAACTTCCACCTATTAGTAGTGCATGACCTTGAGTTCCTTTATGCGCATTTTTTTCAATAGGATTAAATATATTTTTAGCATGTTTGCTATCTATATAAATATTTTTTTTCATATTATAAATTTAATAAAAACATACTTTTAAACATTTTTCAATAAAAAAGATTTTGAATAATAAAAAACATTAGATTTGTATTATGTTGATTAACTTAAACAAATACAGCATTATAGCTACAACCAATTCTTCGGTTGTGTTTTTTGCTACAGTTACATCAACAACAACTACTACTACCCCTCTAGGGGTATAATCATTTCATATAATCCTCTTGTATACGTGTATTTTTTTTACATGTAACTAGTTGTTTTGTCAACTCACTTACTCCATTAATCAAATTAAAATCTGTTGTCACAATAAAAAATCAGATTTACTAAAATATATTTATCATGAAAGTTTTAAAGTTTGGTGGAACTTCGGTTGCCAACCCTCAAAACATATTACAATGCATTTCTGTAATCAATAATATTCCAGGCAAAAAATTAGTTGTTGTATCTGCTTTAGGAGGAATAACAGATGCTTTAATCAAGGCTTTAATCAAGGCTCAAAAAAGAGATACAACTTATAAAATTGAACTAGAACAAATTAAAAAAAGACATCTTCAAACTGCTAAGGGCCTTCTGAAAGAAGAAAATCAAGAGGAGATTTTTGCTTATATAAATCAATCTTTTTTACACATAAGCAATATATTAGAAGGATGTTTCCTTCTTGGTGAAATTTCTAACAAATCAAAAGATATATTGCTTTCATATGGAGAACTTCTTTCCTCAAGGATAATTTATGAAAAGCTTAAACAAGTTTGTGCAAAAGTTGGTTATATAGACAGTCGCAGGTTAATAACTTCTGATTCTAATTATGGAAGTGCTGCTGTGAATTTTGAAATTACTAATTATTCTATACAATATTATTTTGATAAAAATCAGGCGGAAACAACTATTCTTCCTGGTTTTATTGCTGAAGACAGCAACGGAAATACAACTACCTTAGGTAGAGGTGGTTCTGATTACACTGCTGCCATTATAGCTTCTGCTTTGGATGCAGAACAACTCGAAATCTGGACTGATGTTAGTGGAATGTTTACAGCTAATCCAAAAATTGTTAAGCAAGCCAAGCCAATAACTAATATTTCCTATAAAGAAGCAATGGAGTTATCTCATTTTGGAGCCAAAGTATTGTATGCTCCAACTATTCAGCCCGTATTAAACCGAAACATTCCAATTCTTATTAAAAACACTTTTGATCCTGAAGCAAAAGGAACAAAGATTTGTGGTGAAAATTATCCAAATCATAATCCTGTGAAAGGCATAAGTCATATCGAAAATATAGCTTTAATTACTTTGGAAGGTAGTGGTTTGATAGGTATTTATGGCGCTTCAAAAAGGCTCTTTGGGGCCATAGCGAAGGAAAAAATAAATATTATTTTTATTACTCAAGCATCTTCAGAACATTCTATTTGTATAGGCATTGCTGAAAATGATGCTCAAAATGCAAAACAGGCTATTAATGAAGAATTCAATTTTGAAATAAAACTTTTTAAAGTTAAGCCTGCACTTGTTGAAACTGGATTGAGCATTATTGCTATTGTGGGAGAAAACATGAAAAACCATCAGGGCTTGAGCGGCAAAATGTTCAGTACTTTAGGAAAAAACAATGTAAATATTAGAGCCATTGCACAAGGTGCTTCGGAGCGAAATATTTCGGCCGTTATCGATAATAAAGATGTAAAAAAAGCACTCAACACATTGCATGAAAAATTCTTTGAAGACCAAGTAAAACAACTTAATCTTTTCATTAGTGGCGTTGGCAATGTTGGTAGTAAATTTATCGAACAGATTCAACAACAACGAAAATATCTTAAAGATAACCTAAAAATAAACGTTCGTGTGATTGCTCTTTCCAATTCCAAAAAAATGCATTTTAACGAAGATGGGATTTCACTTGAAAACTGGAAAGAAGTTTTAGAAAATGGAGAAAAGGCTTGTATTAATAAATTCATTTCAAATGCAGAACAAATGAATTTACGCAATAGTATTTTTATAGATAATACTGCAAATGAAAGTATTGCATCGGTTTACGACAGATTCCTAAAACAGAATATTTCTGTGGTAACTTGCAACAAAATTGCCTGTTCATCTGATTATGAAAATTATAACAACTTAAAATTACTTTCTAAAAAATACAATACCCCTTTTTTATTTGAAACTAATGTAGGAGCTGGTTTACCTATCATAGATACTCTTAAAAACTTAATTGCATCTGGAGATAAAGTTCATAAAATTCAAGCGGTTTTATCTGGGAGTTTGAATTATATTTTTAATAATTTCAGCAACATTAGCTCTTTTCATAATGTGGTTAAACAAGCTGAAATTGAAGGCTATACTGAACCCAATCCAAAAATTGATTTAAGTGGAATTGATGTAATGCGCAAAATTTTAATTCTAATTCGAGAAAGTGGTTATGAAATGGAAATTGATCAAATTCATAACGAATCCTTTTTACCTAAAGAAGTTTTGGAAGCAAAATCCATTATGGATTTTTTTAATAATCTAGAAAAACACGAATCACATTTTAAAGATTTATACCAAGAAGCCTCAACTCAAAACAGTCGCTTAAAATATGTTGCCGAATTTGAAAATGGCCAGGCAAAAGTTGGCTTACAACTTATTAATAAAGAACATCCATTTTACAATTTAGAAGGCAAAGATAACATCGTTTTGTTTTATACTGACCGATATAACGATCAGCCTTTACTTATTAAAGGTGCTGGAGCCGGAGCGGCCGTGACTGCTTCAGGAATTTTTGCAGATGTAATTAGAATTGGAAACAGCTAACCCTAAAGAAAATGAATAAAATAAAACTATTTTGCCCCGCTACTGTAGCCAATATTTGCTGCGGATTTGACGTTTTAGGACTCTGTTTGAGTACTATAGGCGATGAAATGATTATTCACAAAACCTTACAAAAAGGCATACGAATCTCCAAAATAACTGGTGCAGATTTACCAACTGAACCAGAAAAAAATGTTGCAGGTGTTGCAGCATTAGCGCTCATAAAAGATCTTGATATTGATTTTGGATTCGAAATTGAAATTCATAAAAAAATTAAAGCAGGAAGCGGCATTGGAAGTTCGGCAGCTAGTGCATCCGGAGCTGCTTTCGGTATCAATGAATTACTAGGCAAACCCTATTCCAGAAAAGAGTTAGTGCAATTCGCAATGAAGGGTGAAGCATTGGCTAGTGGAAGTGAGCATGCAGATAATGTAGCTCCAGCACTTTTAGGAGGATTTACTTTAATTCGAAGTTATAATCCATTGGATATCATACAGATTAAAAGTCCTGCAGAGTTGTATGTGACTGTTATTCATCCGCAAATTGAACTTAAAACATCAGAAATGAGGGCCGTTTTAAAACCTGAGGTTTCATTAAAAAGTGCTATTACACAGTGGGGGAATCTTGGCGGATTAATTGCTGGTTTATATACCCATGATTATGAGCTTATAAAATGTTCCTTGCACGATGAAATTGTTGAACCACTTCGAAGTCCTTTTATTCCTAACTTTGATTTAATCAAAAAAAGTGCTCTAGAAAAAGATGCTTTAGGATGTGGTATTTCAGGTTCAGGGCCATCAATTTTTGCTTTAAGTAAAGGAAAAAAAATTGCTGATAGTATAGCAATTACAATGGAAAACATATATTCAAAAACCAATATTCCGTTTGAAATTCATATTTCAAAAATTGATTCGCAAGGCATCAGTATCATCAACCTAGAAAAATAAAAAAATGAAATATTATAGTTTAAATAATAAAGAATATAAAGTCACTTTCCGTGAGGCTTTAATTAATAGTTTGGCACCAGATAATGGCTTGTATTTTCCTGAAAAAATTACAGCTCTTCCCTACTCTTTTTTTGATACTATAGAGCATCTAACAGATGAAGAAATCGCTTTTACAGCAATACAACAATTTATTGGCAATGAAATTCCAGAAACCAATTTAAAACAAATCATTAAAGAAACCTTATGCTTTGATTTCCCTCTTGTTGCAATCAACGAAAACTGTTATTCCCTAGAATTATTTCATGGTCCAACAATGGCTTTTAAAGACGTAGGCGCACGATTCATGTCGAGATGCTTAAATTATTTCAATCAGCATAATGAAAAAAAAGTAACAATTTTGGTTGCTACTTCTGGAGATACTGGCGGTGCAGTTGCTAATGGTTTTTTTGACACTAAAAATGTAAATGTAGTTATTCTTTACCCTAGTGGAAAAGTAAGTAATTTTCAGGAATTACAGCTTACCACATTAGGTAATAATATTACCGCACTTGAAGTCCAAGGCACTTTTGACGATTGTCAGGCCATGGTGAAAAAAGCATTTTTAGATTTGGATTTAAAAGATAAAAATTTGACTTCAGCCAATTCTATTAACATAGCACGCTGGCTTCCACAAATGTTTTATTATTTTTTTGCCTATCGAGATCTAAAAAAATTTGGAAAACCAATTATTGTTTCATGTCCTAGTGGCAATTTTGGAAATCTTTGTGCTGGAGTTCTGGCCAAAAAAATTGGATTACCCATTACTAATTTTGTTGCAGCAACTAATGTAAATGATACTGTTCCAAGATTTCTTACTGATGGAGAATTTAAGCCAAATAAAACTATTACTACCTTGTCAAATGCAATGGATGTAAGTAATCCTAGTAATTTCATTAGAATTCAGGAACTCTATAATTATGATTTAAAGGCTTTTAAAAATGATTTTTCGGCATATTCATATACTGACCAAGAATCAAAAGATGCCATGCAACTTTTATACAAAAACTATCAATATGTATCAGAACCACATGGAGCCATCGGATTCTTAGGAATTCAGAAAGAATTAAAAAAACATATTAATTCTATTGGTGTATTTCTTGAAACAGCGCATCCAATAAAGTTTTCAGAAACTGTAGAATCAACGTTAGAAATAAATTTAACTGTTCCTGACCAAATCAAAAATGTTATCAATAAAGAAAAAAGGAGTATTAAAATAGCAACTTATGATCAACTTAAAGATTATTTACTATCCTAATTTCCTTTTTTAACCACTTTGCAACTCCACAAAAAATAGGTACATTAGCGCTCAAAAATAATTTTACAACGCAATATGAAAAATACAGCATTAACGCACGTTCACGAAAGTTTAGGAGCTAAAATGGTTCCGTTTGCAGGTTATAATATGCCTGTTCAATACGAAGGAGTTAACATAGAACACGAAACAGTTCGTAATGGCGTAGGAGTTTTTGATGTTTCACATATGGGAGAATTCTTTTTAAAAGGTGAAAATGCATTAGCTTTAATTCAAAAAGTAACTTCGAACGATGCTTCAAAATTAGTTGATGGAAAAGCACAGTACTCATGCTTACCAAATAATGAAGGTGGAATTGTTGATGATTTGATAGTTTATAAAATTGCTGACAATCACTATATGCTAGTAGTTAATGCTTCTAATATTGAAAAAGACTGGAATTGGATTTCATCTCATAATGATTTAGGTGTTGAAATGATTAATAATTCAGACGCTTATTCATTATTAGCTATTCAAGGACCCAAAGCTGCCGAAGCAATGCAATCACTTACGAATATAGATTTGATTAACATGCCTTATTATTCTTTCCAAATAGGAGAATTTGCAGGTGTCAAAGATGTAATTGTATCTGCAACAGGCTATACAGGATCAGGAGGGTTTGAAATTTATTTCAAAAATGAAGATGCTGAATTAATTTGGAACAAAGTATTTGAAGCTGGAGCTGCTTTCGGAATTAAACCCATTGGTTTAGCTGCACGTGATACTTTACGTTTAGAAATGGGATTTTGTTTATACGGTAATGATATCAACGACACAACTTCACCATTAGAGGCTGGATTAGGTTGGATTACAAAATTTGACAAAGAATTTACTAATTCATCAAACTTAAAAAAGCAAAAAGAAGAAGGTGTTACACGTAAACTAGTAGCTTTTGAATTGACTGAAAGAGGAATTCCTCGTCACGATTATGAAATTGTTGATGCAAATGGTACTGTTATTGGAGTTGTAACTTCTGGTACACAATCACCTTCAATGAACAAAGGAATTGGATTAGGTTATGTACCAACAGCTTTTTCAACAGTAGATTCAGATATTTTTATTAGAATTAGAAATAAAGACATAGCTGCAAAAGTGGTTAAATTACCTTTTTATAAAAAATAATTTCAAAAGGAGGCTCGAAAGAACCTCCTTTTTTGGGAAAATGCATTAATAGTTTTATTTTTGCACTCTAATTTATAGAAACTTAGAAACTAAAATATATTCTTAGAAATGGGAAGAGCGTTCGAATTTAGAAAAGCACGTAAAATGAAACGTTGGTCGGCAATGGCAAAAACGTTTACAAAAATCGGGAAAGATATTGTAATGGCAGTTAAAGAAGGAGGACCTAATCCTGAAACTAACTCTCGTTTAAGAGCAGTAATCCAAAATGCGAAAGCTGCCAACATGCCAAAAGACAATGTTGATCGTGCCATCAAAAAAGCATCGGATAAAGATACAGCAAACTATAAAGAAGTATTATTTGAAGGATATGCGCCACATGGTATTGCAATTTTAATTGAAACAGCAACTGATAACAACAATAGAACTGTTGCAAACATTAGAAGTTACTTTAACAAATGTAATGGAGCTTTAGGTACTCAAGGTTCTGTAGAATTTATGTTTGATCACACTTGTAATTTTAGAATTCCGGCTGAAGGACAAGATGTTGAAGAATTAGAATTAGAAATGATTGATTTTGGAGTTGAGGAAATTTTTGCCGATGAAGATGGGATTGTAATGTATGCCCCTTTTGAAAGTTTTGGTGCGATTCAAAAAGAATTAGAGAACAGAGGAATTGAAGTATTATCTTCAGGATTTGAAAGAATTCCGCAGGTAACTAAAGAACTTACTCCTGAGCAAGTTGCTGATGTTGAAAAATTATTAGAAAAAATTGAAGAGGATGACGATGTAATGAACGTTTTCCATACGATGCAAGAATAATTATCATAATTATATATTGAAAACTCCTGAATTTTCAGGAGTTTTTTTATTTATGTGAGAATTATATAATTCTTAGTAAAAATCATATAAAGTCTTTTGATTGTGATGAATCTATATTTGTAATGTACAATAACAAAAACTAAAAAGTTATGAAAACTACAATTTTAGGAATGCTTGCAGTAGTATTTACATTAAATATCCAAGCGCAGAACAAAAATTTACAAACAGAAGTAAAAACAACAGTAACTACAATTAAAGATTCTGATGGAGAAAAAAAACTAGTTACGTCTGAAGTTACAAAAGAGGTTCAAAAAGTTGGCGTAGAGGTTGAAAAAGAACGTCCAGATACGAAAAACATACCAATGGCCAATAATCCTGTAGAAGTTACAAATACAACTATAGTAAATCACAATGGTGTAGCAAAAGTTGTTGATGTAGAAAAATCAACATACTACATGCTTAACGGAGTAAAATATCAAATTAAATCTGGAGAAGGTGGATCTTATACTATGTATAGTGACCAAAATAAACCTCGAGGAATAATGCGTAAAACTTCTAACAACAATTATATTTTTTACAATAAAAACAAATTTTCAGTTGGGTATTTTGACAACGAAGGAAACTTAATATTAGAAACATATAATAATAAGTCAGATCAAATCACAACAGAAAAATTTATGATTCAAAAATAAATAAAGACATCCGTTGTACAAATAAAAACTCCAAGTTAATAACTTGGAGTTTTTATTATTGATAGTACCTTCTAAAAGTGTACAATTTATCAAACAATTGTAACAGCAAAGTAACGTTTGATGATAAAAATTAAGATTCTGAACAGTTTTCAATCTTTTGTCAAATTATATAAACGTAAAATATCAAGATAATCAAGCTTTCTTTTTAAAAATATGGATAAAGAAGTTCAAATAGTTTTACTCTAATTTCTTCATTCGATTTGACACCACCATACAAAGCAGACGAAACTTTATCATTTTATTTAATTTAATAAAACTGAATGTTTCTTGCTAAGGTAATAATGGCTTATTGTAATTATTTTTTTATAATTTTTAAATGGTTTCTTACTTCATTTAACTTCATAAAAAAAACTCCAAAACATTTTGGAGTTTTTAAATTATTGTTCTTTGTCTTATAAAAAACTATTTGATAAATTCAATTTTTTGTGCTTCTTCAGCATTTACACTATCAAAAAAACCTTGAGCGCTCATCCAATCATCGCTAAATACTTTACTCATATACCTAGAACCATGATCTGGAAAAATAGCAAT
>CAZMCP010000030.1:0-10024 GCA_964565035.1 uncultured Flavobacterium sp. | reverse complement strand
GCATCAAATTCACCTTCTTCGGCATATTGTTTTATGGCTTGCATAACAGCTCCTGAAGTATAACCTACAAATAAACCTTCTGTTTTTGCAATGTTACGAGTCATGTGAGCACTATCTTCATCAGTAACTTTTACAAATTTGTCAATTAAGTCAAAATCTGTAGCAGTAGGAATTAAGTTTTTTCCTAATCCTTCAATTCTATAAGGGTAGATTTCCTCAGCGTCAAATTCTCTTGTTTCATGATATTTTTTTAATACCGATCCATAAGCATCAACACCTAAAATTCTAATATTTGGGTTTTTTTCTTTTAAAAATTTAGCAGCTCCAGATAAAGTTCCTCCTGTTCCAGTACAAGCTACAAGATGAGTAACTTTTCCATTTGTTTGTTCCCAAATTTCTGGGCCTGTAGTTTTGTAGTGTGCTTCAATATTTAATTCATTAAAATATTGATTGATATAAACAGAACCCTTAGTCTCTTCGTGTAATCTTTTGGCAACATTGTAATATGAACGTTCATCATCTGCTGAAACGTGAGCTGGGCAAACATAAACCTTAGCTCCCATACTACGTAACATATCTATCTTGTCAGGAGATGATTTTGAACTAACTGCAAGAATGCACTCATATCCTTTAATAATACTTACCATAGCTAAGCTAAATCCAGTATTACCAGATGTAGTCTCTATAATAGTATCACCAGGCTTGAGGATACCTTGTCTTTCAGCTTCCTCAATAATGTATAATGCGATACGGTCTTTAGTTGAGTGACCCGGATTAAAGGCTTCTACCTTAGCATAAAAATTACCTTTAATTTCTTCAGTAATCTTATTGATTTTAATTAGTGGAGTATTCCCTATTAATTCCAATACATTATTGTAAGCTTGTATATCTTGTCCCATATATTTTATAATCGAGGCTTTTTGTTTTGGAATTTTAACAACACCAAAACTTTGCAAATCTATAAAAAAAATTAATTATTGGTTAATTCCTTCTAAATCTAATAAAAAAGAAAACTCTTTTGCGACTTCTTTCAAGGCTTCAAACCTTCCGGAAGCACCGCCATGTCCAGTATCCATATTAGTATCTAAATATAATAGTTTTTTATTACTTTTCAAAGTTCTAAGTTTAGCAACCCATTTAGCTGGTTCCCAATACTGCACCTGAGAATCATGTAAACCAGTAGTTACTAACATATTAGGATATTCCTGTTCTACAATATTATCATATGGAGAATATGATTTCATATAATCATAATATTTTTTTTCATTAGGATTTCCCCATTCATCATACTCACCAGTTGTTAACGGAATTGATTCATCTAACATAGTTGTAACAACGTCTACAAAAGGAACAGCAGCAATAACTCCATTATACAAGTGTGGTGCCATATTTATTATAGCTCCCATTAACAATCCTCCGGCAGAACCTCCTTCGGCATATAAATGTTTTGGTGAGGTGTATTTTTGATCAATTAAAAATTCAGAACAATCAATAAAATCTGTAAACGTGTTTTTCTTTTTCAATAATTTTCCATCTTCATACCAAGGTCTACCCAAATCTTCTCCTCCACGGATGTGTGCAATAGCATAAATAAATCCTCTGTCTAACAAACTTAAACGTGTTGTTGAAAATGTACAGTCCATAGAATAACCATAAGAACCATATGCATATTGCAATAATGGATTTTTGCCATCTAACTTAATGCCTTTTCGATAAACCAATGAAATTGGAACTCTAACCCCATCCTGAGCTATTGCCCAAACCCTTTTTTCTTCATAATTATTCTTGTCAAATTTACCTCCTAAAACCTCTTGTTCTTTTTTAATTTCTTTAGTTTTATCCTTCATGTTAAAATCGATAATGGATGAAGGTGTTGTTAAGGATTGATAACCATAACGCAAAATATTGGTATCGAAATCCACATTAGTTGATGTATAAGCAGTATATGTTTCACTTTCAAAAGGCAAATAATATTCTCCTTCTCCATTCCAAGGCATTATGCGCAACTTGGTCAATCCGTTATCTCGTTCTTCTACAACTAAATAATCTTTAAAAATTTCTATATCTTCTAATAAAACATTTTCTCTATGAGGAATGACTTCTTTCCAATTTTCTTTTGAAGTGCTATTTTCAGGCGTTTTCATTAACTTAAAATTAGTTGCCTTATCTTTATTGGTTAGAATATAAAAACTATCATTATAATGAGAAATACTATACTCTAATCCTCTTGTTCTCTTCTGAAAAACTTTAAACGAATTATTTGGAGAATCTGCTTCTACTATTTGATATTCGGTAGTCATTGTACTTTGTGACCCAATAACAATATATTTTTTTGACTTTTCTTTGTAAATGAAAACACTAAAAGTATCATCCTTCTCTTCATATACTAAAACATCTTCACTAGTATTAGTACCTAATTTATGACGATAAACTTTATCAGACCTTAATGTTACTGGATCTTTAGTAACATAAAAAAAAGTTTCATTGTCATTTGCCCAAACTGAACCTCCTGTACAGTTTTCAATTTTGTCAGATAGAATTTCTCCCGTTTCTAAATTTTTAACTTGAATCGTATAAATTCTTCTACTTACTAAATCAACTCCAAAGGTTGCAAACTTATTATTAGGGCTTACACTTACCCCTGATAACTGAAAATATGCATGATTTTTTGCCAGTTCATTACAATCAAACATTATCTCTTCTTGTGCTTCAAGACTTCCTTTGCGTCTTGAATAAATAGGATAATCTCCCCCAGTTATAAATTTTGAGATATAATAATAACCATTATACAAATACGGAACTGATTGATCATCTTCTTTTATTCTAGACTTCATTTCGGTAAACAAACTATTTTGAAAGTCTTTTGTATGAGATGTCATCTCTTCATAATATTTATTTTCAGCATTTAAATAGTCAATAACTTCTTTGTTATCTCGATCATTTAGCCAGTAATAATTATCTATTCTAACATCGTTATGTTTTTCTAAAGTGTGTGGGATTATTTTTGCAATGGGTGGTTGTATATTTTTTGACATTTTATATTGAGCAGTTATTTTGTTCATTGAAGATGCAAAAATAAGACTTACAAAGCTTATTTTAACTAATTTATTCATAATAGTTTCTTGTGTTTGTGTTTTGCAATTTAGTATTTTTGTGTATCAATTAAAAATTACAACCATGTTTGGAGATATTATGGGTATGATGGGTAAACTAAAAGAAACCCAACAAAAAGTAGAAGAAACTAAAAAAAGACTTGATTTTGTTTTAGTTGACGAACAAAGTTCAGACGGTTTATTAAAAACAACTTTAACAGCTAACCGAAAAATTAAATCAATTTCTATCGACGATTCATTGCTTGAAGATAAAGAGCAATTAGAAGATTATTTATTATTAGTTTTAAATAAAGCTATCGAAAAAGCAACTAATGTTCATGAAGCTGAACTAGCAGCTGTAGCGAAAGAAGGAATGCCAAATATTCCTGGAATGGATGGCTTGTTTAAATAAAAATTAAAAATCCCGAAGTTAAATACCTCGGGATTTTATTTTTTTATAAGACTCTTAAAAATTACATCGCTATTTTAGGAAGTATGTTCATCACATATTCATGCATGACTTGTCTATAATCTAAGTGTGTAACTATACGAAGCTTTCCATGTCCCATAGAACTAATATGAATTCCCTTTTCTTTAAACTTATCAATGATGACTTTTTCATTTAAATACTTTTGGACAGAAAAAATTAAAATATTGGTTTCTACTGGCTCAACTGAAGCAACCCATGGTAATTGTTGTAAAATATGAGCTAATTCTTTAGCGCGTCTGTGATCGTCTTCTAGACGTCCAACATGATGATCTAAAGCGTAAATTCCAGCAGCTGCTAAATATCCAGCTTGGCGCATTCCACCTCCTAAAATTTTTCTAATTCGTAGTGCTTTTTTAATAGTCTTAGCGTCTGAAATTAATACCGAACCTACAGGAGCTCCAAGCCCTTTACTCAAACATACCGAAATAGTATCGAACAATTGACCAAACTGCCTTGGAGACTGTCGTTTTGCCACTAAAGCATTCCAAATTCTAGCACCATCAAGATGATATTTCAAATTATTTTGAACACAAACCTTTTTTATTTCTGCCAATGTTTCAATCTCATAACAAGCTCCTCCACCTTTGTTAGTTGTATTTTCGATACTTACCAACTTACTAAGTGGTGCATGATAAAATTCAGGATCATTAATTGCATTTTTAACTAAAGAAGCATTAATCATACCTCTACTTCCATCTACTAAATTACATGACACTCCACTATTAAAAGAGGCTCCTCCTCCCTCATAATGATAAATATGAGACCATTTGTCACATATAACTTGATCTCCAGGATTTGTATGCAATTTTATAGCAGTTTGATTTGCCATAGTTCCAGATGGAAAAAATAATGCAGATTCCATTCCAAAAATAGTAGCAACTTTTTCCTCTAAAGCATTTACTGTGGGGTCTTGTTTATAAACATCATCTCCTACTTTTGCGCTAAACATAGCATGCAACATCTCTTGAGTAGGCTTGGTTACGGTATCACTTACCAGGTTTATTTCCATATTGATAAAAAATCAATTTTTTGTAAGAATTAACTTGTTCTGAACTCACTATTTTTGGGGAGAAAAATATTTTTAGTATCTTTCCAAAGTATTTCAAACCTATCACTTTTAAAAACTTTAACGGTTAATTATTGAAATACGTATAAAAAACTCAAAAATAGAAATCAAAAGTATAAAATTATTATGACAAATGCCGACCAAATTAAAGGTATTGTAGAACGCCTTGGTGCGTTGAGGAGGTATCTTTGACATCGATGCCAAATTAATCGAAATTGCTAATGAAGAAGAAAAAACTTTTGCTCCAGATTTTTGGAATAATGCAAAAGAAGCTGAAGTAATTGTTAAAAATCTTCGCTCAAAGAAAAAATGGGTCGAAGATTATGAAAAGGCTGTCAATCTATCAGACGAACTTCAAATTGCTTATGACTTTTTCAAAGAAGGTGATCTAACTGAAAGTGAATTAGACGAGTTATATGAAGCTACAAATTCTCACATAGAAAACATTGAATTTAAAAACATGCTTTCTGATGAAGGAGATAGTATGAGTGCTGTACTTCAAATTACTGCTGGCGCTGGAGGTACAGAAAGCTGTGATTGGGCAAGTATGCTTATGCGAATGTATTTAATGTGGGGTGAAAAAAATGGATACAAAGTAAAAGAATTAAACTTCCAGGAAGGTGATGTTGCAGGTATCAAAACCGTAACTCTAGAATTCGAAGGTGAATATTCTTTTGGATATCTAAAAGGAGAAAACGGTGTACATCGCTTAGTTAGAATCTCACCTTTTGATAGTAATGCTAAAAGACATACTTCATTTGCTTCTGTTTATGTTTACCCTTTAGTTGATGATAGTATTGAAATTGATATTAATCCAGCAGATATTGAAATCACAACTTCTCGTTCGAGCGGTGCTGGTGGACAAAATGTAAATAAAGTTGAAACTAAAGTTCAATTGTATCATAAGCCAACTGGAATACAAATTCAATGTTCCGAAACAAGATCTCAACAAGACAACAGACAAAGAGCCATGCAAATGTTGCGCTCACAGTTGTATGAAATCGAGTTAAAGAAAAGGATGGAACAAAGAGCTGATATTGAAGCTAACAAAATGAAAATTGAGTGGGGCTCACAAATACGCAACTACGTTATGCATCCTTATAAACTTATTAAAGATGTACGATCACAACATGAGACTAGTGATGTTGAAGGTGTAATGAATGGAAATTTAGATGATTTTTTAAAAGCTTATCTAATGATGATGGGACAAAAAGAGAGTTAAATATTTTAATATAAAATTTTGCTATGTATTTAAAAAGATATTTTGACGAAGAAATCTGGAAAGAAGTTGAGTTAAAATCTCCTTTTATGGAGAGATATAAATTATTTGTTTCAAATTATGGAAATGCAAAAAAAATTGATTTAAAGGATAATACCGAAAAATTAATATCTCAAGCAAAAACTGAAGGCTATCCTTCATTTAATTTTTCAGTTTTTTCACCTCAAACTGAAAAAGACAAAGAATATTTAATTAATGCTAGAGCTGATATTTTTTCATTACGAATGTCTATTTCAAAGCTTAATAAAGAGCTACAAAAATGTGACGGGAAAAATGCTTTATATTATGAGATTTTGAAAAAAATTGAAAAAATTGAAATTGATCTTGAAAAGCATAGAAAAAAATATCAGTCAAAGCTTAGAAAGATTGAAAACAAAAGACGAAAAAATTTTAGCACATTAACACATCGGTTAGTAGCTAAGTATTTTGTAAATCAAAAATCAATGAAACATACTTTTGTGGCACATTTAGATTTTGACAAAACAAATAACCACCATTCTAACTTACAGTGGATGACTCAAGAAGAAAATACTATTCATCAGCAAAAAAGTCCATATGTTATTAAAGCAAAAGCTTTAGCTAACATAAACAGACCAGTAAGAATTACAAGATCTAAATTAAGTATTCATCAAGTAATGGTTATAAAAAAACAAATTAGTGAAGATGTACCATTACGAAAATTAGCAAAAAGATATAATGTGTCAGAAACACAACTTCTAAGAATTAAAAGAGGAATTAACTGGGCTAATATAGAAGCTGCTAAATAGAATAAAAAAAGAGCCATTAAAATGGCTCTTTTTTTATTCTATTTAGTTTTAATTACTGTTGCATTTTAAAATAATAGTCTGCAGAATGCTTGCCACTTCCATAAAAAAGGAAGAAAACACAAATTGCAAAAAGTAAAAATGATAATATCATATTTCCTACATTCATTTCTCCTATGAAGTTCACTAAAAAAGCTCCTAATAAAATAGGCAACTGTGCTCCAATAGCCCAGCGAGTAAGTAAACCCACAATAATCATAATTCCTCCCATCATATGTGCCGTTACTACGTAATGCACAATTAACATACCTCCTCCTAAATTTTTAATAGGATCTGCTAATTGATTGTAATATTCTGTATTGGTTATGAAGGATACTCCTTTCCAAAAAAGAAAAACACCAACAATGATTCGCAAAATATCTAATGAATAATAGGTGTGAGCATTTGCCCATTTGTTTAAACTTTTAACGGTTTCCATAATGCTTCAGTTTAAAATTAGTTATCTAATTTAATAAAGATTACAGAAATAACCTACTACAAATCAGTATTTTATATAAAAATCTGTTTTGATAGGTTGAATATCATTAATCGATTTAACACTTTCGGTGAATACTTTCCAAGAAGTACTAGCTTCTAATCGAATCTTTTTACCTTTAATCATCACGTCAACTGGCATAACAAAATTTGGAGCTTCAGCATTCCATTTATACTCAATTACTTTTCCACTTTTTCTAAATTCTAGTTCTGGAATTGATGTATAACGAAGATATTGATCAAAAATTGGAGTCAAATCTCTTCCTGATTCCTTATTAAAAAAATCTATTACATCTTGAGTTTTTATAATTTGCTTTTTAAATGATTCAGAATATTTTAAAAGCATACGCCACCATTTAGAATCATTATCAACAATATGTCGAATTGTATTTAACATTAAAGCACCTTTTGGATACATGTCGCCACTACCCTCTTTATTTACTCCATAATGTCCAATAATTGGTCTATCGTTAGTAACAGCATTATGCAATCCATAAGCATATTGCATAGCTTTATCATAACCATACTGACATTCGATATAAACTATTTCTGAATACATAGTAAATCCTTCATGTATCCACATGTCAGCAATATCTTGACTTGTGATACTGTTGCCAAACCATTCATGCCCAGATTCGTGAATAATTATGTAATCAAAAAGATTACCAACACCAGTTCCTGACAAATCATTTCCCATATATCCTTTCATGTAATGATTGCCATAAGCAACAGCACTTTGATGTTCCATTCCTAAATAAGGAGTTTCAACCAATTTATAACCATCATCACTAAAAGGATATTTACCAAATTTTTCTTGAAAACAATCCATCATTGGTTTTACTTCCTGAAAATGTTTTCTGGCTTTTTTCTCATTTGCTCTTAACACATAATAATCTAAATCTAATCCTTTATGATTGTCATGAATATGAACATAATCGGCAATATTAACTGTTATATCATATGTATTTATAGGGTTTTTAACTTCCCAATCCCAACGAGTATAACCATTTTTTAAGTTTTCCATTCCCATAAATCGACCATTAGAAACATTCATTAAGCCATTAGGAACCGCAACTTTTATTGTTGCTCCATTATCAGGTTCATCACTTTGAGTATCCTTAACTGGAAACCAACAACTAGCACCAAAGCCTTGACAAGCAACTGCTATCCATGGTTTTCCATCTTTATCTTTACTAAATACAAAGCCTCCATCCCAAGGCGCTTTTTTAGCAATTACAGGATTACCTGAATAGTAAAAACGAATTACATTTTCAGTTCCCTTTTGAAGTTCATTAGTAAAATGAATAAATGTTGCTAATTCCTCTCTCTTATAATTTAATCTTTTGCCATTATGTACAATACTATCAACATTCATGTTCTCAAATAAATCAATTTGAATTTTAGTAGTATTTTCTACAACTTTAAATGATATATCATTATAACCAACTATATATTTTTGATTAGGACTAATTTTGATGTTTAAATCATAATGCAATACATCAAAACTTGTTCTCTCAGGCCTTAATCCTCCTTGCAAAGTATCACGACGAGTAAAAGTTTCTTTAGGCACAGTTAATTGTGCATTAGCTTGAAATAAGCTTACAAGAAAAGTAAAAATAAATAAAGTGTTTTTCATGGATTTGGGGTTTATACAATAAAAAAACTACCACGTAAAAATAGTGGTAGTTTTTAACATTTCGTTACTTTTAATAAAAGTTTAGTATTTTTTTCTTTTTTAAAGTTGTAAAATAAATATTTAAACCTGAATTACACCTAAATTAAACTGTCTTTCAATAGGAGCATGATTTGCTGCCTCAATACCCATTGAAATCCATGTACGTGTTTCTAAAGGATCAATGATTGCGTCTGTCCATAAACGAGAAGCTGCATAATATGGTGATACTTGCTCATCATAACGCGCTTTTATCTTATCAAACAATTCTTGCTCTTTTTGAGCATCTACTTCTTCTCCTTTTGCTTTCAAAGAAGCTGCTTCAATTTGCATTAATACTTTAGCAGCTTGAGCACCTCCCATAACAGCCAATTCAGCACTTGGCCATGCAAAAATCAATCGAGGGTCATACGCTTTTCCACACATTGCATAATTTCCAGCGCCATATGAATTTCCTACTACCACAGTAAATTTAGGCACTACAGAATTTGCTACAGCATTCACCATTTTAGCTCCGTCTTTAATAATACCACCATGTTCTGACTTAGAACCTACCATAAACCCAGTTACATCATGTACAAATACCAATGGAATTTTCTTTTGATTACAATTAGCAATAAAACGAGTTGCTTTATCTGCCGAATCTGAATAAATTACACCTCCAAATTGCATTTCGCTTGGTTTTGTTTTAGCTCCAGTGGTTTTTGCTATTAATCGTTGATTTGCCACAATGCCCACAGCCCAACCATCAATACGTGCATAACCTGTTATAATTGTTTGCCCATATCCCGCTTTATATTCATCAAATTCAGAATTATCAACCAAACGCTTAATAATTTCCATCATATCATATTGTTCTGCACGAGATTTGGGCAAAATACCATAAATATCTTCTGGATTTAAAGCAGGCTTTTCTGATTTAACTCGATTATAACCTGCTTTATCGAAATCGCCCATTTTACTAACAATACTCTTTATTCTATCTAAAGCTGCAGCATCATCTTTTGCCTTAAAATCAGTTACACCCGAAATTTCACAATGTGTTGTTGCACCTCCTAATGTTTCATTATCTATTGTTTCACCAATAGCTGCTTTTACTAAATAGCTTCCTGCTAAGAAAATACTTC
>CAZMCP010000029.1:0-28982 GCA_964565035.1 uncultured Flavobacterium sp. | reverse complement strand
GATACTTTGATCTTGTCCTTCAAAACCACGAGTAGCATCAATCATCAAGATACATACATCACTATGTTCTATAGCGCGTACCGAACGCATTACTGAATAAAATTCTAAATCCTCTTTTACTTTAGCTTTACGACGAATACCTGCAGTATCAACTAAATTAAACTCAAAACCAAAACGATTGTATTTTGTATCGATAGCATCACGAGTTGTTCCAGCAATATCTGTAACTACAAAACGATCTTCTCCAATTAATGCATTAATAAATGATGATTTTCCTGCATTTGGACGTCCAACTACACAAAAACGTGGTAATGGATTTTCTTCTTCAACCGCATCAGGCATTTCAGGTAAAACTTCAACTAATTTATCTAGTAGTTCTCCAGTTCCACTTCCACTCATTCCAGCGATTGTGAAATACTCGCCTAAACCAAGATTATAAAACTCTAATGCGTCTTGTTCTCTCTTTCCATTATCAACTTTATTTACTGCAAGCAGTATAGGCTTAGTTACTTTTCTTAATAATTTAGCAACTTCTTCATCCATTGGAGTAATTCCTTCTTCAACATCAACAACAAAAATGATTGCATCAGCTTCATCAATGGCTAACTCAACTTGTTTTCTAATTTCTCCTTCAAAAATATCGTCAGATCCTTTTATGTATCCTCCCGTATCAATTACAGAAAATTCTTTACCGTTCCATTCGCTTTTCCCATAATTACGATCACGAGTCACTCCCGAAACAGAATCCACAATTGCTTCTCTTCTCTGAATCAAACGGTTAAAAAATGTTGATTTCCCAACATTAGGTCTTCCCACAATGGCTACGATATTATTCATCCTTTATTTTTTTAAAAGTGTGCAAAGGTACAATTTTATTTTTAGAAGCTGATTACTTCTGATTGTATCCAAATCTTCTTAATTGATAAGCATTATTTCTCCAGTCTTTATTCACCTTCACAAACATTTCGATATGAATTTGTTTGCCAAAGAATTTTTCTAAATCCTGACGAGCTTCTATTCCAACTCGTTTTATTGCCGCGCCTTTGTGTCCTATGATAATTCCTTTTTGAGTGTCACGTTCTACCATAATAACAGCACGAATTCGGATAATATCATCATCTTCAATAAATTCTTCTGTTTCAATCTCTACTGCATAAGGGATTTCTTTATCGTAATGCAATAAAATTTTCTCACGAATAGTTTCATTAACAAAGAAACGTTCTGGCTTATCAGTCAAAGCATCTTTTGGATAATAAGCTGGCGATTCTGGTAGTAATTCTAAAATTCTATCAAAAACAACTTGAACATTAAAGTTTTCGAGAGCAGATATTGGGAAAATTTCTGCGTTAGGCACTTTTTCTTTCCACATTGCAACTTGTTCTTCTAATTGTTCTTGATTTGATTTGTCAATTTTGTTCAACAACAATAAAACAGGGATTTTAGAATGAATTATTTTATTAAAAAAAGCCTCATCTTTCAATTCTTTTTCTCCAATTTCAACCATATATACCAACACATCAGCATCTTCAAAAGCTGATTTAACAAAATCCATCATTGAACTTTGCAATTCATAAGCTGGTTTAATAATACCAGGAGTATCTGAAAACAATACTTGAAAATCATCTCCATTTACAATGCCTAAAATACGATGACGTGTAGTTTGCGCTTTTGAAGTAATTATCGAAAGACGTTCACCAACAAACGCATTCATCAATGTAGATTTACCCACATTTGGGTTACCTATAATATTTACATAGCCTGCTTTGTGTGACATAATGCTAAAATTTTGACAAAGGTACATAAAAAAAGCCACTCAATTGAGTGGCTTACTTAGTAGCGGGAACAGGACTCGAACCTGTGACCTTCGGGTTATGAGCCCGACGAGCTGCCTACTGCTCTATCCCGCGCTGTTTCGAGTGCAAATATACAACCATTATTTACAAATACAAGCTTATTTTAAAAAAATAATAATTTTATTTTTCAATCTCCTTATTTTCAGGTTTTATACCTTTGACTTTTAAAAATTTGAAATGGAAAAACTTGACAATATAATCTTTTACAATATCGACAAGGCAATACGAAGCTACAGGATGTATGCCATGAAACAAATTCGTAAAAGCGGCTACAAAATAACAATTGACCAATGGCTTATAATAAAATCAATATTAGAAAAACCCAAAATCACTCAACAAGACCTTGCTAAAAATGTTTTTAAAGACAATGCATCAGTCACTAGAATCATAGAATTACTAGTGAAATCTAACTACCTAAAACGAGAAGTTGACTCTAACGACAGAAGAAAATCAGTTTTGACTGTTACTCAAGAAGGAAAGGATATTATTGAAAAGGTTCAAAATTTAGTTCTAAATAATAGAAAAGTGGCTCTAGAAGGAGTTTCAAAGCAGCAGCTTGACATCATGAATATTGCACTCCAAAAAATCATAACCAACTGCTCATAACCTAAAAGAAAAGTTAATTTTTTATTAAAATAGATTTAATGCGTAACAAGACTTAAAAATTGAATACTTATCTTTAATTATTTATTTGATATATCAAGTTTCAGTCAATCAATCAAAAAATTAAATCAAAAGAAAATGAAAAATAGAAAATTACAACTTTTGTTTGTTGGTTTTATATTATCAACATCAGTATTCGCACAAGGACCTAATCCAAGCATTACAAAAAAGCAAAAATTAACTGACGACCAATTAAAACGTTGGAGTCATTTGGATTTAGAGAAAGACAGTATCCCAGGAATGAGTATAGATCGTGTTTATTCAGATCTACTTAAAGGTAAAAAAGGAGAAAAAGTTGTTGTGGGCGTTGTAGATTCGGGTGTCGATATTGATCATGAAGATTTAAAATCTGTCATCTGGGTTAACAAAAAAGAAATTCCAAATAACGGCATCGATGACGACAAAAACGGCTACATTGATGACATACATGGATGGAACTTCTTAGGAAACATAGAAAACGAAAACTTAGAATTAACCAGAATGCTTAAAAAAAGTGATGACGGTTCACAAGCATACAAAGATGCCAAAGCTACTTATGACAAAAAAATGGAAAACCTATTAGCTAACAAACAACAGGTTGACGCAATTATAAATGCTAATAAAGTTATAAGTGACTATTTAAAAAAAGAAGATTTTACTATCGATGAAGTAAAAGCTATAAGTTCTGAGGATGCTGAAATTAAAAAAAGCATAGAAATATTTACTAAGGTAGGCAAAGCAGGTTCAGCTCTTACGACTAATGTAAACAAATTCAAAAATCAAGTTTACAACCAATTAAACTACAATTACAATTTAGAGTTTGACGGACGTAAATTAGTTGGCGACAATCCTGAAGATATAAATGATAAATTTTACGGAAACAATATTGTTTATGGCCCAACTAAAGAAGGTTCTTTACATGGTACGCATGTTGCCGGAATCATAGCACAGTCACGAAACAACAACATTGGTGGTGACGGAATTGCCGACAATGTAGAAATCATGTCTGTACGTGCTGTACCTAATGGTGACGAATATGACAAAGACGTTGCTTTAGCAATTAAATACGCTGTTGATAATGGTGCTAAAGTAATTAATGCAAGTTTTGGAAAAGATTTTTCACCACATAAACAATGGGTTTACGATGCAATAAAATATGCCGAAAGTAAAGATGTTCTCATTATACATGCTGCCGGTAATGATTCTAAGGATATTGATGTTGAACCTAATTTCCCTAACGACTCTGATGATAAAAAAATAGAGTTTGCAGATAATGTTATTACTGTTGGCGCGTTAAATTTTGAAAATGGTAAAAAAATTATTGCCAACTTTTCAAATTATGGTAAACTAAATGTTGATGTTTATGCTCCAGGAGTAAAAATCTATGCCACTACACCTAATAGCGAATATCAATATTTACAAGGAACTTCAATGGCATCACCAAATGTTGCAGGAGTAGCTGCCATGATTCGTTCGTATTACCCAAACTTATCTGCTAAAGAAATCAAAGGAATAATAATGAATTCAGGAACTCCAATCACAGAGGATGTTGTTGTGGGAGGCAACCCAAAAGATGTTCGCCCATTTAATTCATTATCTAAATCTGGAAAAATAGTAAATGGATTTACGGCAATGACTTTAGCCGAAAAAATGAGCAAGGAAAAAATGAAAACTAAAAAGTTCCCTAAAAAGAACAAAGCATTAAGAAACTAATTCTTTTAAAAAGTTAAATATTTCTAATTAAAACAAATTAATACAAATTTATCTAATTGATTTCTATACTTTTGCGCCCTTGAAATTAAACCACTTTTTGGTTTAAACATTTTATATCATTTATGAAAAGAGTTGTTGAGTACAGAAAATTATTAGAAGTTGACAAAAATGTTACTTTGAAAGAATTAAAAACCATTTATAGAAACAGTATGAAGGAAACTCATCCTGATAAGTTTGTAAATGATGAAGAAGGTAAATTAGCTGCCGAAGAAAAAAGCAAGGCAATAATTAGTGCTTACCACTTTTTAGTTAGCATTGCACCTGAAACACTTGAAAAAAATCTACCGGAGTATCAAGAAACCATAAATGGATCGACAATTTTGGATTTTTACTTAGAAAAACAAACTTTATTTGTTACTTATTTAAATGGGGTATCATACGAATATATAGGTGTTCCTAAAAACGTATACATAAAAATGATTAATGCTGAATCACCAAATCGTTTTGCAAAACGTCACATTTATGGAAATTACATCTACAGAAAAACAGGAGAAGCTGTTGAAGTTTAATTATCTAAACTGTTAAAATACAAAAAGACCTTCAATTAACGAAGGTCTTTTTTTGTGTTATTTTTATTATATTTGAATAACAAACCTAAACTAAAAAATATGGAATTTAATTATTTAGCAGTACTTGTTTCTGCACTTGTTACTCTTGTAGTAGGATTTATTTGGTACAATCCAAAAGTTTTTGGCACCATTTGGATGAATGAAACCGGTATGACTGAAGAAAAGGCTAAAAACAGTAATATGGTAAAAGTATTTGGCCTTACAATTTTTTATTCATTACTGTTAGCTTTTATGCTACCAACTGTTGTTAACCATGAAATAGGTGCAGTACAAACCGCAGGAGGAAATGCTCAAGATCCTGCATTAATTGAATTTTTAAAAGTACATCATGGTAAATTTTTATCATTTAAACATGGCGCTTTACATGGAATTATGTTTGGGATATTTTTTGTGTTACCAATAACTGCAATTAATAGTTTATTTGAACAAAAATCTTGGAAATACATTCTAGTAACTGCGGGATATTGGATTGTATCTTTTGCTATTATGGGTGCAATTCTTTGTGGATGGCAATAATATTAACATTTATTTATAATAACATCGCTCTACATTTGTGGAGCGATTTTTTTTAAAATTTTGGACACTACTACATTTAAAATTTATTCAACAATTCACGAATTGCCTGCATCTTGGGATGTGGTTGCTGAAGAAAATGTATTTCTTCAAACGCCCTACTTAAAAGTCCTTGAAGAGTCTGCTCCAACAAATATGCAATGCTTTTACATTGGTATTTTTGAAGAAAACAAACTAATTGGCACAGCACTAGCCCAATATCTTAATGTTCAAAAGCTAGAATCATTTGGTGAAAGAGACAAATGTTTAAAGACCACAGTGCGTAATTTTGTTTTTAAAAATTTTGCTTCACATGTACTTTTCTTAGGCAATAACATGATTACTGGCCAAAATGGTTATGTTTTTAACAAGCATATAGATTTTAAACATATTAGCGAATTACTAATTCAATGTTCAGAAGCCATCATTCAATATTTTAAGAACAAAGGAATTAAGATTCATATCGTATCTTTTAAAGATTTTTACCAACATTGTTCTGAAGAATTGAAAAAGTATGATTTTGCCCAAATGTATGATTTCAATATTCAACCCAACATGATTTTTAAATTAAATCCTGAATGGAAAACAGAATCAGATTATGTAGGCGCATTTTCAAAAAAATATAGGGATCAATACAAAAGGGCACATAAAAAATGTGAAGGTGTTTTAGTCAAAGAATTAGATTACAACGAAATTCTTACTCATGAGGAAAGAATTTACGAATTGTATCATTATGTTGCTAAGAACGCTCCTTTTAACACATTTTTCTTAGCAAAGAATCATTTTTCTACATTCAAAAAGCAGCTTGGAGAACAATTGCGTATTGTTGGCTATTTTATTAACGAAAAACTTGTTGGCTTTCACACCATCTTACTAAATGGAGAAACTCTTGAAACATATTTCTTGGGCTATGATGAACATGTTCAAAAAGAAAAAATGCTCTATTTGAATATGCTATACAATATGACCAAATTTGGCATTGAAAACGGATTTAAAAAAATTATTTTTGGAAGAACAGCTTTAGAAATCAAAAGCTCAATTGGTGCAGAACCAGTTTTTATGTCAGGATTTATTTATCATACTAATAAGCTAATTAATCGCTTTATGGCAAAAATATTTACTCGATTAGAACCAAGCATTGAATGGCAGCAAAGACATCCTTTTAAATAATTTATTCCTCTCGAAATTTGACACAAACATAAACTCCATAGCATCCTAAAATCAACTCACCAAAAACGCCAAGAATTAGTAACAAAGAGGGAATTCCGTCAAAAAGCATACTTACAATTCGACCGAATGCTAATCCGAACATAAAAATAAAATTAGAAACAGTAGCGATTTTCCAAAACCTATCATTAAAAATTCCAAGGATCCATAATACTGCAAAACTAATGTAAATACCCATTATAGCTTTTAGAATATTTTTTTCATCAACAGTATTTATTGAAAGCTTAAAAAAAATTTCCGGAAAAAAACCATACAATAAGGATACAGGAAATACAACTAAAGAAGAAATTATTAAGTGGGTATTTTTTACAACTAAACTTCTTTTCATTGCAGTTTTAATTTATTATGACAAGTTATCAATTTCTAATTGAACCGCTTCCCAATCTCCTAATAATTTATCCAATTCCGCTTTTTTCTTTTCATAAGCAGCAAAGAAATTAGCATTTTCTATATGTTTATCATAATTAGAAGCCAGCTCTTTATCATCATTTTGAATATCCTTTTCTAACTGTTGAATTTGACTTTCAATTTTAGACAATCTATTTTGCAAAGACTTTTGAGCTTTTTGTTCTTCGTATGATAAATTTTTTATTTGCTTAGGTGCTTCTTTAACCACAACATCTTTTTTCTCAACTTCACGGAAATTATCTACATTACGTTGTTCTAAGAAAAAGTTGATATCTCCTAAATACTCTTTGATTTTTTGATCTTTAAATTCATAAACTGTGTTTGCCATTCCTTGCAAAAAGTCACGATCGTGAGAAACTAAAAGTAATGTTCCTTCATATTTTTGCAGAGCAGCTTTTAAAACATTTTTAGATTTAATATCTAAGTGATTGGTAGGCTCATCCATTAACAACACATTAATTGGCTGCAACAACAATTTACATAAAGCTAAACGGTTTCGCTCACCTCCTGATAATACTTTTACTTTTTTCTCTACATCATCACCTCGAAAAAGAAATGAGCCCAGCATATCTCGAACTTTAGAACGATTAGTATCTGTCGCAGCTTCGAGCATTGTATCTAACAAAGTTTTTTCACCATCAAGATATTCTGCTTGATTTTGGGCAAAATAACCTAACTGCACATTATGTCCTAATTTAATAACGCCATCGTATTTAAATTCATTTACGATTGCTTTTATAAATGTAGATTTTCCTTGTCCGTTCTGACCAACAAAAGCGATTTTACTACCTCGTTCTACTAATAGTGAAATATCTTTCAAAATCACTTTATCTCCATAAGCTTTTGTCACATGCTCTGCTTCTACAACTACTCTACCTGGAGTAATAGATACAGGAAATGTAATATTCATTACTGAATTATCATCTTCATCAACCTCAATTCTTTCAACTTTATCTAATTTTTTGATAAGTGATTGCGCCATTGATGACTTGGTTGCACTGTACCTAAATCTATCAATTAATTTTTGAGTTTCCTCTATTTTCTTGGCTTGATTTTTTTGAGTAGCCAATTGTTTTTCACGAATTTCTTCTCTTAAAACTAAATACTCTGTGTAAGACTTATTAAAATCGTATGCTTTACCTAATGAAATTTCAATAGTTCTGTTTGTAACGTTGTCTAAAAACATTTTATCGTGCGAAACAATCACCACAACTCCTGGGAATGATTTTAGGAAACTTTCTAACCAAATAATACTTTCGATATCTAAATGGTTAGTAGGCTCATCTAGAAGCAAAATATCATTAGATTGCAATAACAATTTAGCCAATTCAATTCGCATACGCCATCCACCAGAAAAAGTATCAGTTTGATTATTGAATTCTTCACGCTTAAATCCTAAACCTAATAGAATCTTTTCGGTGTCTCCAACATAATTGTATCCTCCTAATATTTCGTAATGATGTTGTACATCACTTAGCTGTTCTATTAATTCAGAATAAGATTCACTTTCATAATCTGTTCTTGTGGCCAATTGATGATTGATTTCATCAATTTTTAATTCAGCTCTTTTAATTTCCTCAAATGCTTGATACGCTTCATCAAGAACTGTTCTTCCTTTAACAAAATCAATATCTTGACGAAGAAATCCAATCCTTACATCCTTTTCCGTTGCAATTGTTCCACTATCTGGTTTAAAATCTCCAGCCAACATTTTTAACATAGTAGACTTACCGGCTCCATTTTTCCCTACAAGCCCTACTCTATCACCAGCGCCTAAACGAAATGTTACTTCTTCAAAAAGGTAAGTTCCACCAAAGGAAACCGATAAATTATGGATATTTAGCATAAAAATTGTGACTAAGGTTACAAAGGTAGACTTATAAAATTGATACCTTTGAGAAAATTTTTGCAAATGTTAAAAAAAGGATCGAAACTAAATAGTATTTTAACAGGAAGTTGTCCTAAATGTCAACAAGAAAGCATGTATACTGGAAAAAACATGTTCAATCCAGAATACACCATTAAAATGAATAAAGAATGTAGTCACTGTGGATTACATTATCAATTAGAACCATCGTTTTTTTACGGCTCTATGTATGTAAGCTATGCTGTTGGTGTTGCTTTTGGAGTAGCTGCTTTTGTAATTTTTTATTTTCTATTAAAAACAGATTTAAAAACTGCTTTTATTGGAATTTGTGGAACATTATTGGGTTTTATGCCAATTATCATGCGTTTATCAAGAAACATCTGGATAAACATTTTTGTTAGTTACGACAAAGATTGGAAACAAAACATTGAAAGAAATTAAACCTCTTTAATTCCGAGTTTTTTATAGAATCTAGCAATATTGATATTAGAATCTAAAGCAATATCTTTCTCTATTTTTTGAAATAATGCATTAGCCAACCAAGGACCTAACATTACACCTCTAGTTCCTAAACCGTTTAAAACATGTAGACTTTTAAATTTATGATGGCTTCCTACTAGAGGTCTTCTATCTTTTACTGTTGGACGAACGCCAGCAAAATGCTCAACAATTTCAAAATCACAATCAATTAATTCTTTTAAATTTTCAATTAATTCGTTTTTACCTTCTTCCGTAGGCAAATCTGTTTTGTCGTTCCAATTATAAGTTGCACCAACTTTAAACAAATCATTCCCTATTGGTAAAATAAAAATACTTGATTTCAAAACAACATCAAGATTAAGTTTGGGAGCTTTAATAATCAATAACTCTCCTTTTGTACCATCAAGAGGTAACTGATTGAAAAAAATATTGTTATGAAGAGCAAAACCTTCCGCAAAAACAATATTTTTAGCTTTAATACCCTCATAAATAACAAAACCATCCTCAATTAAAATTTTAGAATAATCAAATTTAGAATTACTAAATAGATTCAAAGTTCTCAAAAACTGAATATAATGATCTAACAAAAGTGAAACATCTAAGTAACCAGTAGTTAAAACTTCGCCAAAGCCAAATTTAGAGGTAATAGATTGATACTGTTTATGTATAATATCAGTTGAAAGAAAAGGCGCAAGATTAGGTTTATCTGCAGCTTGAAACCAATTGTTTTGTTCTTCTATAGAAGCAAATTTTCTATAAATAGGAATTTTAAAATCAAATTGCACTTCAAGTCTTTTTGCAATGGTTTCAAAAAAAGGCAAACCAAACTCCAATTGTTCCTTTGCCTTCCAAACTTCACTAAATCTTTTTAAAATAACTGGATTATATAATCCACCTGCAACTCTAGAAGAAGAACTAGAAAAGTCATCAAAAACTCGAAATGTTTTATCGTTTTGAAAACACAACTCAGCAAAAGAAACACCCGCTATTCCAGAACCAACAATAATATAATCTAACATAGTACAAAAATAAAAAACTCTTACCGTTATAGTAAGAGTTTTTTATGAAATTGGAGAAATTAATTATTAGTAATTCCACATATCTTGCTCGAAATTACGAATCTTGTCTTTCACTCTTTCTGATTCTAATAACTGCATTAAAGAGTTATCTTTCATGTACTCAGAAATTTGTCTGTCATTATAAACATTCTCTTCTTTATACGTTAAAGCGTTAAAACGACGAGAGTTTAATAAATGATCAAATGAAATTGGCATAGAAGAATTTTCATCATTAAATGCTTTCCATTCATGTAGAACTTCACGTGCTCCAGGATAGAAAACCCAGAATAATTCGATATAGTCTTTTTCTTCTTCAGATTTACCCATTGTATAAACGTCTGGAATTACTGGACAAATACCAAGAATTCTGTAACGTAAATCTGCTTGTCTTTTATCAAAATACCAAAGACCAACGATTTTATAATCTGATACATCGATTGATGCAAGGTCAGTTCTAACAACATACTCATCAGAAATCTTTCTAGATGGCTGAATTGTATCTGTTTTCATTTTTCCAGTCTTTTGTTTTACCATTTTCTTTCCTTTTTTCACCATAGTGTATTCAGGAGTTTGAACGATACGCATTCTAAAAGCATCTGGATCTTCGTTCATTTGTTCTCTACCAGCATCACTAGTGTCGATTTTAGTCAACGAAGCATTAATATCCTTTAATGATTTTTTAACTCTAAAGTAACTATCATCATATACTTCTGTAATTTTTCCAGATTTAATACCTGAAACTAAAACATCATATAAAGAACGACGATCTTTACCTATAGCAGCTGTATCAATAGGGTAATACAAAGGAAAATTGATTCTTTCATCAAGGTCAATAATTTCCCAAGTTTTTTTAGACATTAAAATATCACGGTCATCTACATAACCATATTCTAATGGCTTGTCATTATCTTTTGAAAGCTGTGCTGCAGATTTCTTCCCTATATCAGAAGGAACTTTAGCATTCAACAAGTTAGATTGAGCGAAAGAAGTAGTACTTCCGGCAACAAAAATAACAACTGATAATAAATTTCTCCAATTCATAATATTCTATTTGAGGCGTTTAATAAATTAAACGAGATTTATTTTTAATTATTGTACTTCGAAAGTACAAGTAGATACTCTCTTAGCAACTTGGTCAATACCTGAGAAACTAGCTTTAATTTCAGAGATAACAACTACATCACCACGACCAGCTTTTTGAATAGCCGCTCTAGCTCTACCGTCCATTTTGCTACCAGAAACTACAATTGTAGGTTGTCCAGGAACTTTAATGTTAAATTGAGTTACGTTGACTGTTACTGGGAAATCGAAATCCTCCATTACAGCTGTGATTGTACAGTTTTCTAAGTTAGACTTAGGTCCTTTAGCAGAAACTTCTCCACGAATTTTTCCTGTTGGAGCTGGTAAACCTTTGATACGGAATTCTTTTTTATCAGAAACCACTTTACCATCAGGTAATTTAGCTGAAACATTAATCATTACTGAAGTACCAGCACCTGGACGTAAAACATATTTACCATTACCTACTTTAGACATACCGTTAGCAGAAGCATTTACGTTATTGTCTCCAACACCAGCAAATGAAATTGACATTGGGTTAGGTACTCCGCGATAAACAACATTCATTTTATCAGCTGAAATAGTAGCTGAATTTGGACGTGGCACTACCACATATTTTCCTTCGAATTTTAATGGAATAGTTTTTCCATCTTCTAAGAAAGTAAATTGTCCACGAATATCTTGTTCACCTACACCACCAGCAGTTGTAGAAATAACAGCTTGACCATTTTCTAATTTACCAGGACCTTGGAATGAAGTTGGTTTAGTATTTTCGTCATAACGACCTAAAACTACTTTACCTTTCACTTGCTCTCCTTGGAAGTAAGCATTTTTTTCTAATACAACAATCGCTTGATAGTTACTGTAAGATGCAGTTTGAACGGCAGCTTTTCCTAATGCAGCACTAATTACATCAGACTCAGCTTTTTTAGCGTCATTTTGCCAAGCAGATAATTTAGCTAATGAAGCAATAGCAGGGAAACCTTTAAAGTGGTAATCAAGATATTTAACTTTCACACCATCTTTATTAGCTACATCAGCTAAGTCAAACTTTTTAGTAACCTCATTTAAGATTGCAGAGTATTTTTTCTCATTACCTAAAGCATTTTTCATATCAGCTTTATAAGCCTCAATTGCTTTGATAACTTCATTACCTCTTTCAGTATATCCTTCACCACGGAACCAGCTGTTATCTAAATTATCAGCTTTATCCATAGCTTCGTATGGTAACTTTCCATTTTCTGGCTCAACACCAGTTAATACTTCTGATTTTAAAGTAGCAACAAAATCATAGAATTTTTTAGTAGCTGCTTCAACTTTATGAGCTGTAATTGCAGCAACAGCGAATTCACCTTTTGCTTCTGATGCTTTAGTATCAAGAGCCATCAACATTTGTTCGTTTGTTGTTTTTGAAGAATCATTAGCGCCTTCAAATTTTTCATTCATCAAACCAAAAGCTGATAGTACTTCTTTTGACATGTTCATTGCCAACATCGCGATGAAAACCAAGTACATTAGGTTAATCATCTTCTGTCTAGGGGTTAGTTTTCCTCCTGCCATTTTTTCAAATTAGTTTTTGTGTTAAGTAAAAATTATAGTTAAAAAACTAATTATCCTCTGTTACTCATAGCAGAAAGCATTCCACCATAAACATTGTTTAATGAAGCGATATTAGCAGTCATAGATTGCATTTGCTCTTTTAATTTAGCAGCATTTTCAGCAATTTCTTTGTTAGCTTCAGCATTACGGCTAGCGCTATCTAATTGTGCTTTATATAAGCTATTTAAAGACTCCATATTACTAGCTGCAGTCATCATCTCATCAGCATATTTCTTTTGACCAGCCATAGCATCTACTGTAGGAGAAATACTTTTAGCAGCACCTTCAAAATTTTTGATACTATTTCCTAAGCTAGCCATTAACTCACCGTCAATTTTAGCTTCTTTTAACATAGCATCTAATTTTTGAGATAATAATCCTTGAGCTTCTTTAGGATCTTCTTGTTTTGCTTTTTTAGTAGATGGCTCTCCACCAGCTAATTCTGGATAAACTAAAGACCAATCTAAATCTTTCTCTACAGGCTCGAAAGCAGATAAAGCAAAAATTAATGCTTCAGTAACTAACCCAACAGATAACATTAATGTTCCTGTTAACGGTCCTATTTCAAAGTGAGTAATTTTGAATAATGCTCCGATAATTACTACTGCCGCTCCCATACCGTAAGCGAAGTTCATTGCTTTTTTGCTTAAAATTGCCATAATAAATAAATTTAAGTTAAGTTAAAATATAAAATAAAGTTGGTTAAATTATTTTGCGTTACCAGTAACATCTGTACCCATATAATCTTGGATTGTACGGAAACCAATGTAACTTCTAGCTGAATCTGCATATTCGAAATCACGCGTTCCTACTTGTAAGTAGTATGCAACATCTTTCCAAGATCCACCACGGATAACTTTACGCATGTTTTTCTGATCTGAAACGTTTGGATTCATTGTAGAAACAAACTCATATGCTGTAGGATCATATGAAGACTCTGTCCACTCAGAAACGTTTCCTGCCATGTTATACAAACCATAATCATTAGCTTCATAAGCGTTTGCCTCAACTGTATATAACGCTTGATCTGCAGCGTAATCACCACGTACCGGTTTGAAGTTAGCTAAATAACATCCTCTATCGTTTTTAGCATAAGGACCTCCCCAAGGATAAGTACCTGAATCTAATCCTCCACGAGCAGCATATTCCCATTCTGCTTCAGTAGGAAGTCTGTAAGTACTTACATTATTTTGGTGACGTCGTTTTCTTTCTGCATTATGATATAATGTTCTCCATGCACAAAATGCTTTAGCTTGTTTCCAAGTAACACCAACTACAGGATATTCACCGTATGCTTGGTGCCAAAAGTAATCATTATGCATAGGCTCATTGTATGAGTAAGCAAAGTCTTTAATCCATACAGTAGTGTCTGGATATACCATTGAAGAATCTTGACGAATGAATTCTTTTCTTTTTCCAACTTTTGCCTTAGCAGCAGCTTGAATATCCATCCATTTGTACTTGAATACTAGCTTATTCACATCGATAGTTCTTAAACCATTATAAGCTTCTTCAGCAGGAATGTACATTGAATCCATAACTTCTGTATATGCAGCATCAGGATACTCACTTGTTTTCCATTTTAAAGGAACTTTTTTATTTAATTTTCTACCAGCATATGGATCATTACCTGAACCCATACTTGTATAATTATCATACATATACTTATCATAAACACTCATATTTGTAGTGTCTGAATCAAGAAATGCATAATCTCCAATACTTCCTCCTTTTTTAGAAGATTTATCGTCTGCACCTGTACCAGCTCCTTGCTCATCAGCAGCAATAGCTAAACGCATTCTAACAATAGAATCTCTTACCCAGTGAACATATTGTCTATACTCACTGTTAGTAATTTCTGTTTCGTCCATATAAAAAGAACGAACCGTTACTGTTTTAGTAGGCGCATCTTGTACACTAGCTAAATCATCATCTGATTTACCCATAATAAAAGCTCCACCAGGAATCAATGTCATCCCATAAGGTTTTTCAGGATGCCATGCTTTTCCTTTTACACCAACTAGCTGACCATTATCTTTTGATCCGCAGCTGTATAAAAATGAAATCAATACTGCTAATAAAATGTACTTCTTCATATAAATTTGGGTTATGTATGTATTCATAAGTTTTAAGGCCGTAAACCTATTTATTTATTTTCTAAAAAACAATAGTTAATCATAAAAAAATCTTAAAAAAACCAATTTAGACTATTTTTAGATTAGTAAGCTTGTTAAAAAGTTGATTTATATTAAATTTTTTCTCTGTGCTTTCCACCATCTTTCTGGCACTTCTCCGTTACACGCAGCCAAATACTCTTTGTGAGCACAAGGCAACAACGTAGACTTTTTTAATTTATTGTGTACACCCGATATAAGTGGTATTTCTATCCACCAACGGTCTGTTTTATCACTTTTATAAAAAATCACCTCTTCTTCTAGTGTAACAATATATTTAGTATAATTTTCTTTTGTTCCAAAAGGATATTCATTTGACCTATAATTAAAACCTTCAATAAAATACCAAACAATTTGAGCAATAAGTACTGCTTCATTTTTTGTACTATTGTGATTAAATACCCCAAAAGAAGAAACCTTATCACTTATTCCTGCATATCTAGATAAAACGCATATTTCTTTTCCAGAGAAACCATTTGGTGTAAAGTTTACAAAGTTAGCAGAATTTGATGACTTTACAGCCCTCATATCTAAACTAACTAAATCAGCATCTCTAAAAACAGGTTCAGCTATTGTAGAATCATTAGAAATTTCCCCTAAACGGTAGGCATCAAAGTAAAGCTTTTCTATTAAATCAATCTCTTCTTGTGAATTAAAATAAGTTTGATATCCTACATTACTATAGTTGAAAAGGTTATTTGGCTCTTCGACTATCATTTTTGTTAAATATGAATCTGAAGGTGAACTAACTTCTTTTGCAAAATCAAATTTACTATCAACAGAAACCAAATTTACCATTTGCTCCAATTGATCGTAACCTCTATAAATGGCATAAGTCAAATCTTGTGACCCACCTAATATAATAGGTATTATTTTATTTTTAATTAAATGAGAAACTGCACTTTTAACAACAAAATAAGTATCCTCTATTGAATTACCTGGCACAATATTACCTAGATCAATAATTTGTGATTGCCAGTTACCTGGAAATAAACTATAGAATTCTTTTCTAATATGTATTAAATCAACACTATTATCCCCTTCATCTAGCCCCCTGTTTTCTAAAACTCCTATAATTGCTATAGAAACTTCGTTGAAACTCGGAAATTCATATTCTGTATTAAATACAACTTTCTTACCTAATGCTTGATTATGTAAGCCTTTGATAAAATTCAAGAAATCAGTCTGATGTGGCTGAAAAAAATCAAAAACCATTTCTTACTTCTTTTTAGCTGTTGTTTTTTTTGTAGTAGCTTTTTTAGCAGCTGTTTTTTTAGCAGGGGCTTTTGCTTCTATCATTTCTTTTACTTTATCTAATGTTAGAGCCGATGCATCAATATCTTTGTTCAATTCAATTTTTGTTTTTCCTTTAAGAATTACTGAACGTCCCCAACGTGCTTTTTCTACACGTATACCTTCTTCTTCCCAATTATGAATAACTTTATCGATATCTTTTTGCAATTTATCTTCAATCAATTCTGTAATATCAGAAGCAGATAAATTATCAAAATTGTATTTTTTACTAACATTGATAAAAATCCCATTCCACTTAATGAAAGGACCAAAACGACCCACCCCTTTTTGGACATCCATATTTTTATATTGACCAATTGGAGCATCTGCCTGATTCTTTTCATCAATTAGCTCTTGAGCTCTTTCTAAAGTTACATCTAGAGGCTCTTCCCCTTTTGGTAATGAAATAAAAGTTTTTCCAAAACGGACATACGGTCCAAAACGACCATTATTCACCTCTACTTCTTCCCCTTTATATGTACCTAAATTTTTTGGCAATAAAAATAGATTTAAAGCATCTTCTAATGTAACAGTGCTAATATTTTGCTCAGCACGCAAACTTGCAAATTGTTTATTTTCATCTTCAGCATCACCAATTTGAACCATAGGACCAAATTTTCCTAAACGAACCGAAACTTGCTTACCTGTTTTGGGATCAACCCCTAATATACGTTCACCGCTTTCTCTCTCAGCATTTTTCTCAACATCTTGTACATTTGGATGAAAATGATTGTAAAAATCATTCATCATTTTTGCCCATTCGATATTTCCTTCTGCGATTTCATCGAAATCTTGTTCAACTTTCGCAGTAAAATTATAATCTAAAATCGTTTCAAAATTCTTAACTAAGAAATCATTCACGATGATTCCAATATCAGTTGGCACTAATTTACCTTTATCAGAACCTACGTTTTCTTTCAAAATCTGAGCCTTAATATCTGATCCTTGCAAAGTAATCTGATTGTATTGACGTTCTTGACCTTCAAAGTTTCCTTTTTCAACATAGTTTCTGTTGATGATTGTAGAAATTGTTGGCGCGTATGTTGATGGACGTCCTATTCCCAGCTCTTCTAGTTTTTTAACTAAAGAAGCTTCCGTATACCTTGCCGAAGCTCTCGAGAAACGTTCAGTAGCCGTTATATAATTATTTTTTAAAGCCTCATTAACTTTCATCGCAGGCAACATTCCTTCCTCTTGTTCATCATCATCGTCATTTCCTTCAAGATATACTTTAAGAAATCCTTCAAACTTAATAACTTCTCCTGTTGCAGTAAATATTTCTTTATGATTGTTAGCTTCAATTTTTACGTTTGTACGCTCCAATTGGGCATCACTCATTTGCGAAGCCAAAGTTCTTTTCCAAATCAAATCATACAATCTAGCTTGATCTCTGTCTACATCAATTGTATGGCGTGACATATCTGTTGGACGAATCGCTTCATGTGCCTCTTGAGCCCCTTTAGATTTTGTGTTAAAATTTCTTGGCTTACTATACTCAGCACCATAATAACTAGTTATTTCAGCCTGAGCAGCAGCCATAGCTTCTTGAGAAAGATTAACACTATCCGTTCTCATGTAAGTAATTAATCCAGCCTCATACAAACGTTGTGCTATTTGCATTGTAATGCCTACTGGTAAATACAATTTTCTAGCAGCTTCCTGTTGTAATGTTGAAGTAGTAAATGGAGCGGCAGGTGTTTTTTTGGTTGGTTTAGTTTCCAGATCTGCCACTTTATATACAGAACCAATGTTTTGTTTTAAAAAGCTTTCAGCTTCAGCCTTTGTAGCAAAGTTTTTAGGCAATTTCGCCTTAAAACTTTTCCCTGCTTCGTTTGTAAACTCAGCTGTAATACTATAAGAAGCTTCAGCTTTGAAATTTTGAATTTCACGCTCACGCTCAACGATTAAACGAACAGAAACCGACTGAACACGTCCTGCAGACAATCCTCCCTTTACTTTTTTCCAAAGTACTGGAGATAATTCATACCCTACTAAACGATCCAATACGCGTCGAGCTTGTTGTGCATTTACTAAATCATAATTGATTCCTCTTGGGTTCTCAATTGCTTTTTGAATAGCTGATTTAGTAATTTCGTGAAAAACAATACGTTTGGTTTTTTTAGGATCTAATTTTAATTCTTCCGCTAGGTGCCAAGAAATAGCTTCCCCTTCGCGGTCTTCATCGGATGCCAACCAAACCATTTCGGCAGATTTAGATAAATCTTTGAGTTTTTTAACCAAAGCTTTTTTATCAGGTGAAACTTCATACTTTGGTTTGAAATTATTTTCTACATCTACTCCTATTTCTTTAGAAGGTAAATCAGCGATGTGACCATAACTTGATTCAACCTGAAATTCTTTCCCTAAAAATTTTTCAATAGTTTTTGCCTTTGCTGGCGACTCAACGATGACTAAATTCTTTGCCATTTATAATTTTATTTCTTCGGCAAAAGTATGGGTTTTTTTTAAATATTATCTTTTTGCAAAAATATTTAGGTCAAAAGAGATCCTTTTACCGTTGTTACACCTATTTATATATAGGAGATATAAACTTAAATAATGTTAAAGAAATCTGACATCTTGTCAGAAAATCAAATTTAGTATTATCTTTGCACGCACATTTTACGCAGAGGCAACTTTATGGAAAAGGAAATTGACGAAAAAAAACAAGGTACTAGTCTTGTTTTACAAGAAAAAGAAGGAAATACAAAAAAACTTTTTATTGAAAGTTACGGATGTGCTATGAATTTTTCTGATAGCGAAATCGTAGCATCAATATTAACTGAACAAGGTTACAATACAACTCAAAAGCTTGAGGAAGCCGATTTAGTATTAGTAAACACATGTTCTATACGTGATAAAGCCGAACAAACGGTTCGTAAACGTTTAGAAAAGTACAATGCAGTAAAACGAAGCATTAACCCAGGAATGAAGGTGGGTGTTTTAGGCTGTATGGCTGAGCGTTTAAAAAGTCAATTCCTTGAAGAAGAAAAAATTGTTGATATGGTTGTAGGGCCTGACGCCTACAAAGATTTACCTAATCTTTTAAAAGAAGTAGAAGAAGGTCGCGACGCTATCAATGTGATACTTTCGAAGGACGAGACCTACGGAGACATCTCCCCAGTACGTTTAAACTCTAATGGAATTAATGCTTTTGTATCTATCACGAGAGGTTGTGATAACATGTGTACGTTTTGTGTTGTTCCTTTTACTAGAGGACGCGAGCGTAGTCGTGAACCACAATCAATCATTGAAGAAATTCAAGATTTATGGGACAGAGGTTTCAAAGAAATTTGTCTTTTAGGTCAAAATGTTGACAGTTACCTTTGGTATGGTGGTGGATTAAAAAAGGATTTTGAAAAAGCTACCGAAATGCAAAAAGCTACCGCTGTTGATTTTGCTCAGTTGTTAGAAATGTGCGCTATTCAATTCCCTAAAATGCGTTTCCGCTTTTCGACTTCCAATCCTCAAGATATGCACGAAGAAGTTTTGCATGTAATTGCTAAATACGATAACATTTGCAACTACATTCACTTACCAGTACAATCAGGAAGTACAAGAATATTAAAAGAAATGAATCGCCAACACACGCGTGAAGAATACATGGAGTTGGTAGACAAAATCAAACGTATTATTCCAGGCTGTTCCATTTCACAAGATATGATTACTGGTTTCCCTACAGAAACTGAAGAAGACCACAAAGACACTTTAAGCTTAATGGAATATGTAGAATATGACTTTGGTTATATGTTTGCTTACTCTGAAAGACCAGGAACTCTTGCAGCTCGTAAAATGGAAGATGATGTTCCTGAAGCAGACAAAATGCGTCGTTTACAAGAAGTTGTTGATTTACAACAAGAATTAAGTGCAAAACGAACTGCTCGTTTTAAAGATCAAGTGGTAGAAGTTTTAATTGAAAAAGAATCTAAAAAATCTGATGCTCATTGGTCTGGAAGAAACTCAGAAAATGTGGTGACGGTTTTTCCTAAGGAAAATTATAAGCCAGGAGATTTCGTATTAGTTAAAATTTCTGATTGTACAACTGCTACCCTAATTGGTGAAGCAATTGGATATAGTGAAATGCAAAGCAATTAATATCCTTTAAGATAATTAATTATCAAGATATAAAAAACAAATGGAATCAGTTCAAGCCATAAAACAACGATTTGAGATTATCGGTAACGACACAAAATTAAACCGTGCTATTGAAAAAGCTATTCAAGTAGCTCCTACGGATATATCGGTATTAGTTACAGGTGAAAGTGGTGTGGGTAAAGAAAGTATTCCTAAAATTATTCATTCACTATCTCATCGCAAACACGGGAAATATATTGCGGTAAACTGTGGAGCAATTCCTGAAGGAACAATTGATTCTGAATTATTTGGACACGAAAAAGGATCTTTCACTGGAGCTACCGCAACACGTGAAGGATATTTTGAAGTAGCTGATGGCGGAACAATTTTTCTAGATGAAGTTGGTGAATTACCTTTAACAACACAAGTACGTTTACTACGTGTTTTAGAAAATGGCGAATTTATTAAAGTAGGTTCTTCACAAGTACAAAAAACAAATGTTCGTATAGTAGCCGCAACGAATGTAAACATGTCTGACGCTATTGAGAAAGGCAAATTTCGTGAAGATTTATATTATCGTTTAAGTACTGTTGAAATTGGTTTACCTCCTCTTCGTGAGCGCAGAGAAGATATACATTTATTATTTAGAAAATTCGCTTCAGATTTTGCTCACAAATACAAAATGCCTCCTATTAAGCTAGAGGATCAAGCTGTAAATTATTTGCTAAAATACAGATGGGGTGGTAACATTCGTCAGTTACGAAATGTAGCTGAACAAATTTCTGTTTTAGAAACCAATAGAGATATTTCATTACAAACATTAAACTCTTATTTATCAAGCGAAGGCAGCAATTTACCTTCTGTCATTGGAAAAAAATCTGAGAGTGATTTCTCAACAGAAAGAGATATTCTTTACAAAGTTCTTTTCGACATGAAAAGTGACTTAAATGATTTGAAAAAGCTTACTTTGGAACTTATGAAAAATGGAGCCAAAGTTCAAGATATAAACCCTACTTTGATTCAAAAGGTGTATGGTAATTCTAAAGGAAATGAAAACGAAATCATTTTTGATGAAGAGCCAATTGTATCTGTTCTACCCAAAACAAATAATCAAACAATAGAAGAAGAATATATTGACGAAGACGATAACGAAAATTATATTTTTGCTGACACTGTTGAAGAAGAAGACTCATTACGCTTGGATCAAAAAGAAATAGAACTCATTAAAAAAGCCTTAGAACGCAATAAAGGAAAACGAAAAGCAGCTGCTGATGAACTCGGAATTTCAGAGAGAACATTGTATAGAAAAATTAAACAATTCGATTTGTAATTTCAATTTAATATCTTTGAAGCTTTACCATGACAAAAATCTATAACATATTTATCGCTTTGTTTTTGATGCTTTTTAGCAGTTGTTCTGTCTACAATTTTACTGGAACTGGAAAAATAGACGCTAAAACATTTCAGGTCAACTATTTTCAAAATACTTCCGAATTAATCGAACCAGGAATTGAACGTACTTTTACTTTACGTTTACAGGATTTAATTCAAAATCAAACCAATTTAACACTTACTAACACTGATGGTGATTTAATGTATGAGGGTGAAATTGTTGATTATAGAATTAGTCCGATGACTTCTACTGCAGATCTAACTGCAGCTCAAAACAGATTAACCATTACAGTAAATCTTCGTTTTTCAAATAAAAACAAATCTGAAGACGACTTCGAAAAACGTTTTTCCTTTTTTTATGATTATCCAGGGGAACAACAACTTACTGGTTCTCAATTAAGAACTGCTTTAGACGAAATATTTGAGCGTATAACACAAGATATGTTCAACGATACATTAGCCAAATGGTAAAATCATGAATAGTACTGAATTTACATATTTGCTTAACAATCCAGATGCAATTACTGAAAATCAAACTAATGATTTGAGTAAAATCATCGAAGAGTTTCCATATTTTCAGTGCGCTAGAAGTATCTATTTAAAAGGTTTACATAAACAAGATAGTTTTAAGTACAATAACACCCTTAAAACTACGGCTGCTTACACTACAGATAGAACAGTACTTTTCAACTTTATTACTTCAGATGAATTTATAAGTATCAAAAAAGATAGTAATAAAGAAAAAGACGAACAAATCACACCTATAGAGGCTGAAGAAAATGACATTCCCACAGAAAGCACTGAAACACAAACTGAATCAACAATAAATAAACTAGAGCAATCTGTTTTAGAATCGATAGAAATTGCAACATCAAATCTTAAAGAAACTGAAACAAATGAACAAAGTAAGGAGAAAACCGAATCTCTATTAGAAAAATCAATTTTACAATCAATAAAAGAAGCTTTACCAGAAGAATTAGAAGTAACAGACAACGAGTTAATGGAAATGAAAGGAAAAATTTCGTGGTTAGAAGACACTATCGAAGTTGAAGAAGTTCAACAAACTCCTATCACTTTCAATAAAAACGAAACACATTCTTTTCAGGAATGGTTACAATTATCGAGAGTTAAACCTATTGAACGAGAAAAAATTGATGACGAAAATTCAAAAATTATTGAATCAAACTTAACATCTGATAAAAAAGAAGAAAAGCCAGAAAAGTCATCTTCAAAAATGGATTTAATCGATAAATTTATTGAGTCAAACCCTAAAATTCCTAAACCTAAAGAAAATCTTCCTTTACCTAGTTATCTATCAAAAAAAGAAGATACTCCTTATTTAATGACAGAGACTTTAGCAAAAATATATTTAGAACAAAAAAAATATTCAAAAGCAATACAAGCTTATGAAATATTAATTTTGAAATATCCAGAAAAAAGTAGTTTATTTGCAGACCGAATTTTAGACATTAAAGAATTACAACAAAATAACAAATAGTTAACAATGAGTACATTTTCGATTTTTTTAGTTTTAATCACTATAGTTTGTTTTTTACTAGTCGTGGTAATTATGGTTCAAAATCCTAAAGGAGGAGGGTTATCTTCAACTTTCGGAAGTTCACAAATGATGGGTGGAGTACAAAAAACAACAGACTTCTTAGATAAAAGTACTTGGTATTTAGGAGCTACATTAATCGCTTTAATTTTATTATCAAGTTTAAGCTTTAACGGAAACAATAGCGATACTGGTTCAAAAGTAATTGATGAAAGCGCGGTAACAACGCCAGCAATTCCTTCATCTGCTCCAGCAGCTACAGAAAATAAAACAACTTCTCCTGCTGAAACAACAAAACCAGCTGCAGAGGAAACTAAAAAATAATTTTTTAGAATACAAGATTATAAAATGCCAGCCTGTCAGTGCTGGCATTTTTATTTGGTAAATTTGACAGATTTTAAGCCTTGGCACAATTTCTGAAAAAAAAGTAAACATCAAAAAATAATAACATAAATACATATAATTATGGCATTAAACATTAAACCACTTTCAGACCGCGTTATCGTGGAACCAGCAGCTGCCGAAACTCAAACAGCTTCTGGAATTATTATCCCAGACACCGCTAAAGAAAAACCTCAAAAAGGAACAGTGGTGGCTGTAGGAAACGGAAAAAAGGATCAGCCTATGACAGTTCAGGTTGGAGATACGGTTCTTTATGGAAAATATGCTGGAACTGATTTAAAATTTGAAGGTAAAGATTACTTAATCATGCGAGAAGAAGATATTCTTGCAATCATTTAATCAAAAAACAAATTAACGAATCAACAAATAATCAATAAAATGGCAAAAGATATAAAATTTGATATTGAAGCACGTGACGGATTAAAACGTGGTGTAGACGCATTAGCAAATGCAGTAAAAGTAACATTAGGGCCTAAAGGTCGTAACGTAATTATTTCTAAATCGTTTGGAGCGCCAACAGTTACTAAAGATGGTGTTTCGGTAGCTAAAGAGGTAGAATTACAAGATGCTCTTGAAAACATGGGAGCTCAAATGGTAAAAGAAGTAGCTTCTAAAACCAATGATTTAGCTGGTGACGGTACTACAACGGCAACTGTTTTAGCTCAAGCTATCGTTAAAGAAGGATTGAAAAACGTTGCTGCTGGTGCTAACCCAATGGATTTAAAACGTGGTATCGACAAAGCAGTTGAAGCTATCGTTGCTGATCTAGGAAAACAAGCTAAAGAAGTAGGTTCATCTACTGATAAAATCAAACAAGTAGCTTCGATTTCTGCTAATAATGATGATGTTATTGGTGATTTAATTGCAACTGCTTTTGGTAAAGTAGGAAAAGAAGGTGTTATTACTGTTGAAGAAGCAAAAGGAACTGATACGTATGTTGATGTGGTAGAAGGAATGCAGTTTGACAGAGGTTATTTATCTCCTTACTTTGTAACCAATACTGAAAAAATGGAGGTGGAATTAGAAAGACCATACATTTTATTATATGACAAAAAAGTTTCTTCATTAAAAGAATTATTACCAATTCTTGAACCAGTAGCTCAATCATCAAAACCGTTATTAATTATCGCTGAAGACGTTGATGGTGAAGCATTATCAACTCTTGTAGTAAATAAATTACGTGGTGCTTTAAAAATTGCTGCTGTAAAAGCGCCTGGTTTTGGTGACCGAAGAAAAGCAATGTTAGAAGACATTGCTATTTTAACGGGTGGTACTGTAATTTCTGAAGAAAGCGGATACAATCTAGAAAATGCAACTTTAGAAATGTTAGGAACTGCAGAAAAAGTTTCTATCGATAAAGACAATACAACTCTTGTAAACGGGGCTGGTGACAACGAAATGATTAAAAATCGCGTGAACCAAATCAAAGCACAAATGGAGTCAACTACATCAGATTATGATCGCGAAAAATTACAAGAGCGTTTAGCTAAATTAGCTGGTGGTGTAGCTGTTCTTTATGTTGGAGCTGCTTCAGAAGTAGAAATGAAAGAGAAAAAAGACCGTGTAGATGATGCATTACATGCAACTCGTGCAGCTGTTGAGGAAGGCATAGTAGCTGGTGGTGGTGTAGCTTTATTACGCGCAAAAGCTGCTTTAGCAAATATTAACACTCAAAACGCAGACGAAGCAACAGGTATTCAAATCGTAGCTCGTGCTATCGAAGCTCCTTTAAGAACTATTGTAGAAAATGCAGGTTTAGAAGGATCTGTAGTAGTGGCTAAAGTAGCAGAAGGTAAAGATAACTTTGGTTACAATGCTAAAACTGACGAGTATGTAGACATGCTTGAAGCAGGAATTATCGACCCTAAAAAAGTAACGCGTGTCGCTTTAGAAAACGCTGCATCAGTTTCTGGTATGATTTTAACTACTGAGTGTGCTTTAATCGATATTAAAGAAGAAAACGCTGGTGGCGGTATGCCAATGGGTGGTGGAATGCCAGGAATGATGTAATCGATAGATAACATTTTATAATTTAAAAAGCTGTTCTTATTAAAGAACAGCTTTTTTCATACTATGATTAAAATATTTTGATAATGAAAAAAAACAATATTTCTTATAACATTTGCAACTCTAATCCTAATTATCCAATTATCGATTTATCCTCTAAATCTATCTACATCAATTCTTCCAGGTAAACATATCACAATTTTACCCTCTTCTTATTTTTCATTAATTTCCACGATTATAATCCTCATAATTCCTACTATAACTTCTCTTTTACTTTTCAAAAAAGCGGGAAATATAAATCTTAAAATTTTTATTTTTCATGTATTAATATCTGCTACAATAATTTTTTTTCTACAAATTTCAATGCTTTTCATTAATCATCAGAGTCTAAATAATTTAGAAGGGAGCTCAACAGGTATTACCACATTTATTATTACTATACTTGCAATAGAACAAATATTGTTTGGTGTTTATATTTTTAGAGAAATCAAAAAAATCAGATAATCCTTTTGGAAATTTTATTATATCAACTGGTGAACAAAAAATAAAAACATTCTTTTAGCATAGAAATAAAACTGAATCACTTTAAAGGCAAAACTATATCTTTAAACAAATTTTTCAGAAATCAACCTAGTCAATTAACTCTAAATATCAATAAACCCTAATGAAAAAAAATATAATCTTTAAATTATCATCTCTTTTCTTTATACTCATCACCTTTACCAATTGTGAAAAAAACACAACAGATTGCCTACTTGGGATAAAACCGAATCTAATTTCAAAACAGATGAATACGGCCGTAGCTTTCCAACAATATAGTGACAATATTTATTTTGAAATGGCCAACACAAGTACAGATAGTTATTTCATATCTGATATCATAATAGAAGGAAACCTACCTCCAGGGATAAACTATAAAAAATTCAATAGCAACGGAATTAATTTTTATGGTGCCCCTAATACTACTGGAACATATTCATTTACTGTAAAAATAAAAGTTAGTCCTAATTTTACTACAGATGGTTCTAACGATATGTGTGAAGATACAACTTCAAACAATTACAAAATTGTAGTTGACTAATATTACCTCTAAATGAGTTCATAACTCATCTAAAAACAAAACCCCGATTTCGCAATCGGGGTTCTCTATTATTCACTTTTTTTGTACCAATCAAAATTAGTAATGTAAGATATTCTTAAAGTGGGATTGTCCTCTACTAAAGTATTTTTTAGATTCCAAATATTTTGATGAATGTAGTTGATTTGAATTTGATGATTTGCATTGATATTGTATCCAAAACCAGCAATCACCCTATTTTGTTGTACAAATGTTTTAGCTTCTTTTACGCCAATATTCATAAAGACCTCATCACCTAAAGAAGCAAAAAGCTTTGATGTATTGTCCTTTTTTGTAATTGAATAATTAATCAAATACATATATCGTAAGCGATTTCTATAGGCATAATCATCTATTACATAATTACCATTCGCATCATTAGTAGCTAATCCTACCCATCGATTTTCATCGCGCAATCTATGTGTGAATTTAAAATTATCAGTTGTGTACACAAACATTCCTTGCAACCAAACATGTTCTTCAGGAGTGGTTATTTTATTCATAGGTATCTCTCCATACACATAAGTATCATAATGGGTGTATCCTATACTTGCATTAATTCTTTTCGTAAATTGATAATCTAAAGATGGTCTAACAAACCATTGTTGTTTTTGAGAAAAACCATCGGCATACCTCATCGTTGCTTCTAATGTAAAAGACAGTTTTTCTGAGAATTTATTTTTCCCAGAATAATGCAACCATACATTTTTATTATTCGAAGTTTGTTGAGAATACCCTTTTAAGAATATCATTAAAAAAAGAACTGCTGTTCTGAGTCTAACAATATATTTCATTTATGAATCTTTTAGTTTATTCGATGTGAACTCGCTTTTTAAATATTTTCCAAAGCACTGGGAAAGTTGTAAAGGCTACAATTCCAATTACAATAAATTCAATATAATGTTTTAAATCGATACCAAAATTACTCAAGAAAAATGCATGAAGATAATGCCCCGAAAAAATCATAGAATATGACCATAAAAAAGAACCTATAATGTTATAAAACATAAATTTCTTTTTATCCATAGACACAATTCCTGCAATCACAGGAGCAAATGTTCTTACTATGGGTAAAAAACGTGCAAAAACAATAGCTCTATTTCCATACTTTTCAAAAAACTCTTTGGCTTGGTACAAATATTTCTTTTTAAACAAAAAAGAATCTTTTCTATTGTAAAGGTAAGTTCCACTTTTAGCTCCAAACCAATAACCAGCCATATTACCAAGAATTCCCATTATTGAAACCAATAATGCAAATACAGTTACGTTTAAAAAATCGTTTCCTAATGATATTTGTTGCATTAAAGTCTCGCTATAAATACCTGCTAAAAACAACAAACTGTCTCCTGGCAAAAAAAATCCGGCAAGCAAACCAGTTTCGGCAAAAACAATAAACAAAACAACTAATAAACCTATTTTAATACCTCCAAATTCTAATAAAATATAGAATTCTGGGTTAAGTAATTGTAACCAATTGAAATCTTCCATTCGGTGATAAGTAAATTTTTAAAAGGCGAAGGTACTACATTTAGTACAATCGCCTTTATTTTATATAATAAATAATTCTTAAATATCTAGCTGATATAACTCATGCAAATCATCATTTTTTGAAAAATTTACTTCCAAATCAGTCACATATCCTGAATTCAATCCGTAAACCCAGCCATGTAAGAACAACTCTTGACCATTTTTCCATGCGGTTTGCACGATAGATGTTTTCGCTAAATTTAGAACTTGCTCTTTTACATTCAACTCAACAAATTTATTAAAGCGTTCTTCTTCATTTTCTATTGGAATTAACTTGTCTTTGTTGAATCTATATATATATTTAGTATGACGAATCCAGTTATCAATACCTCCAAAAGAGCTATTACCCGTGGC
>CAZMCP010000028.1:0-31672 GCA_964565035.1 uncultured Flavobacterium sp. | reverse complement strand
CAATATTTAACCTATTTTTTTTACTTTAAATAATTACACCCAACGGGTTTTTTTAATCTATTGTTTAGCGTTTGAACCGAAGCAAAAACATATTCATTAGAACTTGGTTCCATTCCATCAACCCATAAATCTCCAAAATTATTATCTTTTAAAACTCCTTGAAATGTGGCTTTTGCTTGTTGCAAAATTTCTTTTCTATGAGCTACAAAAAGCAGCTTTGATGATTTATTAATACTTCTAAAATTTTTATAATAAAATGGAGTCCTCCAACAATGAAATAGTTGATAATGATATGTATTCAGAATTCATGAAATTATTTTTGCCAGATGAGAAGGGAAAAGCTAAAAGGGAAATTTTGAAAATAATTGATAGAGAAATTGATATTTTAGTAGGAACGCAAATGCTGGCTAAAGGATTGGATTTTGATAATGTATCGATTGTGGGAATTTTAAACGCCGATTCGATGTTATATTTTCCAGATTTTAGAGCATTTGAACGCAGCTATCAAATGATGACACAAGTGTCGGGTAGGGCAGGGAGATCTGATAAAAAAGGCAAAGTGATTATTCAAACCTATAACCCTTTACATAATACTATTCAACAGGTGACGAATAATGATTATCTCGGGATGTTTAAAGAACAATCATATGAGAGGTATATATATAAGTATCCGCCATATTATAAATTGATAAAACTGACCTTAAAACATAAAGATTTTGATAAACTCAAAGAAGGTTCAATGTGGTTGTATCAAGTCTTAAAACAACAGTTTGACATTCCTGTTCTTGGCCCAGAAGAACCTCCAGTGAGCAAAATTAGAAATGAATACATTCGAACTATTTTAATAAAGATTCCGCAAGAATACCATTTGTCTAAAACAAAAAAAACTATTCAGAAAATTCTAAATAGTTTTGATGCAATTTCTCAATACAGAAGTATTAAGATTGTTGTAAATGTCGATTATTACTAAGAATCTAGAGCTTTTACTAAATCTTCTTTTTTGTTACGACTTAAAGGTATTTTTGTTACTCCTATTTCTGCGAATTTACTGTTAAACTTTTCTATCTTATCAATATTGATAATGAAAGATTTATGTACTCTAATGAATTTTTCTTTTGATAGATCTTTTTCAAAAGATTTCATGGTAGACAACACTAAGTGGCTGTCGTCTTCAGTTACTATTTTTACATAGTCTCCATAAGCTTCTATCCATTTAATTTTAGAAGTATAGATTTTTAATTTTTTCAGGTTACTTTTGATAAAGATATGCTCTCCTTCTTCTTCCACACTTTCACGACGTAATTGATACATGTCCATAGCTCTTTTTATGGCTGCATTAAAACGTTCTTTCGTTATAGGTTTTTGCAGGTAATCTGTAGCATCATAATCAAACGCTTTAACTGCATATTCTGCTTTAGCGGTGATAAATATGATTTGTGGTTTTTCTTTTAGACCATCTAATAAGTTAAATCCGTTTATAACTGGCATTTCAATGTCAAGAAATAACAAATCAACTTGTTTTGTAGCCAAGCAGTTTTTGGTTTCGACAGCGTTAGAAAATTCGCCAACCAATGATAGATTAGGGTGAGCATCTACTAATTTTGTTACCAAAATTCTCTGAATAGAGCTGTCATCAACAACAATACAGTTCAATTTCATAAGCGTCTTTTTAATAGATTTGTTTGTTAAAAATATAGTTTTTTATTGAAACACCAAACTATTTTATGTAAAAAAATGGCTTTCATCGATTTATTTGATTTTTGTTTTGTGTATTGAAATAAAAAGACTACTTTTGCACCCACATTTTTAACAAATAAATTTTATTATTATGAATCATTATGAAACTGTTTTCATCTTGAATCCCGTTTTATCTGAAACTCAGGTAAAGGAAACAGTAAGCAAGTTTGAAGATTATTTAGCTTCAAAAGGTGCTAAGATGGTATCCAAAGAGGATTGGGGCTTGAAAAAAATGGCTTACGAAATTCAAAACAAAAAATCTGGTTTTTACCATTTGTTTGAATTCCAAGCTGAAGGTGATGTGCTAATTGGTTTTGAAACTGAATTCCGTCGTGATGAAAGAGTTATGCGTTTCTTAACTGTAAGTTTAGACAAACACGCAGTAGCTTGGGCTGAAAGAAGAAGAGAAAAATTAAAATCTAAAAAAGCTTAATTATCATGTCAACAATCGAGCAATCTGCAAAAGGAAAAAAAGACGGAGATATCAGATATTTAACGCCTTTAAACATTGATACGAACAAACAAAAAAAATATTGTCGTTTCAAAAAATCAGGAATCAAATACATCGACTATAAAGATGCTGACTTCTTGTTAAAATTCGTAAATGAGCAAGGTAAAATCCTTCCTCGTCGTTTAACAGGAACTTCTTTAAAATACCAAAGAAAAGTATCTGTAGCGGTAAAAAGAGCACGTCACTTAGCTTTAATGCCATACGTAGCTGATTTATTAAAATAATTAAAAAATATCAGTTGTTGTCCCGACAACGTCGGGACTAACTTCTAAAAAATACAAAAGGACAACAACATGGAAATTATATTAAAACAAGACGTTCAAAATCTAGGATTTAAAGATGATGTAGTAACTGTTAAACCAGGATACGGACGTAACTTTTTAATTCCTCAAGGATTAGCTGTATTAGCTACTCCATCTGCTAAAAAAGTATTAGCTGAGAACTTAAAACAAAAAGCACACAAAGAAGCTAAAGTTGTTGCTGATGCTAAAAACTTAGCAGAAGCTTTAAAAGCTTTAGAAATTAAAATCACTGCTAAAGCAGGAGGTGAAAAACTTTTTGGTTCTGTTACTAACGCTGATTTAGCTGCGGTTTTAGAGAAAAATGGTCATTCAATTGATAAAAAATTCATCACTTCAGGTATTGTTAAAAGAACTGGAAAATACAATGCTTCAGTTCGTTTACACCGTGATGTAATCGTTGATTTAGCTTACGAAATTGTTGCTGAACAAGCATAATTTCTGTTTTAAATAAATTGAAGAGTCCCGCTTAGGCGGGACTTTTTGTATCTTTAAGAAATGAAATATACTAGATTATCAAAAGAACAATTAGAAGAATTGCATTCTGAGTTTATTAATTTTTTAGCTGCTCAGCAAATTGATAAAAATGAATGGGATTTGATCAAGCAACACAAACCAGAAGTTGCAGAACAAGAAATCGATGTCTTTTCAGATTTAATTTGGGAAGGCGTATTGACTAATGCAAAATATTTAGAGCATTATTCTAAAAATTTTATTTTCCTTTTTAATTGTACCGAGGTTCATTTGCAAACTATAATCATAAAAACAGATGTTGCTGATGTTGACTTTTTAACTAAAAAAGGTCTTGAATGGCTAAGTGATAATCTTTTTACAGATACTGTTGAGGTGCAAAGAGGGCAAAAGGTCTTTGCTGGAGATAGAAATGAAGAAATATTTGGATTAATTAAACAAGGAGCTATTTTTAGTAAAGGTGAGCTATACGATCAAATGAATTCTATATTAGAGAAATAGTTTTCTATATATAAATTTATATTTTATCAGAAATTGGTTAAATTAGTTGCATAAACTAACTGGCCAATTTTTTCTTTTTATATATGAGTGTTTTAGAGCAAATAAAAGCCCTAAGAGAAGAGCTTAATCAACATAATTATAATTATTATGTTTTAGACAATCCAACAATATCTGATTTTGAATTTGATACTAAATTAAAATCACTTCAAGAATTAGAAAATAAACATCCTGAGTATTTTGATGAAAATTCACCCACTCTAAGGGTTGGAGGTGCAATTACTAAAAATTTTGAGACAGTCGTTCATGAAAATAGAATGTATTCTTTAGATAATTCTTATTCTAAAGAAGATTTATTAGATTGGGAAGTTAGAGCACAAAAAATATTAGGTAATGTTTCAATGAGTTATGTTTGTGAGCTTAAATATGATGGAGCTTCAATAAGTATTTCGTATGAAAATGGGAAATTAAAAAGAGCTCTCACCAGAGGTGATGGATTTCAAGGTGATGACGTTACAAACAACATAAAGACTATTAAAGCAGTACCTATACAATTAAAAGGTGATTTTCCTGGCAAGTTTGATATTAGAGGTGAAATTATATTGCCATTAGCTGGTTTTGAGAAAATGAATCAAGAGTTAATTGAAATTGGCGAAACACCTTATTCTAACCCCAGAAACACAGCTTCAGGAAGTTTAAAGCTACAAGATAGTGCCGAGGTAGCAAAACGTCCATTAGATTGTTTATTGTATTCTTTAATTGGTTCTAATTTACCCTTCTCTACACAATTTGAAGGATTAGAAAAAGCAAGAGAATGGGGTTTCAAAGTACCTGTTCAATCAAAATTAGCTAAAAATATTGATGAAGTCTTAGAATTTATTAATTATTGGGATACTCATAGACATGAATTACCATACGAAACTGACGGAGTTGTAATTAAAGTAAACGACTTAAATCATCAGGAAGAATTAGGGTACACTGCAAAATCGCCTCGTTGGGCAATTGCTTATAAGTTCAAAGCAGAACAAGTTTCCACTAAGCTTAATTCAATATCGTATCAAGTTGGGAGAACTGGAGCTATTACTCCAGTGGCAAACTTGGAACCTGTACAATTAGCTGGAACAATTGTAAAAAGAGCTTCGTTACATAATGCTGATCAAATCGAAAAATTAGACATTAGAATTGGAGATGAAGTATTTGTTGAAAAAGGAGGGGAGATTATTCCAAAAATAATTGGTGTTGATTTATCAAAAAGAAGTTCAAGCGCTCCTGTGACTGAATACATTTCAAAATGTCCAGAATGTGATACTCCATTGGAAAGGAAAGATGGGGAAGCAAATCATTATTGTCCTAATTTTTATGGATGTCCTCCACAAATCATAGGGAGAATTCAGCATTATATTACTAGGAAAGCTATGGATATTGAAGGTTTAGGTGGTGAAACGGTTGCTCTATTATTTAACAACGGATTGGTCACAAATTATGCCGATTTGTATGAACTTAAAAAAGAACAAATCATTCCCTTGGAGAGAATGGCCGAAAAGTCGGCAGAAAACTTGATTAATGGGATAGAAAAATCTAAGGAAATAAAGTTTGACAGGGTTTTATATGCTTTAGGGATAAGATATGTTGGAGAAACAGTTGCTAAAAAGTTAGCTAAACACTACAAATCAATTGATGCTATAGCTTCGGCTTCTGTTACAGATTTGACACTTGTAGACGAGATTGGTGAAAAAATTGCGCAAAGTGTTGTTGAGTTTTTTCAAAATCAAGAAAATAAGAACATTGTTAATAGGTTAAAGCAGTATGGTGTTCAATTAGAATTAGTTGAAGAAGAAACTACAGCTGTTTCAGATAGGCTTTCAGGTAAAATATTTGTTGTTTCTGGCGTATTTGAAAAGTTTTCTCGAGACGAACTAAAAAAAGCAATTGAGGATAATGGCGGAAAGGTAGGTAGTTCTATTTCTGCAAAAACAAATTATGTAGTGGCAGGTGATAATATGGGGCCAGCTAAACTTGAAAAAGCAAATCAATTAGGCGTACCTATAATATCTGAAACTGATTTTGAACTATTGATAAATGATAATTAAAAATACTCCAGTATACTTTTATATAATTGCTAGTATTCTAGCAGTTATTGCTATGATTTGTGATAGTGAATGGTTAATGTTGTTAACTAAGCCTTCTATTATTCCTGCATTGTTTATTTATTATATAACAGTAAATGATTTTAAAATTGATACTAGTTTAATTATTATTTTATTGATTTATTTTATTTCTGATGTTATTGCTCTTTTAGCAATAGAAGAGGCGACTTTATATGTAATGGCATTAGATTTTATTCCTTACCTTTTATTGTTACGAGTTGTTATTGAAGATGTTTTTGAGTTAAGATTGTATAAAATAAGGAAAGTAAATATCGCAGCAGTGATTTTCGCTTTTCTGAGTTTAATGGTAGCGATGTATTTTTTGATTGATTCTTTTGCTAAAACAAATCCCGAATATGTTATACCGGTTATTGCATATGGAATAATCTTAGCATTATATATCTCATTAAGTTTATACTTATATTTAGTAACCGATTATGATTTTGCTTTTAATATATTAATAGCGGCAACATTTGCCTTAATTGCAGATGTTATTTTTGTGATTACTAATATGATTTTTAGTATTGAAGCGTTAAATTATCTTGAATTTACACTACAAATTATTTCATACTTTTTTATTGTAGTTTATTTCATAAGAAGAAATATTCATAGGTTTGAAAATAACGATTACTTAAATAGTATAAATGAAGGTTAATTACCCATCTTTGATATTATATGTTTTAGCTACAATATTTGCTATTGTTGGAGTCTCTTTTAATTGTGAGGCTTTCGAATTGATAGCAAAGCCTATGATAGTGCCTGCAATATATTTTTTTTATGTCCAGCTTTGTAAAGGAGAAGTGAATTTACTTTTTACCATTGCAGTTTTTTTTAGTTTTACTGCAGACATGCTTGTGCTAATTAATTTGCCAAATAGTACTTTACCCATTGCCTTTTTCAATATTTGTATGTATTTAATTTTTACATATTTTATACTTAATGATATTGGAATTAAAAATTTTACAAATAAAAAATCAATTCCTTTATTAGGATTTTCAGTGTTTTTTTTATTTGTTCTCAGTGTTGTATTGGATTTAATGAAAGATATTGATCAACTAGAATTTAATGTTTTTGTTTTTTATGGAATAATTTTAAGTGTATTGTCTGCATTGATTTGTTATAATCATTTAAATAAATCTACATTGAGGAGTTATTATGCATTATTAATGTGTATATGTTTTATTGTTTCGGATGTTTTTTTTGCCATTTATAACTTTTATTTGAAGATTGAAATTTTTATTTCATTAAATGTTGCTGGACAATTTATTTCATACTATTACATGGTAAAATACATTACAAGCGCTAATGATTTATTGGAAGGAAAAAGTAAAGATGAAAGTAGATAAAAATAAATTGGACAGTTCGCCCTCTGAGGTAAATATACTAATTGGTCTTTTCTTTTTAGTCTCTTTATCTGAAGCTATTGCAGAGTTTTTTGAATATCGGAGTTTTATTTTTATATTCAAAATGCTTTTAATGCCTATTTTAATGCTCCTTTACTGGACTACATCCTCAATTAGAAATCCATATTATTTAATAGCTCTTTTTTTTGCATTTATTGCAAATATACTATTCATATACAACGAAGATTTTGATTTTATAATTTTTGGAGCAACAACTTTTTTGGTTTATAGGATAATAACTATTTACTTGATTATGAGGTTTATTAAAATTAAGAGTTATTTTCCTGTAATTATAGGTAGTCTTCCCTTTTTGTTTATATACTTTTACCTTATATGTTTGACGCTTGATGAACTTGGCGATGGATTATTCGTATATATTATACAATCTATGTTTATGAGTTTTTTAGGAGGATTGTCAGTGGGAGTTTATATGATAAATGATAACAGAAAAAATTATTGGCTTTTAATAAGTACTTTACTTTTTACAGTAAATCAAATATTACTAGTTATAAAGGTTTTTTATCTTTCTGTTATCACTTTTCAACCCATATCTATGGCCTTGTATTGTTTTGCCCAATATGGTTTTTATAAATTTATGATTCTTTCTGAAGAAAAAAGATTAAATAAAAATTCTTCTTCCAGAAGCTGATAAATTCATTTTGTTGTCAAAATAGAAATCAATTCGCCCAAGGTTAATTCCATAAGCACCAACTTGATTGATTAATACTTGTTGACCATCTAGATTTTTTTCAATCACGGGTTTATCTAAGAAAGTATGAGTGTGACCGCCAATAATTAAATCGATGTTTCTAGTTTTTTTAGCTAACATAATATCACAAACTTTATTAGCATCATTTTTGTATTCAAAACCAATATGAGAAAGACAAATAACTAAATCACATTTTTCTTCATCTTTTAGTTTTTTCGTGATGTCTGTTGCTATTTCAATAGGATTATAATATTTTGTTTCCTTGTAAAGATTTTTATCAACTAATCCATCTAACTCAACACCTAAACCAAAGACACCGATTTTAATACCGTCTTTTTTGAAAATTTTATAAGGTTTTACAAAAGTATCAAGAACTGTGTTTTTAAAATCGTAGTTTGCAGATACAAATTCAAATTTAGCATGTGGTAATTGTGCTAATAATCCTTCTACGCCATTATCAAAATCATGATTACCAATTGTTGCTAAATCATATTGCATCATACTCATTAGCTTAAATTCTAATTCACCTCCATAATAGTTAAAGTAAGGAGTTCCTTGAAAAATATCACCTGCATCAAGTAGTAAAACATTAGGTTCAGATTTTCTGATTTGTTCAATTAATGCTGCTCTTCTAGCAACACCTCCTTGATTTGGATTTTTAGGATGATTTTCTGGAAAAGGGTCAATATGACTGTGTGTATCGTTTGTATGTAAAATAGTAATTTTTTTAACATCAACAGCAGAGTCAAAACTACTCAATGATAAACCTCCAAGACCTAATAATGTAGTTCCCGCTGCAGTTTTTTGGATAAAATCTCTTCTTTTCATTAGTATTATTTTTCTTGGTTTATTCTAACTTCATTGTTTACTTTGATGGTGTCTACATCTTTCATATAATCAATCAACATATTTCGAAGTTTATAATCAAGAATTGTAGAAGATACACTCTTCTTGAAAAAGTCCATTTTGTCTCCACCATTCGCTAAATAATCAGATGTTACAACATAATAAACTTTATCTAGAACAAGTGGCTCATTGTTTACTTTAATGTCTTTTGCTTTATTATCTACAGTTATTGTAAAAGAAATTCCTGCAGTAGGATGAGGTTTTTTTTCTTTAATGAAATAATCAGCAAATTCAGCAATTTGCTCACCTTTAATACCTACTACAATAGCAGAATTTTCAAAAGGTTGAATTTCAAACGCAGTTCTAGCAGAAACATTACCTTGAGGCATTATTGCACGAATACCACCATGGTTAAGAATACACAAGTCAATGTTTTTATTTTCTCTTTTATTAAAAACTGGGTTTCCTTTTTCAAGTACAACACTAGCTAACATATTTCCTATATTAGATTGCCATTGCCCTTTGCTTTTATCTAATGTTTCTGGACAAATAGCCAAAACAGCATCAAGGTCTTTATTAATTTTATCTCTAAAAGGAGAAACTAAAGATTCATACTCTTGTTTAGTGGGGTAATTTTCATTAATGTTAATTTGTTTTCCTTCAATAATTGTGACTACAGTTTGAGCTGCACATTCGTATCCCATTAACGATAACGTTAAAATTAAAACAAAATGCTTTAAAACTGTGACACTCTTTTTTACATTTACCATATTAATCGAATCTTAATTGCTTAAATTTGTTCTTAAGTTTTGAAACGGTAAATGTAATATGTTTATAAAGTATATAAAAGAATTATCATTAAAAAAAATATTAAAATCTAGTTTAGACAATGTCAAGCCAAGTTCTCTTAACTCTACAATTAAAACAGTAGGAGTATTGGTTGATGAGAGTTATTTCCAGCAAACAGAGGAGTTGGTGAAGGAATTGATATCTAGCGGGATAGTTCAATCTGATATAAAAATTCTGATTTTTAAAAATAAAATAAAGAAAAATGAGCAGTTAATTCATGATACTTTCAGTAGGAAAAATATGAATTGGAGGGGAGAATTTAAACAAGAATTTGTAGCCGAATTTTTAAAATTCCATTTCGATATGCTTATAAGTTACTATGATACTGAAAAAAAACCATTGCTTTTGGCTACACATCAATCAAAAGCTTTATTTAAAGTTGGATTTTCAACTGTCGATAAAAGACTCAATCATTTAATGATTAATACGAATGTAGAAAACTATAAGGTTTTTGTACATGAGTTGTTCAGATATTTAAAAATTTTAAACAAAATTTAAACATGCAAGCATTTGTTGGAACAGGGGTAGCGCTTGTAACCCCTTTCAAAAAAGATTTTTCGGTAGATACTGAAGCTTTAAAAAAAATTGTAAACTATGTTATTGAAGGAGGTGTAGAGTATTTAGTTGTTTTAGGAACAACTGCAGAAACTGCAACTTTATCTCATGACGAAAAGGAATTGGTAATCAAAACAATTGTAGAGACTAATAGTGGAAGATTGCCTTTAGTTTTGGGTGTAGGAGGAAACAATACACATGATGTAGTACAAGAGTTGAAGACTAGAGATTTATCTAAATTCCAAGCAATTTTATCTGTATCTCCTTATTATAATAAACCAACACAAGAAGGTATTTACCAGCATTTTAAATTGATTGCAGAAAATTCTCCTATTCCAGTTATTGTGTATAATGTTCCAGGAAGAACAGCCAGTAATATGCTTCCTGAAACTGTATTGCGTTTAGCTAATGATTTTAAAAATATAATAGGTATAAAAGAAGCTGCTGGAGATATTGTACAAGCGATGAAATTAATTCAGCACAAGCCTAAAGATTTTTTAGTAATTTCTGGTGATGATATGATTACTTTACCAATGGTTTTAGCAGGTGGTGCAGGAGTAATATCTGTTATAGGAGAAGGTTATCCCAAAGAATTTTCTACAATGGTTCGTTTAGGGTTAGAAAGAAAAGTTGATGAAGCATATGCGTTACATTATAAGTTAATGGATAGTATTGATATGATTTTTGAAGAAGGAAATCCTGGTGGTATAAAAGAGATTTTTAAATCATTACAGCTTTCGGAGAACACGTTAAGACTGCCATTAGTAAATGTAAATGAAAATTTAGCTAATCGTCTGGATGCTTTTACAAAACAATTGTCAAAGTAATAAAAAAATAAAGTTTTGTATATACAAATTAATAACTAAATTTGCAGTTCGTTTTGTGGCTAAAAAAAGTCAATAAAATTGAGGATTTTGAATAAATATGAATAAATTACTATATATATTTCTGCTTGTTTTTGCTTTGTCTTCTTGCAGTGAATATCAAAAAGCACTTAAATCTGAAGACCCTGCTCTAAAATTTCAAGTTGCTCAAAATAAGTATGAAGCTGGAAAATATAATAAAGCAATCCGTTTGTTTGAACAAATTGCACCAGCTTATCGCGGCAAACCAGAAGGTGAGAAGTTAACCTATATGTTCGCTCAATCATATTATCAAACAGAACAATATTATTTAGCAGGATACCAGTTCGAGAGTTTAGCGTCAATGTATCCAAAAAGTGAGAAAGTTGAAGAATCTGCTTTTTTAGGAGCAAAATCTTTTTATCATTTGTCTCCAGTGTATACTTTAGATCAAGTAGATACTGATAAAGCAATAACTAAAATGCAAAGCTTTATAGAGAAGTACCCAGATTCAAAATTCTCAAATGAAGCAAATGCTATTATTAAAGAATTAAGAGAAAAATTAGAGAAAAAAGCATTTGAAATAGCAAAGCAGTATAATACAATTTCAGATTATAAAGCTGCAATTAAAGCATTGGATAATTTTATTTCAGATTACCCAGGAACACCATTTAAAGAAAAAGCTTTATATTATAAATTTGATTCAAGTTACCAATTGGCGATTAATAGTGTGCCAAGCAAAATGGAAGAGAGATTAAATTCTGCAAAAGTAGCTTACAGTGCTTTGATTAAATTTAATTCAAGTACAGAATATAAAGAAAAAGCTGATGAAATGTTAGCTAGAATAGATAAGGATTTACAACAATTTCAAAATAAGTAAAAGGATGGATTTAAAGAAAACAACTGCTCCAGTAAATACAATAACTTACAACAAAAGTTTAATTGAAGAGCCAACTGGAAATGTTTACGAAGCTATCACAATTATGGCAAGAAGAGCTAATCAAATTAATTCTGAAATTAAAAAAGAATTAATTGAAAAGTTAGAAGAGTTTGCTACATATAATGACAGTCTTGAGGAAATTTTCGAAAACAAAGAACAAATTGAAGTTTCTAAATTTTACGAAAAATTACCAAAACCTCATGCTTTAGCTGTTCAAGAATGGTTAGAAAATAAAATTTACTATAAATCTACAAAATAAAACAACTATCATGTCGGTTTTAAGTGGTAAGAAAATAATACTAGGAGTTTCTGGTGGAATTGCTGCTTACAAATCAGCACTGTTGGTTAGACTTTTTATTAAAGCAGGTGCTCAGGTCCAAGTGATTATGACACCTGCTTCTTTAGATTTTGTTACTCCCTTAACACTTTCTACTTTATCCAAAAATCCAGCTTATTCTTCTTTTTTTAATGAAGAGGAAGCTAATGGAGTATGGAATAATCATGTTGATTTAGCACTTTGGGCAGATTTTATGGTTATTGCTCCTGCAACAGCTAATACCATGTCTAAAATGGTAAATGGGAATTGTGATAATTTGCTTATTGCAACTTATCTTTCTGCAAAATGTCCTGTGTATTTTGCACCTGCAATGGATTTAGATATGTATAAACATCCATCTACCTTAGCTAGTTTCGATGCATTAAAACGTTTTGGTAACACAATAATACCAGCAGAGAGTGGAGAATTAGCGAGTGGTTTGTCTGGTGAAGGTCGAATGGCTGAGCCTGAAAACATCATTTCTTTTTTAGAAAAAGATATTGAAAATAAGTTACCCCTTAAAGACAAGAAAATACTTGTAACTGCAGGTCCAACATATGAGGCAATTGATCCTGTTCGTTTTATAGGAAATCATTCATCAGGTAAGATGGGGTTTGATATTGCAAATGCTGCGGCAAATTTAGGTGCTCAAGTTACTTTAGTTTCAGGTCCTACTCACTTAAAAACTTTAAATTCTTCTATTAACTTGATTAGAGTTACTTCTGCAGAAGATATGTATAATGCTTGTCATGAATATTTTAATAATGTTGATGTTGCTATTGCAGCAGCAGCTGTAGCAGATTATAGACCAAAAAATGTTGCATCTCAAAAAATAAAAAAGTCAGATTCTTCGTTTACTATTGAGTTGGAAAAAACAAAAGATATTTTAGCTTCTTTAGGAGAAATTAAAACAAATCAGTTTTTAATAGGATTTGCATTAGAAACTGAAAATGAAATTGAACACGCGAAGCAAAAAATCCAGAAAAAAAACTTAGATTTGATAGTGTTAAACTCCTTGAATGATACAGGAGCTGGATTTGGTAAACTAACTAACAAAGTAACATTTATAGATAAGAACTTTTTAGTAGAACCTCAGGTATTAAAATCTAAAGAGGAAGTGGCTATAGATATTGTAAATAAAATTATAACTCATTATGCGTAAAATTTTTACGGTTATTGCTTTTTTTGTTTTTAGCTTATCACAGGCTCAAGAATTAAATTGCACTGTTACATTTAATACAGATCAAGTTGCTGCAACGAATCAACAAGTGTTTAAAACACTACAAAAATCTTTGACAGAGTTTTTAAACAATACAAAATGGACGGATAGAACATTTAATGGGCCTGAAAAAATCAATTGCTCTTTTTTCTTTAATATATTGAGTTATAATAATGTTGATCAATTTACTGCAACATTACAAGTTCAAGCATCAAGACCAATATTTAATTCTACTTACAATTCTCCAATATTAAACATCAATGATAAGGATGTTAGTTTTACTTATACTGAATTTCAAAACTTAAACTTTAATCCTAATTCATTTGATTCAAATTTACTGTCTATATTAGCTTTTTATGCAAATATGATAATTGCTGTTGATGCAGATTCCTATTCGCTAGAAGGAGGGACCAAAGCACTTGAAAATGCCATGAATATAGTTAATAATGCTCAGCAAACTCAAGAAAAGGCATGGACATCAAGCGGGAATCAAAATAGATATTATTTAGTTAATGATATGATTTCACCAACATACGGACCTTTTAGAAAAGCTATTTATGAGTACCATTTTGGAGCTTTAGATAAAATGGCTGATAACTTAAAAGAAGGTAAGGAAGGAATTAGAAAAGCTTTGAAAACGCTAAGAGAGGTTTCAAATGTTCGTCCAAATGCATACTTAACACGTGTGTTTTTTGATGCTAAATCTGATGAAATTCTTAATATATTTACTGATGGTCCAAAAGTAGATATTACCGAAGTTGTTGATAACTTAAATAGGTTATCTCCAACTAATTCTAGCAAATGGAGCCAAATTAGTTACTAAATTTGCAGAATGCTTACTTCATTATCAATTAAAAATTTTGCATTAATTGAACAGTTAGAAATGAATTTTTCTAACCAATTTTCAATAATTACCGGTGAAACTGGCGCAGGTAAATCTATTTTGTTAGGTGCTTTGGGTTTAGTTTTGGGTAATCGTGCTGATTTAACTTCATTAAAAGACAAAGAGCAAAAATGTGTTATCGAAGCAAATTTTGATTTGTCTAAATATTTTTTAAAAGATTTTTTTGAGTCAAATGATTTAGATTACGAAGATCAAACGATAATTCGTAGAGAAATTTTACCTTCAGGAAAATCAAGAGCTTTTATAAATGATAGTCCAGTAAACTTGTCTGAATTGCAAGATTTGGGAGAGTTTTTAATAGATATACATTCACAGCATCAAACTAGAGAATTAACTGAAGAATCTTACCAAATTGAAATCCTTGATGCAATAGCTAATAATCAATCTATTTTAGCTGATTACAAAAGACATCTTTCAGAATTTAAATCACTAAAGAGTGAATTAAAGAAACTTCAAATCGAAAAAGAGTCACTCTCAAAAGAATCAGAGTATAATTCTTTTTTATTAGAGGAACTACTGTCTGCTAACTTGAAATCGGGAGAACAATTAGAATTAGAATCAACTTATGAGAAACTTAATAATGTTGAATTTATAAAAGAAAATCTTGATAAATCTTTAGCGTTGGCGAATGAGGATGAAATTGGAATCATTCAAAGCTTAAAAGAAATTAAAAACTCACTTCAAAAAGTTTCTAATCTTTCTGAAGATTACAAAATACTGCAAGAGAGAGTCTCAAGTGTTTTAATTGAGTTTGATGATATTACAAAAGAAATTTTAATTCAAGGAGATAAATTATTTAATGATCCCGAGAAACTGGAATTGGTGAGTCAGAAACTGCAAATAATTTATAATCTTCAAAAAAAGCATCATGTTGCTTCAGTTGAAGAGCTTTTAGAAATCCAAAATGATTTGGACTCAAAAGTAGTTTTAGCTGATGATTTGGATAATCAAATTGAAAAATTAGTCCAAAAGCAAGAAGAGAAGCAAATACTGTTAGAGAACTTATCTTCTAATATCTCTGAAAACAGAAAAAAATCTATTCCTACTTTGTTAGATCAAATCGTTGAAGTTTTGTCACAATTAGGAATGCCTAATGCAAGATTTCAGTTTGATATCAAGACAGCTGATAATTTTTTACCAACAGGTAAAGATGAAATTCAACTTTTGTTTTCTGCAAACAAAGGAACCGATTTTGGTCTGCTTAAAAAAGTAGCATCTGGAGGTGAAATGTCTAGAATTATGCTGGCAGTAAAATCTATATTGGCAAATTATTCTAAACTCCCAACAATTATTTTTGATGAAATTGATACAGGAGTTTCTGGCGAAATTGCACAAAAGATGGGGGATATAATGAAAGTGATGAGCTTAAAAATGCAAGTTTTTGCTATTACCCATTTACCGCAAATTGCTGCAAAAGGGAATCAACATTATAAAGTGTTTAAGTCAGATAAAGAAAACACTACAGTGACAGAACTTAAACTATTAAACAGTGAAGAAAGAGTTGTTGAAATAGCCGAGATGCTTTCTGGTAAAGATATTTCGGAATCCGCTATTACACATGCAAAAGCTTTGCTTAACTAATTATTTAGATTAAATTTGCCATACAAACTAATTAAAATACATTATGATTATAGAGCCTAGAATGCGAGGATTTATATGTTTAACAGCTCATCCTGAAGGGTGTGCACAAAGCATTAAAAATCAAATTGAATATGTTAAGTCTAAAGGGAAAATAAATGGACCAAAAAGAGTTTTAGTTGTTGGAGCTTCAACAGGATTTGGTTTAGCTTCAAGAATAACAGCGGCATTTGGATCAGGAGCTTCAACAATTGGAGTTTTCTTTGAAAAAGAACCGTCGGCTGGTAAAACAGCTACTCCTGGATGGTATAATTCAGCTGCTTTCGAACAAGAAGCTCAAAAAGCGGGCTTGTATGCTAAAAGTATCAATGGTGATGCTTTTTCTGATGAAATAAAACAAAAAACAATAGATATGATTAAATCAGACTTAGGTCAAGTAGATTTAATTATTTATAGTTTAGCTTCACCTGTACGATTACATCCTAAAACAGGCGTTTTACATCGTTCGGCTTTAAAACCTATTGGTCAAACTTTTTCTGATAAAACTGTAGATTTTCATACAGGGATAGTTTCTCAAGTATCTATAGAACCAGCTGTTCAAGAAGATATTGATAATACTGTTGTTGTTATGGGTGGTGAAGATTGGACAATGTGGATTGAAGCTATGAAAAATGCAGGAGTATTAGCACAAGGTGCTACTACAGTTGCTTACTCATATATAGGCCCTGAAGTTACAGAAGCAGTATATCGCAAAGGAACAATTGGTAGAGCAAAAGATCATTTAGAAGCAACAGCTTTTGAAATTTCTGATTTATTAAAAGATTTGGGAGGTAAAGCTTATGTATCAGTTAATAAAGCTCTAGTTACTCAAGCAAGTTCTGCAATACCAGTAATTCCATTATATATTTCATTGTTATATAAAACAATGAAAGAAAAAGGTTTACATGAAGGTTGTATTGAGCAAATGCAACGTTTATTTGCAGACAGATTATTTAGTGGAGGTGATGTGCCTTTGGATGATAAAGGACGTATCAGAATAGATGATTGGGAAATGCGTGAAGATGTACAAGATGCTGTAAAATTATTATGGGCTAAAGCAGATACAGATACTTTGAAAGAAATAGGAGATTTAGCAGGATATAAGCAAGATTTTCTTAATCTTTTTGGATTTGGATTTAAAGGAGTAGATTATTTAGCCGATACAGATGAAATGGTTAATATTCCAAGTATTTTATAAAATAGTAATATTTTTATATTGATAAAAACCATGCATTTGTATGGTTTTTTTGTTTTTTATCGAAATATTAAGAGTTCTGTTTAAATATTTGTTAATTTTTTGTAATTTAGTGGCAAAATCAAACTATTATTTATGAAAAAAATTACTTTATTAATGCTACTGGCGATGTTTAGTATTGTGTCTTCATTTGCACAATCAGCATCGACGTATGGTTTCCTGAACACAACAGGAACTTATACCGATAACAGTGCTGGAGCAACAACAATTGCAGGTGTTAGAGCTGATACTTTTATAAGCACAGCTCAGAACATTGGGTTCACTTTTGTTTATGAAGGAGTGAATTACACACAATTTAAAATGAGTTCTAATGGTTTTATTAGTTTAAATACTGCTGGAACTTCATCATTATCAACTAATGATTTTAGCACTGCTAATGCAACTTCAAGACCTATTATTGCTCCTTTATGGGATGATTTAGATGGAGCAACACCAGCTTCTTCTTTAGCTAGTTATGAGTTAACAGGAGCAGCTCCAAACAGAGTACTTACAGTTGAGTGGAAAAATTGGGAATGGAATTGGAATTCTGCGACTCCTGTAATTAGTTTCCAAGTGAAATTATATGAAACTAGCAATGTTATTGAGTTTATTTATAGACAAGAAGCTACAGCTGTAAATTCTGGTTCTGCATCAATTGGTATTGGCTCTGCTACTGGGTCAGGTGCGGGAAGTTATTTAAATTTAACAAGTGTTTCTTCACCAGCAGTGAGTAGTTCAATTTCAACAACAACTATTAATACTAAACCAGCAACTAATCAGGTTTTTAGATTCAGTCCTCCAACACCATGTGCTGGTACTCCTGTTGCAGGTTCTGTAACTCCAGCAACACAGAATATTTGTACAGGTTCAACACCTGCAAGTTTAGTTGCTTCAGGCTATACAACAGGAGCAACTGGTATTTCTTTTCAATGGGAAGAATCTAATGATAATGGAGTAGGAGATGCATGGGCTCCGGCTGTTGGAGGATCAGGAGCTACTACAGCTACATACACACCACCTGCTTTTTCAGGAACTCCTATTTATTACAGATTAAATGTGATTTGTTCAAATTCTGCTTCATCGGCGCAAACAGCTTCGGTAATTGTTTCAAATCCGGCTAATCCATCTACTCAAATAACAGCTGTTACTATTCCTGTAGCAACAGTTGGTTATTCACAGGCTATAGTAAATTGGACTAATGGAAACGGAACAAGAAGAGTAGTTTACATCAGTGATTCAGCAACTTTTACTGATCCTGTAAATGGAAATGGACCAGCTTTAACAGCTAATACGTTTTATTCGGGATCAGGTCAGCAATTAATTTATGATGGTACAGCTGCTACTGTAACAGTAACAGGTCTTTCTGTAGGTACACAATATTACATTAAAGCTTATGAATATACAAGATGTGGTACAGGTCCTTATGATTATTATTTCAACGTTACAATAGGTACTAATATAGGTAACTTTGTAACTTGTGGAAATGTTACTGTTCCTTCATTGGAAAATTTTGCGACTTATGTGCCAGGTTGTTGGCAAGAAGCAGATAATGGTAATATAACAGCAGGTCCTTCAACTTTTGGGTCTAGTTCTTGGGATGTTGATGGTTTTGGAAATGTTGGCTCAACAGGAGCTGCAAGATATAATGTTTATAATATTGGAGCTAATGATTGGTTAATGTCACCAATTTATAATATACCAGCATCTGGATATGAATTAAAATTTGATGCTGCTGCTACTCAATTTGCAGTAACCACAGCTCCAACCACAGCTTGGGAGGCTGATGATTACGTAGAGGTTTTAGTTTCAACTGGAACTTCAAACTGGACAGTATTATATACTTATAACAATACTAATGTACCGTCTAATACTGGTTCAACTAATATAATTGATTTAGATGCTTATGCTGGACAATCGGTTAGATTTGCTTTTAGAGCTGTAGAAGGAGCGACAAATGGTTCTGCTGATATTGATTTTTCAGTAGATAATTTTCAAGTTAGATTAACTCCTTCATGTATTGCTCCTACAGGGTTAAGTGTAAATTTTAATTCACCTAGTTCTGTTGATTTAAATTGGATTCCTGGAGGATCTGAAACATTGTGGGATGTTGAATATGGTTTGAATGGGTTTATTCAAGGAGCAGGAACTTTAGTGACTAATGTTTCTAATCCTCACACTTTAAATTCTTTAACACCTAATACTAATTATCAGTTTTATGTTAGAGCAAATTGTGGTGCATCTGATTTAAGTACATGGGTTGGTCCTTTTTCTTTCACTACTCCATGCTCTATTTATACAGTTCCTAATCAAGAAAATTTTTCAACTTATGTTCCATCATGTTGGCAAGAAGCTGACAATGGTGATTCTTTTGTTGGTCCAGATTCTTTTGGGTCTAGTTCATGGATTGAAGATGGTTTTGCTAATAGTGGTACAACAGGTGCTGCAAGAATTACAATTGATGGAGCAGTAGATAATGACTGGATTTTGTCACCATTATATACAATTCCTACTGCTGGTTATGAGTTAAAATTTCTTGCAGCGGTAACTCAATCCGGTGGTACTGGTTCTTTAACAACGCCATGGGAAAATGATGACTATGTAGAAGTTTTAGCTTCAAATGGAACAGATAATTGGGTTTTATTGTATACTTATAATGATGGTAATGTTCCTTCAAATTCAGGAAGCTCAAACATTATTAATTTAGATGCTTTTGCTGGTCAAAATATTAGATTTGCATTTAGAGGTGTAGAAGGTACTAATAATGGAACAGCAAGTGCTGATTTCTTTATAGATAATTTCGAGATTAGACAAACTCCAACTGTTGCGCCTTCTTGTGCTACGGGTGTTACTGCTACACCTAATGCAACTTGTGGTAATTTTGCAACATTGCTTTCATGGAATTCAGTTTCAGGTGCAGATGGATATAAGATTAGACTAGGAACTACTAGTGGAGGATCAGAAATTTTGAATAATGTAGATTTAGGATCTGGATTAACTTACAATCATATGGGTATTCAGAATACTACATATTATTTTACAATAATACCTTATAACACTTCAGGTGATGCAATTGGGTGTACAGAAGTGTCTTATGCTACTTATGTAAATGGATGTTATTGTTCTTCAAACCCATCAAGTAATGATAATTCAGGAATTACAAATGTAACTTTAGGGACAACAAATTTCCCAACGAGTGATGTTACTTATTTTGACCACAGTGCAACTTCGGTTAATTTAACCCAAGGTTTATCTTCAAATGTACAAATCACTTTTGCAACAGGTTATACTTACGATACAAATATTTGGATTGATTTTAATAATGATTATGACTTTAATGATGTTGGTGAGTTAGTAAGAACAGGTATTGCATCAACATCTGCAAACCCTACTACACTAAATGCATCCTTTACTATGCCAGTTAGCGCACCTCTAGGAAGTCATAAAATGAGAATAGGAACTGCGGATTCTGGTCAAGTACCTCCTGATCCTTGTTACTCTGGGACATATGGAGTTACTTTAGATTTTACAGTTAATATTTTTGCCGCGCCTTCATGTTTACCTCCTTCTTCTCTTGGAGCAAATTTAACTTCTGTATCTACGGCTACATTAAGTTGGACTGCTGGGGGATCTGAAACTATTTGGAATGTTGAGTATGGATTAAATGGTTTTACGCAAGGAACGGGTACTATTGTTAATGGAGTTGCTAATCCATATGCCATTTCGTCATTATTGTCTAATACAACTTATCAGTTTTACGTACAAGCTGATTGTGGATCAGGTAATTTAAGTGCTTGGTCAGGACCTTATTCGTTTACAACTCCTTGTGATTCAACTAACCCTCCATATGTTCAGGATTTCGAATCAGTTACTACACCTGCTTTGCCTTCTTGTACATCAGTATTTAATGCAGGAACCGGAAATGTTTGGGAAACGGCTTCAAATCCTGGGTCAGGGTTTACTTCAAAAGTTTTAAGATATGGATATAATGCAACAAATCCTGCTAATACATGGTTTTTTACTCAAGGAATTAATTTGAATGCAGGTACAACATATAGGATAACCTATAATTATGGAAATAATTCAACTGCATATACAGAAAAAATGAAAGTGTCGTATGGTTTATCTTCAAATCCTGCCTCGATGACCAATCTTATTGCTGATCATTCGTCGATTAACCAAAATTCTATGCAAACAAATCAAGTTGATTTTGTTCCAGCTGCAACAGGTGTTTATTATTTTGGTTTCCAGGCATATTCTAATACTGATCAGTTTAATTTATATTTAGATAATATTAATATTATTGATAATACATTGTCTGTTAATAGTTTTAATTTAGAAGGCTTTAAAGCATATCCTAATCCAGTAAAAGATGTATTAAACTTATCTTATACTAAAGAGATTTCTAAAGTTTCTGTTCATAATTTATTAGGGCAAGAAGTTTTATCAAAATCAGTTAATGCTATGCAATCTCAAGTTGATTTATCAAGATTATCTACTGGAACTTATTTAGTTAAAGTAACTGTTGATGGTTTAGAAAACACAATTAAGATTGTAAAAGAATAATATTCAGAATATAAATGTTAAAAAAGTCATCCTTAGTGATGACTTTTTTTTGTTAAAAATGTAACTTTGTTAAAAATTTTTCGAATGAATTATTCGTTTATTATACCTGTTTTTAATCGTCCAGATGAGATAGATGAACTTTTAGAAAGTTTAACAAAGCAAACCTATTCAAAACCATTTGAAGTAGTTATAGTTGAAGATGGATCGTCAGTTCCTTGTGAAAGCATTATTGATAAGTATAAAAATAAGCTTACTATTACCTACTATTTAAAATACAATTCTGGTCCAGGAGATTCTAGGAACTTTGGGATGACTTATGCTAAAGGAAATTATTTTTTAGTTTTAGACTCAGATTGTATTGTTCCAGAAAACTATGTTTTAGAAGTTGATAAAAGTTTAAATGAAGAGTTTGTTGACTGTTTTGGGGGTCCTGACAATATGTTGCCAAGTTTTTCTCCTATTCAAAAAGCTATTAATTTTACTATGACTTCAGTTTTGACTACCGGTGGTATAAGAGGAGCTTCTGAAAAGTTAGAAAAATTTCAACCAAGAAGTTTTAATATGGGTATTTCCAGAAAAGCTTTTGAAGCATCAAAAGGATTTTCTAATATACATCCAGGAGAAGACCCAGATTTGAGTATTCGTTTATGGAAACTTGGTTTTAAAACAAAATTAATTTCAAAAGCATTTGTATATCATAAAAGAAGAATTGATTGGGAAAAATTTTATATTCAAGTTAATAAATTTGGTAAGGCAAGACCTATTTTAAATAGTTGGTATCCAGAATATGCTAAGCCTACATTTTATTTACCTTCATTATTTGTAATTGTGTTTATTATAGGAGTTCTTTCTTTAATTTTTGCTTTCGATTGGATACTCAAACTATATTTTATCTACACAGTGCTTATATTTTTTGCTTCAAGCATTAAAAACAGAAACGTGTACGTAGGTTTTTTATCAATAATTGCATTATGGAGACAGTTTTTTGGATATGGATTAGGTTTTATAGAATCTTATATTAAAATTAATATTCTTAAGAAAAAACCACAAGAAGCATTTCCTGAACTATTCTTTAAAATTTAAATGACTAAAATAATTGGATTAACAGGAGGAATAGGTAGTGGTAAAACAACTATTGCAAGACTTTTTGAAGCCGAGGGTATTCCTGTATATATATCTGATGATGAAGCAAAAAAAATAATGCTTGATCCAAGAACAGTTCAAAAAGTTAAAGAAGTGTTTGGCGAAAAAGTTGTTCACAATAATCTGATTGACAGAAAAATTCTATCTCAAATTGTTTTTAACAATCCAGATCATTTAAAAAAACTAAACTCTATAATACACCCTTTAGTCAAAAAACATTTTGATGAATGGGTAGTTAAAAATTCAGATTATCCATTTGTAATAAAAGAAGCTGCTATTTTGTTTGAAAGCGGAAGTTATAAATTTTGCGACAAAGTAATCACAGTAACTGCTTCTGAAGAAACTCGAATAGATAGGGTTATAAAGCGCGACAATGTAAAAAGAGAAGAGGTTTTGCATAGAATTAAAAATCAAATCTCTGAAAAAGAAAGGATTGAACGTAGTGATTTCGTTATTTATAATGAAAATTTAGACCTTGCTAAGGAGCAGTTTTTGCAAATTCTTAAAATTTTAAAGAAAATACAGTAATCAAGCTCTTTGTTAATATTTGGTTAATCTTTTTAAGATACAAATGTTAAAATGTTAAATTTGTAGCAATGAATAAGACCTTGTTTCGTTTTGTGGTTGTTTTGATGACTATTGCCCTATTGGGTATTATTGCTGTACAAGGCTATTTGATCAATGCCTCTTTTAAAAATAAAGAAGAACAATTTAAGTATCAAGTAAAACAAGTTGTTGCTAATGTAGCTAAAAGTGTTGAGGAGCAAGAAACGTATACTTTTTTAAGTAGATTCAATCAATTAAAAGATAGTATTGGTAAAACACCACAACGCAGTGAGTTAATGAAGTTTTTTTATGTAGAAAAAAATGAGTTAACAAATGAGACAATTATTTATTCAAGTAGTATTATTCCTGAAGATTATTCAGTATCAGCTTCGTTCTTTGATAAAAATAATGATTCTACAAGAATCAAAAATTATGTTGCTAAGCGTGTAACAGAGGTTTATAATCAGAATACCGTTAACTCAGATATGAATAATAATGTTATTCCTTCTGAGAAAATTACCAAATCGGGTGTCGTTGATATTCTTGATAAAGCTACATTTCAAATTAATTTTAAGGATATTGCTGCAACTAGATCTATAGCCCAAAGAGTAACTCCGGAACAGCTAAAAAGTCTTTTTGAAAAAGAATTGAGAGAATATGGCATAAAAACGCCTTTTGAGTTTGGAGTGTATAGTAATGGTTTAGCAACTAAAGTAAAATCTGAAAAATTTAAATTTGATAAAAAGAATACTTATGATACGCCAATTTTTACTGATAATGAGGGTGTTACTAGGTATCAACTATTAGTATCATTTCCTAAGAAAAAATCTTTTCTTATTTCAGATTTAATTGGTATTGCAACATTAGCATTCTTGTTTACGGCAATTATTATTGTTGCTTATTATACTGCTTTAAACCAGTTAAATAAACAACGTCATATTTCTGAAATTAAAACAGATTTTATAAACAATATGACACATGAGTTTAAGACTCCAATAGCAACTATAAACTTAGCTCTTGATGCTATTAAGAATCCAAAAATTATTGATGATAAAGAAAAAGTACATCGTTATCTTCAAATGATTAAGGATGAAAATAAGCGAATGCATGCACAAGTTGAAAATGTATTGCGCATTTCTAAACTAGAAAGAAAGGAACTTGATATTAAGAAAGAGTCATGTAATATGCATGACATTATTGAGGAAGCTGTTGAGCATGTAAGTTTAATTGTTGAAGACAGAGAAGGGATAATTAATGTTGATTTAAAAGCAGTTAAGACTACTGTATTATTAAACGATGTTCATTTTACTAACGTTTTAGTAAACATCTTAGAAAATGCTATAAAGTACTCGCCAGAAAAGCCTGTTATTGATGTTACATCTGAAAACATCAAGAACTTTATAGTCGTAAAAATAAAAGATCAAGGACTAGGAATTAGTAAAGTATCACAGAAAAAAATATTTGATAAGTTTTATCGAGAACATACTGGAGATATACATAATGTTAAAGGTCACGGTTTAGGTTTAGCTTATGTAAAGAGAATTGTTGATGACCATCACGGTGAAGTAATGGTCGAAAGTGAAAAAGGAAAAGGAAGTACATTTATAATCAAACTACCATTAATTTATTAAATTATGGATACAAGCAAAAAAATATTATTAGTAGAAGATGATCCAAACTTTGGGTCGATACTTCGTGACTATTTGTCTATGAATGATTTTGAAGTTACTCTTGCCAAAAATGGTATGGAAGGTTTCGAGAAATTTAAAAAAGATAACTACGACTTATGCATACTTGATGTGATGATGCCTTATAAAGACGGATTTACATTAGCTAAAGAAATTAGAGAAAAAAACAAAGAAGTTCCTATTATTTTCTTGACAGCTAAAACAATGAAAGAAGATGTTTTAAAAGGATACAAAGTTGGAGCAGATGACTATTTAAACAAGCCCTTTGATTCTGAAGTTTTGTTGATGAAGATTAAAGCAATCATTCAAAGAAAAGCCTCTGAAGTGAAAGCTGATGTTGCAAAATTTGAATTTGATATTGGTAAGTTCCAATTAAACTCAAAACTTCGTTTCTTGACATTCCCTGGAGATGAACCAATTAAATTGTCACCAAAAGAAAACGAATTGTTAAAAATGTTAGCATTACATGAAAATGATTTGATGCCAAGAGAGTTAGCGCTAACTAAAATTTGGAGAGACGATAATTATTTCACCTCAAGAAGTATGGATGTTTACATAGCTAAACTTCGTAAATATCTTAAGTCTGATGAGAATGTAGAGATTTTAAACATTCATGGAGAAGGTTTTAGATTAGTTGTGAAAAAATAATCTAATTAACTATAAAAAAAGAAAGTCCCAGCTCAGCTGGGACTTTTTGTTTATTCTAGTAGCATTGCAAAACACACTTTATGATCTTTACTTACAGTAAAATGTGATTTATTCTCATTGCAATTAATACTTACTATATCGTTTAAACTCAATTCACGTAGAAAATTCATTTCAAAAGTATTTATTTGCTTTTTAAGCACTTTTTTTGAATCTAGTGTATCTAGACACCATTCTAAGTATTTCGTATTGTTAGCATGGTTTACGATGTCTAAATCAGACAAAAGAACTTTTCTTTCGCTAATTGTATTTGTTTCTTCACTAATGCTAATTCTTGAAAATGATTTTTCAGTTGCTTTCCAATCAGGGAATTTTTCAAAATGTTCATGAGGTAATGCTAAAGCTTCAGATTTTCGTAATTGAGTATTTAAAACTGCCCAATAAGTAGTGGCCCCAGCTATTTTTTCACCATTCAAATACATTTCTATATTACGAATCGATTTATTGCCTTCTAAACTTTCTATCCAAGTTTTAATGGTAACTTTATCTTGCCATTTAGGCAATTCAGATACTTCAACCCTAATTCTACTTAAAACCCATGCTTGATGATATTCTTGCATATCATTAAAACTAAGCCCACCAAGTATAGAATGTTCTGCTGCAGTAAGCTGAAGCAAATTGCATAAATCAACATACTTCAAAAAGCCATTTGGAGCACATTGTGTAAAATTAATTTCCCATTCATGAGAATATATGGAAGTGAAATTTTCTGAAATTGGCATTTTAAATAATTATGAATTATGAATTATGAATTATGAATTGTAGTTTCTATTATACTTATTATTTGCGATATATCGTTTTGATAATCGAACCACTTTGTGTTCTCAGTTCTTTTAAACCAGGTCATTTGACGTTTGGCAAAGCGACGAGTGTTCGTTTTAATTTGTTCTACAGCTTCTGCTAAAGTAATTTTTTTATCAAAAAAGTCAAATAGTTCTCGATAGCCAACAGTTTGTAAGGCATTTAATTCTCTATTAGGGTAAAGAGTTTTTGCTTCTTCTAACAATCCTTCTGCTACCATGATATCCACTCGCTTATTGATACGCTCATACATATTTTCTCTAGGTGCTTCTAAACCAATAATGATAGGAGAGAAGTGACGATCATTTTTTCTTTTACCAATAAAACTCGAATATGGTTTTCCCGTTCCCAAACTAACTTCTACAAATCGTTTCATTCGCTGAGGATTTTGCAGTGTTTGCGGATTTTCAGTTTCAATTTTTGAATAATATTCTGGATCAAGTTTCTTTAATTTTTCTTGAAGAAATTCAATGCCTAATTTATCATAGCTGAGATTGATTTGTTCTCTTACTTCTGAATTAATTTCGGGGAATTCATCAAAACCTTTTAAAACAGCATCAACATATAATCCTGAGCCACCCACCATGATTTGGATATTGTTTTTCTCAAATAATTCTTCCAATTTTCTCAAAGCTTCTGTTTCAAAATCACCTACCGAATAATTTTCAAAAATCGATTTGTTTTGAATAAAGTGATGTGGTGCTGCAGCTAATTCTTCTTTATTTGGAACAGCAGTGCCAATAGTCATTTCTTTGAAAAACTGACGACTATCGCACGAAAGGATATCACAACCAAAATGCTGAGCTAATTTTATGCTAAGAGCAGTTTTACCAATGGCTGTTGGACCTATAATTGTGATTAATATATTCTTAGATTTCAAACTTAGAATTTTATAATTTTTAATACCCTACGTTTGTTAATATAGTTTTGAATTATATTACGGGTATCCCTATTGCTTTGCATTGGAATAATAATATTTTTAAGAATATCTATATTATTTATTTGATGGTTTAAATCATAAAAACAGTATCCCTTATATATTCCATTTTCGAGTAAAACAGCACTTCGTTCATTAGTGCTTCGTCCTTTATCTACAATCACCATATTTTGATTGTTAAATTGATGATTGTTGGTGAAGTTTTCTACACGAATGTTATATTCTTCGGGATTTTCTTTCCCTACACACGCACCATTACAAAGTTTTAAGTCATATTGAAAGCATCCTTTTTTAGTATCATACAAACCATTTACTTTTTGGCACAATTGATGTTTTTCAGTTATTTTAAACAATGCATTTTTTCCTTCTTGAGATGTTGTAAAAGAAGTGATTTCTTTTTTTCGACCATCAGCTTTCAAGACTTTTAAGGCTAAGTATCCTTTATCATCTTTTTCAGCATATAACGCCCAAGGGAAAATTGTTTTTCGTTGAGCACGATTGTATATGGGTTTATTAACCTTAATTTCTTCGCTTTCTTTAAGTAAAGCAACTAATTCGCTTCCAGTTTCTTCAAATGTTACGGCATATGCATCCCTCTGCATTTTTTTGCTTTTATTTGAAATGCCTGTAAAATGTTGATTAACTCGTTTTTTTATATTTTTACTCTTGCCAATGTAAATCAAATCGCCTTTCTCGTTGTGGATGTAATAAATTCCAGTTTTTGAAGGTAGTGATTCTACAATGTCTAGAAGTTTAGGAGACATTCCTGATTTGATTTCGGTTTTAATGAAACTCTTTAAAATTTCTTTTTCTGAATCTTTTGCTAATAGCATTTTAAAAAGCTTAACCGTAGCAGTCGCATCTCCGCTTGCTCTGTGCCTGTCTGCAACTGGAATACCTAAATTTCGAACTAATTTCCCTAAACTGTATGAAGGTTGACCAGGAATTAATTTTTTGGATAATTCAACGGTACAAAGTGTTGGTTTTTGAAAATTGTAACCTAAACGTTTGAATTCAGTTCGTAGTATTCGGTAATCAAAAGAAGCATTGTGTGCTACTACAACGCAACCATCAGTAATTTCAATGATTCTTTTTGCTACTTCAAAAAATTTTGGAGCAGATCGTAGCATGGCATTATTAATACCAGTTAGTTTAACTACAAATGGCTGAATAGGTATTTCCGGATTTACTAAGCTAATAAATTGGTCTACAATTTCTTGTCCATCAAATTTATAGATAGCAATCTCTGTAATTCCTTCTTGATTAAACTGACCTCCAGTAGTTTCTATGTCAAGTATTGCGTACATTTAGTTGTTTTGGCTCTTCTTTTTTTTAAAATATAGATTATCGTCCTCCAAATATACTACTTCCTACTCGAATCATTGTACTACCACATTCGATAGCTAATTCATAATCGCCACTCATGCCCATAGAAAGGGTATTCATTTTGCAATTGTTGGTACTTAGTTCTTTGTATTTGTCGAACAATGATTTTAAATGAAGAAACTCTTTTTTGATTTGTGTTTTGTTTTCAGTAAAACTAGCCATACCCATTAATCCAGTTATGGTAATATTGGTCATTTGTTGTAGTTCTTCTGAATAAAGAATTTCAGCCAACTCCTGATCATTTAAACCAAATTTTGTTTCTTCTTCGGCAATGTGCACTTGTACCAAAACATTGATGTGTTTACGCCATTTAACTGCTAATCGATTAATTTCTTTCAATAGCTTTAAACTATCAACACCATGAATTAGTTTAACATAAGGCACCATGTATTTTACTTTGTTACTCTGAACATGACCAATCATATGCCATTCGATATCTTTAGGCATTTGTTGCCATTTTTCAGTCATTTCTTGGATTTTGTTTTCTCCAAAAATACGTTGACCAGCATTATAAGCTTCCATTAAATCACTCACAGGTTTGGTTTTTGAAACCGCTACAAGTGTTACGTGTGGTGGTAGTGTTGATTTTATTTTGTTGAGGTTTTGAACTATGGACATTTATCTATTTTTTCTTGAATTCGTTCAATTAAATATTTTTCATCATAATTAATTTTTTCATTTTTCTTTTCCTTGAAATAATTAAATATTTTTAAAATTTCCTCATTTGAAAAGGTATTTAAATGGTTTAATTGATATCTATTGTTTTTGTTAATAAAACATAAATAATATTCTCTGCTACAAATATTTCTTGATGGTTTACCTTTTAAAACAATTTTAACTTCATTTAGTTTTATATTTTCTTTCCATTCTTTATTGAATCTTTCTCCAAAAAAAATAATGTTTTCATCTTTAAATAAAACTTTGTAAATATATGTCTTTGAGTTTTTTGTAATTAAAAAAATAAGAATAATAAACAATAAACTTTCAATCGCTATAAAATAATAGTCTATAGTAAAACATAAATATGAATAAAATATAAATATAACTAAGTAAGCTAAATTATATTTGGTAAATAATCTCTGTTTAAAGTTTAGATGTTTTCCTTCAAAGGATTTCATTTTTTCTAGATTCTTCACTTCGTTTAGTATGGCAAGTCGTAGAAAATCTTTTGTCTTTTTTTTTTTGCTTCTTTTTTCTTAATTTACAACTCGTAAACTAAAAGCCCACTTCTAAACTTTGGTTCAATGTAAGTGCTTTTTGGAGGCATAATCAAATTATTATCAGCTAAAAGTTTTATTTCATTAATATCAGAAGGGTAAAGCATAAAGCCAACTTCAAATTCACCTTCATCTATCATTTCATTCATATGTAAAATGGCTTGTTTACCTGGAATGTAATCAATGCGTTCATCATTACGTAAATCTTCTAAACCTAAAATAGGGTGAAGAATGTTGTCGTATAAAATTTGAGCATCAAGATTTTCTAAAATACCTTTAATGTTTTCTTTTTGTTTGTATTCCAATGCATAAAAACGACCGTCAAGATACATTCCAAACTCATATTTGTGCTTAGGTTGCCACAATTCACGTTTTTTGTCTTTAATAATGAAGTTGTCAGCTATTAGTTTAATAAAATCATCTTTAGTATGTCCATTTAAATCACGAACGACCCTGTTAAATTCATATATTTTCACATTGCTTTCGGCTATTAAAAAGCTCATAAAATAATTCAAATTAGGGTTGCCAGTTGATTTGTCTTGTTCATACAACATTTCTGCAGAGGCAGAACGATGATGACCATCGGCGATATATAAATTTGGGATACTTTCGAAATGTTCAACTAATAAATTAATTTCGGTTTGGGTATCTATTTTCCAAAGTGTATGTTTTTCCTTATTAGTTGTCGAAAACTCGTAAATCGGTTTGTTTCTTTTGTGTAAAGTAATAAACGTATTAATTTCAGTACTGTCGGGATAGGTTATTAAAACTGGTTCAGTATTAAAACCTGTTTGATGTAAGTAATCTTTAAATAGCTCAACTCGATATTGAAGCGTGTCTTCGTGTTTTTTGATCACATTGTTTTGGTAATCTTCAATAGAAGTTCCTGCAATAATCCCGGTGAATGTATTGTTTTTGGTTTGGATTTCGTACAAGTAAAATATTGGCTTATCTTCTTGAATTAGAATATTTTCTTTTTTGAAATCATTGTATTTATGAGTAACTCCTTTAAAACGTTTGTCTGGAGTAATCTTTTGTGCATGGGTAAAAGTATATGCAGGATTGATTACGTGTAAAAATGAATACGGATTAAAATTAAGCCAAGCCGCTAATTCGGTTGGAGTATAATCATCATACATTCTACAAGTAACTAAGGCTACTTTGTCAGGCGCAGGACGAACCGCTTTAAAAGGAATTATTTTTGCCATTTTTTTTGAGTGATTAGCCAATAGCTACTAGGCAAAAGTTTTAAAAACTAATGGCTAATGGCTTTTTGCCTATTTACTTAGAAAATTGAGCAGCAACTTTTTCTGCTTTTTTACTCTCGGAATAATCATAGAAACCTTCTCCAGATTTTACACCTAACTTTCCAGCCATTACCATGTTTACTAATAATGGACACGGAGCGTATTTAGGATTTTTGAATCCGTCGTACATTACATTCAAAATTGATAAACATACGTCAAGACCAATAAAATCGGCTAATTGCAATGGTCCCATTGGGTGGGCCATTCCTAACTTCATCACAGTATCAATTTCATACACACCACCAACACCATTGTACAACGTTTCGATTGCTTCGTTAATCA
>CAZMCP010000027.1:0-31933 GCA_964565035.1 uncultured Flavobacterium sp. | reverse complement strand
AACTCCTAAATGTATTCTTTAATCTTACGAACCATCGCGTCGTTTTACAGAGACTCGCGCTTGTCCAGTTCCACACATAAAGGGTTCAATGTTGTAATAACTTTAGAATTATCTGTAATAATTGCATCTTCTACATCTGGTAGTTTAGCTAGATAATGTCTTTCTATTTTATTAAAAAGTGTTAACTCAACTTTCTTTGGGTCAACAAGTACAAACTTTACTTCAGCTGGATGTTTTTTATACAATAACGATGTTAAAACCGCATTTAATCCAACTGATTTTCCTTGTCCAGTAGCTCCCGCCATTAACAAGTGAGGCATTTTTGCTAAATCGACAACAAAAGTTTCGTTTGAAATTGTTTTACCCAAAGCAATTGGCAATTCCATTTCCGCTTCTTGGAATTTTGCCGAAGCAATAACTCCTTTCATAGGTACCATAGTTGGGTTTTTATTAGGCACCTCAATACCAATAGTTCCTTTACCTGGAATTGGCGCAATAATACGAATACCTAATGCGGCTAATGATAATGCAATATCGTCTTCTAAACTTTTAATTTTTGAAATACGAATACCGGCTTCTGGTACAATTTCATAAAGCGTTACAGAAGGCCCAACGGTTGCTTTTATTTGTGCAATATCAATTTTATAATTACGAAGTGTCTCAACAATTCTGTTTTTATTCTCTTCTAATTCTTCTTGGTTGATTGTAATTCCAACAGTCCCATATTCTTTAAGTAAATCAATGGTTGGAAATTTATAGTTTGACAATTCTAATGTTGGATCAAATTCACCAAAATGAGAAACCAATTTAGCGGCCAAATTTTCCTCAACAATATCTTCTTCTTCTACCTTTTCAATTACAAAATCATTTTCTTCAGATTTAGCATCATCTAAAGGTTTAATAATTTCATTCTTAATCGATGGTTCTAAAGATAATTCTGAAGCTGTCCCAATAGTTGGCTTAAGTGCATCTTTGTTTATTTCAAATTGTGAAGGAGTTGTTGGAGTAGTTTTTAAAACAATTTCGCCTAACTCTTCTTCATCTTCTTCAAAATCTTTTTTATTTGGTGTAGTAATTAAATTATCTTTCAAATCAGACACTTGAAATTCTTCATCTTCATTTACTGCAAACTCTTCTAAATTATAAGCACCAGAAACATTTTCAGGATCTCTACGGACTAAATCAGTATTAATTTCATTTTTAGCACTTTCAAAAATTCCTTTTATCCTATCTGGTGAAACCTTTACTTTAAAAATCAAATAGATAACTATTCCGAATATTAATACTAATAATGTTCCAGTTTTTCCTAAGTAATCTTGAGAAAAAAGATTCATTTCGTAACCAATTACACCTCCTAATTCAGGTAAAAAATCACCAAAAAAACCAAATAAAATTGATAAAATTATAATTACAAAAATATCCCAGAACCAAGTTTTTTTAAGTTTAGAAACCGCTAGATCTAAAACTAAGTATGCTCCAGTTAAAAAAAGTAATCTAACAAATAAAAAAGAAGCAACTCCAAAACCTTTATAAATAAAAAAGTCTGACAAAAAGGCTCCGAATTTTCCTAACCAATTTTGTACTTGGGCATTTCTGTTAGAAAAATCTCCCAACTCGCTTTGATCAAATTTCCCATTAACAAAATAAGAAACAAAAGAAACAGCTAAAGCAACAGCCAGTAATACTAAAAGTACACCAATTGTTATCTTATGCTGTTTTGTTGGATTAAATCTACTAAATAAATTAGTTTCTTCAGGCTCTAAATTAGATTTCTCTTTTTTATTAGACTTGGCCATTAATTTGCTCTTTTTAAACAAAAATAATCAATATTAATAATTAAACTAATCGAGGTAAATAAATAAAAAGGCCAATTGCAATTGCTGTCATAGCAGCAAAAAAAACCGCGCCCGCTGCTATATCTTTAATAAAACCTATACGCTCGTGATAATCTGGATGAATAAAATCTGCTATTTTCTCAACTGCCGTATTCAATCCTTCAACACTCAAAACTAAACCGAAAGCAAATATTTGAAACATCCACTCAGTTTTAGTTATATCAAAATAAAATCCAGCTATGATCATAGCTACTGCCAATGATGACTGTACCATTACACTATGCTCAGTAGTAATTAATTTAACAGCACCTTTAAAAGCAAAAACCATACTTTTTAATCTACCTGTAAAAAGCGTTTCGTCTTTTTGAAATTTCATTTTATAACGAAGCTAAAGCTGCCTCATAGTTAGGCTCATCAACAATTTCAGGAACTAATTCAGTGTATTTAACTACACCATTCTCATCTAATACAATAACTGCGCGTGAATGTAAACCGGCAAGAGGACCATCTACAATAGATAAACCATAACTATTACCAAAAGAATTATCTTTGAAATCTGATAAGTTAACCACGTTTTCTAAACCTTCTGCACCACAAAAACGATTTTGTGCAAATGGTAAATCTCTAGATATACAAAGAACTTTTGTATTCTCTAATGCACTCGCTTTTTCATTAAACTTTCTAACTGAAGCAGCACAAGTACTAGTATCAACACTTGGAAAAATATTAAGAACAACACGATTACCCTTGTAATCTGCAAGTGTAGAAACAGAAAGATCCGTTTTTATTAATTGAAAATCTTTTGCTTGAGTTCCTACTTGTGGTAATTCACCTACTGTATTTATTGGGTTTCCTTTTAATGTAATTTGTGCCATTTTTTTTAAAATTTTAGAATTTCAAAAGTAATCAAAAAAACAAAATGATTTTGAATAAAAGAAATCTTAAATTATTACCTCTTAAAAAGATTAAAAAAAGATTTATACACACTATTTTATAAATTAAAAATGAAATTCAATAAAATATTAAGAATTTTATTGCATTTTTTTCAGTAACTTTGATAGAAACATAAAAACAATTATCATGAAAATCGCTACCATTATTGTAAGAGTCTTGCTCGGACTTTTATTTATCTACGCTTCTGCTAATTTTTTTCTAAAATTATCCCCTGAACCCGAAACTACCGGTGCTTTTAAGGCTTTTCAATCTGGTATTGTTGCTTCAACCTACATTTTGCCTTTAGCTAAAGTATTAGAACTTTTATGTGGCATTTCTTTCTTAATAGGAAAGTTTGTGACCCTTGCTAATATTGTTATTTTACCTGTTACAATAAATATTTTTATGATTCATCTTTTTATGAGTCCAGAAAATCTACCCATTGCTATAGCAATTATATTAGGTAATGCATTTTTAATTTTCAGATATTGGGACAACTACAAATCAGTATTCACACCATAATACATAAATAAAAAAGCTCTCATAATGAGAGCTTTTTTATTTATCAATAGAGCCTAAAACTCTTTTCATGAAATTATTTAAGGCTTCTTTTTTATCAGCACCTTCTTTTACCATTTTATTTACTTCAAGAGCACCATACATATTTGATATTAATTCTCCAATCACATCAAGCTCCTCATCTTTTAGTGATGACACTTCGGTTAATGCCTCAAGCACTTCAATTGTCTCTACAATATAATCTTGATCATTTTCTTCAATAAACTGAGTCAAATGTTTAATAACTGGTAATTTCATATTAAATGATTTCGTTAACCAACTCGTTTAAAACCTCTGCTTTGTTTGTTTGTGTTTCATTTACTAATTTTCCATTCACGAATGTGGCAAATGTTGGTAAATTAGAAACATTTGCTAATTTTCTCGATTCAGGAGCATTTTCAGCATCAACAATTACAAAAGCTATATTTTCATTTTCTGTGGCCAATTTTTTGAATTTTGGCTTCATAATACGGCAATTACCACACCAAGAAGCCGAAAATTGAACTACCACTTTTTCATTACTCTCTACTAGATTTTGTAATGTATCTTCGTTTAATTCTAATAACATAGATTAATCTTTAAATAAGAATTCCAAATCCCAACACTAAAATGAAATTTCTTTCTATCGGAATTTGGAATCTTTATATTTATAATTGATTTAGTTTTGGCTTAAGTATGCAGCTGTACTTAATCTATCAGCATTCATAGCTTCTTTACCTTGCTCCCAGTTTGCAGGACAAACTTCACCTTTAGTTTGAACGTGAGTGTAAGCATCTATTAAACGTAAATATTCGTTTACATTTCTTCCTAATGGCATATCATTTACGCTTTCGTGGAAAATTTTCCCTGTTTCATCAACTAAATAAGTTGCACGGAAAGTAACATTTGAACCTTCAACTAAAATATCATTTGACTCTTCATCATAAACTTCTTGAGCATCAAGAATATCTAAAGCTTTAGATAAATTACGTGTAGTATCTGCTATTAAAGGATAAGTAACTCCTTCAATTCCACCGTTATTTTTAGGAGTGTTCAACCATGCAAAGTGAACCTCATTTGTATCACAAGATGCACCTATTACAATTGTGTTTCTTTGTTCAAATTCAGGCAAAGCAGCTTGAAAAGCATGTAATTCAGTAGGGCATACAAAAGTAAAGTCTTTTGGATACCAAAATAATAATACTTTTTTGTTGTTTTTTGTCGCTTCTTCTAAAACGTTGATTCTTAAGTTATCTCCCATTTCAGAGATTGCATCTACGGTAATGTTCGGGAATTTTTTTCCTACTAAAGACATAAGTTTAAATTTATTTGAATTATTTAAATTTTTTGCGAAGGTAATCGTAAAATCATAAATATTTAAATGATGCAGATTATATTTTATTATCCTTTTATAGAATGTCTTTATGCAGTTCCAAAAAACACTATTTATCAAATAAATAATCAACCATAATGTTAAAAAAGGAGAAAAATAATGGATAAAAAAATAAATTATTAAACATTTTTTAAAACTGATTTTATTTTCATACTTACATTATTAGTAACTTTATTACATAAGATTAGTCAGTTAAACTATAATTTTTATCTATCAACAAGGTGTTTTACGATAGATTTTTTAATATAATTTTACAAACAAGCAAAAAAATACAAATCAAAATAAATCATGGAAAACTACACAAATTCAAATCACAACTCTGGTAATGGAGAAAGCAAATGCCCTTTTAATCATGGGCAAATGAAACAAACTGCTGGCGCTGGCTCATCAAACAAAGACTGGTGGCCTAATCGTTTAAACCTAGATATTCTTAGACAGCATTCTTCCTTATCTGACCCTATGGATAAAGACTTTAATTATGCAGAAGAATTTAAAAAATTAGACCTATCAGCAGTTAAGAAAGATATTTTTGAATTAATGACAACATCTCAAGACTGGTGGCCTGCAGACTATGGTCATTATGGCCCTTTATTTATACGTATGGCATGGCATAGTGCTGGAACATACCGTATATGGGATGGTCGTGGTGGTGCTAGCACTGGTAATCAAAGATTTGCTCCAGTAAATAGCTGGCCAGATAATGGAAACTTAGATAAAGCTCGCTTTTTGCTTTGGCCCATTAAACAAAAATATGGCAACAAACTTTCTTGGGCAGATTTAATGATTCTTGCAGGTAACTGTGCTTTAGAATCTATGGGATTCAAAACCTTTGGATTTGCAGGAGGACGCGAAGATATTTGGGAACCAGAACAAGATATAAATTGGGGGAATGAAAAAGAATGGCTAGCAACTAGCGAAAAACCAAATAGCCGTTATTCTGGTGATCGTCAATTAGACAATCCTCTAGCAGCAGTACAAATGGGATTAATTTATGTTAATCCTGAAGGTCCAGATGGTAATCCAGATCCTTTGGCATCAGCAAGAGACATTAGAGAAACTTTTGCTAGAATGGCCATGAACGATGAAGAAACAGTGGCTTTAGTTGCTGGTGGTCATACTTTTGGCAAAGCACATGGAGCTGGTGATGCGGCTCTGGTAGGAGTAAATCCTGAGGGTTCAAGTATTGAAGATATGGGAATAGGATGGAAAAATACTCATGGAACTGGTAAAGGTGGTGACACTATTACTAGTGGAATTGAAGGGGCATGGAAACCTAATCCTACTACTTGGGATAATGGCTATTTTGAAACACTTTTTAAATACGATTGGAAATTAACTAAAAGTCCTGCTGGTGCTCATCAATGGATACCAACAGACCCAGCTGCTGCTACTCTTGTTGAAGATGCACATGATCCGTCTAAAAGACATGCACCTGTTATGACTACTGCCGATTTAGCTTTAAAAATGGATCCTAATTATGAGCGTATCTCTCGAGATTACTTTGAAAACTTCGATAAATTTGCAGATGCTTTTGCTAGAGCTTGGTACAAATTAACACATCGTGACATGGGGCCAATCACTCGTTATTTAGGTGCTGAAGTTCCTAGTGAAGTACTAATTTGGCAAGATCCAGTTCCTGCTGGAAATAAAAACTTAAGTAATGAAGATATAGAATCGTTAAAATCAAAAATTTTAAATTCAGGATTAACAGTTTCGCAATTAGTTTCTACAGCTTGGGCTTCGGCATCTACATTTAGAAACAGTGACAAACGTGGTGGGGCAAATGGATCACGCATTCGATTAGAACCACAAATTAATTGGGAAGTAAATAATCCTTCACAATTGCGTTCTATTTTGTCAACGTTAGAAAATATTCAAAAAGATTTTAGTGCTTCTGGTAAAAATGTCTCACTCGCCGATTTAATTGTACTAGGAGGTTCTGCTGCAATTGAAAAAGCATCTGGTAACTCTGTAAATGTTCCTTTTTTACCTGGAAGAGGCGATGCAACAATTGAACAGACTGATATAGATTCTTTTGCCGTTTTAGAACCAAAAGCAGATGGGTTTAGAAATTATAAAAGCGTATTGGCTTCTAGCATAACAGAAGAAATGCTTATAGACAAAGCGCAATTATTATCATTAACGGCTCCTGAGATGACAGTTTTACTAGGAGGCCTACGAGTTTTAGGCGCAAATTATGATGGGGCTAAACACGGAGTATTTACTAAAAATGAAGGAAAACTAACTAATGATTTCTTTGTGAATTTATTAGATCTTGGAACTGTTTGGAAAGCAACAAACGATTCTGGTGAAATTTTTGTAGGTTCAGATAGAATTTCTGGTATACCAAAATGGACTGCTACTCGTGCCGATTTAATTTTTGGTTCAAATTCAGAATTACGTGCTATTGCCGAAATTTATGCTTCTAGTGATTCTAAAGATAAATTTACAAGAGACTTTGTTGCTGCTTGGACTAAAGTCATGAACTTAGACCGTTTTGATGTATAAAAATTCTATTTAAAATTAAAGATAAAGGTGACCTAAACAGGTCACCTTTCTTGTTTAATTTATCAACATTTCCCTTAATTCCCAATTGGTTTTATATATTTGTTGGCTTAACGAACAAACCAAACAAAAAAATTAATATGTCATTTTTAAATTTATTTAGAAAAAAACCACTAACAACAATATTACAACAAGGAGGAGACGGTGAACATTCTGGACTAAACAAAGTACTGACTGTAAAAGACTTAACTTTTTTTGGTATTGCAGCTATTATTGGAGGTGGGACTTTTTCTGCGATAGGTAATGCCTGTTTTTCTGGTGGGCCTGGAGTAATTTTACTTTATGTAATGTGTGCCATCGCTTGTGGGTTTACCGCTATGTGTTATGCCGAATTTGCTTCTAGAGTACCTGTTTCTGGTAGTGCTTATACGTATGCGTATGTATCTTTTGGGGAGATATTTGCTTGGATTATTGGATGGGCCTTATTAATGGAATATTCAATAGGTAATATTTATATAGCTTTTTCATGGAGTGGTTACTTTACAAATCTTTTAGAAACCTTCAACATTCACTTACCAGAATGGCTTACAATAAACTACAAATCGGCACATGCTGCCTTTTTAGAAAATAAAGCAGGAGAAGGTTTATTGGCATGGACAAATGCTCCTGAAATTGCAGGTCTTAAAATCATTTTTGATATGCCGGCAGTAGTCATCAATATCTTAATTACATACTTGATTTATAAAGGAACAAAAGAGTCTAAAAACTTAAGCAATGCAATGGTTTATGTAAAATTAGCAATCATTGTATTAGTAATCATCGTAGGGGCTTTTTATATTGATATTGAAAACTGGACACCATTTATGCCTAATGGTTTTGGCGGAGTTATGGCAGGAGTATCAGCTGTGTTCTTTGCGTATATTGGTTTTGATGCTGTTTCAACATTAGCCGAAGAAAGTAAAAATCCACAACGTGATTTACCTAAAGGTATGATTTACTCCCTAGTAATTTGTACGGTTGTCTACATCATTTTAGCTTTGGTATTAACAGGAATGGTATCGTATAACCTTTTAGGAGTAAGCGATCCATTAGCCGAGATTTTTGCGTTAAAAGGTGTAAAATGGATGCTTTTCATCGTTTCTATTGCAGCTGTTGTAGCCATGACAAGTGTAATGTTAGTATTCCAAATGGGACAACCACGTATCTGGATGACAATGAGTCGAGATGGATTAATGCCTAAAAAGTTTGCCGAAATTCATCCAAAACACAAAACACCAGGATTTGCTACTATAATTACTGGTTTAGTAGTAGGACTTCCTATTTTCTTTACAGATGAAAACTTTGTATTAGATTTTACAAGTATAGGAACATTGTTTGCATTCGTATTAGTTTGTGGAGGTGTTTTAATGCTATCTCCTCAAAACGAAGAAGAGTTGGCTGAAAGAGCAACTAAAGGAAAATTTAGAATTCCATACATTAATTCAAAATTTATTTTTCCTGCTATCGTAGCGCTAACTGTTGTATTATTAATTGTATATGTGCCTAATTTCTTTGCAGATACTTTTAATTTTTCTGAAGACAAACTAGCTACTAATTTACCAATGATTGCCTTTTTCATTCTAACAATTGTAATGACTGTTTTAGCTTTTGTTAAACATTTATCATTAATTCCATTATTAGGATTGGTTTCATGTTGTTACTTACTAACAGGAATGGCAGTATCTAACTGGAAATGGTTTGGGGTTTGGCTTGTTATAGGATTAGTAATTTACTTCTCTTATGGCTTTAGAAATAGTAAGCTGAATAAAAACAGAATCGAAGCCACTATAGAAGATTAAAAAATAGAAATCCCGAGCAAACCGCTTGGGATTTTTTATATCAAAAACCTCTTACAAATTTTATCACTTGTAAATGGAACTTGCGTATATTTGAGGTTGTAGTAATTTTTCAACCCTGAAACCCGAAAAAAAATGATTAAAAAAGAGAATAATATATCGATTAAAAAACCAAAGAGTAAAAACCCATATTTATGGAAATACTATGATTTACATCGATTTATTTATCTCATCACTAAGAAGAAAATTTTTTTCACAAGATTAGATAATTTAGACGACCCATTTGAGGGTTTATCTACAAAATTCTTGAGAAACAATCATCTAAACGCAAAAACCGAAGCTCAATTAGAGCATTCATACTCATTGCTAAACGAAAATAATGAAGAGTTTGAAAAGCTAAAAAAATTTTCACATGTAATTCAAAATCAGATAAAAGAAGTTTCCCAAACCAAACAGTATGTTAGCTGTTGGTTTAATGGCGACAGAGAATCAATGGCGATGTGGAATCTTTATTCTAATCACGACTCCGTTGCAATTAAAGTTAATTTTGAAATTCTAAGAGATTGTTTATCACAATCCTTTTCTCAATTAGTTTCTGAGAATAATGGAAAAATATCAATTGTGGGAGACGAGATAAAATATTTAAGACTAAATCCATTCGATGAGAACTTAAAAAGACAATCTTTAAATTTCAGCGCTTTGAAAAAAGATGAATCTTATTCTCATGAAAATGAATATCGCTTCTTAATAATCTCTAATGACCTAGAAACAAGACCGCAGTTTTTTTCTGTACCAATAGACTTAGAAAAATTAAAATTGACTATTCTTACTCATCCAAAAATGGAACATTGGAAATTTGAAAATTTAAAAGAGTTATTGAAGCTCACAAAACTGAATATTGAATTGATTAAATCACCAATTGTTTTAAAATAGAAAACTACTTCCAATAGAATTTTTAAGTAATTAAGGGTTGATGATAATGGAACAATCTTTTTGTAAATTTGGCTTCAGTCTTAACGGAATGGTTTGGGAACAAAAATCCCCAACTTCTTAAAGCCAGCGGAACTTTACCAGTAATAACCTCCCAGACAAAACTCATTAGAATGAACCAACTTCCGAAATCAATATTTGAACTTCTAACTTCGGAGAATTTTAGAAATCGACCTGCAATGTTTATTGGTGAAAAAAAGATTAGTATTTTGAGAGCATTTATTGATGGTTATTTACTCGGAGCAGAAAGAGATAATACAACTTTAAGAGAAAAAGAAAAGTTTGCAGAATTTCATGATTGGGTAGCGAATTATTTTGGCTGGTACGAATCTACAGCTGGCTGGAAAAATATTATTCTGAAAGAATGTAATGGAAATGAAGAAAGTGCCGTTGACAAATTTTTTGAAATTTATGACAAGTTTATTAATAACCAAGGTTAATCAGTTACTACTGGTAACAGTGGTTTTGTGCAATGAACGGAAGCTGCAAAGCACTTTAAAATTATAAGTTGATGATCAATGAATTAACAAAAATAGAAAACTTACTTTTTGAAGAACTTAACTTGAGAGTTTCAAACATAATTGAAGAGACGGAATCTCAAGAATATTTTGGTTATAATTTTCAAACTGAAAAACTAAATTTCAAATTTAGAAAAGCGAAAGTAACACCTAAAAAAGTAGGGCAATTTGTAACTTTATGGAAACGTAATTCCCAAAATATAACAACTCCTTTCGATGAAGCTGATGAATTTGATTTTTATATTATCGCAGCTGAAGAAATTGAAAAATTTGGATTCTTTTTATTTCCTAAAAATGAATTAATTAAACGCAACATACTAAGTACAAAATTGAAAGAAGGAAAACGTGGCTTTAGAGTTTATCCAAGTTGGACTAAAACAGAAAACAAACAAGCTGAAAAATCACAATCTTGGCAAACACGGTTTTTCATTGATTTTACAAAAAACGACAATGAAATTTCAGAAAAACTACGTTCAATATTTAATAACTGTCAGTAAACTTAGCCTTTGTAAATCTTTTACCTCATAGAATATGAAACAACATTTCTTTATCCTTTTTTTAATTAGCTCAATCACTTTTGGTCAAAACACAAAAGTAGTAAGTAAACCTGAAAAAGATTTTGAAACTTTTTGGAACACATTCAAAGACAATTATGCTTTTTTCAAATTAAAAAAGGTCAATTGGGATGATACCTATTCAACATACAAACCGCTTATAAATAAGAAAACAAAAGAGAAAGAATTGATTTCTATTTTTATAAAAATGGTAGAACCTTTGAACGATGGTCATATCACTATTTCAAAAGGAGATGAAGTGATTTACAAAGCAAAAAAAACTTCACAATTCAAACAGGAATTTAAAGGTGTCGAAAAAGAATTTTGGAAAACAGTAGATACAACACTTCAAAACAACAACTTTTCAAAGCCAACAGGTATTGGCCCTCTTTTTAAAAATGAAAATTTGTATTACTTTTCTCAGACTCCAAAAATTGGGTATATACGAATGACAAGGTGTTTTGGGAATTTAGAAAGTCTTTTCGATGATAAAAAAGAAACAGAAGATACAAAACTGATGCTTGAACTTTTTGATAACATGCTAAATAAGCTAACTAATACCAATGCTATAATTATTGATTTAAGAACCAATGGAGGTGGGCATGGCGGACTTGAATTAGCTTCAAGATTCGTTAAAACCAAAACATTAACCCATTATAAGTCAATAAAGCAAAAAGGCAGTTATGATACATTTTCAGAACCAGCTCCACAATACATATCACCCAACAATGGAGCACAATTTTTAAAACAGCTAATCATTTTAACAAGTGACAAAACAGCAAGTTCTGCTGAAGACATAACAATTTCTCTTTACAAACAAGACAATGTAACTACCATTGGAACAAATACTTCTGGAATGTTATCGGATATGTTTAGTGGAGAGCTTTCTAACGGTATATCTTTTACTCTATCAAATCAAGTTTATTATTCAACAGATAAAGAAATTTTAGAAGATAAAGGAGTGCCTGTTACATTAAAAATAATGAACACTAAAAAAGACATTGACACTAAAAATGATCCTGTTATCACAGAAGCTTTAAAACTGATTAATGAAAAAAGTAAAATGTAAAGTTGTGTTTAATTAATTTTATGGATGCTGATAAAGAATACCACTTCATTGCTGAACTTAAAATTATTGGAATCAATCCTTTTGTATTTGTCCCTGAGGAAATTCTGAATGAAATTTTCAAAGCTTTTGGCAAAGAAAAAGGACAAATTCCGGTTCATGGCTTAATTAACGGAAAACCGTACAAACAGACTTTAGTAAAATACAGTGGCGATTGGCGATTATATATTAACACTGTAATGCTTTCGAAATCCCCACAAAGAATTGGAGAAACCATTGAAGTAACAATTGCTTTTGACACAGAAGATAGAAGCCTTACGCCTCATCCAAAACTTATAAAAGTATTGGAAGAAAACAAAGAAGCTAAAAAGGTTTTTGATTCGCTAACTCAATCAAAACAAAAAGAAATTATACGATATATTTCAGCTTTAAAAAAAGAAGAAACAATCGAAAAAAACATAGCTAAAGCGATTAATTTTCTATTAGGCAAAGAACGCTTTATTGGAAGAGAAAAACCTTAAAATTCAGCATTTGCTTCTAGCGCAATAATCTCTTTTGTAATAGGATGAATAAACGTTAATGATTTTGCATGAAGATGCAATCTATCTGCTTTCTCTCCATATAAATCGTCCCCAACAATTGGAGTATTTAATCCTGAAGGATGTGAAGCGTGAACTCTCAACTGATGTGTTCTACCAGTTATAGGATAAAAATGAACGCGCGTTTTTCCATTTTCTACAGCAATAACTTCCCATTTAGTTTGTGCAGGCTTACCATACTCATAACAAACCAATTGCCTTGGACGATCCTCTAAATCAACTCGCAAAGGCAAATCGATAAAACCTTCATCGCCGTTTACAATACCATCAAGCAATGCTTCGTAACATTTTTTTATAGTGCGTTTTATAAATTGACTTTGCAAATTTAAATAAGCTTCTTCTGTTTTAGCAATGAGCATAATTCCAGAGGTAGACATATCTAAACGATGAACAATTAAAGGACCTGTTGCGTCTGGATATAATAACTTTACTCTTTGATAAACAGAATCTTGAATTTCTTTTCCTGGAACCGATAAAAACTCGGCAGGTTTGTTAATCACGGCTAAAAACTTGTCTTCAAAAATCACTGAAATATCTTTTCCTTCAGCTGGATTTTCTAAGAAAGGATTGTCATCCATTTCGATACCTTCAAGCATATGACCTAATAGTATAGGTTCACATTTACTTTTACATGATGGATAAAAATGCTTGTGTTTTCGGACTTCGCTTTTGGGTGATTGTCCCCACCAGAATTCGGCCATGCATATAGGTTTTAATTGGTTTTGAAATGCATAATGCAACAATTTAGGGGCAGCACACTCCCCTGCCCCTGCTGGCGGGTTATTATCAAATATTTCACCTAAACTTTTAGTTTCACCTTTCAAATTCAAGAACTCATATTCGGCAAATAGGCGGTGTTGCAAAGCATTTGATTTTTGCTTGCGAAGTTCTTTCAATTCATTGATTTTTATCTCAAAGGCATCAACATTTTTTTGGCAATCAGTAATTTTATAATTCCAATAAGCTGTCATTTTTTTAAGTAAGATTCCTTCCTGCTGACTTTGCTCATTTAACTCTTGAATCAATTTTTGAAATTCTTCTGGGGATGAATTTTGTTCCGCATCAGCACGTTTTTCTTTTCTCTCAGCTTTTTGAATTTTACAATTTGCTTTATGCCTTGAAATATCTTGTTCTGCTTCAGTTTTGATTTTTTCTAAATCTAATAAAGCCTTTTGATAATTATTTTGAGATTCTAACCGTTCAATTTCTCTATTTATAGCATTGATTTTATCTTGCTCAATATTAAAAAAACTGTTTTCATCCAACATGTCAAAAACAGTAGGAACAAAATAATCATGATGATTTTGCTCTGCTAATTTTCCTGAAAAAGCCCATAGATAACCTAATTCACCTTCTTGGTTTTGGCAAACTAATACACCAAACATTTTTCCAATTACCAAACCTTCTTGCTCCTCATTTAATCCAAAATTATGTACAAAATCGTTTTGGCTTTGCAAATAATCTTGCAATTCATTTGAGGCTATAACTGCTAACTGATGAGGCTCATAATAAAACGGAAAAGTAAATTTTTCAGGTAATGAAATTCCCGAAATATCGGTTTTGAAGATTTGGAATAACGATTTAGGCATGATGCAAAGATATTATTTAAAAATCCTAAAAAAAGAAAAACCGATTTTCCATTTTATATAACTAAAAAATCCGTTTCAATTATGAAACGGATTTTTTAGTATAATGATTTATATATATTATTTAGAAACAGCATTATTATCACGTGTGTTTTTTTGTACTGCAATCCCTCCAAAAAGAGCTAAAAGAAAAGCAAATGCATAAAACCCTTTTTCGCTAGGTAAAAGAGTTGCATTCCATAAACCAATTATTAATAGTGCAATAGCTAATAATGTTGTGAACCAACAAAGTCCATAATAAATATCAGTTACAGGTATGTTTTCTAATCTATCTCTAACCGCTTTCTGAAGCGATATTACTGCAAATAATCCAAACATTAAAATAGAAAAGTAATACCCTTTTTCATTTAATTGCATTTCGGCTCTTGCAAGTCCTACTAAATACCCAATCATACCAACAGCTAAGGCTACCCAAGACGCAGCTATAAATGCATTAGAAGTTTTTTGTTCTGCCATTCGTTTTATTTATTTGTTTTTCAAATATACATCAAAATAATCTGCAATTTTTGCATACATGTGAATTCGATCTCTTCCTGCTACATTGTGTTCATGATTAGGATATAAGAAATAATCTACTTGCTTACCGGCTTTAATACAAGACTCAATAAAATTCATGCTATTTTGTTGCACTACAACCGGATCTTGTGCTCCGTGGATGATTAATAAACGACCTTTTAAATTTTTAGCTTTATCTAACAATGAAGCTTTTGCATAACCTTCTGGGTTTTCTTGAGGAGTATCCATGTAACGTTCTCCATACATAATTTCATAATATTTCCAATCGATTACTGGTCCACCAGCAACACCTACTTTAAACGTATCTGCTTGAGAGGTCATTAATGTAGTTGTCATGAAACCACCAAAACTCCACCCAAAAACTCCAATTTTATTTTGGTCAACAAACGATTTAGACTTTAAGAATTTAACACCTTCCATTTGGTCAGCCATTTCATTAACTCCCAATTGGCGGTGGTTTACATCACAGAATTTTTTTCCACGAGCATCACTTCCTCTGTTATCTAATGTGAATACAACATATCCTTGCTGAGCCATATAGTAATCAAAATAACCTGCTCCACCTAACCATCGATTAGTTACTAATTGTGCATGAGAGCCCCCATAAACATATACCATCACAGGATATTTTTTTGCAGGATCAAAATCAGCTGGATAAATGATTCGCCCGTTTAATGGTGTTTTACCATCTGCAGATGTCAAAGTCACTAATTCCATTTTAGGCAAATCTATTTTTCCAGTAAATGGATTGTCTGCTTTAAGAATCGAAGTTGATTTTTTTGATTTAATGTCAATAACTGAAATTTCGTTAGGTGTTGTTACATTACTATATTGATCTAAAACCATAGTACCATCTGAAGAAACTGAAGCAACGTGAGTTCCAGAAACAGAAGTCAATTGTATTGTTTTACCAGTTTTAAGATCAACTTGATATAATTGACGGTCTAAACCGTTATTCGCAGTACCAATATAATTGATTTTAATTCCTTTAGCATCAAAACCTAACATGTCTTTTACAACAATATCTTTGAAACCTAAGTTTTTTAGCAATTTACCATCTGTATTGTATAAATACATTTGGTTATAACCATTAAAATCAGTTTGGTAGATAAATTGTGAAGGATTATTGGGCACAAAAGTCAATGGATGTTGTGGTTCTACCCATGTAGTTGCTTTTTCTTCAAATAATGTTTTCACAAAAGCTCCAGTTTGTGCGTCGTATTTGTTGAACTTTAAATGATTTTGTTCACGATTTAAAATTCCTATAAAAATATATTTACCTGTTGGTTCCCAAGAAACCATTGTTAAATATTGTTCTTTTGGTTCACCAGTTTGAATGGTTACTTTTTTACCCGAAGCCACATCATAAACTACTAATGTTACATTTTCACTAGTCATTCCAGCCATAGGATATTTAATATCTTTGTTTACAGCCTCACGTTCATTCCAATTGATGATTGGATAATTTCCAACCATTGTTTCATCTTTACGATAATAAGCCAATTGGGTTCCTGCTTCATTCCACCACATTCCTTGGTCGATACCAAATTCCTGGCGGTGCACATAATCGGATCCATTTACAATACCTTTATCAGTATCATTAGTAACATCTATTACATTACCTGATGCTAAAGAAATTTTAATATTGTTTTCTTTTAACCAAGCTACATTTCCGTTATTAGCAAACTTTGCTTGTTCCCCTTCATTTGAATAAGGAATCGCATTAATAATTTGTTTTGTAGTAACATCATAAGTTACTTTGTAATTATTTTTCTTCCCCGTAACATCAGTTTCAAATGTGTTAGCAGACTTCCATTCTACTCCAAAAGGAAAAGTTTTCATTGAAAATTCATCTGAATTTAATTTAGATTTCAAAGCATTTTCAAAATCTGATTTAGTCACCAAAATTGTTTCTTTCCATCCATTAGAAGCACTTTTTTCTAACAAATTTGAGTAATCACTACTTAAATAAGTAATTGATTTTGAATCTTTACGCCATTGTTGAGCAGTTTGTGTTATTGGGGCATACTTACGTCCACCCATTACAGTTTCTTCTATAGTAAGTTTTTGAGCAAATGAAATACTTCCTACTAATAAAAAACTAAATATAAATTTTCTCATAATTATTGTTTAGACCGCTAATTTAGTAAATGATGGTATTGAAATTGTTAAAGAATTTAAAAAATCTTCCAATTTCTTGATTATAATATAACCTAAAATACTTTTTACTTTGTAAGTAAAAGACTACTTTAGCGTAATTCAAATAAATCAATTTTAAATCATGAAAACTAAACTTTTAAAAATTAAAGGAGCTGAAATGCTTTCTAAAGAGAATCAAAAAATAATTAATGGTGGTGCTCTAATAGGCGGTGAATGTCATTGTATTTGTGGTAAACCACTTCCAAAATATTGTTCTCCATGTTTCATTGATCCATGTGCTGGACAAGATTCTTAATTAATTAAACTATTAATATATAAAATTATGAAATCAAGACTTTTAAACATTCAAGGAGCAGAATTATTATCAAGAGATGCTCAAAAAACAATCATCGGTTCTGGGAAAGGAAATCCTGATTTATCACTTTGCGGATGTGATTGCGCAGGTTCAGTAACAGGTCCATGGTATTGTTCAAATTACATAGCATGTCCGCAGGTATACACTTGCCAAGACGAAATTTAATAAAATAAAAGCCCTGAACTATTTTCAGGGTTTTTTATTTAAAAATCTTTCTGTTTATATTTTATTAAAAGACAATTCCTTCTAAACAAAATTCACTAATTTTGCAGTTGATTTTTTTAAAAACAACATAAAATATATACTATGAGTTCATTTGACGTAGTTGTAATTGGTTCAGGACCTGGTGGATATGTAGCAGCAATACGTTGTGCACAGCTAGGAATGAAAACTGCTATTATTGAAAAATATTCAACACTTGGAGGTACTTGCTTAAATGTAGGTTGTATTCCTTCAAAGGCATTACTAGCCTCTTCACATCATTATGAAGAATTACAACACTTTGCTGATCACGGAATTGAAGTTTCTGGCGAAGTAAAAATCAATCTTCAAAAAATGATTGATCGCAAACAAGCTGTTGTGGATCAAACAAGTGGTGGAGTTAAATTTTTAATGGATAAAAATAATATTACAGTGTATAATGGTGTAGGTTCATTTGAAAGTGCTACATCAATTGCAATTACTAAAACTGATGGCTCTGTTGAAAAAATTGAAGCTAAAAATACTATTATAGCAACTGGATCAAAACCATCATCATTGCCTTTTATCTCAATTGATAAAGAAAGAGTAATCACTTCTACTGAAGCTTTAAAGTTACCTGAAGTTCCTAAACACTTAATCATTATTGGTGGTGGAGTAATTGGTTTAGAATTAGGTCAAGTGTATTTACGCTTGGGAGCCCAAGTATCCGTTGTTGAATTTATGGACAGAATTATTCCTGGTATGGATAGTGCTTTATCAAAAGAATTGACTAAAGTATTGAAAAAGCAAGGAATGAAATTCTATACTTCTCATAAAGTAAAAGAAGTAACTCGCAATGGTAACGAAGTTATTGTTAAAGCAGATGATGCTAAAGGAAATGAAGTTGTATTAAATGGAGACTATGCATTAGTTGCTGTTGGACGTCGTCCCTATACTGATGGTTTAAATGCTGAAAAAGCGGGTGTTAAACTAACTGACAGAGGTCAAGTTGAAGTTAATGATCATTTACAAACTTCTGCTTCAAATATTTATGCAATTGGTGATGTGGTACGTGGTGCCATGTTAGCTCACAAAGCTGAAGAAGAAGGTGTTTTAGTTGCCGAATATTTAGCTGGACAAAAACCTCATATCGATTATAACTTAATTCCTGGTGTTGTTTATACTTGGCCAGAAGTTTCTGCTGTTGGTAAAACAGAAGAACAATTAAAAACGGAAGGAAGAAACTACAAAGTAGGTAACTTCCCTTTCAAAGCATTGGGTCGTGCTCGTGCAAGTGCAGATACTGATGGTTTCATCAAAATTTTAGCAGATGCTACTACGGATGAAGTTCTTGGTATACATATGATTGGTGCTCGTGCAGCCGATTTAATTGCAGAAGCAGTAACTGCAATGGAATTCCGTGCAAGTGCAGAAGATATCTCAAGAATGTCACATGCTCACCCAACATTTGCTGAAGCTATAAAAGAAGCAGCTTTAGACGCAACTGGAAAAAGAGCTTTACATGTCTAAAATTATAATTTATAAATTATACAATAAATCAAAAGCCTGTTTCTTCAAACAGGCTTTCTTTTAAATCAAATGATAAAAAGAAAAAATTAAATACTTTTGTATCAATTAACCTAATCTCAAAAAACTAAAAACCCCAGCCATGAAAAAAAGAATTACTCTATTTTATTTTCTTTTGTTAATCTCAACTCTAAATGCGCAAACGCCCTGTTCTGGTGGGTTAGCTGGTGGTTTTGAATGTAATAACATTGATTTATTGTCTGTAATGGATTTTCCTTTAATAGGGGGTAATACATCTACCGAAGGAAATGACTGTTGGGGATGGACTGATCCTTTAACAAATAAGGAATATGCTATCATGGGCTGCACTACACATACGGCCTTCATTGATATAACCAACCCAACATCACCAGTATATCTTGGGAAAGTTGTATCACACAATAATGTAAGTAGCCTATGGAGAGACATAAAAGTATATAACGATCATGCTTTTATAGTAAGTGAAGCTTCAGGTCACGGGATGCAAGTATTTGATTTAAGACGATTGAGAGGTATATCAACTCCGCAAACTTTTACACCTGACGCACGTTATGCGGGTTTTGGAAATTGCCATAACATTGCGATTAATGAAGCTACTGGTTATGCCTACTGCATAGGGTCTAATACCTATTCAGGTGGCCCACATGTTGTTAATATTCAAAACCCATTAAATCCTACATTTTCTTTTGGTTATAGTGCACAAAGCTATTGTCATGATGCTCAGATAGTTGTTTATGATGGACCAGATACGCAACATGCTGGAAAAGAGATTTTTTTTGGTGCTAATGAAACTAAGGTAGTTATAATGGATGTGACTAATAAGACAAACCCTATCTTATTATCTACATTCACTTACCAAAATACAGCTTATACACATCAAGGATGGTTGACGCCAAATAAGAAATATTGGATTTTAGGTGATGAAATAGATGAGACTAATTTTGGATTCAATACAAAATCTATAATAATTGATTTAACTGATTTAGATAATCCAGTTTTAAAAGGAAACTATTTTGGGACTACACCAGCAATCGATCACAATGGTTACACATTAGGAAATAATTTTTATCTAGCAAACTATAGAGCTGGCTTAAGAGTAATGAACATTTCTAATATTGATGCTACAAATACTATGAATGAGGTTGGATATTTTGATACTTTTCCAACAAGTAATTCTGCAAATTACAATGGTGCATGGAGTGTATATCCTTATTTTCCAAGTGGCAATATAATAATTAGTGATATAGATAGAGGACTTTTTGTTGTTAAAAGAAGTGGAACATTAAGCACAGATGAATTTGAAATAAAAAATGTTGCTCTTTATCCCAACCCTTCAAACTCAAATGTTACCATAAATACTAATGAAGAAATTCAAAAAATTACGATCATCGATGCCATAGGAAAAATAGTTAAAGAATATTCAGAAATTAACTCAACTAATTTTACTTTTGATGTAAGTGATTTAAAGTCTGGACTCTACATTGTTAAACTTAAAAATGGAGCTAGTAAAAAACTAATTATAAAATGAAAAAGTTAATCTATTTATTTATAACTCTTTCTTTTTTATCATGTGATAATGAAAATTCTATTTCCAAAACTGACACAAAAGGTGAATTAGTTTGGAGTAAAACATTTGGTGGTACACTTAACGAATACATGACCAGTATAGTTAACACTAATGATGGTGGTTTTATAGTTTTAGGTTATACTGAAAGCAATGACGGTGATATTGTTAAATCTAATAGCATGATAGATATCTGGTTGTCAAAATACAATTCTTCTGGAAATCTGGTTTGGAGTAAAACAATTGGTGGATCGAATAACGATTATGGAACAAGCATAATACCTACAACTGATGGAAATTTTGTAATATCAGGATATACTGCAAGTAATGATGGGGATGTTCCTAATAATATAGGTATGCATGATTTCTATGTGTGTAAAATCAACAACAATGGAGATGTTTTATGGAGCAAAAATTATGGATTTATGAGCCATGATCATGCACACAAAATCATTCAAACCAAAGATGGAGGTTTCTTTGTGGGGGGATATGCAGATTATTCTGGCATTCAAGGAACTCCAGGAGATGGCAATCATGGAGAAGGTCACACATTAAAAGGATACAATTCCTCAGCAAAACATGGTGTTGGAGAATATTTAGGTATACGCCTTGATGCTAACGGTAACTTTATGTGGTATCGCTATTTTGGAGGAACGCAAAATGATAGAATTAATGATATCGTAGAATCAAATGATGGAGGTTTTGTTTTAGTTGGCTACTCTGAAAGTGTTGATTTTGATATAACTAACAACAAAGGAAGTTATGATTATTGGATTCTAAAACTAGATTCTTCTGGGCACTTACATTGGAAAAAAAATTATGGCGGTAGCGGCATAGATCAAGCCATGGGAGTATCAAAAACCGACAACAATTCATACATGATTGTAGGAAGGTCCAATAGTACCGATGGTGATATAACTAAAAATATTGGAAATTTTGACGCTTGGGTAATTCATATTAATGATCATGGTCAGCTATTATGGGAAAAATCATTTGGTAGTACTGAATTTGATGCAGCAAACACGATAAAAAAATTAAAAGATGGCAGTTTTGGAATCGTAGGTAGTACAAGAGGTATGATTAATGGAAATTCAAATAAAGGAGAAAATGATTACTGGATATTTGAAATAGATAATAGACCAAACACTAGTATACATTGGCAAAAAACTGTTGGTGGAGATCAAATAGATATTGCTAACGATTTTATTCAAACTGAAGATGGTTTTATTGTTATAGGTGATTCTCAAAGTAGCAAAAAGGATGTACCTTTTAATAAAGGGGCTAACGATTTATGGATGACTAAAATTCAATAAAACATTGAATTAAAAACTGTTTATTAGCATCAAGATTTTCTTTGTACACTTTAGTGTTAAATACTACTTTTACACAATAAAAAGAAATTGAGAACATCCATTTTTAAATCTATTTCAAATGTTGACCATTTCAAAACACAGTTATTGAATTGGTCACAACAATTTCGTGAAATAGTTTATTTAGACAGTAATAATTATCCACAAAAATATTCTTCATACGAGGTGGCTGTTGCTGTTGACGCGTTTACTTTAATACAAACAGATTATCACAATGCTTTTGAAGACTTAAAACAATACCAACAACAAACAAAAGACTGGCTTTTTGGTTATTTATCTTATGATTTAAAAAATGACACAGAAAAGCTAGAATCTAATAAGTTTGACGGTTTACAGTTTCCTGATTTATTTTTCTTTCAGCCCAAAAAAATATTTTTCATAAAAGAAAATCAGTTAGAGATTTCATATTTGGCAATGTGTGATGATGAAATTGATTCAGATTTTAATGAGATTTTGAACTTTATCATTGAAGAAGACACTCCTACAACTAATATTCAAGTAAATCAACGCATTTCAAAAGAAAAATATATTGAAAAAATCCAAGAAATGTTATCCCACATTCATCGCGGAGATATTTATGAAGCAAATTTCTGTATGGAATTTTACGCAGATAATAGTAAAATAGATACTGTAAATATTTTTAAAAAACTTGACGAAATATCTGAACCTCCATTTGCCTGTTATTTTAAAAACAACAAGCATTACTTACTGTCTGCATCTCCAGAAAGATATTTAAGAAAAGAAAATACAAAAATCATTTCACAACCTATAAAAGGAACATCTAAACGGTTTGAAGACTCTACATTAGACCAACAATCAAAAACTGAACTAGAACAAAACCCAAAAGAACGTTCTGAAAACATTATGATTGTCGATTTAGTTCGTAACGATTTGTCACATACGGCCACAAAAGGATCTGTTAAGGTTGAAGAATTATGTGCTATTTATACTTTTAAACAAGTACATCAGATGATTTCAACAATTACCTCTGTAGTAGAACTTAATACATCACCAATAGATATTATAAAGACTACATTTCCTATGGGAAGTATGACAGGTGCTCCTAAAATATCGGCAATGCAAATCATCGAAGCATTAGAAGAAACCAAACGCGGATTATATAGTGGAGCAATAGGGTACTTCACTCCTACTGGCGATTTTGATTTCAATGTAGTTATTAGAAGTATTTTGTATAATTCTGAAAATAAGTATGTATCATTTTCAGTTGGGAGCGCAATCACTTCACTTTCTGATCCAGAAAAGGAATATGAAGAATGTTTATTGAAAGCTAAAGCAATGCATGATGTACTAGTACGTTAAATTTCATACTTTTGAAAATGCTTCAACAATTACATCAACACATCCAAGAAAATTTATCTTTCCTAGAAGGCAAAAAGTTATTATTAGCAGTTAGCGGAGGTATTGATAGTATGGTTTTAGTTGACTTATTTTCAAAACTTAATTTTGAAATTGCAGTTGCGAATTGTGATTTCCAATTACGAGGAGAAGAAAGTTTAAATGATTCTGTTTTTGTTGAGACCTATTGTGCTAAAAATAAAATCAAATCTCATTTAATAAAATTTAAAACCAAAGAATACGCTAACGCTAACAAACTATCAATTCAACAAGCTGCTAGAGAATTACGATATGAATGGTTTAACGAATTACTAGTGACTCAAGGTTTTGATTATTTGCTTACTGCACATCATTTAGATGATTCTTTAGAAACTTTTTTAATCAATTTAACCAGAGGAACTGGTATTGAAGGACTAACTGGAATTCCAGAAGTTAATGGAAAAATTGTACGTCCACTATTGATTTTTTCTAGGTCAGCAATTGAAAACTATGCTAAAACTAATAATTTAGAATGGCGTGAAGACTCCAGCAATGCTTCTGATAAATATTTTAGAAATAAAATTAGACATCATGTTGTTCCTATATTAAAAGAATTAAATTCTAGTTTATTAGAAACATTTCAAAACACGATTAATAACCTTTCAGGAACAAATAGTTTAGCTAAAGATGCATTGTCTTTTCATTTTAAAAACATTGCTGATGCCAAAAAAGATACAGTTTACTTTGATATCGAAAAATTAATCCAACTTGAAAATCACAAATCATACTTATATGAATGGTTAAAACCATTTGGCTTTTCAGACTGGTCATCTATATATGATTTAATTCATAGCCAATCTGGAAAACAAGTATTTTCAGAAAATTACTATCTACTAAAAGATAGAGGTCAACTTATCCTTTCAAAAACAACAATCAAACATGATAATGAAGTTTTTTTAATAAAAGAAGACCAAAATAGTATCCTAAAACCATTAAATTTATCCATTTGTAACCAAAGTTACATTTCTGAACCTAGTAAGTCATGTATTTTTGTCGATAAAGAAAAGTTAAAGTTTCCGCTAAAAATTAGAAAATGGCAAGATGGTGATTATTTTTACCCTTCGGGAATGCAAGGAAAAAAGAAAATAAGCAAGTACTTCAAAGACGAAAAGTTTTCACTTATTGACAAAGAAAATACTTGGCTATTATGTTCCAACAACGAAGTGATTTGGATTATAAATCATCGTGCAGATAAACGATTTTTAGCAACTAACAAAACACAACAAATATTAAAAATAGAATTACAGTAATGAAAAAAATATTCGCCTCAATTCTTCTGGTTTTATTAAGCTTTGCAGGAAATGCTCAAATATTAGATCCAGTGTCATGGAAAACTTCGGTAGAAAAAAAATCTGATACCGAATTTGTATTGGTTCTAGATGCAACAATAGAACATGAATGGCATATGTTCTCTCAATTCACTCCTGATGGAGCTTCTTTACCAACAGTTATTCAATATAAAAATGCTAAAGGAAATTATACTTTAGTTGGTAAAACAAAAGAGAGCCCTTATAAAAAAGTGTACAGTGATATTTTTGAAGTAGACGAATATTTGTTTGAAAATAAAGCTCAATTTCGTCAAACAATAAAAATTACAAATCCAAAAGTAACCTCAGCTAAAGTTTATATTGAGTACCAGGTATGTAAAGAAGCTTGTATACAACAAGATAAAACATTTGATATCAAATTACCGATTAGCAATACAGAAGAATCAAAAATTGAAAAATCGGCACTTAAAGACACACTAGTAAAAGATACAAGTGAGATAATTGCTGTACCATTAATAACTGATGAGAATAGACCCGCAAATATCGAAAAAGCTAAAACTATTCAAACTACAAAAACTGAATCAAAAAGCTTATTATCAATTTTCATTTTGGCCTTTTTAGGAGGATTTGCAGCGCTTTTAATGCCTTGTATTTTCCCAATGATTCCTATGACTGTAAGCTTTTTTACAAAACAAAGTAAAACAAAAAGCGAAGGAATTAGAAATGCTGTTATCTATGGCCTTTCAATCATTGCAATTTACGTAATACTAGGATCATTAATCACTGCTATTTTTGGAGCAGAATCGTTGAATGAACTCTCAACAAGTGTATGGTTCAACCTTATTTTCTTTGCATTATTAGTAGTTTTTGCTTTATCCTTTTTAGGAGCATTTGAAATCGTCTTACCTAGTTCTTGGGCAACTAAATTAGATTCTCAAGCAGATAAAGGAGGTATCATAGGAATTATATTTATGGCACTTGCTTTAGCAGTGGTTTCTTTTTCTTGTACTGGTCCTATAGTGGGAACTTTATTGGTAGAATCGGCTTCAAAAGGAGGTATTGCACCTATAGTAGGAATGTTAGGATTTTCACTAGCCATTGCACTTCCATTTATGTTATTTGCCATGTTCCCTGGCTGGTTAAACTCATTACCTAAATCTGGCGGTTGGTTAAATACAGTTAAAGTTTCTCTAGGTTTTCTAGAATTGGCTTTTGCCTTTAAATTTTTATCTAATGCAGATTTAGTATTACAAAAACATTTATTGGAAAGAGAATTATTTATTGCCATTTGGATTGCTATTTTTGGAGCTTGGGCGTTATATTTATTTGGAAGATACATGTTACCGCATGATTATGAAAAAGCAGATAAAATTGGAATTGGTAGATTATTAATGGCAATTTTAGTAACTACTTTTACTTTTTATATGATACCGGGATTATGGGGTGCGCCACTAAAAATTTTAAGTGGATTAACACCTCCTTCAACCTACAGCGAAATTCCTAATGGTTTAGGTGGTTCTAATACAAATATAAAATCTGATTTACCAGAACATGCTCATTTTGGGCCACATGGTATTGTAACTTTTGATGATTATGAAACCGGCCTTGCTTATGCTAAACAAGTTAATAAACCCGTATTATTAGATTTTACAGGTGATGCTTGTGCCAACTGTAGAAAAATGGAAGACAATGTTTGGTCAAATCAAGAGGTATTAACAATTTTAAAAGAAAAGTTAGTTGTGATTTCTTTAGTTTGTGATAGAAAAATCGAGTTACCTAAAGATCAACAATACGTATCCAAAACAACTGGTAAAGAAGTAGTAACCATTGGAAACAAATGGAGTGACTTTCAAATTACTCGTTATAAAAGTAATTCACAACCTCTATATGTAATTCTAGATAAAGAGGGTAACGATTTATCTGAGCCTGTTGCTTACACTTCAGACATTCAAGAATACAAAACTTGGTTAGAAAACGGAATAGCAAATTTTAAATAAAAGTAAAGCCCTCTTTTTTAGAGGGCTTTACTTTTACTGATTGTATTTAGTTTTATACTTTTGATACAATTTTGTCTGATGCGATTCTAATGAAATGTCTCTTCCTTGAATAAAAGCCTTTGTCAATATATTTGTCCTCATATCTAAAGCATCACCTTCTGAAATAAACAAGGTTGCATCTTTACCTACCTCCAGAGATCCACATTGCTTCTCAATACCTAAGATTTTTGCAGTATTCAACGTTATTGTTTGCAATGCTTGCTCCTTAGTCAATCCATAAGCCACCGTTGTTCCTGCTTGAAATGGTAAATTACGAGTATTCATACGTTCCATATCTCCACTATTTTCTAGACCTACTACAACACCTAAGTCAGTTAGTTTTTTAGCTAACTTAAAGGGCAAATCAATATCATCTTGATCTAGATTAGGTAAACTATGTGTTCTACCTATCAATACGCCTATTTTATTAAATTTAAGCAAATCTGCTACTTTATCAGCTTGATAGCCACCAACAATTACAATGCTTTTTATACCATTATCTTTACCAACACGAATTGCATCTATAATTTGCTTTTCTTCATTAGCATTAATATATAAGGTTTTTGAACCATCAAAAAGGCCTTTCATTGAATCAAAAACTAAATTTTTTTCCTTAGAAACATCATTTAAATAGGCTTTGGATTTATTGAAAAAAGTATTCAGTTCATCCACTTGTTTAATATAATCTTTATTATTTTCTATAGTCCCAGGTTCTGCCCACCATCCAGAACGTCTAAAAGTAGGTGGAAAATTTAGATGTATTCCATCATCTAGCTTAATCACAGCATCTTCCCAAGTCCAAGAGTCTAATTGTACTATCGACGAAGTACCTGTAATTCTTCCTCCTCTTGGAGTAACTTGTGCCAGTAATACACCATTAATCCTTGCCGTTTCTATAATCTTAGATTCAGAATTAAAAGCAATAATACTTCTAACATTAGGGGTAAAACTACCTATTTCTTTTTCATCATCAGTTGCTCTTACTGCATCTATTTCAACCAACCCAATAGTAGAATTAGGAGCAATAAACCCTGGATATACATGTTTTCCTGTAGCATCAATAACATTTTCATAAGCAGATAGATCCAAACGGATTAAACGAGCATCAGCTACTAATGTAAGTTTGCCATCTTTAAAACCTATAGCGCAATTTTCAATTACTTCACCATTTCCTAAATGAGCTATGGCATTAGTGATAAGGGTTGCTTTAGATTGCTTTGGTGCTGGTACATTTTGTGCTTGTAATCCAACCATTGGAAACAACAAGCAAACTAATTTTATATATTTTTTCATTTTTTATTCTTCTAGAGTGTCACAATGGTAATGTACTTTGTCTTTTTTTAATGCGGGCTGAGTGGCCATTCCTTGATTTTTTTCCTGTAATAATTGCATAATTAAAGCTGCTTTTTCATCAGCTATTTCTTTGCGTTTTAGTTCATCTAATGATATATCAAAATAAATTACACCTTCAACCAATGTTTTTTCTGCTTTTGCATAAACAGACAAAGGATTATCACTCCATAGCACGACATCAGCATCTTTACCAACTTTTATACTACCTACTTTATCATCAAGATGCAATAGTTTAGCTGGATTCAATGTCACCATTTTCCAAGCTTCTTCTTCAGAAACACCTCCATATTTAACTGTTTTTGCAGCTTCTTGATTTAATCTTCTTGACATTTCAGCATCATCAGAATTGATAGCAACTACTAAACCTTGTTTATGCATTAAAGCTGCATTATACGGAATTGCATCATTAACTTCGAACTTGTAAGCCCACCAATCTGAGAAAGTAGAAGCTCCAACACCATGTTTTTTCATTTCGTCGGCCACTTTATAACCTTCAAGTATATGTGTATAAGTATTCACTTTAAAATTAAACTTCTCTGCTACACGCATCAGATTCAATATTTCTGATTGCACATAAGAGTGACACGAAATAAAACGTTTTTTATTAATAATCTCTGCTAGAGTCTGTAATTCTAAGTCAACTCTTGGTTGTTTGATTCCGCCTTTTTTACCTTGAGAATTAAAAGCTTTCCATGCATTATCATATTCCTGTGCTCTGGTAAAATAATCAATAAAAACCTGTTCTACTCCCATACGCGATTGAGGGAATCTGGTTGGGTTTTGAATACCCCAGTTGGATTGTTTTACATTTTCACCTAAAGCAAACTTGATAAATTGAGGTGAATTTTGAAAAATCATTTCCTCTGGCGCTACCCCCCATTTCCATCGAACAATTGCTGAACGTCCTCCAATTGGATTAGCCGAACCATGCAATAATTGTGAGGTGGTTACTCCACCGGCAAGATTCCTGTAAATGTTAATATCATCAGAATTCACCACATCTTCAATGGTTACTTCTGCCGAAGAGTTATGTCCGCCTTCATTCACACCACGTGATATAGCAATATGAGAATGTTCATCAATTATTCCGCTGGTAAGATGTTTTCCTTTACCATCTACAATAATAGCTGTTACATCATTTAGATTTTTACCAATTGCTACAATTTTACCTCCTTTAACTAATACATCAGACTCTAGTAATAGTCCTTCTTTTTCATTTGTCCAAACGGTTACATTTTTGAATAAAATTGTTTTCTGGGTTGGTTTTTGCACATTACCGTAAGGTAAATTAGGATAGGTTACAGGAAATACTTTATATATATCATTTTTCTTTTCTTCTTCTTTTTTAGTTTCAGAAGAAGTTGGCATTTTTTTTGCCGACCAAAACATTTCTGATCCATTTGCTAGGATTGCTTTCCCTGTAATTAAATTAGAATCTAACACAAAAGCGCTTAATCTATTGAATTCTGTTTTTGTTGAATCTGCTGTTCTTAAAAGCAAGTTCATCCAATTATTTGCAACAACCAATTTAGAATTTACTTTTTTATCCTGAAGTGTTTTCACCTCAGCTTTAGGTGAAGCAATTTCTCCATCAATTTTTAACTTATAATTTTCATTTCCTAATGTAATTTGATATTCACCACGAACATCCTTGATATTCATATCATTTACAATGAATTTATTCCCATAAACCCAGTTTTCATAAATCACGGCTTTAGGATCAAAAATATCACCAGATACAATCAAGAAATTAGCAACTGTTCCATTTTTTAAACTTCCAATTTCATTTGTTTTACCCAATAAAGAAGCCGGAATAGTAGTTAAAGCCTCAAGAGCTTTTGTTTTGTCGAAACCATATTTTATAGCTTTTAAAAGATTTGATCTAAAATCATCGATTTTTTTTAGTTTGTCAGTTGTTAAAGCAAACACAACACCACTTTCTGCTAATACTTTTAGATTTGTTGGTGCCTGATTCCAAAAACGCAAATCAGCCAATTCCATTTGATTGGCTTGGTAAGGATCAGAAACATCATATGCTTCGGGAAAGTTAATAGGAATGATAAATTTAGCCTCTGTCTTTTTAATTTCCTCCAAACGTTCAAACTCATTACCAGATCCTTTTAGAATATAATTTACACCAAATTGTTTACCTAGTTTAGCTACTCGTAAACTATTCAACTTATCTTCAGCAGCAAAGATTTGAACTAATTTTTCATTTTTTATCAAGGCTTCTAATGAAGCGTCTTTATACTCTGAATTGCCATCTTTATACCAATTAGCATCGTGATACATTTGTTTTAAGAGCGCCAACATCCCCATTAAAGAAGAAGGATATGATTGATTACTAGTAGGACTTTTTGTAAATGCAAAATGATTTGTAATTACTGGAGATAAAAACTTATTGGTATCTTTCTCATTATTTAAAAGCACTAGAGCACCAGTTCCCCTTGCTATACCATCAGGGACATGTGTACTTACTGTTCCAAAACCTGCTTTGAGGAATTCTTCGGCTTTAGTTTGATCAAACTTGAAAACTTCGGCTGCATTAACTTCTGTTTTAATATGTTCATTCCAATAATAGCCTTTCCTTTTTGTATCATATAAAGGATTATTCCCTCCATTTTGACCTTTAGGTGCTTCAACTCCAAATGTTGTATACATATCAATAAAAGAAGGATAAATAGATTTTCCTTCTAAATTAACAAGCATTGCATCTTTTGGAATTGCGACACTTGTCCCCGCTGCTATTACTTTACCATCTTTAATCAATAAAGTTCCTTTTTCAATAATTTGAGTAGGTGTAACATAAATTTTAGCATTTGAAAATGCTACAAACATTGAAGATTTGTTTTTTGTACTTTCATTATTTGGAAAATACTCTTGTGCTTTTAATTTAGGAATACAAATAATTCCTAAAAAAAGCAGTACTACTATTTTTCTCATTTGATTCGGTTGATTTGAGTTCTAAAATACTCATTTTTTCTACTTACTAAATTTTTCAATTAACATCTTTAACATAGTTTTAAGAAAAATGTTATAAGAAATCTTTTATAAATATTTTTTGTTAATTTTACAACATATAAGCCTTAAAAAATAATTATAAGCCATGTTAGTCAAAGTCTTTGGAAGCGCCATTTTTGGTGTAGATGCCACAATTATTACTGTTGAAGTCAATGTTGAAAAAGGTATAGGTTATCACTTAGTTGGACTTCCAGACAATACCATAAAAGAAAGCAATTACCGCATTGCAGCTGCTCTTAAAAACAACAACTATAATTTTCCTGGAAAAAAAATTACTGTAAATATGGCTCCTGCCGATTTACGTAAGGAAGGCTCTGCTTATGATTTAACTATAGCTATTGGAATTTTAGCGGCTTCTGGGCAATTAAAATCTGAAGAAGTAGGTAAATATATCATCATGGGAGAACTTTCTTTGGATGGTGGATTACAACCTATAAAAGGAGCTTTATCTATAGCTATTAAAGCCAAAGAAGAAGGTTTCAAAGGATTTTTCTTACCACAACAAAACGTTAAGGAAGCTGCCATAGTAAGTGGTATTGATGTCTTTGGTATTGAAAACATTTCGCAAGTAATAGACTTTTTTGAAGGTAAAGGTTCGTTAGCTCCTACTACAATTAATACACGTGAAGAATTTTACAAAACACTTGATTTTCCAGAATTTGATTTTGCCGAAGTAAGAGGCCAAGAATCTATTAAACGATGCATGGAAATCGCTGCAGCTGGCGGACATAATATCAT
>CAZMCP010000026.1:0-32316 GCA_964565035.1 uncultured Flavobacterium sp. | reverse complement strand
ATTTGAAAACCTTTTTGAAAGAAACAGAATCTTTATTGATAGAACGGTAAATGTTGGTCCAATTACTGCAGAAAAAGCGATGCAATATGGTTTTACGGGGCCAAATTTACGTGCAGCAGGAGTTGATTATGACGTTCGTGTTGCACAGCCATACTCTTCTTACGAAGATTTTGATTTTATAATTCCTGTGGGAAAATCAGGAGATACATACGATCGTTTCTGTGTGCGTAATGCAGAAGTTTGGGAAAGTTTAAGTATTATCCGCCAAGCATTGGCTAAGTTACCAGAAGGTCCTTACCATGCAGATGTTCCAGATTATTATCTTCCTCCAAAAGAAGATGTTTACAATAACATGGAATCATTAATCTACCACTTTAAAATTGTAATGGGTGAGGTTCCTGTTCCAGTAGCAGAGATTTATCATCCAGTTGAAGGTGGAAATGGAGAATTAGGTTTTTACTTAATTACCGATGGAAGTAGAACTCCATATAGATTACATTTCCGTCGTCCTTGCTTTATTTACTATCAAGCATACCCAGAAATGATTAAAGGAGCATTATTATCAGATGCTATCGTAATATTATCAAGTCTTAATGTAATTGCTGGCGAATTAGACGCTTAATAATTATGGGAGAAATATCGAATATAAAACAAAACATAAATATTTCGGAAGCATTAATGGCTCGAATCAATGAACTGATTAGTCATTATCCCGAAGATAAAAGAAAATCAGCACTACTTCCGGTTTTGCATGAAGTACAAGATGCTCACGATAACTGGTTAAGTATAGAATTGCAAGATAAAGTTGCCGAAATTTTACACATTAAGCCAGTTGAGGTTTACGAAGTAGTTTCTTTTTACACGATGTTCAACAGAAGACCTATTGGAAAGTACATGTTCGAGTTTTGCCAGACGTCATGTTGTGTTACGCGTGGTGTAGAAAATCTGATGGATTATGCTTGTGATAAACTAGGAGTAAAAATTGGTGAAACTACAGCCGACGGTATGTTTGAAATACGTGGTGTGGAATGTTTAGGGGCATGTGGTTATGCACCAATGTTACAGTTGGGCGATTTTTACCATGAAAATCTTTCTAAAGAAAAGTTCGATCAATTAGTTGAAGATTGTAAAGCTGGAAAAATAACTTTACACGATAAATAATACCATGGGAAGAAAAATATTATTAGATAAGATCAATATTCCGGGTATCAAAACCTATGAAGTGTACCGTCAAAATGGTGGTTATGCTTCAGTGGAAAAAGCTTTAAAGCAAATGACTCCGGATGAAGTTACTGAAGAGGTGAAAACATCAGGAATTAGAGGTCGTGGTGGAGCGGGTTTCCCAGTAGGAATGAAATGGAGTTTTATTGATAAAAAATCAGGTAACCCTCGTCATTTGGTTTGTAATGCTGATGAATCTGAACCTGGAACTTTCAAGGACCGTTATTTAATGGAATACATTCCTCACTTGTTAATTGAGGGAATGATTACATCTTCATATGCTTTAGGAGCAAATCTATCGTATATCTACATTCGTGGAGAATATATGTGGGTGTACAAAATTTTAGAAAGAGCCATTGCCGAAGCAAAAGCAGCTGGCTGGTTAGGTAAAAATATCTTAGGCTCTGGTTACGATTTGGATTTATATGTTCAAATAGGAGGTGGAGCTTATATCTGTGGAGAGGAAACCGCTTTAATTGAATCGTTAGAAGGTAAAAGAGGTAATCCTCGTATAAAACCACCATTCCCAGCTGTAAAAGGTTTGTGGCAAAATCCAACGGTAGTAAACAATGTTGAATCTATTTCAGCTGTGCCTTGGATTGTAATGAATACTGGAGCAGAATATGCTAAAATAGGTATTGAACGTTCAACAGGAACTAAATTAATTTCAGCTTCTGGACATATTAAAAATCCTGGGGTTTATGAAATTGAATTAGGGGTTTCGGTAGAAGAGTTTATCAATTCAGATGAATATTGTGGAGGTATGATTGATGATAGACCATTAAAGGCTTTAGTGCCTGGAGGTTCATCGGTGCCAATTTTACCAGCACATTTAATATATAAAACTGCTGCAGGAACAGATCGTTTAATGACATATGAGTCATTATCTGATGGAGGATTTGCAACAGGATCAATGTTAGGTTCAGGTGGATTTATAGTTTACAATGACACTACTTGTATTGTAAGAAACACTTGGAACTTTTCACGTTTCTATCACCATGAATCTTGTGGTCAATGTACACCATGTCGTGAAGGAACGGGTTGGTTGGAAAAAATTCTTTGGAGAATAGAAAACGGTCAAGGCCGTGAAGAGGATATCGAATTATTATGGAGTATTCAGTCTAAAATTGAAGGGAATACAATTTGTCCTTTAGGAGACGCTGCTTCTTGGCCAGTAGCTGCCGCTATTCGCCACTTTAAAGAAGAATTCGAATACCACATTCGTTTTCCTGAAAAAATTAAAAATAGAGATCATTTTGTAGCTGAGCCTTTCGAAAAAGTAAGACACTTAGTAGCAAAACAAACAATATAAAGCAAACTCTTCTGGAGTTAAACGTTTAAAGAATGAAAGTAACTATAGACGGTCAAAGTATAGAAGTAGAACCAGGAACAACTATCCTGCAAGCTGCTCGTATGATTGGTGGAGAACTAGTTCCGCCAGCCATGTGCTATTATTCAAAATTAAAAGGAAGCGGTGGTAAATGCCGTTGCTGTTTAGTTGAAGTATCAAAAGGAAGTGATGCAGATCCTAGACCTATGCCAAAACTTGTAGCCTCTTGTGTGACAGGTTGTATGGACGGGATGGAAGTAAACAGTAAGTCTTCTGAAAGAGTTGAAGAAGCTCGTAAATCGGTAACAGAATTTTTATTAATCAATCACCCATTAGATTGTCCGGTTTGTGATCAGGCTGGTGAGTGTGATTTGCAAAATTTAAGTTTCGAACACGGAAAAGCAAAATCTCGTTTCATTGAAGAAAAAAGAACATTCGAACCCGAAGATATCGGTCCGTACATTCAATTGCATATGAATCGTTGTATCTTATGTCAACGTTGTGTGCAAGTAGCAGATCAGTTAACTGATAATCGTGTTCATGGAGTAATGGATCGTGGAGATCATGCCAATATTTCTACTTGTATTTCTAAAGCTATTGATAATGAGTTTTCAGGAAATATGATTGATGTATGTCCAGTTGGGGCACTTACAGATAAAACATTCCGATTCAAATCTAGAGTTTGGTTCAACAAACCTTTCAACGCTCACCGAGATTGTGACAAATGTTGTGGTAAAACAACTGTTTGGATGTTTGGTAACGAAATTCAACGTGTTACAGGTCGTAAAGATGAGTATCATGAAGTAGAAGAATTCATTTGTAATACTTGTCGTTTTGACAAAAAAGATGTGAATGACTGGGTTATTGAAGGACCTCGTAAATTCGAAAAAGACTCAGTTATCAATCAAAACAATTATACTCGTAAAACTGAACAAGTTGTTATTGAAACAGAAGAGCATATTTTATTAGGTCGTGAAGAAGACCGTAAAAAGATTAGTATGCCAGATATTCCATTAGATTCAAATCCTAAAAAGATATAAGTATGTTAGATAGTACATTTTTTATAGAAAAAGGGATTATTATTTTAGTGGTTTTTGCAGTAACTATGCTTTTTGCCATGTATTCAACTTGGGCAGAACGTAAAGTGGCCGCTTTTCTTCAGGATCGTGTAGGTCCTAACCGTGCTGGTTTTGGAGGTTTGTTACAACCATTAGCAGACGGACTTAAATTATTTTCAAAAGAAGAATTTTTCCCCAATACACCAAATAGATTTTTATTTATCGTAGGTCCAGCTATTGCAATGAGTACAGCTTTAATGACAAGTGCTGTGTTGCCATGGGGAGACAAACTAATAATTTTTGGTAAAGAAGTAATATTACAAGCTACTGACATAGATGTGGCTTTATTATATGTTTTTGGAGTTATCTCTGTTGGAGTTTATGGAATTATGATTGGTGGATGGGCATCTAACAATAAGTTCTCATTAATGGGAGCAGTTCGTGCTTCATCTCAAATGATTTCATACGAAGTTGCCATGGGATTGTCAATAATTGCTTTATTGATGATGACAGGTACATTGAGTTTAAAAGAGATTTCAATGCAACAATCTGAATGGAGATGGAATGTATTATATCAACCCGTTTCGTTTTTGATTTTCCTAATTTGTGCTTTCGCAGAAACAAACAGAACGCCTTTCGATTTAGCAGAGTGTGAATCGGAATTAATTGGAGGTTATCATACTGAATACTCTTCAATGAAAATGGGATTCTATTTGTTTGCAGAATATGCTAATATGTTCATTTCTTCAGCTATTTTAGCTATTTTATTCTTTGGAGGATACAATTATCCAGGAATGCAGTGGATTACTGAAAATGTAGGTGTAAATGCAGCAAATGTTCTTGGAATAATAGCATTGTTAATTAAAATTTGTTGTTTCATTTTCTTCTACATGTGGGTAAGATGGACAATACCTAGATTCCGTTACGATCAGTTAATGAATTTAGGTTGGAGAATTTTAATTCCGCTTGCTATTATCAACATTATGATTACCGGAGTTTGCATTTTAGCTTTTAAATAAAAAAATATGTCAACGTCTATTCAAAATATATCTCTATCAGGCAGAAAAAAAGAAGTTTCTAATAAAGAAATGACTTTTATGGAAAGCCTATATTTGGTTGCTATTGTAAAAGGTTTAATGATTACTATTAAGCACTTTTTTAGAAAAAAAGTAACGATACATTATCCTGAACAAACACGTGAAATGAGTCCTGTTTACAGAGGGCGTCATATGTTAAAACGTGATGAGCAAGGTCGTGAAAATTGTACTGCTTGCGGATTATGTGCTTTGTCTTGTCCAGCTGAAGCTATTACAATGAAAGCAGGAGAACGTAAAAAAGGAGAAGAGCATTTATACCGTGAGGAAAAATATGCTGAAATCTACGAAATCAATATGCTTCGTTGTATTTTTTGTGGTTTGTGTGAAGAAGCTTGTCCTAAAGATGCTATCTACTTGACTGTTTCTAAAGAACTTGTTCCTGCAAATTACGATCGTGAAGATTTCATCTTTGGTAAAGATAAATTAGTTATGCCGCTTGAAATGGCTATTGCAAATTCTAAATCAGTAAACTAACTATGTCGTTATTAACTATATTCTATATTTTGTCTGCAATAACAATTGCGACTGCGTTTTTAACTATCATTAGTAAAAATCCTATTCATAGTGCAATTTATTTAGTTATCAGTTTCTTTTCAATTGCAGGTCATTATTTACTATTTAATGCACAGTTTTTAGCATTAGTTCACATCATTGTTTATGCAGGTGCTATTATGGTACTTTTCTTGTTTACTATCATGTTAATGAATCTTAATAAAGAAGATGAACCTCATAAAAAGTTGGCAACAAAACTAGCAGCTGCTGTCTCTTTTGGACTTGTATGTTTTGTAATGCTTGCAGTTTTCATAAAAGCTATGCCAATAATTGATAATTATAAACAATCTGGACAAGACTTTCAATCGATTAAAGTTTTAGGAAAGGTATTGTTAAACGAATATATGGTCCCTTTCGAATTTGCTTCGGTATTATTACTTGTTGCAATGATTGGTGCTGTATTATTGTCTAAAAAAGAAAAATCTATTCAGTAAAATGCAAAATATATTACAACAAATAGGAATTGAAAATTACATTTATCTATCAGTAATTTTATTCTGTATTGGGATTTTTGGAGTTTTGTATAGAAGAAACGCTATCATTATGTTCATGTCTATCGAAATTATGTTAAATGCGGTAAACTTATTGTTTGTGGCCTTTTCAACATTTCATCAAGATGCGCAAGGACAAGTTTTCGTATTCTTTTCTATGGCTGTTGCAGCTGCAGAAGTAGCTGTAGGTTTAGCAATTTTAGTTTCGATTTTTAGAAACTTAAGCTCAATCGACATCGATAATTTAAAAAATTTAAAAGGATAAATACTAATGGAGAAAAATTTAGCTTTAGTATTATTATTAGCGCCACTTTGTGGATTTTTATTTAATGTTTTCTTAGGAAAGAAAGCTGGTAAAAGTATTGTTGGAATTGTTGGAACATTATCAATTTTGGTTTCATTTTTAGCTACAACTTACTTCTTTTCTATAATTCAATCTACAGCGAAACCTATCCAAGTTGATTTGTTTCAATGGATTTCATTAGAAAAATTCAATGTTAACTTCTCATTCTTATTAGATCAGTTATCGGTTTTGTGGTTAATGTTTGTTACAGGAATTGGGACTCTAATTCATATGTATTCGATCAGCTATATGCACGATGATGAAAATATGCATAAGTTCTTTGCCTACTTAAACCTTTTTGTATTCTTCATGATTACTTTGGTTATGGGTGGTAATTTATTAATCCTTTTCATTGGTTGGGAAGGTGTTGGATTATGTTCTTACTTGTTGATTGGATTTTGGTACAAAAACCAAGAATACAATGATGCTGCCAAGAAGGCTTTCATTATGAACCGTGTTGGAGACTTAGGTCTTTTAATTGGATTATTCATTTTAGGATACTTATTCAACACACTTGATTATGCTACTTTAAAAACTGCTATTTTAAGTAATAGTGATGTTTTATCTAATCCTTTAATTGGAATTGCAGCATTGTGTTTATTCATTGGAGCAACAGGTAAATCGGCTCAAATACCTTTATATACTTGGTTGCCAGATGCTATGGCGGGACCTACTCCGGTTTCTGCTTTAATTCACGCTGCTACGATGGTAACTGCGGGGATTTTTATGGTAACTAGAATGCATTTTGTTTTCGATTTAGCACCATATGTTCAAGATATCATTGCTGTGATTGGAGCTGGAACTGCAATTTTAGCAGCTTCAATTGGATTAGTTCAAAATGATATTAAGAAAGTATTAGCATATTCAACGGTTTCACAATTAGGTCTAATGTTTTTAGCACTTGGTTTAGGAGCTTATGAAGTAGCAGTTTTTCATGTTATAACACATGCTTTCTTTAAAGCCTGTTTATTCTTAGGATCAGGTTCTGTAATTCATGGTTTACATGGTGAGCAAGACATGAGAAATATGGGTGGCTTACGTAAAGCTATGCCAATCACGTTTTGGACAATGATGATTTCTACATTGGCTATTTCTGGAATTTTTCCATTATCAGGTTTCTGGTCTAAAGACGAAATTTTGATGACAGCTTTTCATGGAAATATTGTTTTATGGGTTGTAGGATCTATTGCTTCAATAATGACAGCTTTTTATATGTTCAGATTAATGTATTTAACTTTTTTTGGTGAATTCAGAGGAACCGAAGAACAAAAGCATCATTTGCATGAAAGCCCTTCTTTGATAACAATTCCGTTAATAATTTTAGCAATTTTAGCTGCAGTTGGCGGATTAATTAGTTTGCCAGGTAACAGTTGGTTAAATCATTATTTAGCTCCACTTTTAAGCAAAGGTGAACACGCAGCGCATCATTTAGGTGCAACTGAGTATACTTTAATGGCTGTGGCTACAGTTGGAGCTTTATTAGGAATTGGATTAGCGTATTCTAAATACATTAAAAATCGAGAAGTTCCTCCTCAAGATGAAGAAATCAAAGGAGTATCTAAAGTATTATACAATAAATATTATGTTGACGAGGCTTATGAAGCTGTTTTTGTAAATCCTATTTATAGACTGTCTCATTTCTTTAGAAATTATTTTGAAGTGTTTTTCTCAGAAGTTGTTTTCGCTTTTGGAAAAATAGCTAATGCTGTAGCGTTACAAGGGAAATCGATTCAAAACGGAAGTATAGGATTGTATCTTTTTGCTTTTGTTTTAGGCGTTTCTTCGATTTTGATTTATTTATTTTTAGTTTAATAATTACATATAATGAACGTATCATTTATACTTATTTTATTATTATTTGGAACTTTTGCAACCTACCTAGCAGGTGACAAATTTGCAAAGACAGTAGCATTAATTTTTAGTTTTGTTTCTGTTGCAGGTTCAATTTTTATTTTGAATCAGCATAATTCAGGAATCGATACTAGTTATATGACTAGCTGGATTTCTAATCCAAATATTTATATTGCTTTAAAAGTCGATGGATTGTCATTAGCGATGTTGTTATTAACAACAGTACTAACTTCTATAATTCTGTTTTCTTCTTTTGGAAACAATTATAATAATAGTAAGAGTTTTTATGCATTAGTATTGTTCATGTCATTTGCTATGATTGGAACATTTTTAAGTGCTGATGCGTTTTTATACTACATATTTTGGGAGTTAGCTTTAATTCCAATCTATTTTATTGCTTTAATTTGGGGTAATGGTGATGCTGAAGAACGTAAAAGAGCAATTGTTAAATTCTTTATTTACACTTTAGCGGGATCGCTTTTTATGCTTGTTGCTTTTATCTATTTGTTCCAAAAAGCAGGAAGTTTAATGATAGGTGATTTATATGCTATTCGCCTTACTGAAAATGAGCAATTTTGGATATTTGCAGCTTTTTTCTTTGCCTATGCAATTAAAATTCCAATTTTCCCTTTCCATACTTGGCAGGCAAACACTTATCAAATGTCTCCATCAGTTGGAACAATGTTGTTGTCGGGAATAATGTTAAAAATGGGATTGTATAGTGTTATTCGTTGGCAATTACCTATCGCTCCTTTAGCTGCTAAAACCTACATGGATATATTTATAGGTTTAAGTATAATAGGAGTTGTTTATGGTTCGATTGTAGCATTAAAACAACGTAATTTAAAAAAATTATTGGCATATTCTTCACTAGCTCACGTTGGTTTGATTGCGGCTGGGGCTTATACTCTAACTTTAGATGGATTAAGAGGAGCGGTTTTACAAATGATTGCCCACGGATTTGTTGTTGTTGGTTTATTCTTTGCTGTTGAAGTAATTGAAAGACGTTTTCAAACACAAGAAATTTCAGAAATGGGAGGAATTAGAAACCAAGACAATAAGTTTGCCTCAATGTTTATGATTGTGATGTTAGCATCAGTAGCGTTGCCTTCGACTTTTAACTTCATTGGAGAATTTACTTTGTTATACAGTTTATATAATGTTAATATTTGGTTTGCTGTAATTGCAGGGACAACTATTATTTTAGGTGCTGTTTATATGCTTAAAATGTTCCAGTATGTAATGTTGGGAGAGCAACAAACAGATAAAGTGTTTAAAGTTATCACAGTTCAAGAATCTGTGGTTTTTGTAATTATAATTGCAGTATTATTGTTTTTTGGTTTGTATCCAAAGCCAATCAATGATTTGATTACACCAACTTTACAAGAAATAGTAAATAAAATTAATAAACTATAAGAAGTAAGAGGTAGCTCCAACTTCAAATTAATATAAGATGAATACATTAATAGCGATATCAGGATTAGGGATTTTAAGTCTTATTGCCGAAATTTTTAATGGTAGAAAAGCAATTGTTCCAATTACTATAATTGGTCTTTTGTTAATTTTAGGATACAATATTTCTCCATTTAATCATTTAGGGACTTTCTATAATAATATGATGTTTGTAGATAAGTTTTCTGTTGCTTTTACAAGCTTGTTTATTATAGTTACAATATTTTTGATTGCATTAGGGCATGAGTTTTATAAAGAACAAGCAACTAAAATATCAGATTTTGTTGCCATAAAAGTTTTTCTTTTAGCTGGTGCAGTTGCAATGGTTTCTTTTGGTAATTTATCTATGTTTTTCTTAGGAATAGAAGTGTTATCAATTTCATTGTATGTTTTGGCAGCTAGTAATCGTTTAAATTTAAGAAGTAATGAAGCGGGAATGAAATACTTCCTTATGGGTTCATTTGCATCGGGTATAATATTATTTGGAATTTGTTTACTATATGGTTCTACTGGAAGTTTTGACTTAATGACTATGTATCAAATAACACATACTATAAACTATCCTCAGTGGTATTATATAGGTATTATACTTTTAGTCATAGGTATGTTATTTAAAATTGCTACAGTTCCCTTTCATTTTTGGGCGCCAGATGTTTATGAGGGATCTCCAGCTTTAACTACAGCTACGATGAGTACTTTGGCTAAAATTGTTGCTATGGCTGCTTTATACAAAATATCAGTTTTGTTAATTCCTGCTCAAACCTATACATTCCAAATGATTATTGTTTGCGTGTCTATTGCTTCAATGTTAGTTGGAAATATTATGGCGTTACGTCAAAATAATGTGAAAAGAATGTTTGCTTTTTCGGGTATTTCTCATGCTGGTTTTATGTTAATGGTATTATTAGTGCTTAATAATTCTGCTGGTGTGTTATTGTATTATGCAGCTGCATATGCTGTAGCTGGTATTGCTTTCTTTGCGGTAGTTTTATATGTTACTAAAGGTAAAGAGAATGAAACAATAGATTTGTTTAATGGATTTGGGAAAAGTCACCCACTTCTTGCGGCAGTTTTGACTGGTTCTTTATTGTCAATGGCTGGTATTCCTATTCTTTCTGGTTTCTTTGCTAAATTCTTTTTGCTTAATCAAGTATTGTTATCTGGTTGGACTATTATGGTTATTGTAGCAATAATAAGTTCTATTATTAGTGTTGGGTATTATTTTAAAATAATCTTAGCGATGTATACTAAAGAAAGTTCAATTGAATTACCTAAAGTGCCTTTTGTGTACTTATTTTTAGCTGTTTTGACTCTTGTGTTAAATATTGCTCTAGGTTTATACCCTAGTGTTGTTTATAACTTATTAAGTTAAGGATTAATAAAGCATAAAAAAAGCGCTCATTTGAGCGCTTTTTTTATGCTTTATTATCCTCTTCATACCATTCAGCAAAAGAAGTTTCCGTTTCCTGTAGTCTTAACGAATGTAGTTGTACAGATTCAGGAAGGCGTTTTTTTATTTTTTCAGCAAAATCAATCACCATGTTTTCGCTTGTTGGTTGGTAGTTTACCAAAATAACATGATGACCACGATCTTTGAGTTCCTTTGCAAGCTCAATGTGTGGTGTTGTGGCATTAAATACGGTAGCATGATCAAAAACATCTACAATATCTTCTTTAACAATTTTCTTTAAATCTGAAAAATCGATTACCATACCATATTTTACATTACTTCTGTCTGTTATTGGTGTGCCAATTACAGTAACAGAAAGTTTGTAACTATGTCCGTGAACGTTTTTGCATTTACCGTCGTAGCCAAATAAGGCATGTCCAGTTTCAAAATTAAATTGCTTTGTAATTCGAATTTTACTCATGATATAAATACTTGTTGCAAAGGTATAAAAAAAGAAAGCGCTCGCAATGCGAACGCTTTATACTTTAAGTTCTTAAAGACTAAGCTTCAAATGGAACAACAGAAACAAAAGATTTGTTTTCTCCTTTTTTCTGGAATTTCACTACACCGTCAACTTTAGCATGTAAAGTATGATCTTTACCCATGTAAACGTTTTCACCTGGGTTGTGCTTAGAACCTCTTTGTCTTACGATGATATTTCCAGCCATTGCAGCTTGTCCACCAAAAATCTTAACACCTAAACGTTTCGATTCTGATTCTCTACCATTCTTAGAACTACCGACACCTTTCTTGTGAGCCATGATGTATAGGTTTTATAAGTTAATATTATTCGTTAGTATCTTCTTTTTTAGCTTTTGGAGCTCTCTTTTTAGGAGCAGCAGCTTCTTCTGTAGCTACTTCAGCTTTAGGAGCAGCTTCTTTTTTAGGAGCAGCTTTTTTTGTACCTGTTGCAGAAATTCCTTCAACTAAAATTTGAGTAAGATACTGTCTATGACCGTTTCTCTTTTTGTAACCTTTTCTTCTTTTCTTTTTGAAGATAATTACTTTATCACCTTTTAAGTGTTGTAACACTTTAGCTTCTACTGAAGCACCTTCTATAGCTGGGGCGCCTAAAGTTACGTTTCCATTATCGTCTAATAAAAGAACTTTGTCAAAAGAAACTTTTGAACCTTCTTCATTAGCCAAACGGTGAACATACACTTTTTGGTCTTTGCTTACTTTAAATTGTTGCCCTGCTATCTCTACGATTGCGTACATAACAATGATGTTTAATTAAAAATTTAAGTGTGCAAATATACAACTATTTATGAAACCAACAAGTTAGCATTTAAAAAAATACGCTTTTGTTAAATATAATGGGTATTAATTTGTAAAAGTTATTTTTTGATGTAACATTTTTGGCTTTTGATAGACAAATTGAGTAAAACTATTATTAATTTTTATGAAAAAATCATTAATGGCGTTAGGAACACTTTTCTTTTTAGGAGGTACAGCGACAGCGCAAAAAGTAGAGTTTCAAGAATATAAGCTTGATAACGGACTGCATGTAATTTTACATCAAGATAAGTCTGCACCAGTGGTAATTACTTCTGTAATGTTTCATGTTGGGTCAAAAGATGAAAATCCAGAGCGTACAGGTTTTGCCCATTTTTTTGAGCATTTATTGTTTGAAGGAACAAAAAATATTGGTAGAGGTGAGTGGATGAAAATGGTTTCTTCTAATGGAGGAACAAACAATGCAAATACTTCAGATGATAGAACCTATTATTATGAAGTTTTTCCTTCAAATAATCTAGAACTTGGATTATGGATGGAATCAGAAAGGTTGATGCATCCAGTGATTAATCAAGTTGGAGTTGATACACAAAATGAAGTAGTGAAAGAAGAAAAAAGATTACGTGTAGATAATCAACCTTATGGAAATTTATTAGCTCAAGTTAAAAAGAATATTTTCAAAAAGCACCCTTACCGCTGGGCTACCATTGGATCTATGGATCATCTAGATGCGGCTACTTTAAAAGAGTTTCAAGATTTTAATGCGAAATATTATGTGCCTAATAATGCAGTTTTAGTTGTTGCAGGTGATTTTGAATTTTCTAATGCTACAAAATGGATTCAACAATATTTTGGACCAATAAAAAAAGGAGCTGATATTAAGAGAGAAACTTTTGTTGAAGATCCAATTACTGAAACAATAAAAGCTACATATCAAGATCCAAACATCCAAATCCCAATGTTAGTGGCATCTTATAGAACACCTTCAATGAAAACTCGTGACGCAAGAGTATTGGATATGATATCAACGTATCTAAGTGATGGAAAAAGTTCTAAACTGTATAAGAAAATTGTAGATGACAAAAAAATGGCTCTTCAAATTGGAGCTCTAAGTTTTTCTCAAGAAGATTATGGGACTTATATTGTATACGGATTACCTATGGGAGCTAATACTGCAGAGAGTTTGTTGAAAGAAATTGATGAAGAAATTGTGAAAATTCAAACAGAATTAATTTCAGAAAAAGATTTTCAAAAATTACAAAACAAATATGAAAACCAATTTGTAAATAGTGTTTCTAATGTTGAAGGTGTAGCAGAAAATCTTGCTTCTTATTATTTATTGTACGGTGATGTAAATTTAATTAATACTGAAGCTGATATTTACCGCTCAATAACTCGTGAAGAAATTAGAGATGTTGCAAAAAAATATCTAAACCCTAATCAAAGATTGATCTTGGATTATGTTCCATCTAAAGATAAAGCTCAAAACTAAAAACATGAAGAATTCAATTATATTACTTTCAAGCTTGTTTTTTACTTTTACAACTATGCAAGCACAAAACGATAGACCGCAACCAAAACCAGGGCCATCTCCAACAGTTAATGTTGGTAAGCCACAAAAATTTACTTTGCCAAATGGATTAAAAGTAATGGTGGTTGAAAACCATAAATTACCTCGTGTTTCTTTTAATTTAAGTATCGATAATGCTCCTTTTGCTGAAGGTGCTAAAAAAGGTGTTGATGATTTAACAGGTGCTTTACTAGGAAATGGTACGAAAACCATGTCTAAAGTAGCTTTCAATGAGGAAGTAGATTTCATGGGGGCAAACATCAATTTTTCATCAAATGGTGGATATGCTTCTGGATTGTCTAAATATGCTGGAAGAGTTTTAGAACTTTTAGGACAAGGGGCTTTAGATCCTAATTTTACACAAGAGGAATTAGACAAAGAAAAAGCTAAATTAATTGAAGGTTTAAAATCTGGAGAAAAAAGTGTACAAAATGTTGCTTCGAGAGTAGAGAACGTTTTGGCATTTGGAAAAAATCATCCTTCAGGAGAATTTTTAACTGAGGAGTCAATTAAAAATGTTTCTTTAAATGACGTTATTCAGCACTACAATACATATTTCGTTCCAGAAAATGCATATTTAGTTGTTATTGGAGATGTTAAACTTGCAGAGGTAAAAGAAAAAGTTGAAAAGGTATTTGAAACATGGACAAAAGCTTCTGCTCCTAATTTGAGTTACAATGACCCTAAAAATGTTCAGTACACACAAATTAATTTTGTTGATATGCCTAATGCAGTTCAGTCAAATATTTCATTTGTGAATACAGTTAGCTTAAAAATGACTGATAAAGATTTCTTTGCTGCAATATTAGCAAACCAAATTTTTGGAGGAGATTTTAACAGTTATTTAAATATGAACCTTCGTGAAAAACATGGATGGACGTATGGTGCTAGATCAAGCATTAAAGGTAATAAGTATGTTACTAAATTTACTGCATCAGCCCAAGTTCGTAATGCAGTTACAGATAGTTCTGTTGTTGAATTGTTAAAAGAACTTAAGAGAATAAGAACAGAAAAAGTTACTGATAAACTGCTAAAAGATGTTAAGGCAGCTTACATTGGTAATTTTGTTATGCAAATTGAAAAACCAGAGACTGTAGCTCGTTATGCACTTCAAACCGAAACGCAAAAGTTACCAGCTGATTTTTACGAAAACTATATTAAAAGTATAAATGCTGTATCGGTTGATGAAGTAATGGCAGCAGCTAAGAAATATTTCATGGCAGATAATGCTAGAATTGTTGTTGTTGGAAAAGGTAGTGAAGTAGTTCCTGCTTTAGAAAAAACTAAAATTCCTATGTTCTTCTTTGATAAATATGGTAATCAAGTTGAAAAACCAGTTACTAAAAAAGCTGATGTAAAAGTTACAGTACAAACAATTGTAGATAATTATATTAAAGCTATTGGGGGAGTAAAAGCAATTTCTGAAGTGAAAACTGTGGCAACTTTTGCAAAAGGAAGCATTCAAGGTCAGGTAATTGAGTTTAATACTAAATCTTCTACAAAAGGAGGCTTTGCAATAGATATGAATTTACCTGCAATGGGAATGAATATCATGAAGCAAAGAATTAACGATAAAACTGCTTACATTGAGCAACAAGGAAAGAAAAAAGTAATTGAAGGGGAAGATTATAAAATAATGAAATCTCAAGCACATCCATTTTTTGAATTGTATTTTATAGACAATCCAGCGATTACTTTTGCTGGTATTGAAAAAATTAATGATGTAGATGCTTATGTGATAAAAACTCCTAAATCACGTTTGTTTTATGATATGAAGACTGGTCTAAAGGTTGCAACAGAAAATGAGCAAAAACAAGGAGAGCAATCAATGAAAACGATGCTTTATTATGGAGATTATAAAGAAGTTAAAGGAGTTAAATATCCTTTTAAAATAAATATTGAAGCAGGAATGCCTATTGAACTTATTGTTACTGATGTTAAAGTAAATGAAGGGGTAACTGAAGCTGATTTTCAATAGATTTTATCCTAAATAAATTTTGAACCCGTTTCTTTTGAAGCGGGTTTTTCTATTAATAATAAGAAAAAGAATAAGTATCAACATTGTTAAAAGCATAGCAACAACTAGTTGTAAATTATTGATCTCTTTTTCTATAAACCCATAATAAACAAAACCGCTCCAATAATAAGGAGATTTCTTTGCATTACTTAATTCAGGATCATCTAAATAATTTATTTTAGCAAGCTGATTTGCTTCGGTAAAGGTGTTAGAATTAATTTTCGAATAAAAATGTTCCATATATTTTGCAGTCGTAAAATCATTCACTTTCCATAAAGTGAACAAAATATTTTTTGAACCTGCTGCTTGAAAACCTCTAGCAATGCTTAATGAGCCTTCACCTTGGTATAATTTACCTAATCCTGTCTCACAAGCACTTAGGACAACTAAATTAGGATTGATCTCGAGTGAGTAGAAATCAGAATAAAAGACTTTTTTGTCGATAAATCTAATGGAAGCTGGTTCAAAATAATCTCCTGAGGAAGCATGGGTAGATAGATGTAAAATTCCATATTTATGAGCGTTTTTTTTGAAATTCTCAAAATTAGCTTTTTCATTTTCTAAAAATAAACCAGAAAAGTTTTCCTCTAAATATTTCTTTTCATTGATTGAAAAACTTAACTCATGGCTAGTGTTTTTAAAAATAGGAAAAACGCCTAGTAGCGATTTGTTGTTGGAAAATTGAGTATTTGAAGTGTAAAAAAGTGCTGAATTGCTATAAGTAATACATTTTTCTTTAACCAAAAATGGCATTTTAGAAAAGTTGTTGTGTGGAACTATTTTAGTGAGTAAAGATTCAAAAGGGACAAAGTTTAATAATCCATCTGGAATAATAACTAATTTTTTAGATACAATTTTTGTTGTATTGAGGGTTTTAAATAATTGAAAACTTAGATTTTGATAATTTTCAATATCATTTACTATGGCTTTAGAATCATTAAAATAATTTAAATAGTTTCTTATCAAGTCATTTATATTTTTACTATCACCTAAAATCTGACATTTAATTTGATCTTTTTCAATGCTGAATAAATAAACTTTGTTTTGACCAAAAAAATAACTAGCTAAAGCGCATTTGTCAGTAGTTAGTTTTTGGTATACTTCATTAATATTTAATTTTCTAAAAGGTGTTTGTTCTTTTGAAAGCGATTTAAGCTGAAGTACGAGTTGTGTTTGTTTCTTGATGTATGTGTTTATTTTAACAATATCTGCATTTTGGACTTTTAATTGTTCATTGATAATTTTAGTTTGTAGTAGGTGAATTTCTTTTGCAATTAATTTCTCTTTAATTGTTTGTTTCATTTGAATATGAATCAACTGATTAAGAACTTTTGCTTTCGAATCTTCAATGAGTTGTAAAGCCTTTTCCAAGAAAATTTTATTTCTTGTCTTTTGAAACAGACTATTATATAAATCTATGCATTTCTCAATTCTTTCATTTGAGGTTTGTGAATTGACAATTTTAGAATTTTCAAAAAAATTACTCAAAATAATATTTTCTTCTAATTCAAATGATAGCGAATAACACTCAAGCGCTTTTTTAGGTTGCGAGCTTGCAAAGATAGTGGCTTGTAAATCAAAAGCATCAATTAGAATAGTTTCATTATACAAATCCTTAGAATTAGGAAGAAAATTATTTAAGTTGTAATTAGGAACTAGCGTTTGATATACATATTTTAAATTTTTTAATGACTGTGATGTATTACCTTGGAGGTATTGGAGCAATGCTTTTTCGTAATATACTTTTGCTTTATCTCTTTTATTTGTTGATTCTGAAAGAATATAAAATTTTTCAACTTTGTCAAAATAAGCATTCGCCTTAACAAAATTATTTTCTTGTGCGTAGATTTGAGCTAAATTTCTATAGCTATTATGAATGACCCTTGGATTCTCACAAATAGTTATAGCTTTCTCTAAATATTTTTTTGAAAGTGGCGCGTTTTTTTTGACAATATAATTAGCACCTAAATTTGAATAAATGGTACTTCTTTCATTTGTAGGAAGTTTTTCTAAAGCTAGAGTTTTTTCTAATAAATTAATTGCTAAATCAACTTTGCCTGAACTTTGATAGGTGTTAGATAAATTAATGATAGCACTAATTTTTTGAGTAGTATTTTGATTTTTTTCACTAATAAAGTAGTATTCCTTAATAGTGTTTTCAGCTAAATCATATTCGCCAAGTTGTGTGTAAATATTGCCTAATGGTTTAAGACAATATTCAACAATATCGTATTGGTTTAAATTTTTGGATTCGAATATTTTCCAAGCATTTTCATAAGAAGTAATAGCTTCTTCCTTTTTGTTAAATTGATTAAGATAATAGGCCTTATTGGAAAGGAGTATAACAAGTGCAATGTAGTCTTTCTTGCTTTTCTTGGAATTTGACCTATTAAATTGATCCTCTAGCTTTTCAGATTTGTCTATTTCAATTTGCGAGGGATTTGCTACTAAACGATCAACAGTTTGATAAATTTTGTTTTCCCAAGACAAGTTAGTTTGAGAAAAACTTACTACTGATAGTAGTAATATAGCGAAATATTTAAAATTTCCAAAGTGCATATAATTGGAAATAATTAAAATCAGTTTTTGAGTTGATGACATATCTTACACCTAAACTTGGTCCAATTCTTGAAAAGCCTCCAGTAAAATCGATTAGAATTCCAGATTTAAAAGCATTAAATGAGGTTGAGTTTTTTTCGGAAGTGAAACCCCTATTAATTACTACACTTGTTTGATCTGTTTCAAATAATTCAGTTTTTATTTCACTTGATCGTGATTGATGTAAGTTGACTCCTAAATTTATTCCAGCCCCAAGTCCAAAGTAATTATTTATGTTATATCTAATTAAAATAGGTACTTCAGTACTCACGTTATCGTATTTTGATATTATTGTTGTTCGCTCGAGACGTTTTACTCCATTTGCTGTTAAAGAGAAATTATCAATAATTTCTGGATTTGATATGTATTGATGTAAATTATTTTGTAATTCGATTTGCCAGTACCAACGATAAGATTTGTAAGGGCTTAAGGTTATAGAGGTAAAATAACTTTTCGAATCATTTAATTTCGGAAAAAAATTGTAACCCGCTTTTGCACCAATTGATAGACCGGGTTGAAAACGTGTTGTCGCATAATTTGTTACTACAGGCTCGTTTTTGTCAAAATAAATTGCAGTTCTACTTCTAGTAGTTTTCTTGTGAAAATCCTTGTTGAATTTAATAGTATATTTTACAAAACCTTTTGTACTATCTTTCTCTATTACATTTTTTTGATTACTTCCAGGAAGGTAAATATTTTTAAAAGTAAAATGAATTTGACTTTTTTTTATGATAGTATCTAAGCAACTATAGGTAACGATTTCGTTTTTAGGACAAATTGGACATTTAGGATACATATCAACAATTTCAAGAGTTTGTTTGTTAAACATTTCAGGGATGTCAGTTTCAAGTCTGATTGTTCGAGCAGGACCTTCTCCATCGTTTTGAAATTTAGTTTTGAAATAGATTTTTTTAAAACGAACTAACCTATAATTCATAAAAAACGCATTACTTGACATTCTGTTGGGATCATGAGAAGTAACGATTTGCATTTCGAGAGTTTTCTTTTTATGATTTTTATAGTTTCTATCAGGTACATAAACACTTCGCATTTTTACAATAGCTGTAGTGTCTTTGATCATCTCTGGAGTTGTTTTAAAAGAGAAAAACATGTTCCTTGTTTCTGATGGTTCCATGTTGTTATATTCAAAAATCTTTACATTTCTAAATTTTGATTTGCAATCTAAAAGAGTAACATCTAAGTCATCTTCTTTATTTTTCTCATTCAAAATATAGTTATCTGAATTTAAATTTGCTGTATATAGATTTGAATTGTTGGAGTCTTTATTATATACAAATGCATTTTCAAAAACTTCTTTTTCTTCAAAATGAGAACGAGTTTCAATTAGTTCAAAGTTGTCATTTTTAAATTCTTTATCGTTGTAAAAAAGATAGATTTTACCATTTGAGACATAGTTTAATGGGTTTTTATAACTCAATACAACAATAATGTCTTCTTCTGGTATAGGGTCTCTATTGCAAAACATTTTCAACGTAATGCTATCATGTAATGATGCAATTTCACTAAAATTATGATCTGATATTTCTTCTATTGAGGCTGTTGTAGGTCTCGTTTTTGGAGGTTTTCCATTATCATAATTATTAGTTACAGATAAATTTATTTTATGTGTTTTCTTCTTTTTATAAGTGTGAATTGGGTTTTCTTGTTTACTAAATTGACCATCGCCAAATTCCCAAAAATAACTGTAATTGGCTTTTGGTGCTCCGGCAATTTGCTGTAATGGAGGAGTAATAGGTTTTAAAGATACTTGATTTCCTTTTTTTACTACATGAATAGATGCTCTTCTGGTAACTGTATCTTTGGTTTTAGTTTGAGCAGACATGAAATGGGGCACAAGCACAATAAATAAAAAGTAAATTCTTTTCATGTTCTGTTTGAAATTAAAGTATAAATGTAAGAAAAAGTGACGTTAGATCGCCACTTTTTCAAACTATTGAGATGGGTTATTATGTTTAAGGCAATGCATTAATTGCAGCTTCAAGTTGTGCTTGAGTTCCTACAGTTGTTTCGCTCATAGTAAAGTTGTAAGTAGCACCCGCAGAAATTGTCGCTGCTTTGATTGCATATCTCCATTGACCACTTTCTTCAGTAGCAAAAATAATGTGACAAGCTAAACCAATAGGTATTTGACCATAATGTTCGCTGAAAATTCCAGTAGTTGAATTGTAAGTATCTAGTCTAGCTAGCGCATTTCCTTCTCCATCATAATGTAAATAAATGGCGCAATTAGTATTGTTATAACCAGATGGTACTGTGGCCTGAATAGTTGTTTTAGGTCTAGGATCGCTGTAAAATTTATCAACATTAGTCCAGCCAAATTGATTGAAAACTGTATAATAAGTCATGTTTTGTTGCCCTTGACCACCTACATCTACGCCACCATTTGTTCCCGCAGCATTGTCTACTCTTCTCCAGTCTACATTTCCTTCTCCATCTTCAGTCCCTGTCCATAATAACATTCCAGATTCTGGGCCACCCGTTAAATTGGTTGGGATTTGAAATGGAATTCCACAACTCATTGCTAATTGTTGACCTCCAGATGTTGCATTTATATAAAATTCACCTCCTGAAATAATTAAACCTCTATTGCCGTCTGGTAACAATCCCATAGTTGTTTTATTAGCAGTAAGCATTTTACCACCATCAAATACTTCAATAAATTTTATAGTAATGTCTCCAGTAACAGCAGCTCCATTTAAATTTAAACAACTTCTAGTGATAGTGAATTTAACTCCTTTTGTACTAGTGAACTCATTTGATGCTTGACCAGAAGGAAGTGTGAAACTTTGCGTAACTTGTGCTAAAGAAGCGTCTCTAATGTTTCTTATAGCTTGCGCTGTTGGTGCATTTTTTGTTGGTTCGTCATTGCCATTATCTTTATCGCAAGAAAAACTAAATAATACCAAAGCGACTAATCCTAATTTTTTAATTTGTGTTTTCATGATTTCATATTTTTTAGTTATTATTGTTTAATAGGTCTTTTTTGTAAAAACTGTTTTTAAGTAGTAACTTTCTAAAGCAATTGAAAGACTTATTTACAACTATATCAACCTAACAAAAAAATGTTACCCATTTTTTTTAGAAAAAATTAAAATGCACGAAGATCATAAGTACATACAAGGGTTATTGGATAATGATTCTATCTTGATAAATGAAATTTATAAAAAATTTGTACCCAAGGTAATTCATTTTGTGATCTCAAATTCTGGAGATCATGACAAAGCCCAAGATCTCATTCAGGAAGTTCTCATTATAATTTATGACCAAGCTAAAACAAAAGGTCTTGTTTTGTCTTGTCCCTTTGATGCTTATTTTTTTCTTCTTTGTAAAAGACGTTGGATAAACGAATTAAAAAAAATGAGTAGAAAACAGGTAACAATAAAAGATGAGTATGGATATAAAGATGAATCAGTTTTAGATGATGTGTATCAAACAGAACATTTTGAAGAGAAACAATTATTGTTTGAAGAAATGTTTCAAAAGCTAGGGGAAAAATGTCAGGAAGTACTTAAGCTAAGCTTTTCAATAAATTCTATGGAAAAAGTAGCCGAAGCGCTTCAGGTGAGTTACGCTTATGTTCGTAAAAAAAAGTCATTATGTGTTGGGCAACTTACTGAAATGATTCAAAAATCAGAAAAATTCAAATCTTTTAAATCTTGATCTAATGAATGAAGAAATGTTCCTACTGTTTGAAAATTTTTTGGATGGACAATTATCCAATGAGGAGAGATTGGTTTTTGAGGAAAAACTAAAGAAGGATCCTGAATTTCAAAATCATTTTAAAATGTATAAAGAGACAAGTGCTTATCTAAAAAATAAGTTTGATCATGAAACTGTTTCTTTCAAAGAAAATGTCAATATAATTTCAAATAATTATTTTTCAAATGCTAACAAAAAAGAGACAAGAGTAGTAAAACTTCAAGCTTGGTATTATGTTGCTGCATCAATTGTATTGGTATTCGGATTTTGGTTTTTCATGCAAAATGGCAACCCACAATATTCTGATTATAACACGCACGAAATCGCTGCATTTTCTGAAAGAGGCGAAGCTAGTGTTGACTTTAAATTAGCAGAAGTAGCATTTAATTCAAAAAAGTACAAAGAAGCAAGTGTTTATTTGGAAAAGATTTTAAAAAATAATCCTAGTCCAGAATTTCAATATTTTTATGCTATTTCATTGCTTGAACAAAATCAATTTTTAAAGGCGGAAACACAATTAGATACTCTTAAAAGAAGTAATACTATTTACAAAGAAAAGGCTATTTGGTATCTTGCTTTATCAAAATTAAAACAAGAAAAGTGGGATGAGTGTAAATCCTACTTAAATCAGATTCCTGAAACTAGTGAGGATTATCAAAAGGCACAACAGCTTTTGGATGAGCTTTAATTATTTATTGTCTTTTGTATAGAGAAGGTTTAGGGGCCATCTTTTTAGTTTACTAAAATCGAATTACCTTTGCGTTCAAAATAATCAAAATGATTTTTACAGATACGCACACTCATTTATATTCTTCTCAATTTAATGATGATAGAAAAGAAATCATACAAAATGCCATTGATAAAGGTGTAACTCGTTTTTTTATACCTGCAATTGACTCTTCTTATGCACAGCGAATGTTTGATTTAGAAGAAAATTATCCAGATAATGTTTTTTTAATGATGGGACTTCATCCGTGTTACGTAAAAGAAAACTATGAAGATGAATTGAAATTCGTGGAGGAACAATTTGCAAAAAAAAAGTTTTATGCTGTAGGTGAAATAGGGATAGATTTGTACTGGGACAAAACAACACTTGAAATTCAGAAAATTGCTTTTCAAAAACAAATTCAATTGGCTAAAAAATATAAACTACCTATCAATATTCACTGTCGAGAAGCATTTGATGAGATCTTCGAAGTTTTAGAATTAGAAAAAGGTGAAGGGTTGTTTGGAATATTTCACTGTTTTTCTGGAGATTTTACACAAGCGCAAAAAGCTATATCTTATGGTTTAAAATTAGGAATAGGTGGGGTAGTGACTTTTAAAAATGGAAAAATAGATCAGTTTATTAATCAAATAGATTTGAAGCATATTGTTCTTGAAACAGATTCGCCATATTTAGCACCTGCGCCATATAGAGGTAAAAGAAACGAGAGCAGCTATGTAACTCTTATTGCTCAAAAATTAGCTGAATTGTATGCAGTTTCAGTAGAAGAAATAGCGAAAATCACTACGCAAAACTCTATTGATGTGTTTGGAATATAAGGTTTACATAACCTAAGTTTAAAAAAAAAATCGTTCATTTGTAAGTATAAAAACACCAAAATGTCAAAATTCGATGCCATTCGACCGTATTATGATGCCGAAGTAAATCAGGCTTTGCAAAATGCCGTTAATCATCCTATTATTAAAGCGATGATGAATTTTACTTTTCCAGATATTGAAGAAGAAGTGTGGCAAAATCAATTACGAAAAACACATTCTATTCGCGACTTTCAATGCAACTTTATTTATGAAGCCATACAAAAAGTTATTCAAAAGAGTTCAGATGGATTAACTACCTCTGGTTTTGAAAAGCTTGAACCTAATACATCGTATCTTTTTATTTCAAATCATAGGGATATTATACTGGATACATCATTGCTCAATATAGCTTTGTTTGATCATGGTTTGGTAATGACAGCATCAGCTATTGGGGATAATTTGGTAAAAAAGGATTTCTTAAGATCACTTTCTAGATTAAATAGAAATTTTATTGTACAAAGGGGGTTGCCTCCTAGAGAATTGTTGCAAAGTTCGCAATTAATGTCAGAATATATTGAGCAGTTATTGTTGCGAGAAAATAGATCTGTATGGATTGCTCAAAGAGAAGGAAGAACAAAAGATGGCAATGATGCAACGCATACAGGTGTTCTAAAGATGCTTGCGATGGCTTCTGGTTCTAGAGAGGTTATTGAATATTTTAAGCAGATCAAAATTGTGCCTATTTCTATTTCATATGAATATGATCCAACCGATGCATTAAAGATGCCACAACTTATGGCAGAAGCAAATCAGGAGGTTTATGTAAAAGAGTCCAACGAAGATTTTAATAATATTATTAGTGGGATAATAGGTCAGAAAAAAGGTATTCATATTCATGTTGGAGATGTGTTAGCAGGTGAGTTAGACCAAATTAAACTGGAAAACAGTAATGCTGCTAAGCAAATACAAGCATTGGCACAAGTTGTTGATGAGTCAATTTTGCAATATTATAAATTATGGCCAACAAACTTTATTGCTTATGATGTTTTAAATGAAACTGATGATTTTTCAAATAGATACACAGATCAAGAAAAGGCTTTGTTTATGCGTAGACTTGAAATGAAAATTGATGGTAAAAATGAACAGATGCGAGAAGGTTTTTTAGCCATGTATGCTAATCCTGTTGTTAATAAAATGAAGTATAATGCAGTCTAAGCCTAACATATTACTTATATATACTGGAGGAACTATAGGAATGGTTAAAGATTTTGAAACAGGTGTTTTAAAAGCTTTCAATTTTAGTAAGTTATTAAAAAACATTCCTGAATTAAAATTATTAGATTGTAATATAGCTACCATATCTTTTGAAAACCCAATAGATTCCTCTAATATGAATATTGAGGAATGGGTCAAATTAGTAATCATAATAAAAGATAATTACGCAAAATACGATGGGTTTGTAGTTCTTCATGGCTCAGATACTATGTCATATTCAGCTTCTGCTTTGAGTTTTATGCTTGAAAATTTATCAAAGCCAGTTGTTTTTACTGGATCTCAATTGCCTATTGGTGATTTAAGAACAGATGCTAAAGAAAATTTAATAACAGCCATTCAGGTTGCTTCGCTTCAAGATAAGGGAAAGCCTGTAATTGCTGAGGTATGCCTGTATTTTGAATATAAATTATACCGCGGAAATAGAACAACAAAAATTAGTGCTGAACATTTTAATGCTTTCGCATCGCCTAATTTTCCATCGCTTGCTGAATCTGGAGTTTTTTTAAAAGTTAACGAAGAATTGCTGTCTAAAGCTTCTGTGAAGCAATTAGATGTGCATACTATGTTTGATGACAATGTAGCGGTAGTTAAAATTTTTCCTGGCATAAATGAAAGTGTGTTAAAAGCTATTTTTTCAGCTAATAATTTAAAAGGAATTGTTTTAGAAACATACGGTTCAGGTAATGCCCCAACAGAGAGTTGGTTTGTCAATTTACTTTCAGATGCAATTAAAAAAGGGATTCATATTGTAAACGTAACTCAGTGTTCTGGTGGGAGTGTAAATATGGGTCAATATGAAACTAGTTCACAACTAAAACAAATTGGAGTTATTTCAGGAAAAGATATAACAACAGAAGCTGCTATCACAAAATTAATGTATTTGTTAGGTCAAAATGTTGCTTCTTCAGTTTTTAGAACTATTTTTGAGACCTCGTTACGAGGTGAGATGAATTAGAGAGGTGTCCGAGTGGTTGAAGGAGCAAGCCTGGAAAGTTTGTATGTGGGTAACTGCATCGAGGGTTCGAATCCCTTCCTCTCTGCTAAAGTCAAAAAAGGTTTCAAAGTATTAAGTTGTAATGTTAACCTTTTCATAACGTACATTCTTTTTCTAATGATTAACTTTAAGTAAATATTTTGCGTTATGAAAACCTATTACTTTTACATAATTTTTCTTGTCATTCTTGCTTTTTTATTGGTTCGTTTTTTGTATTTAAAAAACGAGAAAGATAAAAAGGAACTTGAAGAAAAGTTAAATGATGATTATAAAAAAATACAAGAAATAGAATTAAATGATAAAGACATCATTAATTAGTTAATAAAAAAAGAGAGCCTGGAGCTCTCTTTTTTTATTCAGATTTTTTTTCTTCTGTCTTCTTTTCTTGTGATAGAGACGATCCTACTGGAATATCACATCTATGGCCTGGTTGTCCATGCGCAGGATTCATTCCTGGTGCAGTTGTAGTAGTTGAGCTGTTTTCTGTAGATAGTAAAGCAGGAGTAGTATTGTTCTGGGGAGCTATTTTTCCTTCAGATGAAATATTGGCAGGAGTAACTGTCATCCCTAATCCGTTGTCTTTACTTGCTGTTGGGCTGGTTGGTTTTGAGTTTAAAGGGGCTCCAACAGCAATATCACATCTGTGTCCCGGTTGACCGTGAGGAGGGTTCATTCCTTTGGCTGTTTTAGCAGGCTGAGTAGTGGCTACTGTTTGGTTTTGAATTTGTATGGGTTGTCCAGAAGGTACTACTTGTGTTGTTTGACTGTTTGGCTTTGAGTTTAATGGTGCTCCAACAGCTACATCACATCTATGGCCTGGTTGACCATGAGCGGGATTAATTCCACCTGTTGTGGTTTGTGTTGAATTTGAAGTTGTAGCTGCTGTATTATTTTGTTGTAAAGGAGTGCTATTTATAGTCTTATTTGAAGTTGTTGTTTCGGTAGCTCTTGTCGCTTTTGAGCTTTCTTGAGGGACAAGTTCTTTCTTGCATGAAACTAAAAGTAGCGTGCTAACAAATAAAGTGCTTAAGGATATTTTTGTTTTCATTTTTACTTATTGATTAAATCAAATATAGTGGTTTAAAAAAAATGACTCAATAACTTTTGTTAAAATAGTATTGAGTCTTTATTCTTATTTGTTTGGTTTAACTAAAAACGCATTGGGGTATTTTTTCTTAATGTCCATCAATTTTTTTTCTGCTTCAATACGAGTTTTATAATTTCCAACCCAAACCTTATATATAGGAGTGTGAAAAACTATGGTAGCGTCAGTTTTTTTATTCGATTTTCTAAAATCCATAAGCGCCTTTTTGCTTAACTCAGCATTTCCTGTGAAAATTTGAATTTTAAACCGGTCATTAATAGTAATAGAATTGTTAATTTTTCTTTTTTCATTTAGTAATTGTTCAAATCTTTGATCTTGATTTACGGTTACTTTTCCTTCTTGACTGTAAATGTTCAATGAATTAAAAATTGCTAAAATGCTGATATAAAATAGGTTCTTAAGTGTTAATGTTTTCATAATGAAAATTATTTGTGACAAAAGTACATTATAAGTCTTTATTCAGTTAAAAAATATTATTTAGAATAAATATAAATTAATAATTAAGATATATTTAAGGTTTTGAGAATAGTTCATAAGTCGTATTTTTGTCGGAGTTTTTAAATGGCATATTCTGTTTATTACTGAAAAGTATTGAAAATTCTGTGCCAAACTTAGATGTTAATCATTTAATATATGAAAAAAGTGGGAAACCATAAATCGATTTTTAAAGTAGTAACGTTAAGTCTTTCGTTATTATTATCTGTTTCTTTTAGTTCTTTTGCTCAAGATGCGGCTGCTACGGCGCCTGCTGCTGAAGCTACTGCAGCACCTGCTGCTGGTGGCGATGCTGCTGCTGGGAAAGCTTTGTTTAATGCAAATTGTGCGGCTTGTCATAAGCTTGATGCGAAAATGACAGGGCCTGCTTTACGCGGTGTTGCTGAACGTCGTGATAGAGCATGGTTAGGTAAATGGATTAGAGATTCAAAAGGATTAATTGCTTCTGGTGATGCCGATGCAATTAAAATTTTCGAGGAGTTTAGTAAAGTGGCAATGACTGCTTTTCCTCAATTATCAGATGCTGATATCGATAACATTTTAGCGTATACATCTGAGCCTGCTCCTGTGGCTGAAAAGCCAGCGTCTGGTGCAAACAACGCTGAAGCTGGGACTGGAGGAGGATTGTCAAACAACTTAATTTTAGGTTTATTGGCGGGAATCTTAGCTGTTTTAGTTGGAATGTTGTTTATGGTTAACAATGCCTTAGGTAAAATTTCAAAAGCTAATGGTATCGAAGTTGATTCGAAAACTCCTTCATTAATGCCTTTATGGAGAGCGTTTGCTAAAAATCAATTCTTGGTTTTGGTTTCGGTAATTTTATTAATGCTTACTAGTGCTTATTTTATCTATGGGTATTTAATGCAGGTAGGTGTTGATCAGGATTATGCTCCTATTCAACCTATTCATTATTCTCATAAAATTCACGCAGGAGATAATGGTATCGATTGTAAATACTGTCACTCTGCTGCTCGTGTAAGTAAAAATGCTGGTATTCCTTCATTAAATGTTTGTATGAACTGTCATAAAAATATTTCTGAATTCCAAGGTGATAAAGATTCAACTTATGTTGAATATACTAAAGAATTCTACACTGCAGAAATTCAAAAACTATATGATGCAGTAGGATGGGATAAAAATGCTCAAAAATACACAGGAAAAACTAAGCCAGTTAAATGGGTTAGAATTCATAACTTACAAGATTTCGTTTATTTCAATCACTCTCAACACGTTTCTGTTGCTGGTGTTGAATGTCAAACATGTCACGGACCAGTTGAGACTTTCGAAATCATGAAGCAACATTCTCCATTAACAATGGGATGGTGTGTAAACTGTCACCGTGAGACAAATGTTAAAGTAGAAGGAAATGCTTACTACGAAAAAATTCATGCTGAACTTTCTAAAAAATATGGTGTAGACAAATTAACTGCTGCACAAATGGGAGGTCTTGAATGTGGTAAATGTCACTACTAATTATTTATTAAGAAGCTAATTTTTATATACAATATGTCATCTAACAAAAAATACTGGAAAAGTGTTGAGGAGCTAAACGAAAATAGCTCTATTGTTGAGACGCTTAGAAATAACGAGTTTGTTGAAGAAATTCCAACTGATGAGTTTTTAGGTGATGCTGCATCGTTAGCATCTTCTTCAACAACACGTCGTGATTTTCTTAAGTACGTTGGATTTAGTACAGCTGCAGCTACTTTGGCTGCGTGTGAGGGTCCAGTGCATAAGTCAATTCCTTATGTAGTTCAACCTGAAGAAATCATTCCTGGTTTAGCAGATTATTATGCTACTTCATTCTCGGATGGTTTTGATTTTGCTAATATTTTAGTAAAAACTCGTGAAGGTCGTCCTATCAAAGTTGAAAATAATAAAATTGAAGGTGCTACCTTTCATGCAAATGCACGTGTTCATGCGTCAGTGTTATCGTTATACGATAGCTTACGTTTAAAAACATCAAAAATTGCTGGTAAAGATGCAACTTGGAATGAGGCTAATGCTAAAATTAAAGCTAGTGTAGCCGAGGCTAAAGCAAAAGGAGGAAAAGTAGTTTTATTAACTAATACTTCTGCTTCACCTTCAACAGATAGATTGATTGGTCAGTTTTTAGCTGCTAATCCTAATGCTAAACATGTTGTATATGATGCAGTTTCTTCTTCAGATGCTTTGGATGCTTTCCAAATGGTTTATGGAGAAAGAGCTTTAGCAGATTATGATTTTTCAAAAGCTAATACTATTGTTTCTGTTGGTGCAGATTTCTTAGGAGATTGGCAAGGTGGAGGATTTGATGCAGGTTATGCTCAAGGGCGTATTCCTCAAAATGGAAAAATGTCTAAACACTTTCAGTTTGAAGCTAACATGACTTTGTCTGGAGCTGCTGCTGATAAGCGTGTGCCTATGACTGTTGCTAACCAAAAACAGGCATTAGTTCAAATTTATAATGTAATCACTGGTGCTTCAGTAAGTGCTTCTAATAATCCTGAAGTGGCTAAAGCTGCTCAACAGTTAAAAGCTGCTGGTAGTAAAGGTGTTTTAGTTTCTGGAATTGATGATAAAAATGCTCAATTATTAGTATTGGCAATCAATAGAGCTTTATCAAGTGAAGCTTTCAATCCATCTAATTCGCGTCAAATCCGTAAAGGTAATAATGCAGAAGTTAAGCAATTAATCGCTGATATGAATTCTGGTGCTGTTCATACTTTAATTATGAATGGTGTTAATCCTGTTTACACTTTATCAAATGGTGCTGAATTTGCAACTGCTCTTAAGAAAGTTAAATTAGCAGCTACTTTCACAATGAAAGAAGATGAAACTGCTTTAGTTTCTTCTATTGCGGTGGCAACTCCACATTATTTAGAGTCTTGGGGTGATGTTAGTATTGTGAAAGGTCAATATGCTGTAACTCAGCCTACAATCCGTCCTTTGTTTGATACAGTACAATTCCAAGATGCATTATTGTCATGGACAGGAAATGCACAAACATATTATGACTATATCCGTACTTCTTGGTCAGGAGCAAAATCATGGAATCAATTAGTGCATGATGGTGTTGCTGTTTCAGAAGTGGCTGCTGGTTCAGGTGCAGGTGCTGATTTTAATGCAGCTGCTGGAGTTTTAGCTAAAGCAAAAGGAACTCAAACTGAATTAGTATTATATACTAAAACTGGTATGGGTGACGGTCAACAAGCAAACAACCCTTGGTTGCAAGAGTTTCCAGATCCTATCACAAGAGCTTCTTGGGATAACTATGTAACGGTTTCTAAATCAGATGCTGAAGCGTGGGGGTTAGAAAACTGGAATGTTGCTAATGGTGGTCTTAATGGTAGTTATGTAACTTTATCTGCAAACGGAGTGAAGTTAGAGAAAGTACCGGTAATGATTCAGCCTGGTCAAGCTAAAGGAACTGTTGGATTAGCCTTAGGTTATGGTCGTAAAGCATCATTAAAAGAAGAAATGCAAGTAGGTGTTAATGCTTACGCTTTATATAGTAACTTCAACAATGTGCAAAGTGTTTCTATCGCTAAAGAAGATGGGGAGCATGAATTTGCATGTGTACAGTTACAAAAAACTTTAATGGGTCGTGGAGACATCATTAAAGAAACTTCATTAGAAATCTTCAATACTAAAGATGCTGCTGAGTGGAATGTGATGCCAGTTGTTTCTTTAGATCATAAAGAAGTTGCTGCAACTTCTGTAGACTTATGGGAATCTTTTGATAGATCAATAGGTCACCATTTCAACTTATCTATCGACTTAAATGCTTGTACAGGATGTGGAGCGTGCGTTATCGCTTGTCATGCTGAAAACAATGTTCCAGTTGTAGGTAAATCTGAAGTAAGAAGAAGCCGTGATATGCACTGGTTACGTATCGATAGATATTATTCTTCTGAAACTACTTTCGATGGAGATAATAAAGTTAAAGCGGCTAGTTCAGGTTTAATGGATTCTATTTCTACATTAAGAGAGATGGAAGACCCATCAGAGAACCCGCAAATCGCTTTCCAACCAGTAATGTGTCAGCACTGTAATCATGCTCCTTGTGAGACTGTTTGTCCAGTTGCTGCTACTTCTCACGGTCGTCAAGGTCAAAATCATATGGCTTATAACCGTTGTGTAGGGACTCGTTACTGTGCAAACAACTGTCCTTATAAAGTGCGTCGTTTCAACTGGTTCTTATACAATAAAAACGAAGAGTTTAACTACCATATGAATGATGATTTAGGTCGTATGGCATTAAATCCAGATGTTAACTTACGTTCTCGTGGGGTTATGGAAAAATGTTCTATGTGTATCCAAATGACTCAAGCAACTATCTTAAAAGCTAAAAACGAAGGTCGTTTAGTAAAAGATGGTGAGTTCCAAACAGCTTGTTCAAATGCATGTACTTCTGGAGCAATGGTATTTGGTGATGTAAATGATAAAGACTCTAAAGTGGCTGCATTAGCTGAAGATAAGAGAGCTTACCATTTATTAGAGCACATTGGAACAAAACCAAATGTTGTATATCACGTAAAAGTTAGAAATTAATATTAATAAGAAATAAGATAAAGGATTATGTCGTCTCATTACGAAGCACCCATTAGAAAACCTTTAGTACTTGGAAACAAAAGCTACCATGATGTAACAGTTGATGTAGCTGCTCCAGTTGAAGGGAAAGCCAATAAACAATGGTGGACAGTATTTTACATAGCACTTGCTTGCTTTTTGTGGGGAGTTAGCTGTATGTTATACACAATTACCGAAGGTATTGGAACATGGGGATTAAATAAAACAGTAGGTTGGGCTTGGGATATCACTAACTTCGTTTGGTGGGTAGGTATCGGTCACGCAGGAACCCTAATCTCTGCAGTATTATTATTATTCCGTCAAAAATGGAGAATGGCCATTAACCGTTCTGCAGAAGCAATGACGATTTTCTCAGTAGTTCAAGC
>CAZMCP010000025.1:0-33694 GCA_964565035.1 uncultured Flavobacterium sp. | reverse complement strand
TATGTGCCTCTGGGGGAAGCCCTGTAAGAGAAATTACCGCGTCAATTCTTGATTTGGCAACGTTGTAAACATCAGCATTAAAAGCTAAATACTCTCTCACATACAAATCCAAATACAACGGGTTGTGTTCTGGTAAATAACCCACCGATTTTTGAACATCAATTTGGTTCACGTGTACATCATAGTCATTCACTTTGGCAACACCTTCATCAGCATTGATATAGGTAGTCAAAATTTTCATTAAGGTCGATTTTCCTGCGCCGTTAGGACCAAGAAAACCTACAATTTCTCCTTTGTTAACTTTAAATGAAACATTATCTAAGGCTTTTTGTGCGCCGTAGTTTTTAGAGATATTTTGAACTTCAATTGACATGTTTGGGTTATTTACAGCAAAAGTAATAAATTTTAATTATAGCTTGATTGTTAATTATTTGCCTAATCACAATATTTTGTTTAACATTTTTGTAAATTTGTTTGACAAAAAAGATTGAATCATGGCAAAGAAAAAGTCAATAGAAATAAATGAAGATACCATAGTGTCTTTTTATACAGATTATGTGCTTACTAATGACAAAAGACCGCATTCTGTTTATGAGTTTGCAAAGAATAATGGTATGGAAGAAGCCGATTTTTACAAATTCTTTGCTTCTTTTGAAGCTTTAGAGGAGCAGTTTTTTTCATATATGTTGCAGTATACAGTAGAATTGTTGCATAAAACTATTGATTATGAGCATTACGATGCGGCTCAAAAATTATCATGTTTCTATTTTACTTTTTTCGAAATAGCAACAGCAAACAGAAGCTTTGTGATGTATTTGCTGGATCAAGAAAGAATGCCACTTAAAAATCTTTTGAAGTTGAAATCATTGCGTAAAGATTTCTTGAGTTATGTCAAAACCGTTTTGGATACGCCATATAAAATAGAAAATCAAAGAATTACAGATATCCAAAATCGAGTGATACATGAAGGAGCATGGTTGCAATTCATGTCTATCCTTAAGTATTGGATGGATGATACTTCTGCCAGTTTTGAAAAAACAGATGTTTTTATTGAGAAATCAGTAAAAGCAAGCTTTGATATGGTGTATAATGTGCCTATCGAAAGTATTTTGGATTTTGGAAAATTTATCTGGAAAGAAAAGTTTGGAAATTTTAATTCAAAAAAATGAAATCCCCACAAATAAATTCTAAAAACCTATTGTTAAAAAAGGGGATTCCATATGTTTCCGCTGAAAAATATAACTTAAACAGATGAAAAAAATAGATTCAATTCCAACCAATAAAGTTGAACGTGTAGCCAAATTAGTGACTACTGGTGTCAAAGTAGGTGGGAATTACCTAAAATATTATGGCGAAAAAGTAGTTAACCCAAGTTTAACGAAAGAAAAACTGCATGAAAACAATGCTACTGATATTTATGATGGACTCAAAGAATTAAAAGGTAGTGCGCTAAAAGTCGCGCAAATGTTAAGTATGGAAAAAAACTTACTACCACAATCGTATGTAGAAAAGTTTTCTTTGTCGCAATTCTCTGTACCGCCACTTTCAGCGCCATTGGTGCGTAAAACATTCAAAAATTATTTTAAAAAATATCCAGAGGAACTATTTGATGAATTTTCAGCAGATTCTATAAACGCTGCCAGTATTGGTCAAGTTCACAGAGCTAAAAAAGATGGGAAAGAGCTCGCTGTAAAGATTCAATATCCTGGTGTCAGAGAAAGTATTAGTACTGATATTGCTTTAGTCAAACCCATAGCGATTCGTATGTTTAATTTGCAAGGGACATCTGATGAATATTTTAAAGAAGTAGAAGATAAATTAACAGAAGAAACGGATTATCAATTGGAATTACAGCAAAGCGAAACCGTTCGACAAGAATGTCTGGTTATTGAGAATTTAAAGCTTCCAAGTTATTATCCGCAATTTTCTTCTGATAAGATTATAACAATGGATTGGATGAATGGAGTGCATTTGTCTGAATTTTGTTTAATTGAAACTTCTCAAGAAAAAAGGAATAAAGTGGGACAAACATTGTGGAATTTTTATATGTACCAAATTCACCAATTGAAAAAATTTCACGCTGACCCACATCCTGGGAATTTTTTAGTTGATGACCAAGCTAATTTAATTGCTATTGATTTCGGTTGTATGAAACAAATTCCAGAATCTTTTTACAAGCCTTATTTTGAAGTTTCTACTCCAAGTGCTTTGGCCGATATGAATTATTTCAAAACAAAATTATTCGAATTAGAAATTCTAAAGGAGACAGATACTCCAAAAGAAATGGAATTTTTTACAGCCATGTTTCACGAATTGTTAACTGTGTTTACCGAACCCATTCATAAAGTAGATTTTGACTTTGCAAATCCTGAATTCTTTGGAAAAATTGCGGCTTTGAGTGAAAAGTTTGCAAATGACAAACAACTCCGTAAAATGAATGGTAATAGGGGTTCGAAGCATTTTATTTATGTGAACCGAACTTTCTTCGGTTTGTACAATTTAATGTTTGATATCAAAGCGAAAATTAAAATCAACGACTTTGAAAAATACCTATCATAAAGGAAATAAATTGTATTTGCCTTCTAAAATTTGTACCAGTTGCGAGAAACCATTCTCCTGGCGAAAAAAATGGGAGAAAAATTGGGAAGATGTAAAATATTGTAGTGATGCTTGCAGAAAGAAGAGATGAAGTAATTGCTTAATTTAAAATCATTTGTGTGAATACAACATCTCTTCTTTTTAGTAAAGATATTTTTTAGTATCAGTTTTAAACCAATCTGAAATTTAAAACGAATTATGAGTGTAGAGAAAATTATAGCATCTAGAGAAAACCGAAATTTAACTGAAGTCGAAATTGATCGGATTATAGAAATGGCTTGGGAAGATAGAACGCCTTTTGAAGCTATTGAATACCAATTTGGAATTCCTGAAAAAGACGTTATACAATTGATGCGTAAAGAATTAAAACGGTCATCATTTAATTTATGGCGAAAAAGAGTAAACTCAGGAGTAAGCCAAAAACATTTGCACAAACGCAATACCGAAATTAATAGATTTAAATGCAGTCTGCAAAGACAAATTACAGGAAACAAAATATCAAAAAGATAAAATTTATTTATAAACCAATACATCTATATCCCATGACAAAAAATCCAAAAATAGATAAATCAAAGTTGGTTTCTTTTTCAATTGATGAAATAGGAGACAATCATTTATTTACCAGTGTTGAAACACCCATGAAGCCAGATGCATTTGTTATGGCAGATGAGGAAAAAAAACAAAAAATTGCTTTTCATTTTAAAGAAATAATGGAGATTTTAGGACTTGATTTAACCGATGATTCTCTAAAAGGAACACCACAACGTGTTGCTAAAATGTATGTTGATGAAATTTTTTGTGGATTAAACCCTGCAAACAAACCTGATGTAGCACTTTTTGAAAATAAATACCAATACAATCAAATGTTGTTAGAGAAGAATATAACTTTTTACTCTAACTGTGAACATCATTTTGTACCTATATACGGAAAAATTCATGTGGCTTATGTTTCTAAAGGGAAAGTAATAGGTCTTTCAAAAATTAATAGGATTGTGCAATATTTTGCACAGAGGCCACAAGTTCAAGAGCGATTAACTATGCAAATAGGATTAGAACTAGAAAAGACTTTAGAAACAGAGGACGTTGCAGTTATTGTCGATGCTAAACATTTATGTGTTTCATCTAGAGGTATAAAAGATGAAAGTTCAGCTACAGTTACATGTTATTATGGAGGCGTGTTTCAAAATGAACAAAAAGTAATTGAATTACACAATTATTTAAAAATTTAAACACATTTTAAAGAATCATATAATTAGTTTTTTATATTTGCAACATACAATTAGAAATACATGAACAACTTATTTACATATTTTAACAATTTTTTCTTTTACTTCTGGTATCAGAAAAGGGATTGTTATTGTGTAAACTTAAGTTAAAATATAAAGTTATTATTCAATGCAATCCCGATGTAAACCACATCGGGATTTTTTTTTAAATTTTTCGAAAATCATATTTAAAAAATTGTAATATGAAAACTAAAGTTGGAATTCAAGGAATTAATGGTTCATTTCACCAAGAAGTGGCTAATAATTATTTTGGCGACGATATAGAAGTGATTGAATGTAAGTCTTTTAAAGAAGTTGCCAAAAAATTAAATAAAGGCTTAGTAGATTATGGCATAATGGCAATAGAAAACTCTATAGCGGGTGCTCTAATACCTAATTATGCTTTAATCGATGAAAACCAATTTAGTGTATTAGGTGAATATTTTTTAAAAATTAGTTTAAATTTAATGGTCTTGCCAGGGCAAAATATAGAGGATATTAATGAAGTACATTCGCATCCAATTGCGTTGCTGCAATGTGCTAAGTTTTTAGAAAAACATAAGCATATTAAAATTATAGAAAGTTCTGATACTGCAATAACTGCAAAAAGGATCAATGTTGAAAAATTAAAAGGAATTGCTGCATTAGCAGGTCCTACAGCGGCAAAGGTTTTTGAGCTAGAAATAATCGCTCCCGAAGTTCAGTCTGTTGAGAGTAGTATTACAAGGTTTATGATTTTAGAAAAAAATAAATCAGTTTTAGAAGAAAAAGAAATCAATAAAGCTTCTGTAAAATTTGAGTTAGATGATACCCCTGGAAGTTTGGCAACAATATTAAACGTTATGAATAATTGTAAGCTAAATTTGACCAAAATTCAATCGATGCCAATAGTTGAGAAACCCTTTCAATATTCATTTTTTGTGGATGTGGTTTTTGATAAATACAAGCATTTTGAAAAAGCAAAAAGTGTATTAGAAATAATGACAACACAGTTTAAAGTCTTAGGTGAATACAAATCAGGTATTATGCCATTAAATAAAAATAAAAGTAAAGAAGAAGCAATAGTATTAAGTGAATAGCGATGGAAATAAAGAAAGAAAATAGAAAATGGTTAGACGATTTACAATTAAATCATCCATTAGTAATTGCAGGACCATGTAGTGCTGAAACAGAAGAGCAGGTAATGGCAGTTGCAAATGAATTAAAAAATTCAGATGTTTCTGTTTTTAGAGCAGGTATATGGAAACCTCGTACGCGTCCAGGAGGATTTGAAGGTGTTGGCGCAATTGGCTTGCCATGGTTGCAAAAAGCTAAAGCCGCTACCGGTTTGTTAATTGCTACTGAAGTAGCGACTGCAGAGCATGTTAAGTTGGCTTTGCAGCACGATGTGGATATTCTTTGGATTGGTGCGCGAACAACTGTTAATCCTTTTGCTGTTCAAGAAATTGCTGATGTTTTGCAAAATACAGACAAGATAGTTTTGTTAAAAAATCCAGTAAATCCAGATTTATCATTGTGGATTGGAGGTTTAGAACGTTTGTATAATGCTGGTATCAAAAAACTAGGAATGATACATCGTGGTTTTTCTACTTATGATAAATCAAAGTATAGAAATAATCCAGAATGGCAAATAGCAATTGAATTGCAAAATAAATTTCCTGATTTAGTATTAATATGTGATCCATCACATATCACTGGTAAAAGAGATATGATTCAAGAAGTTTCTCAACAAGCTTTAGATTTAAATTATGATGGTTTAATGATTGAAACACATTGTACACCTGACGAAGCTTGGAGTGATGCAGCTCAACAAGTAACTCCAAATGTTTTAAAGCAAATGTTTGTTGATTTGAAAGTGCGTAAAACTAGTGATGAAACAGATGATTACCACCAACGTATTTCAAAATTAAGAACACAAATTGATGAATTTGACGAAAAATTATTGGAGATTTTAGGAAAGCGAATGAATATTGCTGATCAAATAGGTTTGCTTAAGAAAGAAAAAAATGTTGCGATTCTTCAAAATAATAGATGGAATGAAATCTTAGGAAAAATGATTTTGGATGGTGAACAAAAAGGACTAAGCGAGGAATTTGTGTTGAAAATTTTTAAAGCAATTCATCAAGAAAGTATAAGTCATCAAGAAAAAGTTTATAAAGCAGATTAATTTTAAATTGTATTTTTGCCAAAATTAGAGCTTTGAGTTGCTTCTAACTCCTAACTTCTGATTTCGAATTATAAATGACAGGAATAGTATATAAATCTACCGGAAGTTGGTACACGGTAAAAACCGCAGAAGGCCAATTTTTAGAATGCCGTATAAAGGGTAAATTCCGTATACAAGGAATTAAAAGTACTAATCCTATTGCTGTGGGCGATATAGTAGATTATGATTTAGATACTTCTGCAGATGAAACTGTAGGCGTCATTACAAATATTCATGACAGAAAAAATTATATTGTTCGTAAATCCGTTAACCTTTCCAAGCAAACTCATATTATTGCGTCAAATATAGATGTTGTTTTTTTATTGGTAACTATTAATAATCCAGTAACAACAACCAGTTTTATTGATCGTTTTTTAGTAACAGCCGAAGCCTATGGAATAGAAGCAGTTTTAGTTTTTAATAAAATAGATACTTATGATGATGCTACTTTAGACGATCAGCTTTATTTGCAATATATTTATTCCAATATTGGCTACCAGTGTTTAAGAGTTTCTGCTAAAGAAGAAAAAGGACTTGACGATTTAAAACATTTGATGAAAGATAGAGTTTCTATGTTTTCAGGACATTCAGGTGTTGGAAAATCAACTTTAGTAAATGCTTTGGAACCTTCTCTAAATTTAAAAACTAAAGAAATATCAGATTCCCATAGTCAAGGACAACACACCACAACATTTGCTGAAATGTTTGATTTGTCATTTGGGGCTAAAATTATTGATACTCCTGGGATTAGAGGATTTGGCATTGTAGATATGGAAAAGCAAGAAATAGGAGATTATTTTCCGGAGTTCTTTGCACTAAAAGATCAATGTAAGTTTAATAACTGTCTACACAAAGAAGAACCACATTGCGCAGTTAAAGAGGCGCTGGATAATGATGAGATAGCATGGTCTAGATATAATTCGTATCTCCAAATTCTTGAAGGCGACGAAGAACATTACAGAAATGATATTTACAAAGACGGTAAAAATCAAGAATTAGAATAAAATAGATTGTCCTCTTGAAGGGACTTTAGGAGTGTAAAAATATGAAAGCCGTAATCCAAAGAGTTTCAGAAGCTTCAGTAACTATTGATAATCAAAAAGTAGCTCAAATTAATAAAGGTCTTTTGGTTTTAGTAGGAATTGAAGACGCATCAAATCAAGAAGATATTGATTGGCTTTCAGCAAAAATTGCCAATCTTCGTATTTTTGGAGATGAAAATGGAGTAATGAATCTTTCAATAAAAGATATTGGAGGGGATATGATTGTGGTAAGCCAGTTTACGCTTCATGCAGCCACAAAAAAAGGAAACCGACCTAGTTATATCAAAGCATCAAAGCCTGAGTATGCCATTCCAATGTACGAAGCTTTTGTAAAGCAAATGGAAGTTGACTTGGGTAAAAAAGTACAAACAGGACAATTTGGAGCCGATATGAAAGTTTCTCTAGTAAACGATGGTCCTGTTACAATAATTATTGATACAAAAAATAAAGAGTAAATGAACATCAAAAACTCACAACTAGAAGTTGATAATTGGATTAAAGAACACGGAGTTCGTTACTTCAATGAACTAACCAATATGGCGCAACTTACTGAAGAAGTAGGAGAAGTTGCCCGAATCATAGCGCGTCGTTATGGCGAACAATCGGAAAAAGAAAGCGATAAAAACAAAGATCTAGGCGAAGAACTGGCCGATGTGGTTTTTGTTGTTTTATGTTTGGCAAATCAAACTGGTGTTGATTTACAAGCAGCATTTGACAAAAAAATGGATTTAAAAACAAAACGTGATCACGATCGTCATCATAACAACGAAAAGTTGAAATAATTTTGAATTGTAAATTGTAAATTTTGAATGATAAATTATGGCAGAGAATGTGATTAAAATAAAGTCATTTGATTTTACATTACGAATTGTGAAATTGTTTCAATATTTAAACCAAGAAAAAAAAAGAATTTGTTTTAAGTAAGCAATTACTCAGAAGTGGAACTGCAATTGGTGCTTTGGTTCGTGAAGCAGAACAAGCTGAAAGTAAATTAGATTTTATTCACAAACTCGCCATTGCTCAAAAAGAAGCAAATGAATCAGATTATTGGCTTGAACTTTTGTTTCAGTCAGAATATCTAGACGAAAAACAATTTCAATCATTAAAAAATGATATTATTGAGATTAATAAAATTTTAGCTTCCATAATTATTACTATAAAACAAAGAATAGGAAAGAAATAATTATGAATTGTAAATGGTGAATCATGAATTGAAAAAATATAATTCACCATTCATAATTCACAACTCACCATTAAAAGCATGAACTGGATTTTACTAATCATAGCCGGTTTTTTTGAAGTCGCTTTTGCAAGCTGTTTGGGTAAAGCAAAAGAAACTTCAGGTCAAAGTATGTGGTTTTGGTATTTAGGTTTTTTAGTGTGCCTAACCATCAGCATGGTGCTATTAGTAAAAGTCACCAAAGATATCCCAATAGGAACTGCATACGCCGTTTGGACAGGAATTGGAGCAGTAGGAAGTGTTTTAGTTGGGATTTTTATATTTAAAGAACCAGCAACATTTTGGCGAATATTCTTTTTAATGACATTAATTGCTTCTATCGTTGGATTAAAATATGTTTCTGAATAATGAATATACAATTGCAAAAATCAGTAATTCAAAAATCAATAATAAATATAACAGGTTCTAAGTCAGAAACGAATCGTTTATTGTTGTTACAAGCTTTGTATCCCAATTTGACAATTGCTAATATTTCAAACTCTGATGATAGTAAAGTAATGATACAAGCAATCAAAAAACTGTCAGCTGTCAACTATCAACTAAAAACAGAAATTGATGTACATCATGCAGGAACCGCAATGCGCTTTCTAACCGCTTTTTTTGCAATTCAAGAAGGGAAAGAAGTTTTGTTGACGGGTTCTTCTCGAATGAAGGAACGCCCGATTAAAATCTTAGTAGAAGCTTTACAACTATTAGGCGCTGGGATTTCATATGTTGAAAATGAAGGTTTTCCGCCAATTAAAATTGTTGGAAAAAAACTATCGGAAAATAAAGTGTCATTACCAGCAAATGTGAGTAGTCAATATATTTCTGCTTTGTTGTTAATTGCGCCAAAATTAGAAAATGGTTTAGAATTAACACTTGAAGGCGAAATTACTTCGGTTCCTTACATTAAAATGACCTTAGCGTTATTGAATGAAATTGGAGTAAATACTTCTTTTGAAAATAATAAAATTACGGTTAGTCATGCTGAATTTGTCGAAACAAATCAATTAACTGTCGAAAGCGACTGGAGTTCTGTTTCGTATTGGTATTCAATTGTAGCATTGTCTGAAATTGGAACGCAAATCACTTTGTCGAGTTACAAGAAAAACAGTTTGCAAGGCGATGCTGCTTTAGCTGAAATTTATAAAGATTTTGGAGTTCAAACTGTATTTAACGAAAACAATACAATAACTATTTCAAAAGAAAGAATACATAATTCACAACTCATAACTCATAATTTAAATAATTGTCCCGACATCGCTCAAACTATTGCAGTAACTTGTTTTGGTTTAGGAATAGGATGTGATTTATTTGGATTACACACGTTAAAAATTAAAGAAACCGATCGTTTAGAAGCATTAAAAGCTGAGTTGACAAAATTAGGAGCCGAGATTTCGGTAACAAATGATTCGCTACATTTAAAACCTTCGACTTCAATTAATGAAAATGTTGCCATCAAAACCTATCAAGATCATAGAATGGCGATGGCTTTTGCACCTTTAGCGCTTCGAGTTCCTATTGTTATTGAAGAAGCTGAAGTGGTTTCCAAATCCTACCCTGATTTTTGGAATGATTTGAAAGATGTAGGTTTCAATATAAATGAATCGTAAAGTCTTGTTAATAAAGGGTTTTTTAAAATAAAGTAGAAAAGACTTGACAACCCCTACTTCTCGATAGTATATTTGCACCCACTTTTGATTTCAGAAAAATTCTGATTTCTAATTTCTTAATCCTAAATTTAAGTATGAAGTTATCTAATTTCAATTTTAATCTTCCAGCTGAATTGTTAGCTGAATATCCTGCTGAAAATCGCGATGAGTCTCGTTTAATGGTAGTGCACCGTAAAACAGGTGAAATCGAGCATAGATTGTTTAAAGATATAATCGAGTATTTTGATGAAGGCGATGTAATGGTTGTAAACAACACTAAAGTTTTTCCTGCTCGTCTTTACGGAAACAAAGAAAAAACGGGTGCGCGTATTGAGGTTTTCTTATTGAGAGAATTAAATGCAGAGCAACGTTTATGGGATGTATTAGTAGATCCTGCTCGTAAAATACGTATAGGGAACAAACTATATTTTGGCGATGATGATTCATTAGTAGCTGAAGTAATTGATAATACTACTTCTCGTGGTCGTACATTACGTTTCTTATATGATGGATCGTATGAAGAATTTCGTCAAAAGTTAGTAGATCTTGGAGAAACTCCAATACCAAAATACATCAATCGTGAAGTGAATGAAGATGATGCTGAGCGTTATCAAACGATTTATGCTAAAGAAGAAGGAGCTGTAGCGGCGCCTACTGCTGGTTTGCATTTTTCTAAACATTTAATGAAACGTTTAGAGATTAAAGGAGTTGATTTTGCTGAGGTAACTTTACATGTTGGTTTGGGGACTTTTAATCCAGTTGAGGTAGAGGATTTGTCAAAACATAAAATGGATTCTGAAGAATTACGAATAACTCAAGAAGCATGTGATGTAGTAAATAAAGCAAAAGTGAATAAAAATAAAGTTTGCGCTATTGGTACTACTACTATGAGAGCTATGGAGAGTTCAGTATCTTCTAACAAAACATTAAACCCTTATGAAGGCTGGACTAATAAATTTATTTTTCCTCCTTATGATTTTAGTGTTGCAGATTGCATGGTAACTAATTTTCATACACCGAAATCAACTTTGTTAATGATGATTTCTGCTTTTTGCGGTCATGATTTAATGCGTAAAGCATACGATGAAGCAATTAAAGAGAAGTATCGTTTTTACTCGTATGGTGATGCGATGTTGATTTTATAAATTACAAAATATAAAGCGTTCAATTTGAACGCTTTTTTTATGTTTAATATCTCGAGAAATTATTTTTTTGTGTTTTAAAATATCTTCTATTGAAATTAAACTGATATAATTAAGTTAAATTTTTCAATTTTATTATTTTTACCTAAAATAAAAACTAAACAATGACTTTTCAGAATACCCTTGAATTTGCTCAACAACTAGATATCCAAGACGAATTAAAACATTATAGAGGCGAATTTGTATTCCCACAACATAATGGGAAAGATGTAATTTATTTTACAGGTAATTCACTCGGATTACAACCCAAAAAAGCAGTGGATTATGTAAATGAAGTAATGGTGGACTGGGCAAGCTTAGCTGTCGAAGGTCATTTTTATGCTAATAAACCTTGGTGGGATTATCAAGAGAGATTTTCTGAGCCATTAAGTAAAATTGTTGGAGCAAAATCCAGTGAGGTAACTGTAATGAATACCTTAACTATCAATTTGCATTTGTTAATGGTATCGTTTTATAGGCCTACAAAGAAGCGTTTTAAAATAATTTGTGAAGAAAAAGCTTTTCCTTCAGATCAATATATGTTTCAAAGTCAAGTTCAGCATCATGGATACAATCCTCAGGACGCTATTGTTGAAATCAAACGTAGAGACGGCGAACACAACATTAGACTAGAAGATATTTTAGCTAAAATAGAGGAAGTAGGAGACGAACTAGCTTTAGTTTTATTTGGTGGTGTAAATTATTACACAGGTCAAGTTTTTGACATGAAAGCTATTACAGATGCTGGACATAAAGTTGGTGCAAATGTTGGTTTTGATTTAGCGCATGCAGCGGGTAATATAAAATTAGAGTTACACGATTGGAATGTAGATTTTGCAGCGTGGTGTTCTTACAAGTATATGAATTCTGGGCCAGGTAATGCTTCAGGATGTTTTGTGCATGAAAAACATCATCATTCAAACTTGCCTCGTTTTGCTGGATGGTGGGGACATAATAAAGAGAGACGTTTTAAAATGGAACCTCTGTTTGATCCAGTACAGGGTGCAGATGGTTGGCAAGTAAGTAATTTGCCAATTTTGTCTTTAGCGCCTTATTTAGCTTCTGTAGAAATGTTTGCGGAAGTAGGAATAGAAAAATTAATCAAAAAAAGAGATCTAATTACTGCTTATTTAGAGTTCATTTTACATGAAATTGACAAAGAAATCGATGGAGCAGAGTTTGAAGTAATAACCCCTAAAGATGTTAAGGATAGAGCTTGTCAGTTGTCAGTATATCTTCATGGACAAGGACGCGAATTATTCGATTATCTTATGAAGAATGGAGTTGTCACTGATTGGAGAGAGCCAAATGTGATTCGATTAGCACCAGTTCCTTTTTACACATCTTTTGAGGATATGTATAACTTTGGACAAATACTTAAAAGAGGTATTTTGAAATAATTTAACATTTTTATTGGTATTTGTTTGTTTTTTGATTAATTTTTCATTCTATTTGTTTGTAATTAACTAAAAACCAAATTGTAATGAAAAAAAACCTACTCTTTGCAGGTTTACTTTCTTTATTTTTTTCTTTTTCAAATGCTCAAACTTCAGACAAGGAAGGGCAAGCTAGATCTTGGATAAAGGAAAATCTTAAGGAATTAAACTTAAAATCTGATGCTAATTTATCACTGAGATTTGTTCGTAAAAGTTTATCTGGTGAGACACTTAGATTTCAACAAATGATTAATGGAGTTCCAGTATTTGATACAGAACTTGTTGTTCATTTTTCGCCAAATGGAGAGATAACACATGCAGACTTGAATTTTGATAAAAATACATCTGAAATCTCAACTGTTCCTCAAATCACAAAAGAAAATGCGATTGCTATTTCGGATAAAAAAATCGATGTTGCAGGAATGGTAACATTTCAAGAGAATAAGTTGTTTGTCTACAATAAATTAGGAAATACAAAACTAATTTATAGAATTGTAACAAGTTTTGAAGAAAAGCCAGGTAGTTGGGAAGTTATTATAGATGCAAATTCTGGGGAAGTTTTAAGTGTAAAAGATATTGCAATCCATTGTGGTTTCAATGGGGAAGAAGTTGCTCATGATATAAAAACAAAGACTTCAAATAAAGAGAAATTCTTTATGTCAGTTGAGAAAAAGTCAGCATTAGCTTATGAAACAGGTTCTGCAATGGTGTTTTTGGCTGATCCTTTGTCAAGTGCGCATGCAACATATGGAGATACTGGATATACGGATGGGACTGGTCAAGGAGATACAGATACTCCTGAATTAAATGCACAAAGAGTAAATGTTGTTTTGCCTCAAGTTGATAATACTGCGGGGACATACAAATTAAAAAGTTCATATGTTGAAATCAAAAACTTAGAAAATCCAAACAAAGGATTATTTACACAAGCAACTTCAAATTTTGCTTTCACAAGAAGTCAAGATGGATTTGAAGCAGCAAATGTTTTCTATCATACAGATAATAGCTTAAGGTATATTAATCAAACATTAGGTATACCATGTGTCCAAAATGTAGATAATGCCCATCCTGGTGTTTTATGGTTTGACCCGTCAGGTGAAAATGGTGCGGATAATTCACATTATTCAAATGGTGTGCTAGTTTTTGGAGAAGGATGTGTTGATGACGGAGAAGATGGAGATGTGATTTGGCATGAATTAGGTCATGGATTACACGACTGGTTAACTGGTGGATCTCTTTCTCAAGTGAATGGTTTGAGTGAGGGAAGTGGTGACTATTGGGCTCAATCTCATAGTAGAATATTAAACCATTGGACAACTTCAGATGCAGCATATCATTATATGTTTAGCTGGGATGGGCATAACACTTGCTGGGCAGGACGTACAACAAACTATGCTGCAGTTTATCCTGGAGGTCTTACAGGATCTATTCATACAGACGGTCAAATCTGGTCAACAGTATTGATGAAAATATGGGATGTAATTGGTAGAGAAAAAACGGACAAAGCTTTCTTGGAAGGATTATCAATGACAAATAGTTCTACTAATCAACAAAATGCCGCTATCGCTGTTAGACAAGCAGCAATTGATATGTGTTATACTTGTGCAGAAGTTAAAACAATGACTGATAAATTCACTGCAGCTGGTTACACAATGTCAGCTGTGCCACTTAAAATTTGCTGTCCTTCAGATCAAACCGTTAATGCAAACGTAGGAAACACTTATGTGGTTCCAAGTTTTGCAAGTTTGTCAAATGCTATTAGTCAAACATGTAATGCAGTTATAACTCAAAGTCCTGCGGTTGGATCGGTACTTGCTCCTGGAACATATCCTGTAACAATGACGGCTACTAGCGGAACATCTGTAAACTGTGGTTTTTCGTTAATTGTTCAGCCATCTTTGAGTGTTGATGAATTTGTAAAGAAAAATTTAAAATTATATCCTAATCCTGCATCAACTGAAATTATAATTAGTGGAGATTTTATTTCGGGTCAAGAGATTGAAATTTTTAATTTATTAGGTCAAAAACTTATTCAGAAAAACCTAGCTACAAACGAAGAAAAAGTTGATATTTCAAGTCTTTCCTCAGGGGTTTATACAGCTAAATTTAAGGGGGCCAATACAACTCTTAAGTTTATTAAAAATTAATATATTGCTATTATTAAGTTATTAAAGCCTGTTCTGTTTGAGCAGGCTTTTTTTATTCATCTAATAGAAATATCTTTGTGACAAATTATTGAAAAGATGAATAAACAACAAATCATAGAAAATTTTGATCCTAGTCAACCTGGTTTAGCCGATGCAACTATTTTTGGATTACCTTTTTCCGCAGATGATTCAGAAATTATTGTTATTCCTGTGCCTTGGGAAGTAACTGTGAGTTACGGAGCAGGTGCTTCAAAAGGACCAGAAGCAGTTTTGGAATCTTCATATCAAGTAGATTTAAATCACCAAGATTTTCCTGAATTATGGAAACTTGGTATTTATCTTGATCAATATCCTCCTAAATTAAAGCGTAAATCTAAAAAATTTAAAAAATTAGCTCAGCCCATAATTGAATGTTTAGAAGAGGGTGGTGATGTTGGAAAAAATCCTGAATTAAGAGAAAATCTTAATAAAATTAATGATGCTTGTGCCAATATGGTAGACTCTGTAAAAGAGCAAACAACAAATTGGTTAAATAAAGGTAAAAAAGTAGTTTTATTAGGAGGTGATCATAGTACACCACTTGGTTATTATCAAGCTCTGGCTTCAAAATATGATAATTTTGGGATCTTACACCTAGACGCTCATATGGATTTGCGTATCGCATATGAAGGATTTACTTTTTCTCATGCATCTGTTATGTATAATGCATTACAAATACCAGAGATTTCTAAAATTGTTCAAGTCGGAATTAGAGATTTTTGCGAACAAGAAGTTGAAGTAGTTAATGAAGCTAGAGGAAGAGTTTTAGTTAACACTGATGCTGATTTGAAAGCAGAATCTTTTGAAGGAATAACCTGGGCAGAACAATGTGATGCAATTATCGCATCACTACCTCAAAAAGTTTGTATTTCTTTTGATATAGATGGAATGTATCCTTGGTATTGCCCTAATACAGGAACACCAGTTCCTGGAGGTTTTTCATTCGAGCAAGCAACATATTTATTCAATAAATTAGCAGAAAGCGGTAAAGAAATTATTGGTTTTGATTTAGTTGAGGTTGCCCCTGGAAAAGATGATTGGGACGGAAATGTTGGCGCTAGAATGTTATTTCACATGTGTGGGGTTTTAGCTAAAAACAATGGATTAAATACTGGAATAAAAATTAACTTTCCAAGAAAGTAAGATTTTCTAATAAACTATAAAAAGGCGAACTAATGTTCGCCTTTTTAAGTTATATAGGAATTATATAAATATTCTAAAAAATGATATAATACAATGCTTGTGATTATACTATTAATTTGTCATGTGATTTAATGATAACTATTATTAATTATAAAAATAAAGCGTTATGAAAAAGTTGATTTTAATGGTATTAGGAGTAGGAATGTTATATTCTTGTAAAGATAGTAATAAAGAAACTATTGATTTTGAAAAAGAGAAACAAGCAAGTATAGACTCAATGAAGATAGAAATTGAAAAGCAAAGAATTATCGATTCGATGCAATTAGCAAATTCACAAAAAGCAGAAAGCAGCAGAGAAGTAGTGGTAGTGAATCAAGCTGCTCCAGCTCCAGCAAAGAAAAAGTGGAGTGGAGCTGCTAAAGGAGCAGTTATTGGTGCAGGAGTTGGGGCTGTAACAGGAGCTGCAATAAGTAAAAACAAAACTGAAGGTGCCATTATTGGTGGTTTAGCAGGTGCTGGCGTTGGAGCAGGAACAGGGGCCATTGTAGATGAGAGTAAGAAATAAAAAGATACTTCTTTAATTTGGGGCGGTGTGTCTAAGTTTTTATAACTTAGGCACACTTTTTTTATGTATCAAAACCTCTTTTGTATAAATTTGATAAACTAACTATTCCAATGAAACGAATTAAAAGATTTTTCTTGATTATGATTATTCTTATTGCTCTTATTGCAGTTGGAGTATACGGTTATTTGCATTATAACAAACCTCAGTATGAGGGTGAAGTAGCAATTAAAAATATTAATAAAGAAACAAATGTTTTTTTTGATGAGTTTGGGATTCCTCATATTTACGCCTCTTCAGAAAAAGATGCCCAAACTGTATTGGGTTATGTTCATGCACAAGAACGTCTTTGGCAAATGGAACTGTTGCGACGTATTGCTCCAGGAAAGCTTTCAGAAATATTTGGGAACAAAGCCTTGGATAATGACAAGTTGTTTTTAGCATTAGGTATAGATGAGAATTCGGAACAAGCAATTAAAAAGTTAGACAAGAACGGGAAATCATATCAACTTGCTATGGCTTATGTTGATGGAGTTAATCAGTATTTAGAAAATGGTAAAACACCTATAGAGTTTACTCTTCTAGGAATCGAAAAAAAGCCTTTTACATTAAAAGATGTTTACAATATTTTTGGATACATGGCTTTTAGTTTTGCTTGTGCTCAAAAAACAGATCCGCTTTTAACCGATTTAAAAAATAAACTCGGCGAAAGTTATTTAAAAGAGTTAGGAATTGATGGTTCGTACAATAGTACAAAGATAAAAACGAATGATGGTAAAGCTGATGAACAATTTTTAGAGGCTTCAACTGCTGTAGCTAATTTGCTTGATAAATCACCTTTTCCGCCATTTATTGGAAGTAATAGTTGGGTAATTTCTTCAAAAAAAACTGCCGCTGGAAAGGTACTTTTTGCAAACGACCCCCATATTTCATATTCACAACCAGGAACTTGGTATGAAGCACATATCATTACACCAGAGCATGAAATCTACGGTTATTATTTAGCAGGAACTCCTTATCCATTGTTAGGACATAATCGTCACTATGCATATGGTTTAACAATGTTTGAAAATGATGACGCAGATTTTTATCAGGAAGAAATTAATCCGTCTAATCAAAATCAGTACAAAACTGTTGCTGGATTTACAGATTTTAAAATAAGGACTAAAGAAATAAAAGTAAAGGATAGTTCGTCTGTTATTTTAAAAATAAAAGAAACAAGTCATGGGGCAGTTATGAACGGAATTCTTCGTGATTTTAATCCTAAACATCCAGTTGCTTTTAATTGGATTTATACACACGAAGAAAATAAAATTTTAGATGCTGTTTATTCATTAAGCCATTCTAAAAGTTTAAGCGATTTTCAAAAAGGGATTTCAGATATAGTAGCTCCTGGTTTAAACATTATGTATGGTGATGCTAAAAACAATATCGCTTGGCAAACTTCAGGGAAATTATATAAATTTAAAAAGGGGGTTAATTCAAATTATATTTTAAGTGGAACCAATGGAGTAGATGATAAAGTTGAATATTTAGACTTTTCGAAAAATCCAAAAGCAATAAATCCAGATTGGAATTACGTGTATTCGGCAAATAATATGCCTCAAGCTATTGATGGATATGAGTATCCAGGTTATTATTTACCAGAAGATAGAGCCAAACGTATTTCATCTTTGTTGGATAATAAAAATAATTGGACAAAAGAAGATGTTTCTAAAATGATTTATGATAATACATCTTCAGTTAGCGCAAGTGTTTCTCATAATTTTGCTTCTTGGATTGCCTCCAATGACTTTTCTAAAATTGAAAAAGAAGCTTTACAACAATTAACTAATTGGAATGGAAGCAACAATACTTCAGATATCGCTCCAACTATTTACAATAAGCTGTTGTATTTTTATTTTAAAAATACTTTTAAAGACGAAATGGGTGAATTAGCTTTCAGTCAATTTATGAAAACTCACATTATGAAACAGTGTATAGATAATCAATCTAAGATTGAAAATTCAATATGGTGGGATGATGTTACTACAAAAAATAAAAAAGAGAACAGAAAAGATATTTTAACTAAATCATTTAAACAAACTATAAATAATCTTTCTGCTCAGTTAGGAGATGATGTTTCAGCGTGGACTTGGGGACGTGTTCATAAAGTAGAATACAAGCATCCTATAGGGCAAGTAGCTTTATTGCGTCCTTTATTTAATGTAGGTTTTTTTGATGCTCCAGGAGCAAACGAAGTAATTAATAATGTTATGTACTATTACACAGATCAAGAAACTTATGATATTTCAGCAGGACCATCAACTCGAAGAGTAATCGATTTTAGTGATATAGAGAATTCATGGAGCATTTTACCAACAGGTCAATCCGGTAATCCAATGAGTAAACATTACAACGATCAGGCTCAAATGTACATCGATGGAAAGTTTAGAAAGATGAAAATGAATAGAAAAGAAATTGAAAATTCTTCAACGAAACTAGTTTTCAAACTCAAATAATCGTAAAATGACTGTGCTTTTAGGCTTAAAATCTTAAATTTGCACAACTGCTTATAAAAATTTAAATGCAAACTCCTCAAAAAATTGCTGTAATTGGTTCTGGATTAGTTGGAACCTTATTGGCAATCTACTTAAAAAAAATGGGTCATACGGTTCACGTTTTTGATCGTAGTCCAGATATTAGAACCGTTGAATTTTCGGGACGTTCCATAAATCTTGTAATGTCTAATCGAGGGTGGAAAGCACTGAAAGATATAGGTATTGATGACGAAATACGTAAAATTGGAATTCCTGTAGATAAAAGAGCCATTCATTTGCAAGATGGTAAATTGAATTATCAATTTTATGGTAAAGATGGTGAAGCTATTTTCTCGCTTTCGCGCGGAGTTTTAAATCGTAAAATGATTGATCTTGCTGAGGCTGTAGGGGTTGAGTTCAAATTTGAGCATAAAATTTGGGATGTAACACTAGCAGACGCAACTTTGCATATAGGAGAAAGCGAAAGAGGAGAGTGGACAGAACTTAAATATGATAAGGTCTTTGGGGCAGATGGTGCATTTTCAAGAATACGTCATCGTATGCAACGTCAGAGTATGTTTGATTATTCTCAGGAGTTTATGAAAATAGGCTATAAAGAATTGCATATACCAGCGAATACTGATGGGACACATAAAATAGATAAGAATTCTCTGCATATTTGGCCAAGAGGACAATTTATGTTAATGGCCTTATCAAATCTTGATGGAAGTTTTACATGCACTTTATTTATGCCTTTTGAAGGAGAAAATTCTTTCGAAGCCTTAAAAGAAGAAAAAGATTTAGTCGATTTTTTTGCTAAACATTTCCCAGATACAAAAGAAGTAATTCCAGATTTGTTTCATGATTTCTTTAAAAATCCAACAAGTTATTTAGTAATGATGAAATGTTTTCCTTGGACTCATGAAAACAATATTGCATTAATTGGAGATGCAGCTCATGCAATAGTACCATTCTACGGACAAGGAATGAATGTTGGGTTTGAAGATATTTCTGTATTAGTTGAAATGATAAACAAATATGGTGATGATTGGGAATCAATTTTCAAATCTTATGAAAAATCCCGTAAGCCAAATGCAGATGCTATTGCAGAACTTTCAATGAGAAATTTTATTGAAATGAGTACAAAAACGGCTGATGAAAAATTCTTACTTCAAAAGAAAATTGAGAAATGGTTTTCAGATAAATATCCCGAAAAATGGTTGCCTCTTTACAGTAGAGTCACTTTTAGTACCCAACCTTATTCAGAAGCTCTTGCCATAGGTGATTTCCAAAACAAAATAATGGAAGAAGTAATGACTATTTCTGATATAGAAAATAAATGGAACAGTGAGGAAGTCGAAGAAAAAATAATTTCATTATTAAATTCAAAATTGCATTAATTAAAAAATCCAAATTAAAACCTAATTTGGATTTTTTAATTTATTCTTCTTCTCTATGAACTAAATCCATGCTAAATGCTGGTTTACAAATGGCAATGTATTCGCATGGTTCATTAAAAGGGTTTGAGTATTGAACCCTAGTGTTTTTTTCTATTTTGATAGATTGACCCGCTTCTAGTATTACATTTTCGTTATCAATAATAAACTGTTTTTTCCCAGAAATGATATAAGTGTATTCATCAAATTCAGGAGTTTGAAAAGGTTCACTCCATCCAGCAGGCGCAACCATATGAGCAATTGAAATTTCTGAATTATTTGTAGTAGCCAATCCATGATGTTCTTCAATTAATTTGCCATCATTTGTAGGTACTATAAAAGGTAATTTTTGAATAAAATATTTTTTCATATTCTTTGTTTTTAATCCCAAACATATTTCCAAGTTTCGTCTTTTTGTTTTTTCCATACGGTATGGAAAATTCCTTTAAATTCATTTTTGTTGCCAATTGAATCCGTAGCTGTCCAAATATAATTACCATACGTGTAAGCCATACTTCCGTCTTCTGATATGTTAATATAGTCTGGTTTCCAAGTTACTCTAGCTTTTAGGTATTTTGGGTTGCTATAATAATTTTTAATGGCTTTCTTTCCTTTTATTAAAGTATCATTTTCTCTTTTAATTACAGCATCTTCAGCAGCAAATTCATAAAAGGCTTCTGCTATTCCTCTTGATTTGGCATAGTTATTAAAATTTTTTTCTATTTTCATTATTTCTGCCTTTGTAGTTTCATGATCTACTTTTTGATAGCAGCTTATAAGCAATAATGCATTTAAAATTACAACTACTTTTTTCATATTCCTATTTTTTAAAAATAAAGTATACTGCTAAAACCAGGAAACACATACCCACAGCATGATTCCATTTAAATGATTCATTTTTGAAAAAAATCATAGAGAAAATTACAAAAACGATTAAAGTAATTACTTCCTGAATCACTTTTAATTGTAATAAAGAAAATGGGCCTCCGTTTCCTTGAAAGCCTATTTTATTTGCAGGAACTTGAAAGCAGTATTCCAATAAAGCTAAGCCCCAACTAATTAGTACAATTGTTATTAATCCAGCATTCTCAAACCATTTGAGTTCTTTAAATTTTAAATGACCATACCAAGCTAAAGTCATAAAAATATTAGATAAAATTAGAAGGCCAACAGTTAGGTAAGCTTTCATTTTACTTTTTTAATACTTTCATTAATACATTAAATGCTCCTCTAATAAAACTAGCGCTAGTAACTACTTTAAGCACTGATTTGCCTATAACCTCGCCTGTGCTAGGTTCTTTGCTTGATTGTTTTTCTTCTTCTTTTTCAGCAACTTCTTCTGAAATCTCTTCGATTTTTTTGTTTAGAATTTCATAAGCACTTTCTCTGTCTATTTCTTCAGAATATTTCGCAACTAATTTAGATCTAGAGTTAATAGCTTCAATTTCTTTTTCAGTTAAAATGTCCATGCGGCTCTCAGGAGCACGCATCATACAAGCTACTAGTGGTGTTGGGATTCCTTTTTCGTTAAGAGCAGTAACAAGTGCTTCTCCAATTCCTAAAGAAGTAATTATTTCATCAGTTTTGTAAAATTCTGAAATAGGATAGTTTTCGGCCGTTTGTTTTATTGCTTGACGGTCATTTGCAGTAAAAGCTCTCAAGGCATGTTGAATTTTTAAGCCTAATTGCGCTAAAACACCTTTTGGGATATCTGTTGGGTTTTGAGTTATAAAATATACTCCTATGCCCTTAGAACGTATTAATTTAATAATGGTTTCAATTTGATCTAATAAAGCTTCACTTGCTTCGTTAAATATGAGATGAGCTTCGTCAATAAAAACTACTAATTCAGGTTGTTCAACATCACCTTTTTCAGGCATTGTGTTGTAAATCTCAGCTAATAAATTTAACATGAATGTAGAGAAGAGTTTTGGCTTGTCTTGTATGTCATTTAAACGTACAATATTTATGTAGCCATAACCATTTTCGTCAATTCGCATTAAATCATCGATTTCGAATGACTTTTCACCAAAAAAAATGTCTCCCCCTTGTTGTTCTAACTCTATGATTTTTCTTAAAATAGTCCCTGTAGTAGCAGTGGAAATTTTACCATACTCTTCTGATATTTCTTCTTTACCTTCGTTAGTAATGTAGTTCATTACTTTTTTGATGTCTTTAAGATCAAGAAGAGGCATTTTTTTATCATCACAATACTTAAAAATAACTGCAATTACGCCAGCTTGAGTTTCATTCAAATCTAATATCCTAGAAAACAAAACTGGCCCAAATTCAGATACTGTAGCTCGTAATCTTACACCATTTTGTGAAGAAAGGGTCATCAACTCGACTGGAAACTCTCTAGGGACAAAAGGGATATTAATTTTTGAGTGTCGTTCCTTAATGAAGTCTTTTTCTTCTCCTTTTGCAGCAATTCCAGAAAAATCACCTTTAATATCCATCATAAGAACAGGTATCCCGTTTTGTGATAATTGTTCAGAAAGGACTTGTATGGTTTTTGTTTTTCCTGTTCCGGTTGCACCTGCGATTAAACCATGTCTGTTTAGTGTTTTTAAAGGAATTGTTATAGGTGTGTCACAAGCTTCACCTTCAAAAATTGCTCCTCCTAAATTTATGTTGTCTCCTTTACAGCTATAACCTTGATTAATTTCTGTATTAAATTGTTCTATTTTACTCATTTTTGATAAAAAAATATTCTTTGCTGCAAGATATTAAAAATGTATCAAAAAAAAGGTATTGTTAAATTACTATGGCTTAATTATTGATGTTGTTATATTATCTCAATTTTAATTCGTTTTTATCAATATAAAATACAATTTCATTAATTTGAGAATAATTCATAAAAAGGTTAATTATTATGAAAAATATTCATTTTTTAACAGTTTTCAGGCGCTTTCGTGGATAATTTTCATTTTGGAGAGAAAAAACGTTGTAGTGACGCTGTTTTTTGGGCATTATTAATTGAAAAAAAGTTTTTTTATTACATCTAAAAAATTAAATTTGCTCCCATTATTTATTAAATTCACGTTAGAATTAATCAATTAAAAATTTAAATTTTAAAAAAATGGCAAACAACGTTAAAAAAGAAAAAAGTTCAAACGGAGGAGATATTTTCTCTGGTCTTGTAATCGTAGCATGTATTGTGGTAGGATGGTTAGTGTGGAAATTCGTTATGGGAGCTCCATCTAATTTCGAAGGAGGAAATCCAGAAGGTCACCCACTACCAGGAAACTATTTAGGAATGGTTTACAAAGGAGGAGCTATCGTACCTGTGTTAATGGGCTTATTATTGATGGTGGTTGTTTTCTCATTTGAGCGTTTTGCAGTAATTTCTAAAGCTGCTGGTAAAGGTAATTTAGATGCTTTCATGAAAAAAGTTCAAGCTAGTGTTAATGGTGGTGATATTGATGGTGCTATCGATGCTTGTGACAAACAAAAAGGTTCTGTAGCTAATGCTATCAAAGCTGGTTTAGTAAAATATAATCAAGTAAAAGCTGAAGGTTTCTCTTCTGAAGAAGCTACTGAAACTATTCATAAAGAAATTGAAGAGGCTACTTCATTAGAAATGCCAATGTTAGAGAAAAACTTAACAATCTTATCTACATTAGTATCATTAGGTACTTTAGCTGGATTATTAGGAACTGTAACAGGTATGATTAAAGCGTTTGGTGCATTAGCAACTTCAGGTACTCCTGACCAAGCGATGTTAGCAAACGGTATTTCTGAAGCACTTATCAATACTGCAACAGGTATCTCAACTTCTGCTTTGGCAATTGTTGTATATAACTTCTTTACTTCAAAAATTGATACATTAACTTATTCAATTGACGAAGCAGCGAATACGATTGTAAATACTTACAGACGTTTCAAAGGAAGCTTAAAATAATATAATAACAATTCTTGTGTAACGTTATAATTATTAAGGTTATACATTTAAAAAATAAAGTATGGCAGTAAAAACGCAAAAAAAGGCTGGTGCTATCGACATGACGGCGATGTGTGACGTAGCTTTCCTATTGCTTACTTTCTTTATCTTAACTGCTACGGCAAAACAGCCTGAGCCTTTAACTGTAGAAACACCTAATTCGACTGTGCAAACTAAATTGCCAGAAACAGACTTAGCGACTTTAACAGTTGGTGATGGAAAAGTGTTTTTCGGAGTATTAGGAAGAGATGTAAGAGTTAGAACTCTTGAGTTAATGGGTCAAAAATATGGGATCGCATTTTCTCCTGAAGAAAGACAACGTTTTGCTTTAATGGATGGTTTTGGTGTGCCAATAGCAAATTTAAGACAATTAATTGCTATGAATGGTTCAGAAAGAAATCAAAAAGGATTGCAACCAGGTATTCCTAAAGACTCATTAAATAATGAGTTGAAGGAATGGGTTTATAACGCTCGTATAGCAAATACAGAATTGCATCAGCAAGAATTGAAATTTGCTATCAAAGGAGATGCTAAATTAGAGTATCCAAACATAAAAAAAGTAATGGATATTTTGCAGGACCAAGAAGTAAACAGTTTCAATTTGGTAACTGGATTACGCGGAGAAAATTTCTAACAGTATAAAAAATAAGAAATGGCAGAATTAAATACCGACGCCGGCGGTGGCAAAAAAGGCGATAAAAAGGTTAGAAGTAAAAAATCGAATTCTAAGGTAGACTTAACCGCTATGGTGGATTTAGCATTCCTTTTAATTACATTCTTTATGCTTACTACCTCATTGTCAAAGCCACAGTCGATGAACTTGGGTATGCCTGAAAAGCCAAAACCTAATCAGACACCTCCTGAAATTGATGTTGCTGACGATAGAACTATGACTATTTTGTTAGGTGAAAATAACAAAGTAAAATGGTATATGGGACAGTTTTCATCTCCTCTTGAAGGTCCTGAAGACTCTTCTTATGGTAAATCAGGAATACGCCAACCGATTTTAGAAAAAGTAAAATCAGTTCCGGCTAAATACGGCGATCCTAAAAAAGGATTAATTGTAATTATAAAGCTTGATAAAAAAACCAACTATAGAAATATGGTGGATATTTTGGACGAAATGGCGATTGCAAAAGTGCCTACTTATGCAATTGTAGATATAACTCCAGAAGAAAAAGCTTTATTAGATAAGTAATGACTAACCCAAAAAATTGAAAAAATGAAATTAGATATATTCAAATCACAGTGGTTAGACTTAGTTTTTGAAGGACGTAATAAAAATTACGGAGCTTATGTGTTACGTAAAGAGAATCCTAAAACTTCTCTAAGAGCATTATTGCTTGGAGGAATTGTGTTTTCAATTGCGGTGAGTGCGCCTAAATTGATTGAATTAATTCCTAGCAATGAAGAAGCTAAGAATACTTTAGATGAAAAAGTGGTTTTGGTAAACATGGAAAAACCTAAAGAAAATGTTCCACCGCCACCACCTAAAAAAATTGAGCCTCCTAAGCCTAAAATTGATGAAGTAAAATTCGTTAAGCCTAAAGTTGTAGAAGCTAAAAAGGTAACTGAAGAAATCAAGACAATTGAAGAGCTAAAGGATAAAAACATCGCCGATAAAGATCTTAAAGGTGATAAAGATGCGGACTTTAAAATCGATCAACCTTCAGGTGAAGCTGAAAAAACTGTAGAAGTTGTTGATAACAATGTATATAGCTCAGCAGGTATCGAAGTGCAACCAGAATTTCCTGGTGGTGCTGCAGGTTTTGCAAAATATGTTCAAAAAAATTACCGTACTCCAGAAGTGGAACAAGATCTTAAAGGACGAGTATTTGTTGAGTTCGTTGTTGAGAAAGACGGAAGTTTAACAGATATTAAAGTTATTAGAGATCTTGGTTTTGGTACAGGAGCTGAAGCAATTCGTATGCTTAAAAATGCACCAAAATGGAGACCTGGTGAACAAAATGGTAAAAAGATTCGTGTTAGATATAGTTTGCCAATTATGTTAGATATTAGAACTGAGTAATGAGCAATTATTATTCAAATAAAAATCAGAAGAAATCGCTCAAAGAGCGATTTCTTCTCGTTATAGGTATACTCTTCTTTATGATATACCTCTCTTTAGGACTTGCTATCTTGTTTTGGGATAAGCTGCCTTTAAAAATGCCTCAAAACTACCGTATAGCTTTAGGAATGATTATTATTGTTTATGCTTTCCTACGTTTTATACGATTTTTCCAAAAATCTTAATATGAAAAAAATACATTTTCTATTTGCAGTGTTGATTGTTGTTCTTGTTGCTTTTAGTTGTAATCAAAAAAAGGAATCTGATAAGCAAGACACCATTTTAACAGGTAGTGTAAGTATATTAGTTGATGAGACTATATTGCCTGTTATAGAAGATCAAGTAATGGTCTTCGAAAATCAGTACAACGCTAAAATCAAGCTTGTTAGTAAATCAGAAATGGAAATTGTTAAATTATTATCTGAAGGGAAATATGATTTAGCAATTTTAACCAGATCTCTTTCTGATGGTGAAGCAAAAGTGTTTGATGAAAAAAAGATCAAACCTAAAGAAACTTTATTAGCATTAGATGCCATTGCATTTATAACTAATAAAGCTGACGGAAATATAAAAATTGATTTGAAGGATATTGCAGCTTTCATGCAAGGCAAAAATCAATCTAAATTTGCTGGTTTAGTATTTGATAATGCAAATTCAAGCACAGTTGCTTATATGAAAAGAGTAGCTGGTGTTCAGCAGCTTCCAAAAGAAAAAGTGTTCTCTTTTAACAATAATAATGAAGTAATTGAGTTTGTTTCTAAGAATAAAGGTATGATTGGGGTTGTAGGTGTAAACTGGTTATTTCAGCCTTTACCTGAATTTCAAAATATTGTTGACAACGTTGCCGTTTTGGAAGTAAAGACTAAGAACGGTACCTTTGTACAACCAACTCAAGATCAGATTGGACGACAAACATATCCTGCTACTCGTATTATAAAAATGTTAAATTATCAAGGATATTCTGGATTAGGCATGGGATTTGCTTCCTTTGTAGCTGGAGAGATAGGACAACGTATAATTTTGAAATCTGGATTAGTTCCCATGCGAATGCCAAGTAGAAATATAATTGTCCGAAAAGAAATAGAAAAGAAATAAATAATTAATAGCAACAAAAATGAATAAAATTAAATTTTTCAGCGTTGTTTTCTTAGCATCAGGTTATGCAACTTTTGCTCAAGAAGTTGATGCAGCAAAAAAAGCTATCGATGCTGAACAGTACGAAAAAGCAAAATCAATCTTAAAAGAAGCAGTAAAAACTAAACCAGATAATGGTAAAGCAGCTTTCTTATTAGGAAATGTGTATTTACAACAAAGTCAACAAGATTCTGCTAAAATATTTTTTGATAAAGGTTTAAAAGCTAAAGAATTTGCAGCTTTCAACTATATAGGATTAGGTCAAATTGATTTGGATAACGGAAATGCTTCTGCTGCTCAATTTAATTTTGATCAAGCTACAAAAGATATGAAGAAAAAAGATTTGGAACAATATATTTACGTAGGTAAAGCGTATACTAGTTCTGAAAATCCTAATTTCAAAAAAGCTATTGAAGTTTTAAATAAAGCAAAAGCAATTAATATGAATGATGCTCAAACTTTATTAGCTCTTGGTGATGCATATTATGGTGACAAAAACCAGAATGAAGCTTATGCAAATTACAGTAAGGCTTATGATGCTGATAATTCATTGATTAGAGCTAAAGTTCAATTAGGTGTTTTGTTAAAAGGTGCTAAGGCTTATCCTGAAGCAAAAACAGCTTTAGATAATGTATTAGCCTCTAATCCAAATTATGGTCCTGTTTATCGTGAATTAGCAGAGGTTTATTTTGGTATGGCTTTAGCTAATAAAGCAAAATACAAAGAATACACTGCAAAAGCTTTAGAGAGCTATGAGAAATATATGAGTTTAACAGATTATTCATTAGCTTCTCGTATGCGTCATGCAGATTTCTTAATTATTGCTAAAGATTATAAAGCTTTAGAAAAAGAAGCTCTTGAAATGAAAAAACTTGACAATGTTAATCCTAGAATTTTACGTTACTTAGGTTATTCATCTTATGAGAATGGTAATGCAGATGCAGCAATTTCTGCATTAACCGAATATACTTCAAATTCTAAAAATAAAATTATTGGTCGTGACTATTTATATTTAGGAATGGCACAACTTAAAAAAGCTATCCCTGCAGTGACTGGAGATGCAAAACCTGTTATTGATGAAGCTTTATATAAAACAGCAATTTCTAATTTTCAAAAAGCAGTTGGCTTAGATAAACCTATGGCTAATGAATTAAACGATATTGGTAAGGTTTATTTTGATCAAAAATTATATAAATATGCTGCAGGAATTTATGAAGTTGCAACTTCAAACCCGAATTCTCAAAATTATTTGTATGATAATTTCTTCTTAGGATATGCTTTGTATTTTGAAAATGCTGATAAGGATGTAAAAAAGGCTGAAGTTGTCGAAGCTCTAAAGAAAGCAGATGTAGCTTTCGGGAATGTTACAGTAGCATCTCCAACAACTCAAGATGCACATATATACAGAGCAAGAGTTAATAGTTTATTGACAGATGCAGCTGCTAAAGATCAAATGGCTAAAAGTTATGAAGAGTTTGTAAAAGTGGTTACTGCTAAAGGTCCTGAAACAGTTGAAAAGAATAAATCTAAATTTATTGAAGCCTATCAAGAATTAGCAAGATATTTTGCAAAAAGTGATAAAGTTAAATCTAATGATTATTTAACCAAAGCTCTTGCATTAGATCCTACAGATGCTGATACTTTGAATCTTCAAAAAGCTTTAAAATAATTTTATAAAACCGCTTCGTAATTGAAGCGGTTTTTTTTTTTGACTGTTCTTGAAAATATAACTTCTATTGAATAAGCAATATTTTATAGAGAAAGCTTAATTCTAATCATTTAAAAATCTTTATTGTACAACTTGAAATGATTATCTTTGCACCCCAAATAATTTAGAATTTTACATCAATGCTTGCAAAACAAACACAGTTGGCTGTTGAAAAAGGGGAAATGTTACCCTTAATGGAAGAGTTTTATACTATCCAAGGTGAAGGATATCATACTGGAACAGCGGCTTATTTTGTCAGAATAGGAGGATGTGATGTGGGTTGTCATTGGTGCGATGTTAAGGAAAGTTGGAATGCTGAACTTCATCCTCCAACTCATATTGAACAAATAGTTTCAAATGCAAAAAAATATGCTGAGACTGTAGTAGTGACTGGTGGTGAACCTTTAACTTGGGATATGACACAATTAACAACTAAATTAAAAGAATCTAAACTTAAAGTACATATAGAAACATCAGGAGCATATAGTGTTTCTGGTATTTGGGATTGGTTTTGTTTGTCTCCAAAAAAAACAAAACTCCCTGTAGAAGGTGCTTATGAAATAGCAAATGAATTGAAAGTCATTATTTATAATAAACACGATTTTATTTTTGCAGAAGAACAAGCAGAAAAAGTTAATCAAAATGCAATTTTGTTTTTACAACCAGAGTGGAGTAAAAGAGAAGAGATAACTCCTTTGATAGTTGACTACGTGATGAATAATCCAAAATGGAGAGTTTCTTTACAAACACACAAATATTTAAATATTCCTTAATGAGTAAAATTCTTTTTGTTATTTTATCATTTATTTCATTTTCGGCTTCGAGTCAAATTATGGGTGAAGATGAAGTTTATCTTAATGGAGATTTGATTCAGCCTAAGTTCAATGGAGGGGGAATTGAATTGTTTAGTAAATATATTTACAATCAAATCGATAAATCTAAAATTAAGAAGCCTGGAAAGGTAGTTTTTACGTTTGATATAATTGCATCAGGTGAAATAAAAAACATTAGAATTGTTGAATTTAAAGATATGGACTTTGTAACTGAAGTTATTCGGGTTTTGAAGCAATCTCCTAAATGGCAACCCGCAACAAGAGCGGGTAAAGCGGTATCAATAAACTTGAGATTTCCAATCGAATTTAGAAGCAAACAATAACAATTTCATTAAAAATTAACATTATGTTTTGTTTTTAATAAAAAAAAAATTACATTCGCACATTAATATATACTTTTTTGCCCCAATAAAAAAGCTTTATTTACTTTGTTTTGGTTATTTTTTAAACCTAATAAATACCACGACATATGAAGAATCTTCTAATTCTAGTTATAACATTATTTGTTTCTCAAATAAGTGTAGCACAATCTCCAATGAGTGTAGTAAATAAAACTGCAGCAATTCCATTTGAAACTGTTGAAAATCAACCAATTTTTCCGGGAGGAAATAATGAGTTTATAAAATTTGTAGGTAAAAATTTCAGAGTTCCTGAAGTTGAAGATTTAAAAGGAATTTTAAAAGTTACTTTTGTCATAGAAACAAATGGTTCAATAAGTGATATTAAAATTATCAACGATTTGGGACATGGTACAGCTGAAGAGATTAAAAGAGTATTGTCTTTATCCCCTAAATGGACTCCTGGCGATCAAGAAGGAAAACCTGCCCGAGTTTTGTTTACGCTACCAGTAACTATAAGGAATTAATATTATTTTCGAATGATTTTATTTTACCCACAAAACTTAATTTTGTGGGTATTTTATTAAAAATCAATCTGTTAAATGCATTTCGTCGATTTTTTTATGCTTTTTAACAAAATCAATTGTATTATTGTTGTCCGGTAAAGTTAACTGGAAAAAGTAACGCAAAAATTGATTGAGTATGAAGAAAATTACTATTTTGATTTTATCTTTTTTATGTATTAACCTAGTTTTTTCTAACAAAATTGATAAAATTATCGAAGCGCCAATACCTTTCGAGTCAGTAGAGGTTAAGCCGATGTTTCCTGGAGGAATAACTGAATTCATGAAATTTGTAATGAAAAACTACCAAGTTCCTGAAGAGGAAGAGGGAGGAGGTGCAACAGGAGTTGTACAAGTTAGTATAATTATTGGTGCCGATGGATCTATAAGTAAAGTAGATATATTGAAAGATGTAGGCAGTGCTGGAGCCGAAATTAAAAGAGTATTGTCTAAATGTCCTAAATGGACGCCAGGAAGACAAAAAGGTCAAAATGTACCAGTTATTTATAATTTTCCTATTACAATTAAATAATAAAAAATCCCGAATAAATTTCGGGATTTTTTATTTTTACTTTGTAAAGCAATTATATGAAATCACTTTTTCAACTAGATAACTCTATCACCTTTTTAAATCATGGTTCATTTGGAGCTTCTCCTAAGCCAATCTTTGAAGAATATCAACGTTTTCAAAATGAACTTGAAACTGATCCTGTAAATTTTATCGTTGTTAAACAACCTAAATATTTAAAAAACGCTAAAAAATCTTTAGCAGAATTTATTCATTGTAGCGAAAAAGATTTCTTTTTTACTCCTAATCCTACTGTGGCTATAAATACTTTAATGAGAAGTCTGAATCTTCAACCTGGAGATGAAATTTTAGCTACTGACCACGAATATGGGGCAATGGATAGAACATGGAATTTTTTCTGTAAAAAATCCGGGGCCAAATATATTCGTCAGGAAATTACTTTGCCTGTTCAGTCTAAAGAACATCTTCTGGATGAATTTTGGAAAGGATATAATGATAAAACTAAAGTAGTCTTCTTAAATCATTTTTCAAGTGCTACCGCATTAATATTTCCAGTAAAAGAAATTTGTGATAAAGCTCGTGAACTAGGTTTGATAACTATTATAGATGGAGCTCATGTTCCTGGTCACATTAATTTAAATATTTCTGAATTAAATCCAGATTATTACACAGGCACATTACATAAATGGATGTTGGCACCTAAAGGTAGTACTTTTTTGTATGTTAGAAAAGAATTACAGGATTCTCTAGACCCCTTAGTTGTAAGTTGGGGATATGAAAGTTTGGCACCGAGCGATAGTCAATTTTTAGATTATCATGAATACCAAGGGACTAATGATTTTTCACAGTATTTATGTACTCCTAAAGTAGTTGAATTTTTAGAAAAGAATAATTGGGTTGATGTATCAAAAAGATGCAAACAGATCGTTTTCGATAATTACAAAAGATTTTGTGATTTGTTAGGTACTCAACCAATATGTCCAGTCAATGATGAATTTTTAGGTCAAATGGCTAGTATACCTGTTAAGACAGATAAACCTGCTGAATTGAAATCATTATTGTATGATAAATATAAAATACAGGTCCCAGTAATGCCGTTAAATGAAAATATTTATGTGAGATATTCAATCAATGCATATAATTCGCAAGAAGATTTAGATAAGTTATACGATGCTTTAAAGGATATTGTGAAAACTACAAATTTAATTAAAGTGTAATTTTTGCGAGATAATCAAAATGTTTTCCTTCTAAAACTAATTCACAATTTAAACCATTAGCATGACAAGCATTTTGCAAAGTATTATAATCTAAATATAACCAAGGGAATGGTTTCTCGGTTTCATTTTTATAATGTACTGTAAAAATAAGTTCGCCATAATAAGTACCTGCTGGTACATCATAGGCACCATCTTCATCTTGATCGTACATATAGATTAAATCTGATGAATCAATTAATACTTGACCATTATCGGTTAATAAAGATTTTAATTTTTGAAGATATTTTGAAGTTTCATTAAGTGTTCCAAAGATTCCCGTACCGTTCATTAATAATAGGATGGTTTCAAACGATTCAGTTTTGTCCACATTTAAAATATCTGAAATCAATGCTTTTTTAACACCTCTCAATTTGCAGGTCTCTATGGCTTTCTGAGAAATGTCTATTGCGGTAACATCGAACCCTTTTTCTTGTAAATAAAGAGCATGACTACCTGCTCCGCATCCCACATCAAGAATTTTGCCTTTTGCTAATTGCAGTGCTTTTTGTTCCAATTTCGGCATGCTTTTAAAGGAGCGAAATAGATATTCAACAAACATTTCGTCTGCTTCAGATATATTAGTTTCAGTAATTAAGTTTTCAGGAGAATTATTGGTTTGATAATCTAATATAGCTTTTCCAAAAAGATCTTTCATTGGGATAGAGGTGTTAATATAATTGCTTCTTGATTTGATTTGAGTAATTTTGACCCCAGAAACTAAATTATATGCTGAAGCCTTCATTACAAGAAATTCAAAAATTAGCCAAAGATAAGCATAACGAAAACAAAAAGTATTTCGATAAGCTGAAAAAGAAAGCTCCAAAGAATATTGATTATGTCATGCAAGAATTGCATGTTGCCGAATTTAAAAAA
>CAZMCP010000024.1:0-37054 GCA_964565035.1 uncultured Flavobacterium sp. | reverse complement strand
TGTGCTGTGTATTTTTCAGGATTTTCTACTGTTTCTTGCGAAAAGGTGTACTGTGAAAAAACACAAAAAGTTAGTACAGCCATTAAAAATGGTTGTTTCATTTTTGCTATAAAAAAGATTAAAATTGATTTACAGTTTGGCGAATAGCAACTAATTTCTTCATTAAATCTTCAAAATAATCTAAATGAAGCATATTTGCGCCATCACTCTTTGCATTAGCTGGGTCAAAATGTGTTTCGATAAATATACCATCAACACCCACAGCAATACCAGCTTTAGCAATTGTTTCAATCATATCAGGACGACCACCAGTTACACCAGCCATTTGGTTAGGTTGTTGTAAAGAGTGTGTAACATCTAATACAGTGGTTGCAAGATTTTGCATGGTAGGAATTCCTCTAAAGTCTACAATCATATCTTGATACCCAAACATTGTTCCTCTATCAGTTACCATTACGTTCTCGTTTTGGCAATCTAATACTTTTTGAACCGCATGTTTCATACTTTCAGGACTCATGAATTGTCCTTTTTTAAGATTTACTGTTTTTCCTGTATTAGCTGCAGCAACTACTAAATCTGTTTGGCGTACTAGGAAAGCAGGAATTTGTAAAACGTCTACATATTCTGCTGCTTTTGCTGCATCTTCGTTAGTATGAATATCTGTTACAGTTGGAATTCCAAACTCTTTTCCAACTTTTTGTAATATTTTTAATGCTTTTTCGTCTCCAATTCCTGAAAAACTATCAATTCTTGAGCGGTTTGCTTTTTTGAATGATCCTTTAAAAACATATGGGATTTTAAGGTTATCTGTGATGCCTACAAGTTTTTCGGCAATACGCATAGCCATTTCCTCACCTTCAATGGCACATGGACCAGCTAATATAAAAAAGTTCCCACTATCTAAATGCTTGATGTTAGGGATGTTGTGTAAGTTCATGATGTTTGAAATTTTTTGCAAATATATGTTTATTCTTCTGAAATAGATTGGTTTTGAGTCATAATATAATGTTATAAAAAGTAAAAAAACTCCGACCCTAAAGTCGGAGTTCCAACCAACATAAGTATGTCATGTATTAGTGTACATTTGACATATCTACTTTCCCTGAACCTTTTTTTACCATCAACATAAATGGTATGCAAAGCAGAAACAGAATACCTAAATAAAGAAATACATCCATATAAGAAAGTACAGTACTTTGTTTGATAACTGAACCTTCAATTGCTTTATGTGCTTTGTCAAGGGCTTCATTTACTGAATAACCTTTTGACATAAATGACATTTGTAATTGTTGGATTCTTTGTTGTACTTCAAACTTTGTTGCATCTAAGTGAGAAATTAAATCTACTCTGTGTTGCTGACCAAATCTCGAAATGAATGTTGTAATTAATGCAATACCAAAAGATCCTCCTAATTGACGCATCATTCCAGTAAATGCAGCTCCTTCGCCAATTTCTTTCCCTTTAAGAGTTGAAAGTGCCAATGTTGTTATTGGTACAAAAAGTAATCCTAATCCAATTCCTCTTAAAATTAGAGGCCAGAACATGTGCTCGGCACCAGTATCAGGAGTCATAACATTGTGCATCCAAAAAGTAAAACCGAAGAAGATTAAGAATCCTAAAGAAACTAAATAAGCCTGAGGAACTCCTTTTTGAATTAATTTACCAATAATGGGCATCATAATTCCAGTCATAATAGAACTAGGAATTAATAACAAACCAGCATCTGTAGCTGTCCATCCTAAAATTGCTTGAGTATAAATTGGGACTACAAATGTTGTACCATATAATCCGAAGCCTAGGATAAAACACATAATAGTTCCTATTCGTAAGTTTTGGTCTTTTAGTACACGAAGGTTTACTATTGGATATTTATAAGTGAGTTCTCGCCAAATAAATAAAATCAAACCAAAGAATGAAACTATACTTAAAATGACTATAGTTGTATTTTCAAACCAATCATCTTGTTGACCATGTTCTAAAACGAATTGTAAAGACCCAATAAAAGCCGTTAGGAAAGCAATTCCCCACCAGTCTACCTGATTTGCTTTTAATTTCTCTCCATATTTAGGACTTTTTACAAAAGAAAGTGTTAAGAACGTTGCAATAATTCCCAAAGGAATATTGATATAGAAAATGTAAGGCCACGAAAAATTATCAACTAAATATCCTCCTAATGGAGGACCTAGTGTTGGACCAATAATAACTCCCATTCCATAAATGGCCTGAGCCATTCCTCTTTTTTCTGTTGGATAACTCTCTGTAATAATAGTTTGGGCTGTTACTAAAAGTGCTCCACCACCCATACCTTGTATGAATCTAAAAATAACCAATTCCCAAATATTACTTGCATTACCACATAAAAAGGAAGAAACTGTAAAAATTATGATTGATGCTGCAAAGTAATTTCTTCTTCCAAATTGTTGTGATAACCAACTGGTCATGGGAATAACAATTACGTTAGCAATGGCATAGGCTGTGATTACCCAAGCAACATCTGTTAAGGTAGCACCAAGGCTCCCTTTCATATCATTTAATGCCACGTTTACAATAGTGGTATCAACAACTTCCAAAAGTGCACAAAGTACCGCAGTAATAGTTATAATGACTCTTCTGTAGCCATATTCTACTAAATCATCTGTTTGTGTAGCTGCCATATTACTTTACATGTACATCAACTTCAACGTTCATACCAGGACGTAATAATTTTACTTTTTCGGCATCGTTGTTTGCAGTCAATTTAATTTTTACTGGTAATCTTTGAATAGTTTTAACAAAATTCCCTGTAGCATTATCTGGAGGAAGTATTGAAAACTTAGCGCCTGTTGCTGGAGAAAATGAACTAACTTCTCCTTCAAATTCAGTTCCAGGATAAGCATCAACTTTGATCCCTACTTTTTGTCCAACTACCATTTTGTCTAGTTGAGTTTCTTTAAAATTTGCAACAATCCATGTGTCTTTATTGTTTACGATATAAAATAAAGATTGTCCTGGTTGAATCATTTGTCCTGGTTGTACTTTTACACTAGATACTTGACCATCTGTTGCAGCCGTTACTATAGTATAGCTTAAATTTAATTGAGCCGCTTCTAATACTGCTTTGGCACGCTTAATATTAGCTGATGCAACACCGGTTTGTTTACTAGCAACATTTGTTTTTGAAGCAACCGCTTCTCTTTGGTGAATATTTGCATTGCGTTGTTGTTGCAATATTTCTACTTGCTTTTCTGCTTCTTGTTTAGCAGCTTGAGCTTGCTCGAATTGTTGTTTAGTAATAGAATGATTTTTATACAAATTAGAATAACGCTCAAAATCGTTAGTAGCTCTTTCTAATCTAATTTTAGCAGCATCGATACTTCCTGAATTAGATTGAATTGTAGCATCAGTAATTGAAATATTTGCAGCAGATGCGCCAACATCGGCTTTAGAAACTTCTAATGAATTTTCGGCAGCAGCTAAAGCAGCTTTTGCCTCTTCAACCTTAACAATAAAGTCGCTATTGTCTATAATTAGTAAGGTATCACCTTTTTTTACAAAGTCGTTGTCTTTAACTTTTACACTTGCTACATAACCTGCTACTCTTGGAATAATAGGACTCATGTTTTGTTCAATTTGAGCATCATCTGTTTCTTCATGAGCTTGTGCATGCATGTATTTAAATACGCCATAAATGGTTCCTATTGTTATTAAACATGTTAGGATAATGATAAATTTTTTATTTTTCATGATAGTACTTTTTATTTTTGTGTCAAATTGAATGAGTTGATAAGTTTACCTGAAGCAAACTGTAATTGATAGTATTTAAGGGCTATATCAGCTTGAGATAAGGCTAAGTTGATCTTAGTTTGTAATTGTTGAGTATCGGCTTCTAGTAAATCATTTGTTGTAGACAAACTATTATCATACTTATCTTTCACAATACGGTAGTTTTCTGTTGCTTGTTCTACTGCTTGCTTGTAAACTACATTTTGTTTTTCAGAAAGATTATAATTTTCTTGTGCTTGTTGTACTTCTTCTTTGATTTTATCATTCATCATTGAAACCGCAGTTTTGGCTTGTTCAGCTTTAGATTTGGCTAGTTTTACTTCTTTTCCATTTTTGAAGATATTTGATAAATCATAACTTACTCCTACACCAAAATTCATAGCATTAGTAACTCTTAAAACATCTTTTAAATCAAAAGCAATATAACCGCCATTCAATGCAATTGATGGATAATAACCACTTTGTGATGCCTTTACATTTGCTTCTGCTGCCTTTTGTTGATAAGTTAGAGCTTCTAAATCATTTCTTTTTGCTTCAACAGAAGTGCTTCTGTTTAATAACATATCACTTTTTACTGCTTCAATATCGATATCAACTAATCTTCCTTCAGGTAATTTTAAAAGGGTAGCTAACTGATAATTGATGATATTGAAATTCTTTTGAGCATTATCCATTGATAATTGAATATTAGATTCTTGTAATTGGGCTTTTAATAAATCATTTCTGGCCATTAATCCGTTATCAACCATAGCCGAAAAATCTTTTGTTCTTTGTTGAGCACTTTTTAAATTTTCTTTAAAAAGTTCAATCATTTCTTGAGATTGATACAGTTTTGCGAAAAGTTCTACAACATAAAGTCCAACTTCTTCTTTAGTATGATTGCTATTTGATGCTTCTGCTTTAAATATGTTTTCAGAGGCATTGATAGTATTTTTAAGTTTAAATCCATTAAACAATGGCATTGAAGCATTGGCTTGACCAAACATTAATTGATTCACTTCAATTCCTTTTCCACTTGATCCAGCACTAAAAGATGAAGTTACATCTGCATTTGTTAAGCGCATGTATTGTCCTGAAATCTTAACTGTAGGATATTGATTGTTTTTAACAGTTTCCATCTCCAACTTTGCTGTTTGAGCCTTCAGATTCGAGAGAGTTGTTTGGTCACTTTTTGTAACCGCAATACCTATGGCTTCTTTAAGTGATAATTTTTTTTTCTCTTGAGAATACCCAGAGAACATTACCAATAGGGTAATAATGAATGCTATTTTATTATATTTCATAGGTTAAGAGGGCTTTTATTGTTTGTTTTATGTGACGAGTAAGCTCTGAATTTATATACGTTTCAAACTCTTCTTCAGTATTCAGATTCATTATGTCTTTAAAAAAGGGTTTATTCATTTGGAAATGAAAATATGTTCCCATGATAGTAGTAGGGATTAATTCTATATTGATATCAGTTCTAAATACACCTTTTTCTTGGCCTTCAGCAATCATGTTTTTAAGAACATTCAAATTGTGTTTTTTCATTTCATTAAAAGAATCACAATTTATTATCCTTTTCCCCGATGAGATTTCGAAATGAATAATTTGATACATTCCTTTGTTCTTATTGATTCGCTTTATATATAATTCAATTAAGCCATCTATTTTTTCAATAGGAGAAAGATTTTGTTGGTACAAGTTTTCCATTTGTAATCGCATATCAGAAATACGATATACAATTAATGATTCAAGTAGCTTTTCCTTAGAACCAAAATAATAGGAAATCATTGCTATATTGATGTTGGCAATTTTAGCAATATCACGAACAGAAGTTCCGTCATAGCCTTTTTCAGCAAATAACTTTTCGGCTACTTGTAAAATTTCTAATTGCTTTTCGTTAAAATCTGTCATTATTAATTGATCTTAAATTCGACTACAAAATTAAACACTTGTTTAAATTAAACGTTTGTTTAATTTAATTTTAACTTTTTTTTAACTGTTTTAAATTGGTGTTATTTCAACCAAAAAAAGCCTTTCTTGATAGGAAAGGCTTATTATTTAGTATAAAAAGATTTATTAACTGAATGTGTTTATAAAGGCAGAGATGTTTTCAAGAGGTTGATGTTTTAAAAAATTAATAAAAGAACTTCCAATAATTGCTCCTTTTTGAAATTTGATGGCTTCTGTAAAAGTCTGAGAATTAGAAATACCAAATCCAATGATTTGTGGATTCATTAATTTCAAGTCGGATATTTTTTTAAAATATTTTTTTTGATCTTCTCCAAAAGAATTTTGACTTCCTGTTGTACTCGAACTACTAACCATGTAAATAAAACTATCCGAAATTTGATCTATTTTATGAATGCGATCTACTGAAGTTTGTGGAGTAATTAAAAATATATTTTTCAAATTATGATATTCAAAAACTGATTTGTATTCTTGTTCAAAAACATCTAAAGGTAAATCTGGAATAATCAATCCGTCAATTCCAACTTGAGCACATTTTTTGCAAAATTCATCTATTCCAAATTGGAAAATTGGATTAAAATAACCCATAATAATTAATGGAATTTTAACTGTTTCGCGAATGTTTTCTAACTGTTCAAAAAGTAATTTTGTTGTCATACCGTTTTCTAGCGCGATAGTAGAGCTTTCCTGAATTGTTGTACCATCTGCTAAAGGATCGCTAAAAGGTAAACCTATTTCAATCATATCTACACCACTTTTTTCTAGCTCTTCAATAATAGAAACTGTATCATTTAAATGTGGAAATCCAGCTGTAAAATAGATGGAAAGTATTTTTTTGTTTTCTTGTAATTTAGTATTTATTCTGCTCATGTTTTCTATATCAAGTTTAGTACTAATTAAAAGTCAAAATAGTTTATGTAAGTATTCAAATCCTTATCACCACGACCTGACAAATTAATTACGACTATGTCATCTTCTTTAAATTTAATTTGGTCTAAAACGGCTAAAGCATGTGAGCTTTCAATTGCTGGGATTATTCCTTCAGTTTTACATAAATTTAATCCTGAAGACATAGCATCATCGTCTGTAATAGCAATAAATTCTGCTCTTTTAGTGTTATATAAATGTGCATGTAAAGGGCCAACACCAGGGTAATCTAATCCAGCAGATATAGAATAGGGTTCTGTAATTTGTCCATCTTCAGATTGCATCAACAAAGTTTTACTGCCGTGTATAACACCTATTTTTCCTAATACTGAAGTAGCAGCACTCTCTCCTGAATGTATCCCTTTACCAGCTGCCTCTACAGCAATTAGTTTTACTTTTTCTTCATCAAGAAAATGATAAAAAGCCCCAGCAGCATTACTTCCTCCTCCAACACAGGCAATCACATAATTTGGATTTTCTTTGCCTTCTTTATCGTTTAATTGTTTTTTTATTTCCTCAGAAATTATGCTTTGAAATTTAGCGACCATATCTGGATAGGGATGAGGACCTACTACTGAACCTATAATGTAAAAAGTATCAGTAGGGTTATTAATCCAGTCTCTTATGGCTTCGTTGGTAGCGTCTTTTAAGGTTTTAGACCCTGAGGTTGCTGGTCGTACTTCGGCTCCAAGCATTTTCATTCGAGCTACATTAGGAGCTTGTCTCTTGATATCTACTTCACCCATATACACAATGCATTGTAATCCCATTAATGCACAAACAGTAGCTGTTGCCACACCGTGTTGACCAGCGCCAGTTTCGGCAATGATGCGTGTTTTTCCTAATCGCTTAGCAAGTAATATTTGTCCTATAGTGTTGTTTATTTTATGTGCACCTGTATGACATAAATCTTCTCTTTTTAGATAGATTTTGGTATTGTATTTGTTCGAAAGTCTTTCTGCAAAATAAAGAGGAGTGGGCCTTCCTACAAAGTCTTTCAATAATAGTTTGAATTCTTCCTGAAAATCTGGTTTAGCAATAATATTAAGATACTGTTTGCGCAATTCCTCTACATTTGGATAAAGCATTTCTGGAATGAATGCTCCTCCAAACTCGCCATAAAATCCATTTTTATTAACCTGATATTTCATTTTGTAATTTTTTTATAAGTTGAGTGTTTTTTAGTCCTGGTTCGATTTCTAATTTGCTGTTCACATCGATAGCGTGAATAGGTAAATTCAGTTTTTTAATTTTTTGTATTTCCTCTATACCAATTCCACCACTTAGAAAGAATGGTTTTTTTGAAGGATAATTTTTCAAAATAGTCCAATCAAAAGGTGTTCCGTTACCTCCATGATATTTTCCTTTGGTATCAAATAAAAAATAATCGCAAACAGATTCGTAAGATTTTAGGATTTCAAAATTAAAATCTTCATTAACTGAAAAAACTTTAATGACTTTAGCTGTTGTTTTTTTCAAAGCTTTACAAATAATAGGAGTTTCATTGCCGTGTAACTGAACAAATTGAAGATTGTATTTTCTAATTTTGAAAAGGATATCATCTAAAAAATCATTAACAAAGACACCAACTTTTTGGGTAGATTTTGGTAAAGTTGGAAGTTCACCATCAAAATATCTAGGTGATTCTTTATAGAAGATAAACCCCATATAATCAGGATGAAGTTGTGCTACTTCCTTAATATTTTGTTCATATTTCATACCACATATTTTAAGTTTCATAATCTAAGAAATTAAAAAGTTGATTAGTTCTTTTGCAGCCTTGCCTGGATTTTCAGTTTTCATAAAGTGTTCTCCAATCAAGAAACCTTGATAGCCAAATTTTTGTAATTCTGCAATGGCTTCAGTTGAATCTATACCACTTTCTGACACTTTTACAAATTCGTCTGGGATATGAATGGCTAATTCTTTACTGTATTCAATTGTGACCTCGAATGTTTTGAGATTCCTATTGTTTACTCCAATCATATCTAGACTTGGCATAATCGACTTGTCCAATTCTTCACGGTTATGTACTTCTAATAGTACTTCTAAACCCAGTGATTGAGCAAATTCAGAAAGCTGTTTAATTTCAGTTCTATCTAATACTGCAGCTATTAGTAAAATAGTATCTGCTCCAAATGCTTTGGCTTCTAATATTTGATATTCATCAATTATGAATTCTTTGCGTAAAATTGGAATGGTTGTCGATGCTTTTGCCAATAACAAATCATCTAATGAACCACCAAAATATTTTCCATCTGTCAATATCGAAATCCCTGACGCCCCTGCATTTTGATAACCAACAACAACTTGCTCAACCGAAAAAGTATTGTTAATGATTGATTTTGAAGGAGAACGGCGTTTGTGTTCGGCAATAATTCCAATAATATTATTGCGTAGGTTTTTGCTTAAAGACTGTGTTCTTGTTCCAAACAGTACTGAGTTTTCCAATTGAGCTACTGGAATCAGCTGTTTTTTTAATTCAACTTCTCTTTTTTTGTCAAGTATTATTTTATCTAAAATATTCATAATTATCGACTTAATTCTTGTAGTTTTTTTAGTTTTTGCAATGCTTTACCACTTAGTAGGCTTTCCTTTGCTAATTCAAATCCCTGAAAAGGGTTTACATTTTCAACTGTTGCAATGGCCATTCCAGCATTAGCACATACCACATTATTTTGAGCTTCGGTTCCTTTACCAGATAGAACATTAATAAAAATTTCTGCAGATTTTTCAATAGTTACACCGCCTTCTATTTCTGTCTCGTTTAGTTTTTGAATTTGAAAATCCTCAGGCTTGAGTATTTGATCATAGTTTTTGGAGATGATTTTAGTGTTTCCAGTTAACGAAATCTCGTCATATCCATCTAAACTGTGTAGAATGGTAAAGTTGGTTTCGGTGTTTTGGTACAAATAGGCATACATTCTAGCAAGTTCTAAACTAAAAACTCCGACCAATTGATGTTTGGGAAAACTTGGATTTACCATTGGGCCTAACATGTTAAAAAAAGTTTTTACGGCCAGTTCTTTCCTGATTGGAGCGACATTTTTCATGGCAGGGTGGAAGAGTGGCGCGTGTAAAACACATATTCCGGCTTCATCCATGCACCTTTTTAGAAAATCACTGTCGTTGCTGAATTTAACACCTAAATTTTCCATGACATTGCTCGAACCTGAAATAGATGATACTCCGTAATTTCCATGTTTAGCCACTTGTACTCCTGCTCCTGCAGCAACAAAGGATGCTAAAGTAGAGATGTTAAAGGTATTTTTTCCGTCGCCACCTGTTCCGCATAAATCAATGGTGTTATAATCGGTTAGGTCAATGGCGATGCAAAGTTCTAGTAAAGCTTCTCTAAAACCTGCAAGTTCATCAATTGTAATGCTTCGCATCATATACACAGTTAAAAAACTGGCTATCTGCGCAGGATTGTATTGCCCGTTGGAAATGTTGACCAATGTCTGTTTCGCTTCTTCCTTTGTCAGCGTTTCGTGTTGTATTAATCGGTTTAATATAGTTTTCATAATTTTTAGGCAATAGGGATTAGGCACAAGGCACCTACCTTGTGTAATTAATGTTGATAATGCTTTAGTCTTTTTGCCTTTTGGCTAATGCCTAATGGCCTTTTGTTTAACTATTTACCCAATTCTCAAGAATTTGCTTTCCGTTGGGTGTAAGAACGCTCTCTGGGTGGTATTGTACACCTCTTACATCGAAAGTTTTGTGTCGTAATGACATGATTTCTTCGTTACCATCTACCGAAGTGACTTCCAGTACCTCTGGAAAATCTTCTTTGGAAACTACCCATGAATGATAGCGTCCTACTTCGATTTCATTGTTCAATCCTTTGAAAAGCACTTCATCGGGAATGGTGATGTTAACTTTTGTCGCTACACCATGATAGACTTTTTCAAGGTTAGTAAGGCTTCCTCCGAAAACTTCCGCGATTGCTTGCTGGCCAAGACAAACACCAAGGATACTTTTAGTAGAAGCGTAGGTTTTAATAACTTCTTTCAGTAGACCTGCTTCATCTGGGATTCCCGGTCCGGGTGAAAGCAAAATTTTATCGAAAGGTTTCACTTCGTCTATATAGAATTCGTCATTGCGGAAAACGGTTACTTCACAATTCAAGTCTTCCAGATAATGAACTAAATTATAAGTGAAGCTATCGTAATTGTCTATGACTACTATTTTTTTCATTTGTTTACTTGTTTTGTTATTGCAACTGATTACTAAATGGTTTCCGCTATTTCTAAAGCTTTGTTCAATGCGCCTAATTTATTATACACTTCCTGCATTTCGCTTTCTTCACTCGAATCGACTACAATTCCGGCTCCGGCTTGAAAATGCAATTGATGATTTTTGCTTAAAAAGGTTCGAATCATGATGGCGTGGTTAAAATTACCATCAAAATCCATAAAACCAATCGCTCCACCATAGAAATTTCGGTTGGTATTTTCAATCGATTCAATAAGCTGTAAAGCTTTGTGTTTTGGTGCTCCTGATAATGTGCCAGCTGGAAATGTATTGGCTACTACTTGCATTGTTGAGGTGTTCTCATGCAATTGACTGCTCACTTTGGAAACCAAATGAATCACATGTGAAAAGAATTGAACTTCTCTGTATTTTTCAACTTCTACATGATGACCGTTTTTACTCAAATCATTTCTGGCTAAATCCACCAACATAATATGCTCACTGTTTTCTTTTGGATCTTCAGATAATTTTTTGGCCAAAATGGCATCTTGTTCGTCGTTTCCTGTACGTTTGAATGTTCCTGCAATGGGGTGAATCTCAGCTTTTTTATTATTGATGATTAATTGAGCTTCGGGAGATGATCCCATAATTTTAAAATTACCATAGTCGAAAAAGAATAAATACGGAGAAGGGTTGATGCTGCGTAAGGCTCGGTAAACATTGAATTCATCTCCTTTGAAATCTTGAGTGAATCGTCTGGATAAAACCAGTTGGAATACATCACCTCGTTGACAGTGCTTTTTTGCTAAAGCTACATTGTTTTTGAAGTCTTTATCAGTTAAATTAGAAATAGATGGGCCTTCTTTGCTAAACGAATATGAAGCAAAATTTTTGGATTGAATTAATTGTTCTATTTCCGAAATGTTGTTTTGATTGTCAATACTGTGACAGAAAATATAAGCTTCATTTTTATAATGATTGATGGCAATGATGTTTTGATATACGGCATAATACATATCTGGGATTTGTAAATCAGAAGTTCTTTTTGTGATGCTTACTTTTTCAAAATAACGTACGGCATCATAACTGGTAAACCCGAATAATCCGTTAGTTATGAATTTAAAATTGCTGGCTTCCGATTCAAAACGCGAAGCAAATTCCTGAATGCTTTCTGTAACGTTAGTTTGGTTTTCGATTAGTTTTCTAGTCGTGCTTCCGTCAGGAAGTGTTACAGAGATACTTTCGTTTTCTACTTTAATGCTTGCAAACGGATTGCAGCAGATGTACGAAAAACTGTTCTCATTACTGTGATAGTCATTACTTTCCAGTAAAAGGCTATTCGGGAATTTGTCGCGGATTTTTAAATAAATGCTTACCGGCGTAATGGTGTCGGCAAGAATTTGTTTGTGGTGAGTATGTAGTTTATATTTTTTCATGATATTTCAGTTTTGAGAATAAAAAAAGGCTTGTCGTGATTGACAAGCCTTTTTATCTATTTTGATTTTAAAAATACAGATAGGAGGATTCGCTCACGATTTTCGACGTAAGTAATTCCACCACCAAGTATTGTTTAAAATGTTGTTCATTTCTGTTGTTGTTTTCTAACAGTACAAATTTATATAAATGATTTTTGAATATGCAAGTTTTTTTGATAAAAAATTTTTATTGATAACTTTTGTGTTTTGAGTAATTATAAAAATAAGATAATAAATTATTGTTTTACGATAATTAATTATTATATTTGCTTAGTTGAATTTAAATTTGAATCCATGAAATTAGTTCGAATCATAGCGGCATTATTATATGTTCTTTCACGAATAGCTGCTTTTTTTTACCTGCTGACAGCAATTTATGCACTCATTAATTGTGTATTTGAAGGTCCATTTTTTGAGAAAATTGAAAACAATCGGTTTGCAATTAACTTTCCGTTCACCAATCGCCATTTCCTCTTAGGCTCTGAATATACATTAGCCTATGTTGCAGAAATGGTTCTGGGTTTAGCACTATACGGTTTGTTTTTTGTGGTTTTGAGTAATGTATTTAAAGTGTTTAAACAAGAGCGTTTGTTTACAAATGAAGGATTGAAAAACTTAAAAGGTTTTTACCAATTTAATTTGGTGTTATATCCTGTCGCAGTTATCATTTGGTCGCTTTTCAGTATTGAAGACTTTCCTTTTTTTCCTATGATTATAGCCCATGCCATTATGGGAATTTTCATCTTTTTCATGGCAGCCATTTTTGAACAGGGTGTAAACCTACAGAATGAACAGGACTTATATATTTAAATTATGCCAATTATAGTAAATGTAGATGTGATGCTGGCTAAGCGTAAGATGCAATCAAAGGAATTGGCAGAAATTCTGGGGATTACTCCAGCTAATTTATCGATTTTGAAGACTGGGAAAGCTAAAGGTATCCGTTTTGAAACGCTTGAAGCGATTTGTAAAGCTTTGGACTGTCAGCCTGGAGATGTTTTAGAATACATCAGCGAATAAGCATCATTTTTTTAGAGTTTAACTATCGGTTTTTTTGACCGACAAGGTTTCTTATGCCTTAATTATTCAAAACAGAATTATGTAATTTTTAATCAATAATCATCAAAATCAATCAAAAATGAACAGTTTAATCATCAAAAATCTCCAAAAAACATATGTAAATGGAGTTAAAGCTATTGACAATATTTCGCTTGAAATAGGTAACGGAATGTTTGGTTTATTAGGACCAAATGGAGCAGGGAAGTCATCTTTAATGAGAACAATTGTAGGTTTACAATCTGTAGACAATGGATCTATTTTCTTCAATGAAGTAAATGTACTTGAAAACTCAAATTTTATTAAAAAACAGTTAGGTTTTTTACCTCAGGATTTTGGGGTCTATCCAAAGGTTTCTGCTTATGATTTATTAAATCATCTTGCTATTTTAAAGGGTGTTTCAGATTCTAATGAACGAAAAAATCAGATTCTCGCGATACTCGAAAAAGTAAATCTGTCGGCACATAGAAAAAAAGAAGTGCATACATTTTCCGGCGGAATGCGTCAACGTTTTGGAGTTGCTCAGGCATTGTTGGGAAATCCAAGAATCATTATTGTAGACGAACCTACTGCAGGTTTGGATCCAGAAGAACGTAACCGCTTTAATGGTTTACTTACCGAGATTGGTGAAGATAGAATTGTTATTCTTTCAACACATTTAGTGGAAGATGTACGTAATCTGTGTTCAAGAATGGCTATTATGAATAAAGGAAAAGTCCTTTTACAAGGCAATCCAGAGGATTTGATTAATTCTTTAGAAGGAAAAATTTGGAGTAAACAAATTCATAAAGAAGAAATAGATTATTATAAAAAAGATTACTCAATTATTTCATCGCAATTTAATGCCAGTAAAATGAATATTCATTTATATTCTGACAATGAGCTAAAGGATTTTAAGCAAATAAGTCCAAGCTTAGAAGATGTGTATTTTGCAGCTTTGAACTTAAAAAAAGGAGATTATGAAAACAGTTTTTAAGTTTGATTTGCAATCTTATTTCAAAAGATTGGGATTTTATATAGCTCTATTTTTGATTATTGTTTTTGGAATTTTTGGGGGACAAAATGCTCGATTTTCAATTGGGGAGAATGTATTTTACAATTCATCTTATCAAGTGGGTTACATCACAGCATTTATAAGTTTAACTACGATTTTTTTTAGTACTATTTTTACTGCACAAATAGCAATTAAAGAGGTTGATAACCGTTTTGAACAAATTTTTTTTAGTACTTCAATAACAAAAAATCAATTTCTTTTAGGTAGATATTTTTCGATTTTAATGATGAGTTTTTTATTGACTCTCTTGTTAACGATAAGTTTTTTTATTGGTCAAAGTACTAATTCAAAACTAATAGAAGGTTGTGATTTTAATTTGATGTACTACATAATGCCAATGCTTTATTTTACATTAATTAACACAGTTTTTGTTACGTCAGTTTTGTGTGTGGTAGCATGGTTTTCAAAATCTAAAATGTTAACTTATGTAGGAGGCTTGTTGTTTTATATTTTATATATGGTGGCTTTATTGTTTTCGAGTTCACCATTTATGGCACAAAGTCTACCACAATCAGAAGAAACAAAGTTTATTTCTGCAATTTTTGATCCTTTTGGGGTGTCAGCGTTTTTTAATCAAACTGCACATTGGACGATAAACCAAAGAAATTTTGAAATAATTGGTTTTAGCGGCATCTTTATCTGGAACCGAATTGGAATCCTTCTAATTTCAGTAATGTTACTGTTTATTGCTTTTAAAAAATATACTCTTGTAAAGAAAAATAAGCATAAAAAAAAATATGAATCAGTATCAAATAATGAATTAAAGAGTATTCCTTTTGAATTTGTTACCACTACTGAAGGCTTAAAAGTTAAATTCCAAGCTTTACTATCCTTCATTAAAATAAACTTGATTTACACTTTTAAAAGTATTCCGTTTGTAGTGATTTGTTTAGCATTGCTTTTTGCAATTGGTATGGAAATGTATGCTGAAATTGAAAAGGGAATAAGAATTCCTCAAAAATATGCTACTTCTGGCTTAATGGTTTCAACTATTATAGAAAACATTTATGTGTTAGGAGTTATTATTGTATTGTTTTATTCTCATGATGTTTTTTGGAGAAGTAAGAATGCTAATTTCAATCTTATTGAAGAGAGTACATCTTATTTTAAAACTCAATTTTGGGCACATTGGATTACATTGTTTTTAGTAATTTTAAGTTTCTCAATTATATTAATTACTGAAGGAATTGTATTTCAATTCGTATATAATTACCACATTTTAGAATGGGGTGTTTATGGAAAAATAATGCTATTTACAACTTTGCCATTATTTCTCTTGAGTGGCTTTTTGTTGATTATTCAAAGAGCCATTTCTAGTAAATATCTTGCACTTAGTTTCGCCGCTATATTTGCTTTTTTGATGGCAACTCCTCTAGGAAAGAAACTTGTTACTCTGCCTGTTTTAAAATTTTTATATAGTATTAGTTTTACTTATAGTGACATGAATGGATTTGGAGCTTATGAAAAAGCGTTTATTTATAGATTGCTATTTGGTTTCGTATTGTTATCGATTTCATTTTACCTAATTCATCTTCGAAGGCTTAATTTTAGAAAAGTTCATGTATTTCTGATATTATTTTTGTTAGGATTGGGTGTTTTTGGACTTGGCCAGAGAGTAAATGACGGATACATTTCTAAAAATGAAAATTTAAAATTTCAGACTCAAGCCAATTACGAAAAGCAGTTTAGAAGTTATCAAAATTTACCTGAGCTAACAATCACTGATGTTACAACTACAGTTGAATTATTTCCTGAAGAGAATAGCTATACAATTAAAGGAACCTACACTTTAGAAAATAAAACAGAAGCGAAAATTAGTAAAGTTCTTATCAGTTTTTCAGATGGATTTAAAATTAAAAAAGCGAATTTTCAATTTAAAGAGGAGCTTCATTTAGTTACAAATCAAAATCAAATTTTGAAACTTAACAAACCAATGGAACCAAAAGAAAAAGCAAGTTTTACTTTCAAGTTAGTCTATCATTGGAAACCTGTAAACGGTCATCAATCGTTTAATGCTATTGTCGAAAACGGATCTTTTATGCGCATTAGTCGTTATTATCCTCATTTTGGTTATAATTCTGATAACGAAATTCAGGAAGAAAATGTTAGAAAGCAATTTCAATTAGGAAATAAGTCTGAAGATAAACCATTCAATTCGGCCAAAGAACCAAATAATGATTTCATCAATTTAGATATGACAATTGTCACATCTTCTAATCAAAAAGCAATAGGAGTAGGTGAATTAGTGAAGCAATGGAAACATGCTAATAAAAACTATTTTCGTTACCAATCAAAGCAAATTCCGTTTCGATTTGCGATTTCATCTGCTGAATATGTGATTAAAAAAGAGTATTATAAGGGAAAAAGTTTTGAGATATATTATCATCCAATGCATTATGAAAATGTCGAGCATTTGATAAAAAATGCAAAAATTACAATGGACTATTGTGAATCTAATTTTGGTCCATATCCTTTTAAAACTATTCGTTTTGCTGAAGTTTCAAGTTTTACAAAAGGTTTTGCTGCTACAGCTTATCCAGCAACAATTTATATGACTGAGGATATGATTTTTCATAGTAATGTTAATGCAGATAGACAGCAGGATGTTATTAATGAATTAGCTGGACATGAACTCGCACATTTGTGGTGGGGAGGAAACCAAATTTACCCAGATAATCGAGATGGAGCCGTTATGCTGACCGAAACTTTAGCCATGTATACAGAAATGATGCTTCTCAAAAAAATGTATGGCAAAGAGGAGATGCTGAAAAGAGTCAAAATGCATTTAGACATTTATAACAATGAAAAGGGTTTTTATAAAGAAATGCCTTTGTATTTAGTAAGACCAGATGATCGTCATATATCGTATTCTAAAGGAACAGTGGTAATGTATCTTCTTAGCGAAATGATAGGTGAAGAAAAATTGAATGAGGCTTTAAAACGGTTTTTAGAAAAGAATAAATTTCCAAACATGAAGCCAATAGCAACAGATTTCATAGATGAATTGTATAAAGTTTCACCAAAAAATGTTCATCAAAGAATTGATGAATTATTTAAAATGAAAGGCGAACTTACTTTTTAAAATAGATTTTTAGTTCTCTTTTGAATTTTTAAATTATTGATTTTTAGAATTTTGTGTATTTTATTTAAAAAAATAATAAAATTTTATTTGGAGTGTATTATAAAAATGTTATAGGTTTGCAGTATTCAAAAGAGAATAAAGAAATAATGAAAAATCAAGTTTTAAATATGATGTGTATGTGCTGCTCAGAAACTGAGGGGTCATATGCTACACGTTAATGTTTGAAACATTTACAATATAAAAGCAAAAAACTCCTCAAGAAATTGAGGAGTTTTTTTTTGAATAAATAATTACTATTAAAATTAAATGAATACAATAATTATCATAACGACTTTAATTACATGTGCAATTTGTATGATGATGTGTTGTTGTATGCGAAACTTCGCAAGAGGACGTCTATTGTATTGTTTAAAGTAAATAATATATTCATAACGAAGCCTCTTGATTTCAAGAGGCTTTTTTTATATCCAAAATTTCAAAAAAGAAACAAAAACAAATGAATAATAATTTTTTAAATCAGTTATCACAAATAGAAAACCTAGAAGACGGGTTACGCTTCTTATCTGAAAATACAGAAGATAAAATCGTTTTCTCAACAAGTTTTGGTATTGAAGATCAGGTGATAAGTCATGCTATTTTTAGTCAAAAACTACAAAATATAGAAACATTTACCTTGGATACAGGAAGATTGTTTCCAGAAACCTATGCCGTTTGGGACAAAACCTTATTACAATACAATCAACCCATACGAGTATATTACCCAGATGCAGATAAATTAGAATCGTATGTAAACGCTAATGGCATAAATGGTTTCTACAATTCTGTAGAGCAAAGAAAAGAATGCTGTCATATCCGTAAAGTTGTTCCGTTACAAAGAGCAGTAAAGGATGCGAAAATTTGGATTACAGGATTACGCGCTCAACAATCAGATAACCGTAATAACTTACAAATTATTCAGTGGGACGAGCAAAATCAACTCTACAAATACAATCCACTTTTGCATTGGACGACAGATGAAGTGGTGTATTATTTAAAACAAAAAGGAGTGCCCTATAATACATTACACGATCAGAATTTTATCAGTATTGGATGTGCACCTTGTACAAGAGCCGTAAAGAGCGGAGAAGATTTTAGAGCAGGGCGATGGTGGTGGGAGGATCAATCAAAAAAAGAATGTGGATTACATAAATAAAATTAGAAATTAGAATTTAGAAATCAGAAACTAGAATTTAAAAGTGTCAAACTTTGCGAACCTTGCTTAAAACCTTGCGCTCTTTGCGGTTAAGACCTTTGAGAAACTCTACGTGACTAACTTGAAACCTGAAACTTGAAACAAAAAAATATAATGAAAAATAATACAGATTACTTAGAACAATTAGAAAACGAAGCCATTTATATTCTTCGTGAAACAGCTGCTCAGTTTGAAAAACCTGCTTTATTATTTTCAGGAGGTAAAGATTCAATCGTTCTGGTGCATTTAGCATTGAAGGCGTTCCGTCCGGGTAAATTCCCTTTCCCTTTGGTACATATCGATACAGGGCATAATTTCCCTGAAGCAATTGAATTTAGAGATAAATTAGTAAGTCAAATTGGGGAAAAACTAATTGTAGGAAGTGTAGAAGATAGTATCAAAAAATACAATTTAAAAGAAACGGCTGGACGTTTTCCTTCTCGCAACGCTTTACAAACCTACAGTTTATTAGATACCATTCAAGAAAATGAATTTGATGCTTGTATAGGTGGTGCTCGACGTGATGAAGAAAAAGCTAGAGCAAAAGAAAGAATATTTTCTGTAAGAGATGATTTCGGAGCTTGGGATCCTAAATTACAAAGACCCGAATTATGGAATATCTTAAATGGAAAAATCCAAAAAGGACACAACGTGAGAGTTTTCCCCATTAGCAACTGGACGGAATTGGATGTTTGGAATTACATCAAGAAATATAATATCGAGTTACCAAGTTTATATTTTGCCCACGACAGAGAGTGTATTGTCCACCAGGGCAAATTGGTGGCAACTTCAGCATTCATTCAGCCACAAGAAGGAGACCAAGTGGTGATAGAAAAAGTGCGTTACAGAACCGTAGGAGATATGACGTGTACCGCAGCAGTTCCTTCACACGCAGCAACGATTGACGATATTATAGAAGATATCATTCAAACGAGAATCAGTGAAAGAGGCCAAACTAGTTTAGACGACCAACTCTCAGAAGCTGCAATGGAAGACAGAAAAAAACAAGGGTATTTCTAAAATAGAGAAAAGAGACAAGAAGATAGAGAAAAGAGATGTGGCTAACAACTCATAATTCATAATTTATAATTCATAATTAAAATGAATACATTACGATTTATAACAGCAGGAAATGTAGATGATGGTAAAAGTACTTTAATCGGAAGACTTTTATATGACTCTGATAGTATACATACAGACCAATTAGGGGTTTTACAAAAACAAACCAAACAAGAAGGCGTGGATATCGATTTGTCTTTAATTACAGACGGACTTCGTGCCGAAAGAGAGCAAGGAATAACGATTGACGTAGCGTATAAATATTTTTCAACATCAAAAAGGAAATTTATCATTGCTGATGCACCTGGACACGAACAATATACACGTAATATGATTACAGGAGCATCAAACTCTGATTTAATCATCATTTTAGTAGATGCTCGAAAAGGAATTACTGAACAAACAAAGCGTCACGCAAGTATTGGTTCGCTAATGGGAATAAAAAAAGCAATTATTGCCATCAACAAAATTGACTTAGTGAATTATTCAGAAGCGACATTCAACCAAATTCAAAACGAGTTTGAAGGAATCAAAAACGAGTTGAATTATAATGAAATCAATTATATTCCAGTAAGTGCATTAGTTGGTGATAATGTTGTAAATACTTCTTCAAATACACCTTGGTACCAAGGCAAATCATTGTTAGAAAGTCTAGAAACAGTTGAAATTGAATCGACAGAAAATTTAGCCTCTCGTTTTCAAGTACAATGGGTAATCCGACCAAAAGATGAAGCAAATCATGATTATCGTGGGTATGCTGGACCAGTACTAAGTGGAAGTTATAAGGTAGGTGATAAAGTAACTATTTTACCTGCACGTATTGAAACCGAAATTGTTAAAATAGAACGTAATCAAGTTGAGGTGAATAGTGTTGTAGCAGGCGATAATGTAGTGCTTCACTTTGATAACAATATCGACATTAGCCGTGGCGATACCGTGGTACTTAACCATGAATTACCTACTGAATCAAACCAAATAAAAACATGGATTTCTTGGTTGGACAATGCATCGCTGCAAGTAGGAAAAACTTATTTATTACAACATCGTTTTAAAAATGTGAGAGTAAAAGTGCAGGAAGTTAATAACAAATGGAATATTAACCAATGGCAATTTACCGAAGGAGACACGATACAGTTAAATGATATCGCACAGGTAACACTGAAAACCAATCAGCCGTTGTTTTATGATGCTTTTGATAAAAATTCAAAATCAGGAAATGCGGTTTTAATAGATGAAACAAGTTATAATACCGTTGGTGCTTTAATGTTTTTGTAATATGTCCTATTCAATTTACTTAAAAAATCAGGAAAGAGTTAGAAATCCGATCAACAAGAAAAATGTTGAAGATTGGGTAGACGAATTAATCAATTGGTTGTTTGATATCAATCAAGAATACAATAACTATCGTTTTTTTCAAAATAAAGAGAAACTACTTCAAATTAAGCTTCAAAATATTTTGGCAAAAACAGTAGAAGATACCAATCAAATTGTAGTGTATTCCAATTATTTCTTCGAACAACTTGAACAATTGCACTATGTGTTGGATAACGATTTAGAAACCATCGTGAATTTTGATCCTGCGGCTAAATCCAAAGAAGAAGTGTTAATTGCTTATCCAGGTTTTTTTGCCATCACAGCCTATAGAATAGCTAATGTGTTTTGGAAATTAAATGTGCCTGTTATTCCTAGGATTATCTCGGAGTATGTACACGGAAAAACAGGAATCGATATCCATCCAGGAGCAGAAATTGGCGAAAGGTTCTTCATCGATCATGGAACAGGGATTGTAATTGGAGAAACTTCTAAAATTGGTAATAATGTAAAGATTTATCAAGGAGTAACTTTAGGAGCCTTATCAGTGTCTAAGGATAGCGCTTCGGAAAAACGTCACCCTACAATTGAAAATAATGTCACCATTTATGCCAATGCGACCATATTAGGAGGGAATACAATAATTGGAGAAAATTCAATAATAGGAGGTAATGTTTGGATAACACATTCGATCCCTCAAGGTTCTTTGGTCTATCATAAAAGTGAGATCGAGATCAAGAAAAAAAGCGAGTTTCCCGAACCACTTAATTATGTGATTTAAAAAATAATAACAACACAATAAAAGATTTAATATCATGAAAGCAAATACTATTTTAGAAACAATTGGAAACACTCCTGTTGTAAAAATCAATAAATTATATGGAAACCAAAATGTCTTCATAAAATTAGAAAGAAATAATCCTGGTAATAGCATTAAAGACAGAATTGCTCTTGCTATGATTGAAGATGCAGAAGCCAAAGGAATTTTAAATGCTGATAGTGTAATTATTGAGCCAACCTCTGGAAACACAGGAATTGGATTAGCATTAGTAGCTGCTGTAAAAGGATATAAAGTAATCCTTGTAATGCCGGAATCAATGAGTGTGGAAAGACGTAAGTTGATGGAAATCTATGGTGCCGAATTTGACTTAACACCTCGTGAAAAAGGAATGAAAGGAGCCATTGAACGTGCTGCCGAATTAGTATCGCAAACACCAAATGCTTGGTCGCCTTCACAATTTGCTAACCAAGCCAATGTTGAAGTACACAAGCGCACTACAGCTCAAGAAATTTTAGCTGATTTTCCTGACGGATTGGATTACATCATTACTGGTGTAGGAACTGGCGGACATATTACTGGGGTAGCTTCAGTACTAAAAGAAAAATATCCAAACCTAAAGGTAATAGCAGTAGAACCAGAATTATCACCAGTTTTAAGTGGTGGTAGCCCATCACCGCACCCATTACAAGGGATTGGAGCAGGTTTTGTGCCAGAAATTTATCAAGCAGGTTTAATCGATGAGGTTATTCAAGTAAGTAAAGACGAGGCTTTTGAATATGCTAGAAATATTGCAAAGCAGGAAGGAATTTTAGTAGGAATTTCAACAGGTGCTTCGTTAGCAGCAGTTGCTAAAAAAGCGGCAACATTACCTGATGATGCGACCATTTTAACCTTTAATTACGATACAGGAGAACGCTACCTTTCAATCGAAGGATTGTTTTAATCAATAAAATTTAACGAAACCACCTGAAAGGTTTCAAAAAGTTTTCAGGTGTAAAATAATAGTGTTTTATCGGGGCAAAACTGACTCGACAGGGACTACTCATACCTAAAAAAAAATGGAAAGAAGTATAAAACATACCGGAAAAGTAATATTAGCTGGAGCTGGACCAGGTGATCCTGAGCTTATTAGCTTAAAAGCATTGAAATATTTACAAAAAGCAGATGTGGTATTAACAGATAGATTGGTTTCGCCTGAACTTATTGAAGAATATGCTCGTAAAGATGCCGAAGTTGTGTATGTGGGTAAACAATGTTCTAAAGGAGTTTGGACACCGCAGCAAGATATCAACGAATTAATTGTTCTTTTTGCACAACAAGGGAAATTAGTACTTCGCCTTAAAGGAGGAGATTCTACTCTGTTTTCAAATATCTTGGACGAACTTCAAGTGCTGGCAAAAAATAAAATTCCGTATGAAATTATTCCAGGAGTTTCTGCTGCTTTTGGGGCTGCGGCTTATACAGGCATGCCTTTAACGGCAAGAGGCTATTCTCGCGGACTCCGATTCTTGACATTGTATGAGTTGGAAAATGTAGATAGTCAACAATGGACCGATTGGGCTTCAACTAGCGATACACTTGTGTTTTATATGAGTGGTCAAAAACTAGAGGTGTTAGCTAAAAAATTAATCGAACAAAATATTGATCCAGAAAAAGGAGTAGCAGTAATCCAGCAGGCTACTACACCTAATCAAAAAACTAAGGTATTTAGTTTCAAAGATATTGCCAGCAAGCCTTTGCCTGATTTTGAATACGTGCCTACATTAATTGTAGTTGGTAAAGTTGTAGCACTGCACCAGCAATATGCTTGGTTTACCGAAAAATCAAACACCGAATCTTATTTCGATAATCATAAAACTATTTATCAAAATGCTATCTGAAACTAAAAATAATTTATTACAACAATTGGTGCAAAATGCCACTAATGAAGAGCTGATTTATGCTAATGGATATTTGGCAGGATATTTAGCTAAGAATTTCGGAATTCAATCAACGGGTGTTATTCCGTCTGTTCAAAATACAGCTATTGCTGTAAAACCGTTAATCGTTTATGGTACAGAAACTGGAAATTCAAAAAAAGTAGCATCACAAATTCAAGCTACTTTCAAGAAAAACAAAATCCAAGCAAAAAGCGTCGATGTGGCACAATTTGATTTGGCTAAACTACAAAAAGAAACACATGTGTTATTTGTAGTGAGTACGCAAGGCGAAGGCGAATTTCCACAAAATGCTGTTGGATTTTATGAAGCAATCAAAGCATTTAATGGGAAGCTTGATAAATTATCGTTCGCCGTATTTGGACTGGGCGATTCTTCCTATCCTCTATTCTGTAATGCAGGCGTATTATTGGATGAAGTGTTGGCCGAAAAAGGAGCAAAACGCTTACTTCCTTTAGTAAAAGCCGATGTGGATTATGCAAGTTTAATCCCCACTTGGGAAAGTGATTTGCAAAATGCATTTGGAAGTGCAACAGCAGCAGCGCCAATAGTTGCAAAAGCAACAGCAGCAACTACTTCACACAAACAGAATTTTACAGGACAAATTTCACATAAAATTGTATTGAATGATAGAGGTTCAAATAAAGAAACCTATCATATCGAAATTACACCTAATGAAGAAGTGATTTATGAACCAGGCGATGCTTTAGGGTTAATTCCAAAAAATAATGAAGCCGAGATACAAAGTATCGCTTCTTATTTTAACGAATCGGATCTAACAAAACTTCAAGATAAAAACATTCGTGGCTTATCTAAAAAATCATTAGAAGCTATCGGAAAAGTTTTAGAGGTAACTATTGAAGAAGATAAAGCCGATTTAGTGGATGTTATTGCGAAATACCAACCTAAAAAAGGAACTTTGGATGAGGTTGTAGCTTTATTGCACCCAATAGCACCTCGTTTGTATTCTATTTCATCAGCACACGAAGCACACGATGGTCAAGTACATTTAACAGTCAATTTGAATTCTTTTAAAGTGGGTGACCAACTAAAAACGGGATTGACTTCTCAGTTTTTAGCCGATTTTCCTTTGGATACCAACTATGATTTCTATATCCATAAAAACAACAACTTCCGTTTACCTGAAGAAGATACCGATATCATTATGATAGGACCAGGGACAGGAATTGCACCTTTTAGAAGTTTCTTAGCACAACGCGATACGACAGGGGCTGATGGTAGAAACTGGTTATTCTTTGGAGAACAACATTTTGCCTTAGACTTCTATTATCAGACCGAGATTCAGGAATGGTTAAGCACAGGAGTTTTAACCAAATTAAGTACGGCTTTTTCTAGAGATCAAGAACGTAAAATTTACGTCCAAGATCGCATCAAAGAAAATGCAAGTCAGTTCAATGAATGGTTAGAAAACGGAGCATCTATTTATATCTGCGGACAAAAAGACCCAATGAGCAAAGATGTTGAAAATACCATTGTCGAAGTCATCGCTTCCCAAAGAAACATCTCGGTAGAAAAAGCAAAAGAAGTGTTAGACCAATTAGAAGAACAAGGAAAATATCAAAAAGACGTGTATTAATAGTTTACAGTTTTAAGTTAACAGTGAGCAACTGTAAACCGTAAACTGTAAACCGTAAACTAAAGAAAAATGAGCGAGAAATTATCACCAGTAGAATATATAAAAATCAATAGCGACGGATTAAGAGGAACGCTAAAAGAAAGTATCGATATCGACAACCACACCGGAAATGTGCGACCAGACGATGAAACATTAGTAAAGTTTCACGGAATGTATGTCCAAGATGATCGTGACCGTAGAGCCGAAAGAGCAGCAAAAAAGTTAGACAAATTATATTCCTTCATGATTCGTTTGCGCATTCCAGGCGGAATTATCAATGCCGAAAAATGGATAGCACTACATAATATATCGGAACAATACGGAACGGGAACTTTAAAAATTACCACCCGTCAAACCGTACAGTTACACGGATTATTAAAGCATGAGTTACGACCTACTATTCAAGGATTCAATTTGGCACAACTCGATTCTATTGCTGCGTGTGGCGACGTAAACCGTAACGTAATTGCTAGTTCTCACCCGCAATTGTCTCCGTTACACGCACAAATTCACGCCTATGCCGATAAAATTTCGACATTACTATTGCCTAAAACACAAGCCTATTATGAAGTATTTATTGATGGAGAAAAAATTTACGAACGCTCCGCAGAAGCCGATCCATTATACGAAAACAGATACTTGCCACGTAAATTCAAAATTGCCATTGCTATTCCGCCAAGTAATGATGTCGATTTGTTTACCAATGACTTGGGGCTAATTGCTATCATTGAAAATAATGAATTAAAAGGATTTAATATCGTAGTAGGTGGCGGATTAGGAACTACACACGGAAATGCTTCGACCTATCCTCGTCTAGGAGATGTTTTAGGGTTTACAGATACCGAAGAAAAAACTCTTAAAGCTGTGTACGAAGTACTAACGGTACAACGTGACTTTGGAAACCGAGTAGAAAGAAAATTGTCACGTTTGAAATATACAGTCGATAAAATGACAGTGGAAGGTTTCAAAGCCGAATTAGAAAAACGCATCGGATTTCAATTAGAGCCAGCGCGACCATACACGTTTACTGAGCGTAATGACCGTTACGGTTGGGAGCAAAGCGTCGATAAGCAATGGTATTATACCCTTTTTGTAGAACACGGAGTGGTAAAACCAGAACAAAAAGCTTTCTTATTTGAAGTAGCACAACTAAACGTTAGCAACTTCATTTTTACAGGAAACCAAAACCTGATTTTAGGTGAAATTTCAGAAGCTAACAAGGCTAAAGTAGAAGCCTTATTAGAAAAATATGAAATCGAAAAAAACGTAAGTAATATTCGTAAAAGTTCAATGGCGTGTGTGGCAATGCCTACGTGTCCATTGGCATTAGCCGAAGCACAACGTTATTTACCCGTTTTGGTAACTAAAATAGAACCACTTTTAGACAAACACGGATTGTCAGAAGATGAATTAACCATCCGTATGACGGGCTGTCCTAACGGTTGTGGTCGTCCGTATGTAGCTGAACTAGGATTTATAGGTACAGGACCAGAACAATATAACTTTATGTTAGGTGGTGATCGTTATGGATTGCGTTTAAATAAGTTATACAAAGAAAAACAAACCGAAGCGCAAATTCTTGCTGAAATTGACCTGTTGTTAGGACGTTATATTCAGGAAAAAGTAGAAGGAGAAACCTTTGGTGATTATGCGAACCGAGTAATACTAAATTAATTTTCTTAACCTGACAGGTTTCATAAAAACCTGTCAGGTCTAAATAAAATAAAGACTTAGTGAAACTTAGTGAAAACTTTGTGTGACTTCGTGTAACAAAAATGAAAAAAATAATATTCATACTGTATCTAATATCATTATCGATACAAGCACAAAAGAAAATAGATCATCAGCAATTAATTTGGTACGGTTATTATAACACATTGAAATTTAATGAAAATTGGTCGTTGTTAAGTGAAATTCAACAACGACAGTTTTACAATCCAACAGCACAGCATCAATTGGTTTTTCGTTCAAATCTAGAAAGAAAAATAACGGGAAATTGGAATATTTCAGGAGGGTTAACCTATTTTTTGCAAAATCCTAATAATCCCAATTCGGAAAGTAATCTTACTGTTCCAGAATTACGGCCTGATGTTGGATTTAAAAACAAACAAAGAATTGGTTTTTTAACTATAAATCATCGCTATAAAGCTGAGGCTCGTTTCTTTCACGATGTTGAAAATAATAGACTAGTTGGTGGTTTCCGATTTTCTAATTTTCGTTTCCGATACCAATTGGGATTGGATTTTTCTCTTTGGAAAAAGGAAGAAAAAGAAAAATTGAGCTTCAAGGTTAAAGATGAAATAATGTTTAATGTGGGTAAAAAAGTAGTAAAGAATACTTTTGACCAAAACCGAATTTATTTGGCTTTGAACTATAAATTAAATGATACTTATGCAGTTGAGATGGGGTATATGAATTGGTTTCAACAACAAAAGACAGGCGTTGATTTTTATAATAGAGACATTGTAAGATTTTCTCTTTTTCACACAATTGATTTAAAAAAGAATAGTAATGACTAATACACTTTTTCCAATTTTTTTAAAAACAGAGAGCAAGCGATTTCTTATTGTTGGCGGTGGTAATGTAGCACTTGAAAAAGCAGAAACCTTATTGAAACAAAACCCAAACGTTTCTATCAAACTGGTTGGTAAAGAAATCTTTGACACCACATTGGCAAAAATTAAAGACGAACCATCTGTACAGTTTGAAGAAAGAAGTTTTCAAGAGTCTGATTTAGACAATATTGATTTTGTAATTGCAGCCACAAACGATAAAGAAGTAAATGCCAACATAAAAAAACTCGCAAACCAAAGGCAAATTTTAGTCAATGCGGCGGATCAACCTGATTTATGTGATTTTTATTTAGGCTCAATAGTAAATAAAGGGAATATGAAAATCGCTATTTCTACCAATGGAAAATCACCTGTTTTAGCGAGAAGAATGCGAGAATATTTCACCGAGGTTATTCCAGATGAAATAGAGAATAGTATTGAACAATTGAATTCTTTTCGAAATAATCATAAAGGAGATTTTAGTCAAAAATTAGCCGATTTGAATAAGGTGACTGAAAGTCTTTCTCCAAAGAAAAAAGACAAAAAAGAAGCAAAAAAGTATAAAAAACTGGTATTTGAAATTACTGTTTTGTTTATGGTTTTCTTTATTGGTTTTGGATTGTCAAAGTTTGTCACGTTTGATGATTTGGTTTTTCAATTGGAAAGTGTTCCTAAGGTATTTTACGGAATGTTGATGGTGGGTTTTTTTGCTCAATTAGTAGACGGAGCATTAGGATTAGGATATGGAGTGACATGTTCGACAAGTATGATGTTGCTTGGAATAAAATTACCAGCCATCAGCGGAAGTATTCACACGGCAGAAATGTTTTCTAGCGGGATAAGTGGTTTTTCGCACTATAAATTTGGTAATGTAAATAAGAAATTATTTTTCTGGATTGCAATACCTGGAGTGGTGGGAGCAGTGGCTGGAGCTTTGCTTTTGATTTATTTAGGAAAAAAATACGAAGTGATTACCTATGGTTTAATGGCTGGATATACATTATTGATAGGAATACGTTTAATTATTTTAGCATTTAGAAAAAAAATAGAAAAGCAAAAGTTGAAAAATACAGGGTTTCTTGGTTTTTCTGGTGGTTTTTTTGATGCATTTGGTGGTGGAGGTTGGGGGCCTATCGTAACATCTACACTTTTGTCTAAAGGTAGAAAGTCGAGCTATGTGATAGGAACTGTGAGTTTGGCTGAGTTTTTTGTGACATTAGCCGCGTCGGTTACCTTTTTTGCATCATTAGGGATTAGTCACTGGTATATAATTCTAGGTCTAATTCTAGGAGGTTCTCTGGCGGCACCTCTAGGAGCAAGATTGGCGGGTAGATTACCTCAAAAAACAGCTTTATTGTTAGTGGCTTTTTTAGTTATTGTGTTTAGTGTAAGGATGTTGTTTAAAGTAATATAAAAAAAAGTCGCTTTTTTAAGCGACTTTCTAATTTTTATTATATAAAAGGAGTATTAGTATTTTAAGCTAACTTTTAATTCAAACTCATCATCAATAGCTTTGTCAGCTAAAGCACCAAAGTTTTTTGAAGCATATTTGATATCGTATTTAGTTCTATCAATCATTAAAGTTGCATTAGCAACCCCTTTGTTAGCAACAATATCAAAAGTTACAGGCGCAGTAATTCCTTTAATTGTTAAGTCTGCAGTAACAGTATAAGTATTAGCAGATTTTGCACCAATTGATTTGAAAACTAAAGTTGAAGTAGGGAATTTTTCAACTGCAAAGAAATCATCAGCTTTTAAGTGACCATCTAATTTTTCTTTTCCTTCACCAGCTTTTAAATCAGTCGTATTAATCGATGTCATATCAACAGTAAAGTTTCCACCAACTAATTTTTTTCCGTTAAATACTAAAGCACCTTCTTTTAATTTTACATCACCATTATGTTGTCCACCAACTTTTTTAGCTAGCCATAATACTTTACTTTTTGAAGCGTCAACTTTTTTAGTTGTTTGTGCTGTTACTGTTAATGTTCCTAAAGCCACTACTAGAGCTAAAGCGATTGATTTTAAATTTTTCATGTTTTACTTTGATTTAATTAATAATTATAGTTTGATAAATAATTCTTCTTTTGATTTTCTAACTTTTTTAGCGTGTTGATTTGCATCTTCTTCATGACGATAACCTACAGTAGCGATAAGAGTAGCATTTAAGCCTAGTGCATTTAAGCCTAAAATTTCATTTACTTTTTCAGGTTCAAAACCTTCCATAGGTGTAGCATCTATTTTAAGCTCAGCAGCAGCGTTTAAAAGGTTTCCTAAAGCTAAATAAGCTTGCTTAGCTGTCCATGTATTTTTTACATCTTCTGGGAGTGAAGCAATTTTAGATTTCATAAAGTCACCATAACCAGAAATATTCTCTACAGGAATTCCTCTTGTTTCAGCAATGTTTTCTAAATAGGTGTCTATTTCTTTTTCTCCCACATTTATCATATTAGCAAAAACAAAGAGATGTGAAGCGTCTACTATTTGAGTTTGTCCCCAAGCAGCTGGTTGAATTTTTTCTCTCAATTCTGGATTTTCAACAATCAAAACTTTATAAGGTTGTAATCCATAAGAAGAAGAACTTAATCTAATTGCTTCTTTTAAAATTTCTAAATCTGCATCTGAAATTTTTTTACTTGCATCAAACTTTTTTGTTGCATAACGCCAATTTTGGCTTTCTATAAATTTACTCATATTGTTAACTTCTGTATTTTTCTAATAAATTATTAAATAATTCCAGTTCTTCGCTGGTTAATTTTGAAGCAAAATAATTTTCATGTTCAATTGCTTTAGGATCAATTTCTGATAAAACAGTTAAACCTTTCTCAGTTATTTCGACTTCCATTTTTCTTCTGTTGTCGGGACAAACTTCTCTTGTTACTAATCCTTTCAATAACAATTTGTCTACTAATCTTGTTGTGTTACTTGTTTTTGCGATCATTCTTTCTTGGATAGTGCACATATTTGCGGGCTTCCCTTTTTGACCTCTTAAAATTCGTAATACATTATACTGTTCAGGTGATAGATCAAAAGGTTTTAAAATTTCATTAAAATGATCAGTCACAACTAAATCTGCAAACATGACATTAAGTACTGCTTTTTTAGCTGCATTTAATGTTACTGTCGATTTTATTATATCTTCAATTTTCATATTTGTAGTTACCAAATTTGTATCTACAAATGTACAAATGTTTTTTATTTGTATATACAAATGTGTATTAAATATTTGTTAATTTTTATTTTAAGGTATAGAGATTGATTAATTTTAGATAACAAAAAATTTAAGTATGAAAAATGTTGTTTTGTTCTTACTATTAATATCATCGACTGCTTTTTCTCAGCAAAATAATCAGCAATACTTAAAAGTTTCTAATCCTATAAGAGAGTATACTAAAGAGGGAATAACTGTAAAATCTTTCGATTTTAATTCGTTTGAGCCTTATTTACATCAAAATGATGATACAACATATGTTATAAATTTTTGGGCAACTTGGTGTCTACCATGCGTAAAGGAGTTACCCTATTTTGAACAATTAAATGAAAAATACAAAAATCAAAATGTAAAAGTAATTTTGGTTAGCTTGGATTTACCTAAAAAAGTAGAAAGTAATTTGATTCCATTTATTAAAAAGAAAAATTTAAAATCTGATATTATTCATTTAAACGATCCAGATGCTAATGCTTGGATTGAAAAAGTAGACAAAAGTTGGGCTGGCTCTATTCCAGCAACAGTTATATATAATAAGAAAGGAAGAGTATTTGCAGAGGATTCTTATTCATCACTTAAAGAATTAGAAGAAGAATTATTAACAATCATTAAAAAATAAATTATGAGAACAATTAAAATGCTTGCCTTAGCTTTGGTGTTAGGATTAGTTAGTGCTTTTTCTATTAATTCTGGTGGTTATCAAGTAGGTGATGTTGCCACTGATTTTGCATTAAAAAATGTCAATGATAAAGTAGTTTCATTAAAAGATTATAAAGATGCTAAAGGATTCGTTGTAATTTTTACATGTAATCATTGTCCTTTTGCAAAAGCGTATGAAGATAGAATTATAGCTATTGATAAAAAATATAAAAATTTAGGGTATCTAGTTATTGCAATAAATCCAAATAATCCTGATGTTCAAAAAGACGATAGCTTTGAATTGATGAAAAAAAGAGCCAAAGAAAAAGGATTTACTTTTCCGTACCTATTTGATGAAGGTCAAAAAATTTACCCACAATATGGTGCAACAAAAACGCCTCATGTTTATTTGCTACAAAAAACTAGTAAAGGAAATATTGTAAAATATATTGGAGCTATAGATGATAATTATTCTGATGAAAGTGCTGTAAAAACCAAATACTTGGAAAACGCTATCAATTCATTACTAAATGATGAAGAAATTGCTGTAAAAACAACTAAAGCTATTGGATGTTCTATTAAAGCATAGTATTTTTGATAAAAAATAAAGTTATGAATTTAACACAGGAAGATTGGTGGTCAAAGCTGCAAGAAGATGAAAATGCAGTTATTTTGGATGTTCGCACAGAAGACGAGTGGAATGACGGAATAATTCCAAATGCAATTAATATTGACATTTATAAAGGGCAAGGTTTTATATACCAAGTAGAAGAACTAGATAAATCTAAAAACTATTATGTATACTGCAAAGCAGGAGGAAGAAGTGCTCAAGCTTGTAGTATAATGAACCAAATGGGGTTTGAAACTACATATAATTTAATGGGTGGATTCTCAGAATGGGATGGTCCTGTAGATATGCCAAAATAAAAAAAGGAGCAATTGCTCCTTTTTTTATTCAGACAACTTTTTAAGTTGATTTTTATTTTTAATGGTGATTTTCTTTCCAGTTAAATCGACCCATCCATTTTTATTGAATTCTGAAAGTAAACGAATACAGCTTTCAGTAGCTGTTCCAATCATTCCAGCCAATTCTTCTCTGGACAATTGAATACGTAATGAACCATCTTGGTTATTACCAAAAGTATCTTCCAAATAGATTAAAGTTTCTGCTAAACGTTCTTTTACGCTTTTTTGCGCCATAGAAACCATATGATCGTCAGCATCTTTCAAATCGCCACAAATTGTTTTCATCACATTCATGGAAAACTGATTGTTTTGATTAAAGAATTGTAAAATTTCACTTTTAGGTACAAAACAAACTTCCATGTCTTCAAGTGCTACTGCACTCAAGTTGGCGGGTTCTTCACTAATCATCGAACGTTGACCTAATAACTCACCAGCTTTTACCAATTTCACAATTTGGTCCTTACCATTCGCACTTAGCTTAGTCATTTTACAAACACCATCTTTTACACAAAAAATACCATTTGTCATTTCACCTTCTTCAAAAATAGGTTCTCCTTTCTTGATAGTGTATGACGTTTTGCATTCGGCCATTCTTAAAAGCTCATCTTTTGATAAAGCTTTTAAGGAACTAAATTGTCTAACAATGCACTGCTCGCATTTACTCATGGCGTATCTATTGAAATGCAAATATATTTAAAGTATGATAAATATCATAGTTTATCCCTCACGCTATTTTGAACTTTGTTTCAGGTAAATGAGCAAATTTTATGAACGCACAAAATTGTTTCCATTGTGGTAACGAAGTGACTAAACGTGAAGAAATTGTTTTTGATGCTAAATCTTTTTGCTGTGTGGGTTGCAAAACAGTATATGAAATTTTTAGTCAAAACGATTTGACATGTTACTATGATTTTGAAAAATCACCTGGCGCCACACCGCAAGATATTAAAGGAAAATACGACTTTTTAAATGATGAAAAAATTGTTTCCAAATTACTGGATTTTGAAGAACAAAGAACACATATTGTTTCATTGTACATACCGCATATACACTGTAGCTCGTGTATTTGGATTTTGGAGAATTTACAAAAGCTGGACAAAGGAATAGTTTCTTCTCAGGTTAATTTTCACGATAAAAAAGTTCGAATTACTTACAGCTCCCAAGAAACCAATCTAAGAGCTATAGTAGAAATGCTAAGTGCAATAGGTTACGAACCATATATTAGTTTAGAAAACTACGAAAATAAAAAGCAAGCCGTTGATCGAACTTTGATCTACAAAATTGGTGTAGCATTTTTTTCCTTTGGAAATATAATGTTATTATCATTTCCTGAATACTTTGAGGTAGGTGAGTTTTGGATTGAACAATACAAAGGATTTTTCAGGTGGTTGATTTTTGCCTTAGCGTTACCACCTTTTTTCTATTCTGCCTCAGGATATTATGTTTCTGCTTGGAAAAGTATAAAATCTAAAATGTTAAATATTGATATTCCTATTGCTTTGGGAATCGTAGTAATGTTTGTGCGAAGTACAGTCGATATTGTTTTGGATTACGGACAAGGTTTTTTTGATAGTATGTGTGGTTTGATTTTCTTTATGTTATTAGGAAAATTATTCCAACAAAAAACCTATAATTTCTTGTCTTTTGAGCGAGATTATAAATCGTATTTCCCAATTGCGATTACGAAAATCAATACTAATGGAAGTGAAGAGCCCATTCAAGTCTATGACATAGCAAAAGGAGACCGATTGTTGATTAGAAACCAAGAATTGATTCCTGTAGACGGTATCCTTATTTCGCCAGAAGCCTCGATTGATTATAGTTTTGTGACAGGTGAGGCGGTGGCTATTAAAAAAATATCGGGTGATAAAGTATATGCAGGAGGAAAACAAATGGGTAAGATTATCGAAATGGAAGTCCTTCATTCGGTTTCACAGAGTTATTTGACGCAATTGTGGAGTAATGATGTTTTTCAAAAAAGAGTAGAGCAGAAGTACAAGAATATTACAGATACTATAAGTCGATATTTCACACCCGCTTTACTGTTACTCGCCATAGTATCTTTTGGATTTTGGATTTTTAAAGATGTGGTAACTGCATTTAATGTTTTCACAGCCATTTTGATTGTAGCTTGTCCTTGTGCCTTAGCACTAACCGCTCCGTTTACATTAGGAAATGTACTCCGAATTATGGGTTATAAAAAGCTCTATTTGAAAAATACTACTGTTATTGAACAATTTGCAAAAGTGGATACCCTAGTTTTTGATAAAACAGGAACGATTACTACCAATAAAAAAACCGCAATTACGTATGAAGGTACTGAACTAAATTCATTGGAATTGAAACTGTTGAAAAACGTCCTCAGAGGCTCTAATCATCCACTAAGCCGACGTTTGTATGATTATCTTCCTAACCAAGAGAAGTTGGAAACCACTCACTTTCAGGAAGTCACAGGGAAAGGAATTTTCGCCGAAATTGATGGTCATTCCGTAAAGTTAGGCTCTTCACAGTTTTTGCAACACATGAGTGAAAATACACATAAGAAAACGAAAGTTCATGTAGAAATTGATGGGGATTACAAAGGAAGTTATGTGTTTAATAATCAATATCGCGAAGGCTTAGAAGAGCTGTTTGATACTCTGTCCAAGAAATATAATCTAGTGGTACTTTCTGGAGATAATGATGGGGAACGTAAGATTCTAGAAAAAATGTTACCTAAAAATACCACTTTTGTCTTCAATCAACAGCCAGAACAAAAATTAGAATATATAGAAAACCTTCAAAAACAAGGTAAAAATGTGATGATGATAGGCGACGGATTGAATGATGCAGGAGCATTAGCACAAAGTAATGTGGGGATTTCAATTTCGGAAAATGTAAATGTTTTTTCTCCCGCTTGTGATGGAATTTTAGATGCGTCTCAGTTTTCAAAAATTGATTATTTCCTTCGGTTTTCAAAAAATGCAATGAAAACCATCTATATGAGTTTTGGATTGTCATTACTCTATAATATAGTAGGATTAAGTTATGCAGTTACAGGAAATTTATTGCCTATTGTGGCCGCAATTATTATGCCTTTGAGTACCGTGACAATAGTAAGTTTTGTGACGCTGATGAGTAATTTTTATGCTAGAAGATAAACTTAGTAATAAAATTAATAGGTATGATAAATGTCATGTTTTATCCCGAAAGGTCAAGGTACTTTTGAAGTATAAAATTTAAGGTATGAGCGTTATTTATCTATTAATCTGCATCAGTATCGTACTGGCTGTTACTTTTCTATATGTCTTTATTAGAGCAGTAAAAAGTGGCCAATTTGACGATGACTACACCCCTTCGGTACGCATGTTATTCGAAGACGAAATTAAAAAGAGTAAACCCAAAACAGATATAAATTCAGAAAATCAAGACTAATTATGGAAATGCAACAATTTTACTATGATAACAAAATTGTAAACAAGTTCATTTATGCTACGATAGTTTTTGGTGTGGTAGGAATGCTAGTTGGATTATTATTAGCCACTATGTATTTGTTCCCTAATATCACCGATGGTATTTCGTGGTTAAGCTATGGCCGTTTACGTCCACTGCATACTAATGCAGTAATTTTTGCCTTTGTAGGTAATGCTATGTTTGCTGGATATTACTATTCTATTCAGCGACTTTTAAAAACCAGAATGTATAGTGATGTTATGAGTAACATCAACTTCTGGGGATGGCAGTTAATTATTTTGGCAGCTGCCATTTCGTTACCATTGGGGTATACAACCTCTAAAGAATATGCCGAATTGGAATGGCCAATTGATATTGCCATCGCATTAATTTGGGTAGTATTTGGGGTAAATATGATCATGACGATTTTAAAAAGAAGAGAACGTCATTTATACGTAGCTATTTGGTTCTACATTGCCACTTTTGTGACTGTTGCGGTGCTACATATCTTTAATAGTTTAGAATTACCAGTTAACGGACTAAAATCATACTCAGTATACGCAGGTGTACAAGATGCACTAGTACAATGGTGGTACGGACATAATGCAGTGGCATTTTTCTTAACTACTCCATTTCTTGGATTAATGTATTATTATATGCCTAAAGCGGCTAACCGTCCTGTATATTCGTATAGATTATCAATTATTCACTTCTGGTCATTAATTTTCTTATACATCTGGGCAGGACCACATCACTTATTGTATACAGCTTTACCGGATTGGGCTCAAAACTTAGG
>CAZMCP010000023.1:0-37269 GCA_964565035.1 uncultured Flavobacterium sp. | reverse complement strand
GGTGCTACTATGACTCAACGCCCAGATTTAATGAAAGTAGCGTTACCTGCTGTAGGTGTTATGGATATGTTGCGTTATCATACGTTTACTGCTGGTGCTGGTTGGGCATATGATTATGGTACTGCCGAAGATTCTAAAGAAATGTTTGAATACTTAAAAGGCTACTCACCTGTTCATAATGTTAAAAAAGGAGTACAATATCCTGCAACTATGGTTACTACAGGAGATCATGATGATAGAGTTGTCCCTGCACACAGTTTTAAATTTGCTGCCGAGTTACAAGAAAAACAAACAGGAAGCAATCCTGCTTTAATACGAATTGATATTAATGCAGGACATGGAGCTGGAAAATCTGTTGCGGCAACAATACAAGAAAATGTAGACATGCAGGCATTTACTTTTCACAATATGGGGATTAAGAACCTCCCTTCTAAAAAAATAGACAACAAAAAAAGGCTTAAATTATAAGCCTTTTTAACGATTATTTGAACTAACTTTATTCAAATTAGGTTAATAATTTTTAATTTGCAAAATAATATTAATTAAGAAAACAAAAACATATCAAATTTGTTTCAATTTTGTATATCCCGATGGCACGGAAATATTTCCCTTGCGAAAAAACTCGGATTGCAAATCCGAGCTATCGCAAATATTCGATTTCCAGACTTTGTGTTGAAAAACTACTACCAAGTCAAGGGTCATAGTAGAGCAAAGTAAATAATTTAACTAATAACAATTAGTTTATTATTAGTAACTAATAGAAATAAAACCTAGATTAAAAACATAAAATTTAATGGAAGTAGAAAACAAGAATACATATTTAACAATAGTTGTAATAAGTCTAATTTTAGTTTTAATAGTTTGGGATTATAACGACAGGAAGAATAAATCTTTAAAACAAATTGAGATATGTTCAGGAAAAATTTATGATACAGAAATTGATTCAGATTTAAATGAATACTATTTGTTTAAATATTTTTTTAAAAATAAAATATATAAGGAACTGGAGCCCGTTGAATATGCTGATAAAAAATTGATTGGAAAATGTTTTGAAGTCAATTTTGATCCAAACAACCCAAGCAATAGTCATTTAAATTTAACAAAAGAGTTAAACTGTGAGATCCGGCTCACCCGATAGCACGGAAATGTTTTCCGTGCGAAAACTCAAATTACTAATTAGAGCTATCGTGTTTTTTTGATTTAATCTATTGCACAATTACTACCCCAAAACCGATTTTCTAATCACCGAATTAAACAATCGATACCCTAATTTTGAACGCAATAGTTTCATAGCATTAGCGTCAAATCCAATAGCATATCGTGTGAAATTCTTTTTAGGATTATTAGCTATGCTAAAAAGTGTTTTGGTGATTTCTGGCGTAAGATTAGTATTCTTTTTGGTTTTTTTATGAAGAATATCAGTAACCTTTTTCATTAAGTTTTCATACGAAAGGATTCCACCCGTTTCAGACTTTACCACCTGACTCTGGAATGCTGTTGGTGCGTTTCCAAACTGAACTGTACTAACACTGATATTAAAATCTAACAACTCATAAGACATACATTCTGAAAAGCTTTCTACCGCTTTTTTTGTTGAATGATAAAAACTACCCAATGGTAAATTTACCAATCCTGCAATCGATGAAATATTGATAAATTGGCCAAATTGTTGTTCTCTAAAAACCGGAATAAACGCTCGGCACATTTTTACAACGCCCAACCAATTCACATCTACAATATGTTTTATTTTTTCATCTTCAGAAAGCTCAACAAAACTTCTGTAACCAATTCCGGCATTATTAATTACTACGTCAACCGTTTTATGTTTTGCTAAAATTTCATTCTTAGCTTTCTCAATACTTTCTGAACAAGTAACATCTAAAACATAACTACTCACATTAGGCAATGCCACCACTTCTTTACCATGATCAAAACAGGTCATTGTTGCAATTACATGCCATCCGTTGGCCGAAAAATAGTTTGCAGTTGCCGCACCAATTCCACTAGAAGCGCCAGTTATTAGAACAGTTTTCATGAATTTAATTTCGTTTATCAATAAAAGTAATAGGTTTTCTACTCATAGGAGTAAAAATGATTTTATTAAGCACATCTGACGGTACAAACTCAACCTTAGGAGTCACTCTAAGTTTAGCTCTAAAATGATCCTTAATTTCAGACAACAACTCTTCTGATGCTTTTGTAGAAGCTATTTTGATCAATATTTCATCTGTTCCTAAGTCATTAGTAGAAATTTCGATAACGTGATTTTGCACGGCTTCAAAATAGTTCAACAAATCGTGCATTGCTGGCGGATATAACGTTGTTCCTTTGTATTTAATCATGTGCTGCTTTCTACCTACAACTGGTCCTATTCTATTTGTATTTCTACCACATTGACAAGGTTCTTGATGTAGTTTTACAATATCTCCAGTTTTAAAGCGTAACAACGGCATTCCCTCTACTCCTAGTGTTGTAATGGTAAGCTCTCCGCTTTCACCATCTGCCACAGGATTATCGTTATCGTCAAGGATTTCGGTAATGATTAATTCAGGATGATGATGTCCTCCAGAAAAAGCTTCACATTCGGTAAATGCGGTACTCATTTCGGTAGAAGCATAAGTAGAGTATAAATTGATTTTCCACTTATCAGTAATTTTTTCAGCCAAGATAGAAGGTGAAAAATCTTGATTACGCAACGATTCCCCAATACAAACAACACCTTCTATACTCGAATTGTTATAATCTATATTATTATGCTCGGCATACTCAATCATTTTCAATAAAAATGATGGTACAGCTATCAAATACTTGGGTTTGTATTTTAAAATAGAATCCCATTGTAATTCTGGAATTCCAGCCCCTACACGAATAACTCCTGCTTTCAATTTTCTTAAGCCCAAAAAGTAAGCTAAACCCGCCATGAATCTTCTGTCCATGGTAGTCATTAATTGCACTACATCACCTTCTTTAATTCCTGCGCAAGCAAAAGAAATAGCTTCGTTATAGGCCAATCTTTCAAGATCTTCATCTGTTAAACCAAAAGTCACCGGACTTCCTAAAGTACCCGAAGTGGTAGCATAATCGATAATTTTATGCATTGGCACACAAAAAAAATCGTCGTTATACTGCTGTAAATCAGTCTTAGAAGTAACACGAATTTTTTGTAAATCCTCTATAGAATTTACCTCGTTGATATTGATGTTTTCTTTTTGAAATAACGCTTTATAATACGGTGAATTTTCACTTAAATAAACCAGTAATTCCTTAAGCTTCTTCTCCTGAAACTCCTTTATATCTTCTTTTGATGCTTTTTCTATTACTGGAATCATTTCAATTTTTTATTTATCTTCTTAAGATACTTTTGTATATTTTCTTTATCAGTAAGCGTTGTAATTTCTTTGGTCAAAGCAATTTCAAATTGTTCTTTTGCTTTTTGAAATTCTTTCTTCTGATAATAATATTCTCCTGCTTTATAATAAACTATCCAATGTTCTGGATTTAGTTTTTGATAGTCCGAAATAAAGGCAGTTGATGCTTCACTTTTTTCCTCAATTATTTTATCGAAAGCAGTACTTTGTACTCTGTACTTCTCATATTGCTGAAACTCCTGAGAATAAACAAATTGATCTCTTGGAATAGTTAAAGAATCAGTGCCTAAAGCTACAAAATCATTTTCTTTTTTACTGAAAATTTTATTTAGATCATACGCTACAAAATCACCCAACTGATACGGATTTGATGAAACCCAAACCATTCTGCTTTCTGGTTTAAAAATTATGGCATGATGTGCTAATAATTGGTTTAAAGATTTTTCATTTCCGTAGCCAATTTTTTCATCATGCAATCCATCTTTATTTCTTAAAATATCGGCCATTTTTTGAGGTGTCATTTTATCTTGTTTCCCCAATAGTTCTTCAAGTCTGTCATAACGATACTTTGAATGACTTTCCTTTATATGTTCAATATTTCGTTCATCATCTTTGTAAACATCACTTTGAAAATGATTCGTACAAACCAATTGGTTGTTTTGATTAGCTACTTCATAAACACCAAATTGACTTGGAGACATTTCTATAAGCACAGCTTTTTTATCGCTTGCGCTCCCTATCATTATTGATTCTGATACAAAAACTTGACGTTTTTTTGCAATAGCAATAGCTTCATTAATGTTTGTGGCATATTGCAGAATTTCGCGAGCCACAATTGAAATAGGCGTTTTCGCTACCAAAGGAATTTTAGATTTACCTGCGTTGATAGTTATGGTAAGTCCTTCTTTATTCATACCTGAAACCACACCAACCATACCTCCCCAAGTTACCATCATGAATGGATGCCCTGAATCTGGTTCTATAAAGGCTACTACTTTGTCTTTTGCAAATTCATCGCCAGCATAAAAATCGAAATTTCGGCCCAATAACAATTCTCCATCTTCGGTTTTATCACCCCATAATGCTAGAGACGAACAACCTACTAATGCCAAATCTTGCATTGCATGACCTATATCATGAGCACCATGTAAATAAAGACTTCTTAAATATTTTGGCGCAATGGAATTGAAATCATCAGAGGCATATTGAGATACTCCATAAATCTCAGTCTTATACTCTTCTGGAACATTTAGATACAACTTTCTATTGTACCATTTTAAAAACTGCCTTAATAGATTTTGTTTAAAATTTGAAGGAACAATTTCTTTTACTTTAGAAAAAAAGAGTCTTTCTTGTTTTTTGACTAAAGGTTCTGCCAATGCACCCATCAATAACCCGCGTTGCAATGGGTCACCAGAAACGTAAAGTTCCCATATATTTTGCTTGTTTTTCAATAAGTAATTAGCACCAGATGAAAAAACGGTATCTGAATGCTTCACAACTGCAGGTACTGTTTGATTATAACCTATAATTTTAGGTTGATGATGAGTAGATTTAGAAGTGCCACATGAAGACAACAAGAGTAAAACTCCAATTACAATAAAAAAACGGATTACTTTTTTCATTGTTTGTCCTTCAATTCTTGGTTAATCTTTTCAATCAGATACTCTCTTCCTACTATCTCAGAACAAGTAACGACAGCACCAATTGTAACTCCTAAAACACCATGCATATTAATGCTTTGTCCAGTTAAAAATAAATTTTCAATTTTGGTCTTTGGCGAAATAAACGTTTTCATAGGATTATTAGAATCTTTTACATAACCATACAAATTACCATTGTGACCACCAATATAATCTCTATAAGATAAGGGTGTTGAAGTATGAATTGATTTGATACATTCTCTTATTCCTGGAAATTTCTTCTCAATTTCATTTAAGAAAATTTGAGCCTTCGCCTCTTTGTATTCTTCATAAAGAGAGCCTCTTTCTCCTTTTTCTGAAACCGTATTATGCGTATTTTCCCAAGCCTCAAACTCTTCAAATTTTAAATAAGTTATAGCGGTTAAACTTTCTGCCCAAACTTGATTTTCTTCAGAAATATTCATCGACAACATGTAAGCCTCTGGCCAACTTGCATCTGAATATTCATTTGCGTTCCAAACTCTTGTACTATCACGAAAATGATAATAGTTATGATTTATATATTTAAAAGTTTCTGGTTTAAAAACAAGGTATAAGCTAAATGCAGAAGGAAGAACTTCTAAACTTTGAATACGACTGTAATAGGATTTTCTGAGTCTGCTTTCCCCAACCATTTTTAATGTGGTTTTAGGTTCTATGTTAGAGATAAAAATATCTCCAAAGTATTCTTTTCCATTTTTAGTTTTAACAGAAACTAAATTATCATTTTCAAAACCAAAATCTACAACTTCACTATGTTTATATACTTCTCCTCCATATTTTCTTAGTTGTTTAATTAACTGCTTTGTTATTTGGCTTCCGCCATTTATACAACGCCATGAACTTTGAATATAAGAATTTACAGAAAGTGCATGTACATAAAAAGGTGTTTTATCTGCAATTCCCGCATATAGAAAATTTGAACCTGCAAGTACCGCTTTCAGTTTTTCATTTGTAGTCAGTTCGTCTAAATACTTCTTAGCATTAATAGACAAAATTTCTTGCTGATATCCATCTCCATTTCTTAAATTATATAATGGAAATGAATCACATGTATATATTAGTTTTTCGCAATATTTTTTAATAGTCTCTTCTTCTTCAGGAAAATGAACTGATAATTGTTTAATGAAATTTTCATAACCCTGAGCATGTGGATATTCAACAACATCATCACCAAAAGAGATAACGTCAAAAGCATCGTCGTCCATTTTTTTTAAACGAAGACTATCCATAATCCCAATGTAAGAAAAGTAATTATATAAATTTTGACCTTTATCTAATCCTCCTATATAATGAATACCTGTATCAAAAATAGTCTTATCACGAACAAAAGTCTGTAAATTTCCTCCGTACTGATTGTTTTTTTCAAGAACGCAAACTTTTTTACCTTCTTTTGCTAAAATAATAGCAGATACAAGGCCTCCCAGACCGCTTCCTATGATTACTATGTCGAATTTCTTTTCCAAAATTACTTTACTAATACTATACTATTTTGATTTTCTGTCTCTATTTTAAAGCCCAATTTTTCAAAATGATTTTTAATTTCAAAGTTTGAAATAATTATTACTTTATTTAGACTTGAAGATAAAACTAAATTTTCTAATTCTTTTTCATCTACTTGAGAAATAAGCAAAACAGAATAATTACCATTATTTGATTGAATAGAGTCTAAATACTTAATATCTCTCTTTTTAACTAAATAATTTGTTGTGGCAGCTTCTCTATAATCTAAGTTACTAATATAACTCTGAATTTTACGCTTAGGCTCTTGAATGGCAAGCATAAAATCTGTTTGACCATAATCATTCCCTAAATGTAAAATTTTAGCATCATCAGCAATATAGTCATTAAGCTGGTGAAAAGCTGATTTTCGTATTTTGAAATCGGTCTTGACAGCTTTAATGATTTCATCTTCTTTATATAGAAAGCTAGAAAATAACTTGTTCTTAAAATAATTCTCCCCTTCAAATTCCTCTCTTATCTTCGAAAATTCCTGACGATAAAATTTATTTATTTTTTTAGTTCTTTCTGAATAATCGATACCAAATGAAGAATCTGAAGATTTAATTCGTTCACCAATAATAACACTTATACTTTCATTGTGAATCATAAAATCTCCTTTAGGAGCAGTCTCTGAATTTCCATGAATGTATATTGGCAAAATATCTAAATTATATTCTTGGGCTAAGAAAAATGCTCCTTTATGAAAACGCTTAACCACATTATCATCTGAGCGTGTACCTTCTGGAAAAATCATCAAAGAATAACCTTGCTCTATTTTTTCACGTAGATGATCGACACCTCCTTCGATTCCTTGTGAAACAGGATAATATCCCATAGCACGAACAGCTTTACCAAAAATAGGTGAATTGTAAACCCAATCATTGACTAAATACACAATTTTGTGAGTTACCATACCTAATGCTAACGTATCTAAAACAGATGTATGATTCGCAATAATTACTGCTGGCTTGTCAAATTTTTCTCCAGCTTTATTTACAACTTGTTTTTTTACAAAAGGATTAGAATACAAAACCGAAGTCACAAATTTCGCCATTACTTTTCGAAAGAAAAGCATTTTCTTTTCGGCATTTACAGGAATAATTTTCAATAAAAATCTACCAACTGTTGATAGCAAAATTCCTCCCAAACTATAATACAATAAAGAAACAACCGAATGAAGAAAAGTAAAAATAGTTACTGGTACATTCCCCTTTTTGGCTCTATTAAAAAAACAAAATCTAAATAAAATTGGATATACAATAAATGTAATAATTAAAGCCGCAAAAACTCCAATTAACGACACAGACGAGATTGACTTTAAAGCAGGATGTTTAGCAAAAACTAATGCTCCAATAGCTAAAATAGTTGTAAGTGCTGCTAAAATGATTGAAATACGATAGGTTTTCATCTCATTTTTCCCAGTAGTATACTCCTTTTGTAAGGCACTTGTCATGAAAATACTAAAATCGACCCCATGACCAAAAATTAATGTACAAACTATTAAGCTAAAAATATTAAGCTGAATATTAAAAACACTCATAATTCCTGCAGTTACAACACCAGTAATCACAATTGGAATAGTACTTACAATCACTAATTCTATTCGTCTAAAAAACACAAATAGGATAACAATAACAGCTATAAAAGAAAAATTAATTAAGCTATTAAAATCGTCACGAAGTTTGCCTAAAAAAGTTTCGTTCATTTGTTGACGATCAATGGTAATCACCTCTTTATGTGAATCCATTTTTTTAACAAAATTATCTCTTTGTTCATTTGACACTTTAGCAACAGATGAAATCGTATAAAAACCATTTTTCTGAGCAACAAACTCATTTAAAAATAGAGCTTTCATTGAAGCATATTCTTTAAAACCAATTGGTTCAAAGTTTCTGTTCAATAAGTCATAGAAGTTTTGATGCGTCTCTGCTTTAAAACCTAAAGAACTTCCTGAATTTATCAAACTATTTTTAACAAATTCTTTTTTCTGAGTAGTCCAAAATGAATTCCATTCTTGAATTTTTTTCAGCTGCTCTTCTCTAGACAATACAATGCCTCCAATCGAACTAAAATTTAAAATTTGCTTATTGTTTTTTTGACTTGAAAGATTTTGAAATAGTTTGCTATTATTCTGTAAAGCTTCTTCAAATGAATTACCGTATGAAGCCAAATAAATCGATTTTGAAGTTAAATTAGAAGAACCTTCAAGTTTTGATTCTGCGTTCTTAATGTCTGAAGGAACAAAATTTAAATCTGAAAGGTTATTATTAAACTTCACATTATCGAAAGTAAAAAAACTTACTATTACTACTATGACACTGGTAATAATTAAAAACTTATTCTTTTCGAATGAAAAACCTGCTACTTTATCTAATACTGTCTTTCTCTCTATAGTTTCATCTGTTTTAGGCTTATACAAATGTGGAATTATCAATAATGAAAAAATAGCTGATACTATTACACTAATCGCAGCAAAGATTCCTAAATCTTTTAATGCCTCAGAATTTACAAAAAGTAAACACAAAAAAGCTAAAGCTGTTGTTGAGCTACTCATAATTAATGGCATCGTAATATCTTTATACAATGTTTCTACATCACTATTATGACGGTAGTGTGTCATGATATGTAAAGAATAATCGATCGTTACACCCAATAAAACTGCTCCAACACTTAACGAAATGGCCGAAATGGTTCCTTTTAAAAAAACTAAACTTGCTATAGCAATAGCTACACCAAAAAGTGTAGGTATAAAGATGATTATTGGAACGTATATTTTTCGATAAAATAGAATTAATATAAGTAATAAAGCACTTAATGATGCTACAATGGTTGTAATAATATCTGTTTTTATTTGTTTTGCATTAGCAACAGCAATTAATGAAGATCCAAAATAATCAACAGACACTTTTTGTTTAAACTGCTTATTTAGCGTCTCTTGAATGGAATACAATTTTTCTGCAAAAAGTGTGTTTTTTTCTGTTTCGCTACCACCTAATTTAGGATTAATAAAAAGCAACAATTTAGATTCATCTTTTGTGATAACATAACCGTTTTTAAGCTTGAATTCATCACCTACACTTAATTGTTGTAATTTTTTAAGTGCAATAAATGAGATTCCTAATGGATCATTTATAATAAAATCTTTAGCGACTATGCCTGTTGGTGAAATTAAAGTTCTATAATTTTTATCAACTTGACTAGCAATGCTGTCTTTATTTATTTTTTGTTGAATTTGTTGGTAATCTTTATCAGTTAAAAATAAAGGAAGATTATCATAAACAAACTGAAAAGTCTCTTGTATATTATCTTCATCAACCTTTCCTTGGATATCTTTAATATAATCATTACAACTTTGAAGAGAATCTAGAAAAACATCAGCAGCCTGAGACAGATCATCAACAGTGCCATTTTTATCTTTCTCGATAATAACTGTAATTTTATCAGAAAATTTAAGTTGCTGAATAACTTTTGCAGTAACATCGGCCTTTTCATTTTTAGGAATTATCCTTGTAATGTCTTCTTCAAAATTAATTCTTGAAGCTAAAAAACCAAAAACCAACAAAACAGAAGCCGCAATAATAAACGACAACCATTTATTTTGTTCTACAAACTGATGAATTTTTATAAAAAAACGATGCATTTATTTTCTTGTTTTTTTGGAAAGCGAAAGTACTAAATAACTTCCAACTCCAAAAATAAATGCCATAACAGTTGCTAAAATAAAACTACCTAATAGGTATTGCACAATGTTTGTTTTGATGTGATCAAAAGTGATAGGATGCCCAAAGCTAAATTTTGCTTTATCTTCTACAAACAAACCTCCTACTTTTAATGATCCATAAATTATAAAAGGAATCATGGGTGGAATACTTATGTTTGAAAAAGTAAAAGCCAATGCTTTGTTCCAACGAAGAAGTACCGCAACAGAAATAACTATTGCAGTTTGAAAGCCCCAAAAAGGAGCAATTCCGCAAAAAACACCTAAAGCTATTGAGAGTGCTTTTTTTAAATTAGAATCTGAACTAGAGAGAACATCTTCTTTTAGAAATTCTTTAAAACTTTTTTTTTTAAAGCTTCTAAAAAAGTTTCTTGGTTTGATGTATAAAAATAATATAAGTACTAGAACAGTATTTAAAATACTGATTCGGGTAAAATCACGAAATGGTCTAAAATGTGAAACTCTTTCTGAAGGATCATACAAAACCTTAATAGGAACGTTTTTTACAGCAACACCATTCCAAGCCGTACGAACAATAATTTCTATTTCAAATTCAAATTTTTTTGTAAAAAACTTATTTGGAATAGCATTTAAAGGATAAAGTCTATATCCTGATTGCGTATCGTTTAATTCGATTCCTGTTTCAAACCAAAACCAAAAATTTGAAAATTTATTTCCGAAACTACTTTTTTTAGGAACACTTTCATGAGCCATGTTTCGGCTACCAATTAGCAAAACATTACCACCTGCTTTTTCAAGTGCATCGAGAAAAACAGAAATATCATCAGGAAAATGTTGCCCATCAGAATCTATAGTAATAGCATAATCAAAACCTAACTCTTTTCCTTTTCTAAAACCTTCTTTTAGAGCGTTACCTTTTCCTTGGTTTTTAGAAACATTGATTAAAGTAATTTGCTTGTATACACTAAGAATTTGAGAAGTTGTATCTGTAGAACCATCATTTACAACGATAACATGATGAGTTAGTTCTAAAACTCCATCTAAAACCCTTTGTAATGTTTTGTGATTATTGTAAGTAGGGATAATAACACAAACATTCAATTTGTTCATTCTTTCTGAAATTGATACTACAGAATTCATGTGTTATTTCATTTTTTGCTTTTCAGCTTCAGTAAAAACTTTTGATTGATTGATGTAGATTTTAATATATTCTTTTAATTCTTTTGATTGTTTCTCAAAGGAATTTAGAATCATTTTTTTATCCTCATCAATATTAGCCTTATATTTTAAAAATTTAGGAGTATTTTCCTGAACGCTTAATCTTATCAATCTTATTTCAGCATTACTGGACTCTTGTTTCACACTATTTTCAATGGTAGTGACCCCTTCAATAAACAATTCTTTTTTATCTTTTTTATCAGTAGTGTATTTAGATTTCAAAGCTAATGCAGCACCTTTGTATGCAAGCATTATTTTGTTTTCCTTATTGTACTTGGCCAGTAAATTATAAAATTTTTCAGCATTTTGCTTACTCTTTGAAGCAGCATAATATTGTTCTCTAACATCTGTGGGATTTTGGATGAAAGAAAATAAAGTAAACAATATTAATACTAAAGATTTCAATTTATGCTTTTATATAAGTATTTGTTAATTTTAAAGCTACAGTTTCATCAAACTTTGTAGTATTTTTTACTTTTATTTCTGAACTCAAATCGCCAGAAATTTCAAGTTCTAAATCTAATTTTGGGTTATTATCTGGATTGATAAGGGCCATAAATTTTACATTTGAAGAACTTTTCATAAATAAAGAACTTCCCAGGATTTCCTGAGAAAGTTCTTTTATAATTTGCATCATACAAACACCTGGTGTTACAGGATTTCCTGGAAAATGTCCTTTAAAAATGTCGTGCTCTCTGTTAAGCAAAACAACTGCATTGTATTTGCCTTCAGCAACATTTTCTAATTTCTCGACAGTGTAAAAATCTTTTAGTAACATGTTTGTAATCTTTTTTTATTAAAATGTATAAGTGATACCTGTTTGGAAAACAACATTTGTAGAGTCCCAGTCACCATTATCATTAACAGGAATAATTCCTTTTTTGATTCTTGCCTCAATTCCGAAATTTTTAGTAATATCAAATCCAGCACCTAAAAAGAAAGCAAAATCGATAGTTGTTAAATCATCATCGTAATAATCATTATAATAATTAGCATCATTATAAGTAGCACCTAGCTTTTTACCACCATCTTTAACTTTGATATCAAGAGTTGGACCAAGATGAATATTAAACTTGTTAAATTTAAATTTATTAGCTACACCAAGTGATAAATAAGAAACTTTAATTTCTGAATTATAGCGAATATTGTTTTCATCAATAAACTCATACTTTGCACCTTGTCTAGAGTAATTTAATTCTGGCTGAAGTGTATACACTTTTGATAAATTCAAAGCTCCAAATGCACCAACATAGAAATCTGTTCTTGTACTGTATTTTTCATTTGGATTGTCAGTTTGAGTTAAATGAGCAAAATTTACTCCTCCTCTAATACCAGGTCTAAATTTAGACTGTGCGTTAACTTGTGTAATTCCTAAAAAGCATAAAAATGCTACAATTATTGTTTTTCTCATTTGAAATTCTAGGTTAATTAGTGATTTGATTTAATTCAATTTTTAATTTTATATTCTTGTGATTAATTTTAATAATCTCGGCAAAAGTAGTGTTTTTTGATTCAAATTCGAAAACTACTTTTTCTTTATATTTAGTTGTACTCACTAACTTTGTAAGCTTATTATTATTTTTATCTACAAAAAAATAAATATTTTTTTTATCAATATTGGATTTAAAAATGTTAAATGAAGAATTTTCAAAAGATTGATTCACTTGATGATTCACTTTAAGCATTAATCTAAAATCTTCTTCTAGTGTATTTAAAACCATCTTCCTGTCTAACTCTTCCATGACATAGTTCACTTTAAAGTCTTGGTCTGATAATTCAAAGTCCATCAATTTATTACCAAATTCTGTTGTAAATACAACCCTATGAATTGAATCGGATATCTTTTTGGTCACAAAAATTCCTCCAAGCTTATTTCCATAAACCTCTATTTGTGCCTTGTATACATAATCTATTTCAGGATTATCAAAATACGGATTTTTAAACTCCTTTATCGATATTTCTTTTACATTAGCACCTTCTATTTGATACGATTTACAGGATACTAATTGAAATAAAAGTATACTAATTAGTAAAAGCCGAATCATCAATTTTTGCATTAACTTGTTTGTTTTTAAATACAATTTTTGTGTAATCCCCAGAAGGTTCTATAAGTTTAACTTGTGATACTGTCGATTCATTTTCAGGAAAAAACAAGTTTACTTCCTTAATATATTTTTTTATTGTAGCAGTTTTTGGAAACAACTTAGCAATATTATAATCTTTAGTTTTAAAGTAAGTGATAGTAAACTCATTATCATCAAACATATTACCGCTCACACTACCAACAATAAGTTTGTTTATTTTTTCAAACATTTTACTTTTAGCATCAACAGTACTTTTATTTCCTTGATCATTAATATAGATTTTGTTGTTTTTAAAAACTATGCTGTACTGATATGGTTTTGTATACTGCCAATTAAGCAAATTTGGTGCCTTAAAAACCATTTTCCCAGAAGTTTCTATATCCTTAGACAAAAAATCCATGTGCTTGTACTGCACAAAATCTGTTTTTAAACTTTTTATATTCTTTGTTTCCTTAGTTACTTCATTCTTAAAATTGCTAATTTCAGAATTTGACATTTTTTGTTCTTGTGCGAATCCAATGAAAACAAAAAAAGTAAAAAGTGTGGTAAAAAATTTAATTTTCATAAGCTGAAATATTCAGTAATTTATCAACAGTTATTATTTCATAATTCTCAGATTGCAAAAATAGCAATAACCGTTCCAATACATTCACCGTTTTCAAAGATGTATCATGTAAAAGAACAATACTCCCAGGCCTTACCTTCTTTTTAATACGTTGAAAAATCTTATCTTCATCCTCAATAACTGTATCTAAAGACCTTATATTCCAACCAACTACATAATGTCCCGTTTCAGCAATAGCCTTTGCTACATTGGGATTTGTTACTCCAAAAGGGGGTCTAAATAAAAGAGGTTTTTTATTTGTTTTATTTTGCAATAATGTATCTGTTTGCTCTACCTCTTCTTTTACTTGTGATGTTGAAAAAAAACCAAAAGATTTTGAATGAGAAAGCGTATGATTTCCTACTACATGACCTTCATCTATAACTCTTTGCAAAATTTCGGGGAATTTTTCTATTTGATTACCTATACAAAAAAAAGTAGCTCTTGCATTATATTTTAGTAAAAGATCTAAAATCTTTACGGTCATTTCATGTGGACCATCATCAAAAGTTAAGGCTATTTTTTTAAATTTTTCATTAGGATTGTTTGAATAGGCTTTTACAAAATAGTTTAGACGAATATCAAAAGAACCCCAACTTGTTAATCCTATAAAAACTAAAAAGATTAAAACATAAAACCACCATTCTACACTAAGAATAATAAAAATTATTAAAAGTGTTACGAATAGTGCAGCAGTAAATTTATGCTTTAGCATTTTTAAGTAGTATTAAACTATGATCCTTACCAAGGTATTGATTGTAAAGTAGAATATTTTTATATTTATCTTTTTGCAAACCATTCATTTGAACAATAGCAGGAATTTGTTGTTGTTTCATAACATTCGCAGCTATCCATAAACCGAAACCTGAAGCTGTATTATACTCTCCACTTATATGTTTATAAAAAATTTGAGGTACATTAGCAAATAATGTGGAAGAAATATCATAATAACCATCATAAGTTATATCTCCATTATTTCCTAACACTACTGCATCGATATCTGAAACTGAAAGATTATTAGCTTTTAAAAATTCGGTGACAAAACTTACTACTTGTTCTGGTTGCAAAGCATTGTATATACTAACATCCTCAATTTTAGCATAAGCATTATCTGTTAAAGTGTTTGCTAAAGCAAAAAAATTTGCTCCTTCTGCAAAAACAACACCTCTAGAATTTGAATTTAAAACGGTATAAGGTTTATCTTCTTCTCTTTTTATTGTCTGATTCAATTTGAATAACTCTAAAGTGTGCTGAGAAGTCTCATCTATACCTCCTACCAATACATTATCAAGCTCATTGTTATCTAACTGCATTTTAGCATCTATTAATGCAGTTTCCATTGAGACAGCTCCATTAACATAAGTAAAATTATAGTTTTTACATTGTAATCCTAATGCAATTTGGGCTCCTACTGTATTGTGAGTAGATTGAATAAAAGAAGTTGGTGTTAGAAATTGTTCATCATTATCTAAAATTGCTTTCAGAAATTTTTCTGAATCCTCAACACACCCCATTCCAGTACCTGTAATAATTGCTTCTGGTAGATCTATTCCAGCTTCTTCAAGGGCTTTTGTAGAAGCATAAATGCCCATTTTCACCCCTTTAGCCATTCTACGAATCATCGCTGGAGGTATCATTTCTTTATATGAGGGTTGCTGAGCATAAAGTACGTTTTCTGTTTCATTAACGACGACTTCACTCAAAAACTCCGAATCAAATGTTTTTTGAACCGATACGATTCCCATTCCATTGATAAAGCAACCTTTCATCTTTTATTCTTTAGAATTATTTACACAGCTTAAGCTGATTTTATTTATTTTTTTGAAAATATCACTGTAGAACAATTTCCTCCAAAACCAAAGGAATTAGACAATACATGATTAATCTCTTTGTTTTTTAATGTTGTTTGTGGAATAAGATTAAACTCTTCCATAGGAGTTACAAAATTCAAATTTGGAAAGATGATATTATTTTGTAATGCCAAAACACTGTATACGGCTTCAATAGCTGCTGCTGCTGCCAGAGTATGCCCTGTAAAAGCTTTTGTCGAACTAAACTCAGGAGTATTATCACCAAAAATTCGAATCAAAGCTCGACCTTCAGATAAATCATTATTTGGCGTAGCCGTTCCATGAGCATTCACATAATCAATATGCTTAGGTTCAAGTTCAGCTATTTTTAATGCTTTTTCCATTGCTAAAAATGCACCATCACCATTTTCTGAAGAAGCAGTTTGATGGTAAGCATCGTTTGCATTTCCAAAACCAGAAACATATGCCAAGACTTTTTTGTTGGATTTTTGAACTATTTCATCAGATTCTAAGACTAAGAAAGCTGCTGCCTCACCCAAATTTAAACCTTTACGATTATTATCAAACGGTGTATTATACGTATCCGATAAAATCATCAAGGTTTTAAATCCATTAATTGTGAATTTTGCCAAAGCATCTGTTCCTCCTACCACTACTCGATCAAGTTTACCTTGTTGAATCATTCGAGCTCCCATCATAATAGCATTCGCAGCAGATGAACAAGCAGTACTTATTGTAGAAACAAAGCCTTCTAAACCAATATACTCTGCTATTTTATGAGACGAATCTCCAGCATCGTGACTACTAATGTATTTTTGGCACTCTTCGTTTTCAAAATATTCATAATAAAAACGCTCGGTCATGTCCATTCCACCAACACTTGTTGACGAAATTAAACCTGAACGACAGTCATTCATATCTGAAATTCCTGCATCTTCAATCGCTTTTTTAGCCGCATAAGCACCTAACATCGCTGTTCTCGAATAATTATTATCAGGTGATAGACCAAGTAGTTGCTCTAATTGCGGATTGGTTAGCTTAATTTCACCCACTTTGATAACATCTTTATGAACGGTATGAAAATTTTCAATTGAAGAAATCCCTTTTTGTCCTGTTACCAATGAGTTGTAGTTCTCTTCTACTGTTTTACCAATAGCAGAGATAATTCCCATTCCTGTTATTGCAACTTTCTTATTCATGAATTATTTTGTTCTGTTTGCAGTAATGTAAGCAGCCATTGTTTCGATTGATTGGAAAATATTTTTTCCTTCTTTAGGGTCAGTTAATTTGATACCATAATCTTTATCTAACAATACGATTAATTCTAAAGCATCGATAGAATCCAATCCTAAACCGTCACCAAAAAGAGCATCATCATCATTAATATCTTCAACTGCAATATCTTCTAAGTTTAAAACTTCAATGATTTTAGATTTTAATTCTTGTTTTAAAGCGTCCATAATGTATTTGTATATAATTGATTTATTGTTTCTATGTTATGTTCTTTGCTAAAATTATTTGACTGAGATTTCTCGACCAAATATACTACAGCTCTATAATTTTCTTTATATAATTCTGTCCATCCACAAAGCACTATTTCAGCCTTTTCAGATTTTAAAAGGTTATTTGCATAATGCATCATAAATTCAGCAGGAAATTCATCGAAAACAAAAAAAGCATTTTCTGATTTTAAATTGTTCTTGATACTAATTTCACCAATGCAAATATTAGGAAGTGTATACACAAAAACCGCTGGGCTAGGAAAATAATTATCTTTACTAGCTATTGATTCCTGGTATTTCACATCTGTATCCAAACTTGAAGAACGATTAGCAAATACTAAGGCTATATCATTCTCTTCTTGGTTTGATTTTACAATTTTCTTCAAAAGCAATTCGGCTGATAAAAAAGCTAATTTACTCAAATTGTCCATTTTGAAAAATTTAGGATATTCAATCTCAAACTTTTTGTATACTGCTTTTGAAAACTCGGAAAAATTAGTAGCATCAAAAGTAAAACTATTTTCTTCTGATAGAAAAACAGCATTATCTTTGATTATACAACTTGCCGAAATATAATTTTTAAACTCCAAATTAACTAACTTTTTCAAATAATACTGCCGTATTACAACCTCCAAAACCAGAGGCAGTTTTTAAAAAATAATCCATTTCAACCTCATCATTATGAGTAATTACATTTATTGCTTGGCTAATTCCTGATTCTGAATATCCTTTAGAAATTACTAAACGGTTTTGTCTAGCACTTTCCATTGCAATAACAGTTTCTAACAATCCAGAAGCTCCTAATGTATGCCCATAATATCCTTTTAAACTATTCACCGGAACCTCTTGTAATCCCAAACGATTAAAAGCAATAGCTTCCATCTCATCATTGTAAAGTGTTGCTGTACCGTGGGCAGAAATATATTTTATTTTTTTCTTATCGATCTTTGCTTCTTTAAAAGCGCTTTCAATACTTCTAAACAATCCTTCTCCGGTTCTTGATGGACCGGAAATATGATTCGCATCATTTACTGCCCCATCACCAATAATTTTAAAACTATTAGTTTTTAATTCACCTTCATTAGCAGTAATATAAACTGCAGCAACTGCCTCTCCAAGAGTTACCCCTGTACGATTTGCATCGTAAGGTTTGCATGGCTCTGTACTCATCGCTTGAAATGAATTAAATCCCGAAAGCACAAATTCTGAAACCTCATCTCCTGCCACAATAAAAGCATCATCATACATACCTGACTCTATCATTCTTTTTGCAACAGAAACTGCTAGTATTCCTGAAACGCAAGCATTTGAAACCACAATTGGTTCTGTTTTAAAACCAAAATAGTTACTTATTTTTTTTGCTAATGTTGCAAGTTGGGCATTTTCAACTAATTCCTTCTTATCTTCTAAAAGACTAATATTCCCTTTAGTTGTTGAAAATATAAAAGCTGTTTTTGCTGATATTTTATTTTCTTTAACTAAAGGAGATAAAGCTAATATCATCATTTTTTCTAATTTAGTAAACTGACGATCCATTTCAATTTTAGAAAAAGCTAAATCCAATTCATTTTTATCAACAATCGAGGCATAAAATGTCTCTAACTGTCCAATATTTTGATGTTTTTTTATTCCTGACAGATTGTTTTGAAGTGCATTCCAATTGGAATCCACATCAAATCCTAAAGGAGTCACGCAATTACTTGCTGTGATGTAAACATTCTTCTTCATTATTTTATCAAACCAACATTACGTTTCCAATCTTCAAAGAAAGAGGGAAGATTTAAAACTAAATCTCCTTTAGCATCCATAAAAACTTGAACAGTTTCTCCTGTACACACTACCTTTTCGTTAGCATCAAAAATTTTATATCTAAAAATCATTTTAGCTGCGGGAGTATCTACAATAGTAGTCTCAATTCTAGCTACATCTCCGTAACGCAAAGAAAGCTTGTGCTCACATTCAGATTTTACAATTGGAGTTGTATATCCATTACGTTGAACATCTAAATAAGAGATTCCATGTTTTCGACCAAAGGCCTCTCTTCCATCTTCAAAATAAGTAATATAATAACCATGCCACACAATCCCTAAAGGATCTGTTTCATTAAAACGTACTCGAATTTTTTTCGAAACGGTTAATTCTGGTACTTCATTATACTGCTCTTTTCTTCTTATCATATCCAATAGCTATAGTCGTTGCAATTATAAAAAACAAAAGTAATAAAAATATTTCCGGCAAAATTTCTACAAAACCTCCACTACGTAACAATACATCATAAAATGCATTTAACCCCCAATTCATTGGTGAAATGTGAGAAGCATACTGCATGATTTTAGGCATAGCAAATACTGGAACCCAAACTCCACCAATAGCAGCTAAAATAACTACAGAAGTTGCACCAAAAGGTGCTGATTGTTCTTGTGTTTTTGCGATGGTTCCTAATAATATCCCAAAGCCAATTGCCGCCAATCCTGAGAAGAAAGCAACTGTACTCATCAAGATCATTTTTCCATTAATATCTAAAACCGGTAATCCTAAATAAGGAAAAAGATAAACTCCTACGGCAACCATTAACCAAAATTGAATCATGCATATAATTAAATACGTGGCTGTTTTTCCTAAGATGACTATGGCATAAGGAACTGGATTAGTTATTAATCTTACAAGTGTTCCCTGACTTTTTTCTTTTACAATATTAATTGACAAAGGAACTACAACAAAAAAGATCGCAAACAAAGTCCAAGCAGGAACATTGTGTTGTACAGAATTAGGAATAATTTCTTTATTATCAACTTTAGGAACAATCTCCTTAAAAGAAATAAAACTTTTTTGATCAAATATTGGCGCATCTCCTTCACCTAACTGATCTTGAAAAGTTGCGTAGATTGATTTATTCTCAATTTGAGAAATCATTTTATCGATAGCACTTTTAACTCCATTTTTAAATGTAAGTTGAGTAGCTGGATCAAAATATAATTTCACTTCCTTAGGTAATATTTCATTATTTTGAGAAGATACTTTTGTACTATCTTCCATTCCAAAGTTGCTCAAAATTTTATTTACATTTTGATTGACTTTAAGTTGTAAATCAGAACTTAACTTTTCTGGAATAACTATTGCCAACTGATATTTACCTTTAAACACTTCATCCCTGGCAATGCTCTCAGTAATTTTTTGATTATCAATTTCTGCTACTATTTCAAATGAACCACTTTGATTTAAATTTTCTGTAACTGTTTTTGAAATAGTACCATGATCGTTATCTACAAGTAATACCGGAATTTTAGTATCAGAAACTGTTTTAAATGTGCTGTCTTGTATTAATGTTATAGTTATAATAAGCACTAAAGGCATCACAAATAGAATTACTAATCCACCAAAATCTCTTTTAAGCAAGAGTATTTCTTTATATACCGACATTAAAAACTTATGCATCATCACGTAATTCTTTACCAGTTAGTGAAATAAACACATCCTCTAAATTATGTGCATTAGGCGTTTGAGCAACCAATCCTTCAGGGGTTCCTTGAGCATAAATAGTTCCTCTATCTATAATTGCAATATGTGTACAAAAATCTTGTGCTTCGGTCAAATGGTGAGAAGTATAAATTATCGTAGTACCACCTTCATTTAACTCCTTTAGATAATCAATAATTACATTTTTAGATTGAACATCGACCCCTACAGTAGGTTCATCGAGAAATAAAACCTTAGGATTGTGAAGTATACCTGCAATTAAATTAACGCGACGTTTCATGCCTCCTGAAAAAGTATCTACTTTTTTATCAGCAAATTTCAAAAGGCCTAGATGCTCTAAAGCATCATCAACTTTTTGGCACAATTCTTTACCTTTTAACCCATACATGCTCCCGAAATATCTTAAATTTTCACGGGCAGTTAAGGTAGGATATAAAGCATATTCTTGTGGTACAACACCAATTTTGTTTTTAATTTGGGTTGCATTTTTATCATAAGAAAGTGAATCAATGGTAAACTTACCTGATGTGGGTTTAATTAAACCACAAAGCATAGAAATAAGAGTAGTTTTCCCTGCACCATTTGGCCCCAATAAGCCAAAGATTTCTTTTTCTTGTATTTGTAAATTTAAATTCTGAACAGAAAAATCTTCGGAATCTTTATACTTTTTATAAAGTTCTTTTATATGAATAATTGGCATCTCCATATGCTTAGATTGCTTTTTTTAATTTTTTAAAAAAGGCTTCTTCGAGATTTGAAATATGAATTAATTCGTCTGCAAGACTATTATAAACATCCGTTTGATTACTTCTGTTTTTATATACTCTGGCTGCATTTACAGCAAAATCTCTCCATAAATCTCCTATAATAGTCATTTCTGCAGAAAGTTCTTTTAATGAATCATTCTTTAATATTACAGCTGCCTCTTGCAAAAAAGCGGCATAAATGAAACGGAATCCTCCTCCACCAGTACCAATCTCCTCTTGCATACGAACCATTTGTGCTAAATAATGATTAGCAACTTTAATTCCTTTTTTAAGTGGCCATTTTCGAATACTTCTTGCTAAAAAACGCATAGCAGCAACACCTACAATTGGTACTGGGGCTAACATATCATTGCAAGTGTTTTTAATTCCTTTTTTGATGGCTGTTTCCCAATCAATCTCTGAAGGTATATTTACAGGATAATACATTTGACCTTTAGGCGCTAATGCACCTTTTGCAAAACGTACTTTTTCCAATTCTTTTTCTGTGAGAGTAGTTACAGTTTCCATTACTGGATCACTTATCAAAAAAATATCTTCTTTTTTACCATAAACAACTAAGTTATGAGCATTAAAATGAAAACGATACTCATCAGGGAAATATGTAAGATTGTAGACACCTACTTGTAATCCCGATGGTATATTATTTTTTAAATTTTCCTCTAATGCTTTTTGAGCCGTTTGAGGATTAGAAAACTTTACACGTTTTACCTTGATTCCTAATCTTTTTGCTGCTTTGTTGAATATAAAACCAGGCATAGGTCTGTAACTAATAGCTGGTGCATGATTCACTTTTAATAATGGTAAATAAAAGAAAAACAAACCTGAACCAATACCGAAAACCATTGGCTCACTGATATTAATGCCATGATATTTTAGCAAATTTGAAGCAACACCATTTTCACAATGTGCTGATTGATGATGAACAAAACCCGTCTCCATTATTCTCCTTTAAAATTTTTTAGTTCTTCAACTGAAATATCGAAAGCTTCGGCATATCTAGCCAAAATCTTATCATTTAATTTTTTAAAAATAGAAGGTTTCCCATGACGTTTAACCCTCCAAGTCCACATACCTACATAACCAGAAAGAGTCATCCAATCCATTTTGCAAACTTCCATAAAATAAACTATTGGGCTAACCAAACCAGATTTCACATCACCTTTAGCTTGCTCAATACGTTCATTAATTTCTTGCATAGATTGCTCTAACGCTATTGTTTTAGGCTCCCAACCAGAACTTAGTGCAGTAGTGTAATTACCATTTTCATCTGTTGCGTAACAAAGTTCTTTCATGTTACTTTTTGAAAGATTACTATTGTCTTGTGGTACTTCTTCCTTTTTCATTTTACTTTTCTTGAATGAATAAATTAATTTCTGTTTCGAAAAGAATTTCATCCTCTACAAAAGTTTCACATTTCATAGTACAAATACAATAATTATCTGCATCGAAACGTGAATTTAAAACAGCTTCTGTTCTAATCACTTCCCCTACTTTTGGAAGCTTATAAATACTTATTTTTTTTATTCCGCTTATAAAACCTATTATTTCAACATTTTCTTTAACCTCATTGTTATCGTCTAAAAAAAATGTTTGTCCAACAATAGCCGAACAAGTTTGTGCCGCGTTTTCAATAAGACCTGTTTCTGCAAAAGAATTATCTGCAACAAACAAGTTATCTTTTTTTATTTCAAAAATAGTTTTAACATTTTGATGACTAAGTTCCAAAATCAAATCAACCATAAGCATAGGCGCCCTATGTGGCAAAAAGTTTTGGATCTCTATAGTATTTTCGTATGTATGCATTTTAACTTGCTAAAACTGTTTTCATTTGCCCTTTAGCTACCTCTTTATCATTAACCCTAGAAACTATATCTACTAAAGTTACTCCCATAAATTCATGTAGAACACTTACAGTAGTTACAACATCATCCGAAAGTTTAGGCAATTCTAATATTTCTATTGACTTTATGGAGCCTATATAACCTGTTGGAGCGGGTTCACTTTTTAAATAAAACTGATATCCCGTAAATAATGCAACAGATTGTGCCATGTGCTCAATAAGTCCAGATTCATGAAAAACACCTTGATTTTCAAATATATTCTCTTGTGTAACTTGTAAACCTGCAATCACTTCGTTTTCTGAAAATGATAAAAGTTTATCAACCATTACAAATGGAAATTTTTGAGGAATTAAACTCCCTACAAATTTTGAATCTAATATTGGTAAAACTTGATTTTCCATTAGCAAACAGTTAAATAAGCATATGAATACGAAAATCTTCCACTTTCAGGAACAGATAATAATACCTTATCTCCTTTTTTAAGTTTTCCAGAATTCATCAACTCTTCAAGCATTAAATAAATTGATGCTGAACCTACGTTACCAACATTCTTTAAATTCATAAACCATTTTTCCATAGGTACTTCAATTCCTTTTTCTGCAAGATTTTTATATAAACCTTGAACAAAGTAGTGAGAAGAAACATGTGGCAAGAAATATGTTATATCATCAACAGTTATATTGTTTTTATCCATAGCAGCTTTCATACTTAAAGCTCCTTTTTCAAGGATATACTGATCAAGTATTTTAACATCTTGTTTGATTGAGAAAACAGATTGTTCAAGCCATTCATTAGCGTTATAATCACTCCATGGTTTGATACTTCCATCAGCTTGTTTATCTCCTCCTGCATACATGCAAGCTTCTAATTCATGTGCATATGAAAAAGCTTCCATCCATTCTATTTTTAAAGGTGTTTCCCCTTTAGGCTTATTTTCAAGTAAAAAAGCAGCAGCACCATCAGACAACATCCAACGCAAAAAATCCTTTTTGAAAGCAATTATTGGTTGCTCTTCTAAATTTTTAAGATTAACTATTTCGTTTTCAAATTTTTCTGACTTCATCCAAGTAGAAACTCGTTCTGAACCTGTACAAACTGCATTGTTAGTATTCCCTGACTTAACAGATAAATATCCGAATTTTAAAGCATTCATACCGGCATTACAAACTCCTGAAGATGAATTAAGTTCAACTGATTGATTTTTCATTAATCCATGCACCATTGCAGCATGAGAAGGTAATAAATTATCTGGAGTAGAAGTACCACAAGATAACAACTCTACATCTTTTGCAGAGAAAGTACCGTCATAAAGCGTTTTTATAGCATTATTTGTAAGCTCAGCATTAGTATGTGTAGGCACTCCATTTTCATCTAAAGCATAGTAACGTGTAATAATTCCGTTATTACGTAAAATAATTCTTCTGGCTTTTGATGCCGTATTGTTGATTAAACCAAGAAAAGACTCCATCTCATCATTTGAGATAGCTTTATTGGGCAAAAATTTTCCTGATTTTGTAATGTAAACTTCAAACATATTTAAACTCCTCTATAGTAGGCTTTTTCTTTTTTTATTTTGTTAAGTACCAATGGATATTTTAAAAGGTGCAAGATATATACAATTGGTGAAATTAACCAGATTGCAACCAATAAATAAACATTAAATCCCTTAAGTAATTTTGAGCGTGAATTTGGTCTTTTTATGATCAAATTTGCCCATTTTTTAAACATTTTATTTGCTTTTTTATCCATTTCTACTAAAAACGGCCTTATTTCAATAGCATCTTTTGCTAACAAATTTTCTTGAAGACGATCAAAAGAATCATTTTTTAGGTGATTTAAGATTACTTCACCAAACTTTGCAGCACCATTTATTTCTTTATCGGATACCCCTGCTTTAGGTAAAAAACCTGCTTGTTCTTTTTTCCCAGAAAACATCCAATTCACAATCGTTATTACGCTCACATGATTTATATGTCGGTCAACAAGAGCGATATTCCCAACTAATTTTGCATTAATCCCCTTTAATATCACTTTCATTTTTTCCTGCGCCATAACCCACATATTTCTTGCACCAATAACCGTTACAACAGGAGTTCCGTTGAATAGTGTTTTTGCATATTCACTTTGCAAAAATGAATTTACAGGAATAGAAGGTGATAAATACCAAACTTGATAACCTAAAATAATTAAATCATATTTTTTATTCAAAACTTCATCTGATGGAGGAAGTACTTTTGAAGGTATATGCAAAAATGATTCTGGAAAAGCATCAAAAAAAGCAGCTTTTTCCCATGGAAATGGGAAAGGTTTTTCTAAACTAATATCACAAAACGCAAGATTAATGTCTGGACTTGACAATAATGGTGTGGAAATATTGCGAACAATCTCCTCCAGCTGACCTGATTGTGTATAATAAAGTACTAGAACATTTTTCATTTACTTTTTATTTAATGAGTTCCAAAAATCAAAATAATTAAACCATTGAAGCGGATACTTTAAAAGCATATTTTCGACACTAGTAGTATATGCTTTTAACAATCCTTTTTCATCTCTATGTTTAGCATCAGATTCACGTGCATAGAGATGATAATGCAAGTTGGATTCTTTCATAACATACACAAATAAAACAGGCACTTTTAATCGTGATGCAATTAAGAAGGGACCTGCCGGAAAATGTGCATTTTGCCCTAATAGCTGTTCTGTTAATGTTTTGTTACCTTCAAAATATCTATCGCCTGTAAAACAAATCAATTCATTATTTGCCAGAGCATTATTAATTTCGAAAATATGTGACAAATCCTCTTTTACAATGATAAATTTAATTGATGGCTTTTTTGTAACACTTTCTAGATATTCCTTTATAACGGAATGTTCCATATCTGTAGTTACTAAATTGATTTGAAAATCAACATCAATTTCTCCAAAAAAATGTTCTGCTATTTCAAAATTCCCAACGTGAGCACTTATTAAAACTCCTCCTTTTTTTTCTGCCAAAAGTTTTTTAAGTAAATCGACACCATCAAACTCATAAGTAAACTTATTTCTAAGTCCCGCAGATATTGCAGTTTTATCTATTATGGTTTGTCCAAAAGTAAAGTAACTTTTATAGACTGACCAGATTGATTTAAGGTACGAGTAACCTAATCTTTTATTGAAATAATAAAAAATTGCTTTGTTTGAACGCTTCTCAAATATAAAATAATAAAAAGCTACAAAAATCAAGACAGAATATGCTGCTTTGATTCCGAGCTTTTTTATACAGTAAACAAAAATTTTATATCCGAGTAGTGTTCCTTTTGATTTTCCGTCCCACTCACTCATTAGAATTATCCTTTTGCTTTGATTTTATTTTCAATCAAATCATAAAATTTTTGAAATGTATCTATACCGATAAAATCTGCTTCACCAAGTTTTACACCAAAATTAGATTCGATAATCACAACTAAATCTACATAGTCTAAACTATCTAAACCTAGTGTGTCTTTTAAATTTGCTTCTGGTGAAATAGTATCTACATCAACCTCAAATTCATCAACCAAAAATCCGTTTACGATTTCAATAATCTCTTCTTTGCTCATTTCTTAAATAACTAAACTTTTTTTATTACTAAAGCCGAATTTGTTCCTCCAAATCCGAAAGAATTTGACAAAAATATGTCAATTTTTTTATTTATAGTAGATGTTGCAATATTTAATTTTTTTGAATCTTCATCAGGATTCTCTAAATTAATGTTTGGGGCTACAAACGAATTTTGCATCATTAAAATTGAATAAATAACTTCACTTGCTCCAGCCATCCAACATTCATGTCCTGTCATTGATTTTGTTGAACTTACAAGTGGTCCGTTTTCGCCAAAAATTTCGAAAATTGCTTTTGCTTCATTCGCATCTCCCACAGGGGTTGATGTAGCATGTGCATTTATATAATCGATTTGACTTGGCTTAATATTAGCTTGTTCCAATGCTCTTTTCATTGCTGTTGCTGGTCCCTCAACATTTGGCGTAGAAATATGACCTCCGTTTGATGAAAATCCATACCCAACAACTTCAGCAATTATTGGAGCACCTCTTTTTATTGCAGATTCATAACTTTCCAGAATTAAAGTAGCACCTCCTCCCGATGGCACTAAACCATTACGAGAAGAATCAAATGGACGCGATGATTTTGAAGGGTTATCTTCATCAGTAGAGAAAACACCTAGTCCATCAAAACTAGCCATTGCATATTTATTGATTTCTTGAGCTCCGCCACAAATAATCATATCTTGAAGACCACTTTTTATTAAATGATATCCTAATCCTACAGAGTGTGAACCACTAGCACAAGCAGCACTAATCGTTAGGTTAACACCTTTCAATCTAAAAATAGTTGAAAGATTCATGGTTACCGTAGAATTCATAGATTTGAAAATTGCTCCTGAACCTATAAGTGTAGTATCTTTTTTCTCTCTAATAATATCTGTTGCTTCAATTATAGCAAGAGAGACACTATCATTACCATAAATAATACCTACTTCATTTTCATCAAAAAAAGCATCATCAATGTTCGCGTTTTTAAGAGCCTCAATAGTAGCCATATAAGCATACTCCGTTTCCTCACCTACACTAACTCTTTGTCTTCTGTTAAGAAGATTTTTTAGATCTGGCCTAGGAACTCCTCCAGTTAAAGCAGACCGGAAACCAAACTCTTTTCTTTCTTCATCATATATTATTCCTGATTTTCCTTCATACAAAGAGTTTTTAACCTCATCCAATGAAGTACCTATACAAGAATAAATTCCCATTCCGGTAATTACTACTCTTTTATCCATTTTTTAATTAAGTAATTTTATGAATAAATTCCTCCGTTTATATTAATTACTTCTCCTGTAATATAACCTGCTTTTCTAGATGCTAAAAAGGCAACTAAATCAGCAACTTCTTCTGCTTCACCAAAACGATTTACCGGTATTAATTTCACCAACTCTTTCTCGTCTAATTCACCTGTCATATCAGTTCTAATAAAACCAGGGGCTACCGCATTTACAGTAATATTTCTTTTTGCAACTTCTTGTGCTAAAGCCTTAGTGGCTGCTACAACAGCTCCTTTTGCAGCAGAATAGTTTGTTTGTCCAGCAGTACCTTTTACGCCTGATACTGAAACCATATTAACTATACGTCCGTACTTATTTCTTAATAATTTTTGAATGAAGAAATTAGTCACATTAAAAAAACCATTCAAACTGGTATTTATAACATTATTCCAATCATCTTGAGACATCCACATAAACAAACCATCACGCGTAATACCTGCATTATTTACAATTACCTCTACAATTGCATTAGGATTTGCTTCTTGCCATGCTGTTAATACTGTTGCAACATCATTTGCATCAGCCACATTAAATTTTATAATTTCTCCAGTAGCACCAAGTTCTTTTACTTTAGCCAAAGTAGCTTCGGCAGCTTCTTGATTTCCTTGATAATTAATTAATATATGGTAATTCCCTTCTTGAGCAATTTTTTGACAAATAGCACTTCCAATTCCTCTGGAACCTCCTGTAATTAAGGCACACTTCATGTTTTCTTATTTTTGAAATAATTCTGCTTGTTCAAATTTTTTGTTTCCTAAAATACTTCCATCAACTTTTAAAAAACAATATTTTTTTTCTGATTTTATAGCAACTCTTGCTAGACCATTAATGAAACCTTTTTCATTATTCTTTTTGAACAATGCTGCAATTCCTCCGGCTGATATTTGATAATTCGTAGGAATAATCATTTTACCAGTAGCGTCTATAAAACCCCATTCTTTTTCTCTAACTGGAGCTAATCCATCAGGACTAAAAACTTCTGCATCATCATACATTGGTTTTACTATATAATTCCCTTTAATATCAATATAACCCCATTTTTTTCCTTCGCAAATAGGTGCTAAGTTTTTGACAAAAGCTCTCGCCTTATCAAACTTTGGTTCAATAACCCAATTCCCTTTCAAATCAATGAAACCAACTTTTTCTGCTTTTTTTGCATAAGTGAAATCACTAGTTTCAAAATCCCAAATTTTTGAAACCCCTTCAATTGCTTTAAATTTATTAGCAATAATCAAACCAAAAGATTCTCCTTTTTTTCCCCAAGTAACATTTTTATACAAATCGCCTAAATCATCATACTCAATACTGACTATAATTTTACCCGTTTTATCTATAATTCCCCATTTGTTATCCTTTTTTACTTGGGCGTAACCTTCTGAGAAAGATTTAATGATTTCGTATACTGGTTGAACGATAATATCTCCTTTAGTATTTATTAAACCTATTTTTTCATTTTGTTTAATAATCGCTACTCCTTCGTTAAAATCATACACCTTATCTGAGGCTGGCATTTTTAAAGTTTCACCTTTTTTATTTATGTAAAACCATTGTTTATCTTTTGCTACAACACAAATTCCGCTATCAAAATATTTAACATCATCAAAGGTTGGTTTAATAATCCAGTTTCCTTTAATATCAATAAAGCCCCATTTATAGTTTTCTTCTGCTGCTGCTAAACCATCCGAAAAATTTTTAGCCACTTTAAATTTAGGTTCTATTGCATAGTCGCCAGTTTTAGTAAGGTAACCAAATTTACCATCACTTTTAACTAATGCTAATTCTTGTCCTAAAACAGATTGAGCAAAAAAGATTAATAAAATAAGTAGCTTTTTCATTTTATGTTATTTTAAATAATACTAATTAAGCCATCAAGTAATCCTTCACTTTTTGAACATATGGATACATTACCATATCATCTTTAAACTCTGGTACAATTTTTCTAACTTCATCAAAAATAGATTTCGTAGTTGAAGAAACCTGATTTTTGAATCCAAGAGCATCAATAGCCTGAACTACTGTAATTAATTCAATCGCTAACACTTCAAATGCATTTTCAACCACTTTTCCAGCCATTACAGCAGCATTTGTCCCCATACTAACAATATCTTGATTATCATTATTATTAGGAATACTATGAACATACATAGGATTTGACAAGGTTTGAGACTCAGCAGTAGTTGATACGGCTGTAAACTGAACTCCTTGCATACCAAAATTAAACCCTAAAGTACCTAAATTTACAAAAGGAGGTAAAATTTCGTTAATTTTAGAATTCAGTAAATAGTTTAGCTGTCTTTCTGCAAGCATAGTCAATTTAGCAACAACAATTTTCAATTTATCCATTTCTAAAGAAATGTAATCACCATGAAAATTACCACCATGATAAACATGCTTATTTTTTACATCAATAATTGGATTATCATTAGCAGAATTGATTTCGTTTTCTAAAACTTTTTCAACTCCGTTAATAGTATCTAAGACAGGCCCTAAAATTTGAGGAACACATCTTAAAGAATAATATTCTTGTACTTTTTCTTTAAATACATCTTCTGTATTTTCTCCTGAATACAAGTGATCTTCTCTTTTTCTTACTAAAGAACTATCAGACAAGTGATTTCTCATTTTTCTAGCAATCTCTTGTTGTCCAAAATGATGTTTTACTCCATTTAATTCTTCAGATAAATGATCATCATATGCCTGTACTAATTCATTAATAGCACAAGATATTTTCACTGACCAATCCAAAACTTTTTTAGAATTGTAAACATTTACAATACCTATTCCCGTCATTACCGAAGTTCCATTCATTAAAGCTAAGCCTTCACGAATTTCTACATTAATTGGCTGTAAACCTTCTATCTCAAAAACTTCTTTAGTAGCTCTTCTCTCCCCTTTATAAAAAACCTCTCCTTCACCTATTAATGTAAGAGCTAAATGTGCTAATTGAACTAAATCTCCACTGGCACCTACACCACCATGTTCAAATATCAAAGGAGTAATATCTCTGTTAATAAACTCTTTCATTAATAAAATAACCGAAGGATGAACCCCAGAATTACCTAACGAAAGTGTATTTAATCTTGCTAAAATTGATGATTTAACAAATACAGGACTTAATGGTTTTCCAGTTCCTGAAGAATGACTACGTATTAAGTTATATTGCAATTGCAAACGGTCTTCGTCTTTAATACGATATTGAGCCATAGGCCCAAAACCAGTATTTACTCCATAAATCACTTTATTCTCAGAAAACTCCTTTAGAAATTCAAAACTTTTTGAAACTCTTTCTAGAACGTTATCACTTACTTGTACAGGGTTATTTTTAAAGACTATATCTTCAAATTCTTTTAGACTTAAATACTCGTTTATTACACTCATCAATTGCTCATTTTTTTTAAAGCGAAATTATAATTACTATTCGCTTTCATTTTCAAAATATATGTAGTTAATTTGAACTTGCAAAAGTAATATTTTCTTAAGAAAAAAAAAGAAAAAAAATGACAAAGGAGATAGTAGATGTTTTAGTGATTGGTGCGGGACCATCTGGATGTGTATCAGCATCATATTTACACAACAACAATGTTAAGGTAAAAGTTGTCGAAAAAACAAAATTTCCAAGACTAGTTGTAGGTGAAAGTTTGATACCAAGAGTAATGGATCATTTTTATGAAGCGGGTTTGTTTCCAGCTCTTGACGCAATGAATTTTGAAAAAAAATTAGGTGCACGCTTTATTAGAGGTGAAGAAATTTGCGTATTTGACTTTAGTGATAAATTTTCTGAAGGCTGGGATTGGACTTGGCAAGTACCAAGAGCTGATTTTGATAACACATTGGCTCAAGAAGTCCTTAAAAAAGGAATTGACTTAGAATTTGAAAGTGAAGTTCTTGCTGTTGAATTTAACGGAAGTGATTCTATAACAACAGTAAAAGACAAAGATGGTAACATGAAAGAAATTCATGCAAAGTTCATTATTGATTCAAGTGGATATGGAAGAGTTTTACCTAGATTATTAGATTTAGACACTCCATCAAAATTAGACCCTCACTCTTCTATTTTTACTCACGTTAAAGATATTAATCGTCCGGAAGGGGAAGAAGGTACTTTGATATCATTTGATATTTTAGAAACTGAAGTTTGGCTATGGGTTATTCCTTTCTCTAATGGTAATACTAGTTTAGGAGTTGTTGGACCAACAGATTTCATCAATTCTCTTTCTACCAATAAAGACAATGCTGAAGCTTTAAAGAATGCTATTCAATTATCTGATTATTATATAAAACGCTTTGGTGGTGTAGAATTCTTGTTTGAACCAGTAAAACTTGAAAACTACTCTCGTTCAGTTAAAAAAATGTATGGTGACGGTTTCTCACTTACCGGAAACAGTTCTGAGTTCTTAGATCCTGTTTTTTCATCTGGTGTAGCTTTTGCAACTGAATCAGGAATGCTTTCTGCAAAATTAGTTCACCGCCAGTTACAAGGAGAAAAAATAGACTGGGAGGTAGAATTCACACAATATATGAGAAGTGGAATTGGAGTATTTACAACTTATGTTAAAGAATGGTATACTGGAAACCTTCAGACTTTATTCTTCCATAGACCAGAAAATCCAGAAGTAAAAAGAAAAATATGTGCTGTATTAGCAGGTTATGTTTGGGACCAAGAAAATCCTTTTGTAAAAAAACATGACAATGTGGTTAAAAATATGGCGCACTTAATAAATCTAGAAAAAGAACAATTAACAAAAAACCCATCATTATGATGGGTTTTTTATTAGCAATCGAATATTAATAATTATTTAACGTCTTTGGCAACAAATTTTGCCACAAAAGTTTTAGCTGTTTTTGCAAAACCTTCACCAATTCTTGATTCATTACTAAAATTACTACCCCACTGATCACCTGGAGCATTTTCGCTAAAAAGTTCACCAAGAACATTTGCTTTGTTTGCAGTCTCTACTAATTTGATACGAGTTGTTACTTTTGCTGGTTGTTTCATCATTGAAATATCCCATCCTGGATAGATCCAAACCGCTTCTACAATAATAGTATATTTTGCAGAACCCAAATCTTCTTGAAATGAAATTCCAGTTTTCTCTTTTGATGATACTGCATTAGCAATTTCTAAAAATTTAGGATTCCAAATCATACTTTTAGCTCCCTCCCATTTCTTTTTCCAAATATCACCGTTTCCTTTCGTTTTCTCATTAAGCTCTTTCGATCTATTTTCTACATATTGGGCTTCAGTCAAATTTTCTTTCAAAAGCTGTAGTTTGCTATAATCAAAAATAACATTAACTTCAGTTTGACCTTTTAAAGCTTTAAAATCTCCTTTTTCCACTTTTACCTTTTGTGCAAAAGAAAAAGATGTAACAATTAGCAACGCTAATACTGCAATTTTCTTCATTTTATTTAATATTTAATTTAAGCTATAAAAGTATTGTTTTTTTTCAGGAATAATCAATAGCACTACAAAAAATAAATTCATAATCGCTATTTTTGCAGTTCACAAACAAGACAATTATGCTAATTATAGGTATTGCCGGAGGAACTGGCTCAGGAAAAACAACAGTTGTTCACCAAATCATGAACGAACTACCAGAAACTGAGGTAGGTATTATTTCTCAAGATCATTATTACAAACAAACCAATGATTTATCTCTAGACGAACGTACAAAAATTAACTTTGACCACCCTCGTTCTATAGATTTTGAACTTTTAGTACAACATTTAAAAGATTTAAAAGCAGATAAAGCTATAGACCAACCGGTTTATTCGTTTGTAAAACATAATCGCACTGGTGATACAATTCATACTTTACCCAGAAAAGTTATGATTGTCGAAGGAATCTTAATCTTTACCAATCCTGAACTTCGTGAAATGTTTGATATCAAAGTTTTCGTTCATGCAGATTCAGACGAAAGACTTATACGTCGTTTAAAAAGAGATATTGCAGAGCGTGGAAGAGATATGGAAGAAGTTCTAAATCGTTACCAAACCACTTTAAAACCTATGCACGAACAGTTCATCGAACCTACTAAAGCCTTTGCAGATATCATTATCCCTAATGACAAATACAATACTGTGGCAATCGATGTGGTTCGAGCAGTAATTAATCAACGTATTTCATAAATATTTACTATTTTTAGGAGCTATTTCCCGCTATTCGCTATATCTTTTCTGTTGACTTCGAGATCCTCAGTCAACACAAAAAGGATACCGCTGCTATCGGGGCTAAAGAAAACCAATGACAAATCCAATTGAAAAGATAACGTCCCAAAAACCTTGGCTAAAATTTTTAGGCAACAGGTATTTTTTGGTTTCATTATTTTTTGTGGTTTGGATGCTTTTTCTAGACAACTATTCTTATTTAGACCACAGAGTTTTAAACAAAGAAATAGACGAACTCGAAGACAACAAAACCTATTATCAAGAAGAAATAAAAAAAGATAAAGGCCAAATTAAAAAGCTCAAAAACCCAGCACAAATAGAAAAATATGCAAGAGAAAAATATTATATGAAACGTGAAAACGAAGATATTTATATAATAGAATTTGAAGGAGATACAATTGAAAAAAATCAGTAAATAGCAAATAACATATAATTTCTAACCCTTAAAGTTAGAATCATAAAGTTGGCATTTGGAATTTCAAATTATGAAAAATAACTTATTTAAAGATTTCGAACCCGTTTCATCAAAACAATGGAAACAGCAAATCCAATACGAGCTAAAAGGGGCCGATTATAACGAAACATTAGTTTGGGAAAGTCCAGAAGGTATAAAAGTAAAACCATTTTACCATGCTGATGAAGATGTTAACATCAACAATGTTACCTCTTCTAATGAACCTTTCAAAATCTTACAAAACATATTTGTTTTTGATGTTGAAAAATCAATCAAAAAAGCAAAAGATGCTATTGCAAGAGGTGCAGAAAGTTTGCGATTTACTATCGAAAACGAAGAAACTGATATTGTTAAGCTACTTTCTGACATTGAAATCGATGCTATACCAGTTTACCTTACTATAAAATTCCTTTCCGAAAGTTTTTTACAAAAAATAAATACAGTTGCAGCTACAAAAGAAACCACAATTTATTGTTTAGTAGACCCTATTCATCAATTAGCTTCTGATGGTAATTGGTTCACTGGAAACGATAATTTTGAAGTAATACAATCTGCAATTTCAAATTATAAAAATAGTAATGTTGTTTCTATCAATTCAACATTGTATCAAAATGCTGGAGCAAACATTGTGCAACAACTAGCATATACACTTGCTCATTTAAATGAGTATTTTAATAAATACAAAAAAATAGAACAACCCATTGTAATCGAAACTGCTGTAGGTACTAACTATTTCTTCGAAATAGCGAAACTTAGAGCTTTACGTTTATTGTTTTCAACTTTAGCTAAAGAATACAATCATGATTTTGAGTGTCATATCATAGCAACGCCTACAAAACGTAATAAAACATTGTATGACTATAATGTGAATATGCTACGCACCACTACTGAATGTATGAGTGCTATTTTAGGAGGAGCAAATGTAGTTTCTAATCTTGCTTATGACGCCATTTATCATAAGGATAATGAGTTTGGTGACAGAATTTCGAGAAATCAGTTATTGGTTTTAAAAAATGAAAGTTATTTCGATAAAGTAGAAAATCCTTCTGATGGAGCTTATTATATAGAAAATCTAACTTCACAATTAGCAAACAAAGCCCTTATATTATTTAAAGATATCGAAGCTAACGGAGGTTTTTTACATCAGTTAAAAGAAGGAACCATTCAAAAGAAAATACAGGAAAGTGCACAAAAAGAACAAGAGTTATTTGATTCAGGTAAAGAAATTCTTTTGGGGACCAACAAATACCCAAATAAAAATGATCGCATGAGTCATGACTTAGAACTTTTCCCTTTCGTAAAAATAAAGCCTCGCAAAACATTGATTACGCCAATTATTGAAAAACGTTTGGCCGAAAAAATGGAACAAGAGCGTTTAGAAACCGAAAAACAACCATAAAACCAACACTATGAAAAAGCTATTATTATTAGTATTCGTTCTTACAAGCTTTACTTTTTTTGGACAAACAAAAAAAATGGAAGCTACTAATAAAACTACTGGCAAAACTGTTCTTTTCGAAGAAGGACAAAGAACTAAAATTGCCACATTAGATCGTAAAAAAATGGTAGGTAGCTTTTCAGTAAAAGACAATGAAACCATCACGGTTGACGGTACCGAAGTCAAGATTAACAACATTGCCAGCATTAAAATTTTCCCTAAAGGTGGCCGCACAGTAAAAAACATTCTTTTTGGAGCCAGTGCAGGATTATTAGTTACTTCGGGAGTTTTAGCCGCTGGTAGTAATGAGTCTGCGGTAGCCGTTTTTACTGGAGGTGTAGCTACTGCTGCAGTTGGCGCTTTAGTAAATAACAAAAATAAAAACTTAAGCTACCGTCATTATCAATTTCAAGTTATAGAATAAATAGTGAGAAAAAATATTCAACATATTACATTAGAGTCAAAAGTCGAAGGCCAAAAATTGCACACTGAGTCAGTCGAAGTGCAAAATTTCACAACTGCCGAAGGCATCGAAGTAAAATCAAATTACTCGAAATCGGATATTGAAGACTTAGAGCATTTAGAATTTGGAGCAGGATTTGCCCCTAATTTACGTGGTCCTTATGCTACGATGTATGTGCGTCGTCCTTGGACAATCCGTCAATACGCTGGATTTTCTACAGCCGAAGAAAGTAATGCTTTTTACAGAAGAAATTTAGCTGCAGGACAAAAAGGATTATCGGTAGCATTTGATTTAGCAACGCATAGAGGCTATGATTCAGATCACGAGCGTGTTGTTGGAGATGTAGGAAAAGCTGGTG
>CAZMCP010000022.1:0-38987 GCA_964565035.1 uncultured Flavobacterium sp. | reverse complement strand
CGTTTTTTAGAATTATATCAGGATAAAAACAATCCATGTATATTTTTTACATATAGTTATTGGGAAACTGAACAGGACTTAGAAAACTATAGAAATTCTGAATTATTTTATGATGTATGGACTTTTACAAAAAAACTATTCAATGACAAACCAGAAGCTTGGAGTGTAGACAAATTAGTTTCTTTAGCATAATGTTTCAATTTTGGTCTTATTCGATTACTTTTGTTCGATTTTAAATTTAACTTTAATAAAATAAATGAAAGCCATTTTATTCAAAGAATTCCGTTCCTTTTTTGGTTCACCTATAGGATATTTGGTAATTGCCATTTTTTTAATTCTTAACGGATTATTCCTTTGGGTTTTTGAAGGTGATTATAATATACTCAATACAGGCTTTGCCGATATGACTCCTTTTTTTACCATTGCTCCTTGGATTTTACTTTTTCTAATTCCAGCTGTTACCATGCGCAGTTTTTCGGATGAAAAAAAGCAAGGTACAATGGAATTATTACTTACAAAGCCTATGACGCTATGGGAGATTGTAAACGGTAAGTTTTTTGGATCATTTTTATTACTTATTATAGCAATCATGCCAACCTTAGTATACGTAAAAGTGATATATGATTTGGGATTACCTGAAGGAAATATTGATTTTGGAAGCACGTTAGGTTCATATTTTGGGCTATTATTCTTAATGGGAGCTTATACTTCAATTGGTATTTATACTTCTTCATTGTCTGATAATCAAATTGTATCGTTTCTAATTTCGGTTCTTTTATGTTTTGTCATCTATTTTGGTTTTCAGGGTATTTCAAACTACAAAGCACTAGGAGATTTTAGTTCATTAATTGATTCTTTTGGAATGGATTTTCATTACAAAAGCATGAGTCGTGGTGTAATTGATACAAGAGATGTAATTTATTTTATAAGCATCATCTTTTTGTTTCTTTCGTTAACTGTTCACAAACTAAAATCGTACAAATTATAATGAAAAATATAAAGACTTTAGTTGTAACACTTATTGCAATAATTGCAATAAATATCATTAGTAATTTCTTTTTTCATCGTTTCGATTTAACTGCTGATAAAAGATATACACTATCAGAAGCTTCATTAAACATACTTAAAAATGCTAAAGAACCTATTTATGTAGATGTTTTTTTAGAAGGAAATTTTCCTGCAGAATTCAAACGTTTGCAAACTGAAACAAAGCAAATTTTAGAAGAATTTAAAGCGTATAATCCCAATATTATTTATCAATTTGTAAACCCACTAGAAAATCCTGAAGAGGCAGATGCAATTATGGAATCTTTCTTAGAAAGAGGATTAACTCCCATAAAGGTTACTGTTGATGATAAAGGTAAACAATCACAAGAAGTTGTTTTCCCATGGGCAATAGCTAGTTACAAAGACAAAAGCACAAAATTACCATTACTTAAAAATCGTTTAGGTGCTTCTACTCAAGAAAAAGTAATTAGCTCTGTACAACATTTAGAGTATGCATTTGCAGATGCTTTTTACAAAGTCACTACTCCTAAACAAAAGAAAATTGCTGTAATAAAAGGGAATGGAGAAATGGCCGATGCTTACCAAGCAGATTTTTTAAGAACTCTTGGAGAAAGTTATTTTTTAGGAGCTTTTACATTAGACTCAGTAGCAAAAAACCCTGCAAAAACATTAAAACAATTACAAAATTTCGATTTGGCCCTAATTGCAAAACCGAAAGAAGCATTTTCTGATCAAGAAAAACAGGTTTTAGATCAATTTTTAATCAATGGTGGAAAAACAATTTGGTTGGTAGAATCTGTGAACATTGACATGGAAAATCTACGTCAAAATGGTTCAGCATTTGCTTTCCCATTTGATTTAGGATTGAACGATATGTTTTTTAAATACGGATTTAGAATTAACCCTTATTTGGTAAAAGATTTACAAGCAACACCTATTGCCCTAGCCACTGGTCAAAGAGGAAATGAAACACAGTATGAAAAATATCCTTGGTTTTTTTCTCCATACATTTTCCCAGAAAGTCATCATCCTATTGTGAATAACATTGATGGAATTAAACTAGAATTTACTAATCCAATAGATGTATTAAAAAACGACATTAAAAAGACCGTTTTGTTACAATCGTCAATTTATTCAAAGAAAATTGGAACACCTGTTGAAATTGATTTAAAAACAGTCAATGAAAAGCCAAATCCGCAAGATTATACACCAGGAAATTTACCTATAGGTTTGTTATTAGAAGGTTACTTTTCTTCGGTATATGAAAACAGAGTTTTACCTTTTAAAGATTCAAATTTTAAAGCCAAAGGAAAATCGTCTAAAATGATAATCGTAACTGATGGTGACATTATCAAAAATCAATTGGATGAAAAAGGACAACCAATGGAGTTAGGATATGACAAATGGACAAACCAAATGTATTCAAACAAGGAGTTTTTGATGAATTGTGTAAATTATTTGCTAGATGACAATGGACTTATTAACATTAGAAGCAAGGAAGTGGATTTACCTTTACTAGACAAAGAAAAGGTTTATGAAGAGTACACCTATACTCAATTACTTACTGTTGGCTTACCTTTAGTAATATTAATATTGTTTGGAATTGCAATTACTTACTTTAGAAAAAGACAATACGCCCGTTAATTATGTTGAAAAACCTCTATTCTTGTTGATAAAATTGTTTTCAATACTGAATGGTTTAAAATATATTTGTAAAACGTAAAGTGTCTGAGAATTTATTAGACCATTATTTAAAAAGATGCAAATGAAATTTATAGTATCAAGTTCTTATTTACTAAAACAATTACAGGTTTTAGGAAGTGTTATTAACAGTAGCAATACCTTACCTATTTTAGATAATTTTTTGTTTGAATTAAAACAAAATCAATTAATCGTTTCTTCGTCAGATTTAGAAACTACAATGTCTGCTACACTTTCTATTGATTCAAATAGTGAAGGAAGTGTTGCGGTTCCCGCAAAGTTATTATTAGAAATTTTAAAAACTTTCCCTGAACAACCCCTAACATTCACAGTCGAAGAAAATAATACAATTGAGATTAGCTCTCAATCTGGAAAATATGCTTTAGCTTATGCTCCTGGAGAAGAATTTCCTAAATCGGTTAATTTAGAAGAACCGTCTAAAACTATTGTTCCTGCAGAAGTATTATCTACAGCCGTTAGCAAAACTATTTTTGCTGCTGGTAATGATGATTTACGCCCTGTAATGAGTGGAGTATTTTTTCAGTTCTCTACAGATGGATTAATTTTTGTTGCTACAGATGCACACAAACTAGTAAAATATGCTCGTACCGATGTAAAAGCATCCCAAGTAGCTGAATTTATTATGCCAAGAAAACCTTTAAATATTTTAAAAGGTATTTTAGCAACATCTGATTCCGAAGTTACTATTGAATATAATGACGCTAATGCAACTTTCTCTTTTGACAATTATGTATTAACTTGTCGTTTAATCGATGGAAAATATCCTAATTATGAAGCAGTAATTCCTAAGGAGAATCCTAATAAATTATTAATTGACAGAACGTTATTTTTAAACTCTGTTCGTCGTGTGGCTATTTTTTCTAACAAAACCACTCACCAAATTCGTTTAAAAATTGCTGGAACAGAACTAAACATTTCTGCAGAAGATATTGATTATTCTAATAAAGCTGAAGAGCGCCTTACTTGTGATTATCAAGGTGATGATATGCAAATTGGTTTTAACTCTCGCTTTCTAACAGAAATGCTTACAAACCTTCAATCTGACATGATTATGCTTGAAATGTCAATGCCTAACAGAGCGGGAATATTAACTCCTGCAGATGGTCTAGATGAAGGTGAAACAGTTACAATGCTTGTTATGCCAGTTATGCTTAACAACTAAAAATCTTAAACCAAACCAAACCTATATTTTGAAAACACCATCTCTAATGAGATGGTTTTTCGTTTTATATTTGATTTAGCAAATCATTCAGCTTTTCTTGATTAATAGGCTTAGAAATATAATTTTTTACAGTTGTAAACTCTTTAGATTTTTCAACATCAGCCACATCAATTGAAGAAGACATAACAAAGACTCTTAAATTTTCTTTATTAGGAAGCTCTTCTAATTTTTGCAAAAATTGCCATCCATCAACCACTGGCATATTAATATCCAATAAAATAATATCCGGAAATTCAGTATTATTTTGCAAGATATCTAATACATCTTCGCCATTTTTAAAATCACGAACCTGAACAAAATTTTCGTTTTTCTCTAAAAGTTTTTTAAGAACAAAAACAAAAATAGAATCATCATCAATTATATATGTAACCTCAGCTTTTTTCATACAAAATATAAAGTAAAAGTAGTTCCATTTCCAACCTCGCTTTCAATTTCAACCCTTCCTCCCATTGATTCTATGTGGTTTTTAACCATAAACAATCCTAATCCAACAGCATCTGAATTTCCGTGAAAAGTCTTATACATTCCAAAAACTTTATCTCTGTTTTTTTCTAAATCAATTCCCAGACCATTATCACTAATTTTTAAAACAACTTCTTCATTTTGTAAACTAGCAGTTATATCAATTATAGGCGATTTATCTTTCGCTTTATATTTAATAGCATTAGTTAATAAATTAAAAATTATACTCTCAAAATAAGACTGAGTGACTTTAACTTCTATATTTTCTGCAACATTAATATTTATAATTGCTTTGTTACTCTTTATAATGGCATTAATTCCTAAAATTGTGTGCTCAATTTCCTTTTTAAGATTAAGAATGACAAAATCATTTTTACCACCACTTTGAATAGCAACAGTTTCATTCAAAAAGAAAATAGTATCAGAAAGCTTATTGGTGCTCTTCTTTAGCATTGTAAAATATTCTTTTTGTTCATCGGGATCATTTGTTTGTTCAAACAAATCAAGAATCATGGCCAGGTTGCTAGTATGCGAGCGAATATCGTGTGAGACAATATGAGTAAAGTTAATTAGTTTTTGATTTTGCTTTTCAGTAATTTCATACAACCTATTTTTCTCCTTGTCAGATTCTTTTCTTGCCGAAATATCTCGTGTAACAACAATATACTTAGAATACCTACCATTTTCATCATATATAACATTTGCAGAATCTTCACGCCAATGGTAGTTACCATTGGAATCTCTAAATCTCATTTCATATTTAAACTCCTTCATTTGTTTCGACAAACAATCTTTTATGAACGGTTTAACCTTTACCAAATCTTCTGGATGAAATTTATCATAAATGTCATCAGGAGTAAAATTTAGATATACTTCTTTAGAATAATTTAAAAGTCTCATATAAGATGGAGAAACATAAGACAATTTTCCATTTTCAATTACTGCAACTCCATCTGAAGTATTTTCAGTAATTAATCTAAGTTGTTGTTCACTTTCAATAAGCCTATTTTCTGTTAACTTTCTTTCTGATATATCTCTAGAAACTAAAATATACTTAGAGTAAGTTCCATCAGGGTTATAAATTACATTAGCCGAATCTTCTCTCCATTGATAGTCACCAGAAGCACCTTTAAATCTATATTCATAACTGAATTTTTCGTTTTGAACACTCAGATTTTTATAAATAACTTCTGTTATTTTGACAATATCATCTGGGTGAATAAAATCGAAAATTTCTCCTAATGTTAGGTTTTTAATATATATTTCTGTATACCCAGAAAGCTTAGCAAATACAGGTGATACATAGCTTATTTTATTGTTTTCAATAACCAAAATACCATCTGAAGTATTTTCAGAAATAAATTTTAGTTGCTCTTGATTTTCGTTTAATTGGGTTTCTGCGGTAATTCTTTTATCTTCTTCTATAGCTAAACTTAAATAGTCTGCTAGAGCTCTGGCAAATGAAATATCATTTTCACTCCATACTCTTGGATCATCTCTGTGTTCGCAACACAAAACTCCGTAAAATTTTCCATTTGCTCTGATAGGAATATCCAACATGTCAGTTATTCCTAAAGGCTTTAGGTAATTATCTATTAACTCTGAAGTTGCTTCATTATCATAAACATCATCAGCCACAAGTGCCACTTGATTATTTACAGCAGCAATATATTTTGGAATCTCTCTAATTTTAAAAAAATGATCTTTAAGATGTTTATCTTGATTTTTATCATATAAATCATTACAAACAAGTTCATCTTCTTTAATTTCCCAGAAACTTGCTCTATCAATAGTAAGACCTTTTGTAGCTAAAACTGTTACTTCTTTTATTTTATCTTTTAAACTTTTAGTACTAACACTAGAATATAAATTAATCAATAAATTATTCTGTTTTTCAGTATCCTTTTGCTTTTTTTCATTTTCTAATTTTTCAATTTTTTCCTGTGTAATATCACGAGCAATGGTTACAACTTTTACAGGCTCATTTTTTTCATTGTATTGAATGTTCATAATATCTTCACGCCATATATAGTCTCCATCTCCTCTACGACATCTAAAAACATATTTTACAGAAGGCAAAAGTTGAGCTGCAGCGCCATAAATAATCTTTTTTACTGATTCTAGATCATCAGGATGCACCATCCCAAACATATCTACTTTGTGATTATGTTGCTTTTGAGTTTCTGACATTCCCATCATTTTTAAATAGGCACCAGATGTAAAAACTAATTGCTCGTTTTCAATTATATAAATTCCATCTGAAATGTTATCTGAAATAAAATTGAATCTATCTTGATTTTCTAGTAAAGTGCTTTGGAATTTCCTAATTCTACTTACTTTTTTATTTGAATCTTTGAAATGTACTGAAGTTTCCAAAATTCCTACTATAAACTTTATATTACCTTTTTCATCTGTTATCTCTTTAATTAAAACAGGGGAATAAACAGATACTCCCTTATCATTAACAAACTTAATGTTCGCTTTTTGATTCGTAATCTGATCTATATCAAATAATAGGTGTTTTTTCCAAAAGTGAAGATCATTTTCTTTATCTCTAAAACCTAATTTTTTGGATAAATGCTCTGAAATCCAAAGAAAATCTTGATTTACCATGTCAAAAACAAAAAAATGCTTTTTATTTAAAACTACAATTTGATTGAATAAATCTAAATCTTGTTTTATATATGAAAAAAAATAATCCTTAATATAATTACTCTGAAGCATTCCATTGTCTTATTAGCACTGAAAATTTAAGACAAAATTGTCTAATATTTATATAAAATCTTACTTTTTTCGATGAACGACCTTAAAAATTGGTAAAAAATGGACATTAAACGATACCTTTGCAAAAAATAATATCAAATGACAAATTTCGAGCAGTTCAATCTACCTAAATCTTTACAAAAAGCTATAGATGATTTAAACTTCACAACACCTACTCCTATTCAAGAAAAATCATTTTCAGTAATTATGTCTGGTCGTGATATGATGGGAATTGCTCAAACTGGAACAGGAAAAACCTTTGCTTATTTACTACCATTATTAAAGCAGTACAAATTTGTAAATACTTATAATCCTCGCATAATGATTTTAGTTCCTACACGTGAACTTGTTGTACAGGTTGTTGAGGAAGTAGAAAAACTAACAAAATACATGTCTGTTAGGACTTTAGGCATTTATGGTGGCGTAAATATTAATACTCAAAAAAATCAAGTATATCAAGGAATCGATATTTTGGTAGGAACGCCAGGACGTATCATGGATTTAGCTCTTGATGGGGTATTAGGCTTACAAGAAGTAACTAAACTGGTTATAGATGAGTTTGATGAGATGCTTAATTTAGGATTTAGACCTCAATTGACTTCTATTTTGGCGATGCTAAAAACCAAAAGACAAAATATTTTATTTTCAGCTACTATGACCGATGAAGTAGATGAAATTTTGAATGATTATTTTGATTTTCCTGAAGAAGTTACCCTTGCTGCATCAGGAACTCCTTTAGAAAAAATTGAGCAATTATCTTATCACATTCCCAATTTCAATACTAAGGTCAATTTATTAAAGCATTTATTAAAAACCGATGAATCACTAGAAAGACTTCTGGTTTTTGTAAATAATAAGAAAATTGCCGACATGCTTTTTGATAAAGTTGATGCTGATTTTCCGGGTCAATTTGGAGTAATACATTCTAACAAATCACAAAATTATCGATTGTTAACCATGCAGGATTTTCAAAATGGAAACTTACGTGGATTAATTACAACAGATGTCATGGCTCGTGGTTTAGATATTTCAAATATTACCCATGTTATCAACTTTGAAATGGCCGAAATCCCTGAACAATATATACATAGAATAGGTCGAACTGGTCGTGCAGATGCTTCGGGTATTGCAATAAGCTTTATTGCACCTAGAGAAGAAGACATTAAAATTGAAGCTGAAATGCTTATGGAAATGGAAATCAAAATTTTAGAAACACCTTCTGAAATTGAAATTTCTACTCAACTAATAGGTCCTGAAAAAGAAAAACAAAAAATTAAATTCTTAACTAAAAAACCTAAATTGAGTGAAAACAGTGGTTTTCATGAAAAGGCAGAAAAAAACAAGAAAGTTAACCTTGGTGGACCATCGAAAACAAAGAAAAAAACAGGAACTTCTGTTAACCGAAATATTTTGAAAAATAGAGCCGCTAAAAGAAAAAAGAAATAAGAAAAAATGTATCAACAATTAGCTAAAATAGCTCGAAAGTTTGTTAAAGAATCAACATTTTTAAAGTTTGGCTTTAACATTTCACCCATGTATAGAAGAAGTACAGCAAAGGTGATTTACATTTCTGATGATATTAAAACTGTAAAAATTAAAATCCCTTTAAGCTATAAAAACAAAAACTATGTAGGTTCAATTTTTGGAGGAAGTCTTTTTGCTTCTGTAGACCCTATTCCAATGATACAATTGATGTATATTTTGAAAGAAGAATTTATTGTTTGGGATAAATCTGCTAACATTAAATTTAAAAGGCCTGCACGCGAAGATATGTATGCAACTTTTGAATTTAGCAATGATGAAATTGAAGAAATTATATCAAAAGTAAAACAACATAAAGAATTTGAGCATCCTAAAACAACTCAAATAACTAATAAATCAGGTGACGTTGTTTTTTGTGAAGTGACCAAAACAATCTATATAGCCGAAAAAGATTTCTACAAAGAGAAAAAAGGGAAACGAGTATAGTTTAACTTTTAAACCAAAAATGTATCTTTGAAAAACTTTTTGATAAATGCATTTCAAAAACCCCGAAATTCTGTATTTCCTTTTCTTATTGGTCATACCAATTATAGTGCATTTATTCCAGTTACGTCGTTTTAAAAAAGAATACTTTACAAACGTTAAACTACTTAAAGAACTTTCTGTTCAAACCCGCAAAAGCTCTAAAATTAAAAAGTACTTATTACTCGCTTGTCGTTTATTATTACTTACATCTCTTATTCTTGCATTTGCCCAACCCTATTTTGAAGCAAAAGACAGTCAATCAAAAAGCAATCAGCTTTTTGTGATTTTAGATAATTCGTTTAGTATGCAAGCTAAAGGTCAAAAAGGAGAGCTGCTTAAAAGAGCTGTTCAAGACTTATTAGAAGCTACACCACAAGAGATGAATATTTCTGTCATCACAAATTCGGAAGAGTTTTGGGACTCAAATATTAAGTCTATTGAAAAAGATTTGCAAAGGCTTACTTATTCTGCTATTCCATTTTCATTGGATAATGCATTAACTAAAATAAAATCTCACAATACAAATCAAGGTAAAGATATAGTCATAGTTACTGATGCTATTGGGTTAAAAACGTCATCAATTGAAAAACTTCCAGAAAATACTAAAACATACTTTATTATACCTCAAGCTGAAAACTTTGAAAACATTGCAATAGATAGTGTTTATTTGAGTCAAACTTTAGATAATTTTTACGAAATTGGAGTCCAAGTAAATTCTAATTTTGAAGATGAAAAATCAATTCCTGTATCTATTCACAATAAAGAAAATTTAATTGCTAAAGCTATTTTAAAACTTAATAAAAAGAAACAAACTTTAAATTTTACCATCCCAAAAGATGATTTTAATGGATATGTTTCACTTCATGATAATAGTTTAGCCTTTGACAACACATTTTACTTTAACATCAAAAAGCCAGAAATAATTAATGTTTTAGGAATTGGAGAAAACGAAAAAAATAACTTTCTGTCAAAAATATATACTAATCCTGATTTCAAATTCATTACAACAGAATTAAGCACTCTCGATTATAGTTCTCTTCAAAAGCAGGATGTAATTGTATTAAATGAATTAAAAAACATTCCTGTTGCAATGCATACAAACTTAAAACAGTTTGTACAAAAAGGTGGAAATTTGATTGTAATTCCTTCTGAAGAAAGTGAAGTACAAAATATAAACTCTTTTCTTGCTGTTTTTGGAGGAGTACAATTTTTAAATCTTGAAAATTTTGAAAAGAAAATAACTAAAATTAATTTTTCAAATCCTTTATTTTCAGATGTTTTTGAAAAGAAAATTACAAATTTTCAATACCCTACAGTTAAGCAAAGTTTTAAAATCAAATCAAGCATACCACAAGCTATTTCTTATGAAGATCAAACCGCTTTTTTATCAACTATATATAAAAGCAGTGGAGCGGTATATGTTTTTTCATCATCGATAAATAAACAAAATAGTAATTTTCAAAATTCACCACTTATTGTCCCAGTATTTTATAAAATGGGCGTAAATAACAATAAAAATGGTGTTAAGTTTGAAATTATAGGAAATAGCAAATCTATACTTATAGATGCATCTGTAAACAAAGACGAAGTGATCTCAATCAAAAATAATGAAGAAGATTTTATTCCAATGCAACAGATAATGGATGACAAAATAAAGTTTTCTAATGGAGATAACCCTAAAAAAGCAGGAAATTATAATATTGTTCAAAATAACAAAACTATTGGAAACCTTAGTTTTAATTTTGACCGAAAAGAAAGTAATTTAAGTAAACCTAGTGACGAAAGTTTAGAGAACTTGAATGAAATTGATAGCTTAGATAAATTTTTCGAAACCATTCAGATTGAGAGAACTGATAATCAGATATGGAAATGGTTTCTTATTTTTACACTATTGTTCTTCATAATTGAAATTCTTATACAAAAATTCATAAAATGAACTTAATTTTTAAAAAAGCCCGAATTATTGAACCTGGAAATTCATTTCACAATCAAGTGATAGACATCAAAATAAAGAATGGAATCATCGAAAAAATTAGTCCAAATATTCAATCAGAAGAAAGCTTTAAAGAAATTGAGTTAGATAATTTACATATCTCAGCTGGTTGGTTTGACACAAGTGTCTCTTTAGGAGAACCAGGTTATGAAGAAAGAGAAACTATAGCAAATGGTCTTGAGGTAGCTGCTAAATCAGGTTTTACGGGAATTGCATTACAACCTAATTCTAATCCTACAATAGATAATCAATCTCAAGTGCATTTTGTTAAACAAAAGTCGAATGGCTTTACTACAGAACTCTATCCCATTGGTGCTTTAACAAAAAACAGTGATGGAAATGATTTAGCAGAATTATTCGATATGAAAAATGCTGGAGCAATTGCTTTTGGGGACTATAACAAAAGTATTGAGAATGCTAACTTACTAAAAGTAGCTATACAATATGCACAAGATTTTAATGGGTTACTAATCGCCTTTTCACAAGACAGTAATATCAAAGGAAAAGGAATTGTTAATGAAGGGATCACTTCAACTGAGTTAGGACTAAAAGGGATTCCAGCTTTAGCAGAAGAACTAATTATTGCTCGTAACCTATTTATTCTAGAATATACTGGAGGCAAAATACACATACCTACGATTTCAACCTCAAAATCTGTCGAACTGATTAAAGAAGCGAAGAAAAAAGGTCTTAAAGTGACTTGTAGTGTAGCAGTTCATAATTTATTTTTTAACGATACTATTTTAAAAGGATTTGATGCTAATTTTAGAGTTACACCTCCTATTAGAACTGAGGAAGATCGTAAAGCTTTAATTAATGGAGTTCTTGACGGAACAATAGACTGCATCACTTCAGACCACAACCCTATTGATATTGAGTATAAAAAACTAGAGTTTGATTTAGCTAAAAATGGTACAATAGGTTTAGAAACTGCTTATACTGCTTTACAAACAATATTACCTACAGATGTAATTATAGAAAAATTAACTTCTGGGAGAAAAATATTTGGTATTGACGAATTATCAATAAAAGAAGGAGAAAAAGCAAATATTTCTCTATTCAATCCAGAAGGAAGTTCAGAACTTGGTCAAGAAAACATACTTTCAAAATCTAAAAACTCAGCCTTTTTGGGAAGCTCAGTAAAAGGAAAAGTTTACGGAGTATACAACCAAAAAAGTTTAACTTTAAACATTTAATCATGCACACAATTGAAGAAGGTAAAAATGCCGCTATAATTAGTTATATAACAATAATTGGAACTGTAATTGCTTTTTTTATAAATAACGATAAGAAAAATCCATTTGCTTCCTTTCATATTCGTCAAGCATTAGGAATAAATTTAACTTACTTTGCTCTTGGTTATTTTATAGGTTACTTTGATAGTTGGCTAATTTCAAGTGCATATTGGACATTCATATTTGTACTTTGGCTATATGGTTTCTTAGGAGCATTACAAGGTGAGCAAAAAATAGTGCCATTGGTTGGTGAATGGTATCAAAAAATATTTAAAAATTTGAATTAATGCAATTTTCATTACATCACTTAGTTAGAGAACCCAAAGTAAAACTAGATAAAAACCCATTACTTTTATTACTCCATGGTTATGGTAGTAACGAAGAAGATTTGTTTTCATTTGCTTCAGAATTACCCGACGAATATTATGTCATTGCGGCTCGTGCTCCATATGATTTAATGTATAATGCCTATGCTTGGTATGCCATAAACTTTGATGCAGATGAAAAGAAATTCTCAGATTTAGAACAAGCTAGAACATCACGTGATTTAATTGCTACATTTATAGATGAATTAATTTCAGGTTATGCCATAGATTCTCAAAAAATAACATTAATTGGTTTTAGTCAAGGATGTATATTAAGTTATGCTATAGCACTTTCTTATCCTGAAAAAGTACAACGTGTTGTAGCAATGAGTGGTTATTTTAATGATGACATTGCTAAAGATGAATTTAAAAGCAATGATTTTTCAAATTTAAAAATATTCGCATCACACGGAAATGTTGACCAAGTAGTTCCTGTAGAATGGGCTCGCAAGGCTAAACCTGTTTTAGATAGTTTGCACATACAAAATGTGTATAAAGAATATCCGGTTGGACACGGAGTTGCCCCTCAAAACTTTTATGATTTTAAAAATTGGTTAGAAGAAACAAAATAAATAGACTAAATTAAATATGAAATGAGAGGCAAATTAAAAGCCTCTTTTCTTTTTAATAAACAAGAATCCAAAAATGAGAAACATAATCATAATTATTTTAATTCTATTTTCTCAATTCACCTATAGTCAAAATAAACTCTCTGAAAAAGAAAAATTAGTTACAACTTGCAAAATTTGGGGGTTTCTAAAATATTACCATCCTAATGTAGCTAATGGTAACTTTGATTGGCAAAATCAATTGAGAAATGTATTACCACAAATTGAAGAAGCTAAAACTAAAGAAGAGTTCTCAACAGTTCTTGAAAACTGGATTAATTCTTTAGGTGAAATAAAAAAAGTAGAGCCTATCGTTGTTAGTGACACTATCAAATATTTTGATGAAAACTTTGATTTATCATGGATTAAAAACAATAGATTATTAGCAAAAAAAATATCCAATAAATTAGAATTCATAAAAAAAAATAGATTTCAAGGTGATCAAAATTATGTTGGAAAATTAAGAGGTGGAAATATTTTTGTAAAAAACGAAGACTTTAAAAATTTCAATAGTAATGATAAAAATTCAAGATTATTAGCATTATTTACTTACTGGAACTTGATAGAATATTTCTTCCCTTATAAATATAAGATGAATGAAAATTGGGACAATACATTAAACAAAATGTTACCCTCGTTTATTGAAGCTAAAAACGATGATGAATTTTATTTAGCAATGCAAAAACTAATAGCTAAAACCAATGATTCACATGCAATTTATTATAAGTATCGCAAAAAAGGAACACCAATGCATTATTTACCAATCATTGGTAAAATAATTGATAAAAAAATCATTGTTACTGAAATACTAAATCCTCATATCACTGAAAATTATGATATAAAAGTTGGTGATGTGATTACCAAAATAAATGGCAAAATAATAGCTGAATACATTTCAAAAAATAAAGATTTGATTAGTGCTTCAAACGAGTCAAGATACTTACATAATATAATAGAACTAGTGCTATCTGGAGGCGAAGAAGAGATAAATCTTGAATTTTTAATTGATGAGAAAATAGTAAATAAAAGTATCATTTGGACTGAATATAATTCTAACAGATATGTTTTAACAAAAGATTCTAAATACAAATCAAAAAAAGAAAAATTCAAAATGATTGAAAATAATATTGGATATGTCAATATGGGAGTTTTAAAAATCAATGACATCCCTGATATGATTGAAAAATTAAAATCAACAAAAGCCATAGTTTTTGATTTAAGAAATTACCCAAAAGAAACTTATGAAGGAATATCGAACTTTTTAAATTCTGATGAAAAAATTTTCGCAATCTATACCCTACCTGATTTAAATTATCCAGGAAGATTTATTTGGACTGAAGGATCAAGCTCTGGCTCTAAAAATAAAAATAATTATAAAGGGAGAGTAATAGTTTTAGTAAATGAAGAATCTATCAGTCAGTCTGAATGGACAGCGATGTGCTTCCAAACAGCAGGAAATACAACGATAATTGGTAGTGAAACAGCTGGTGCCGATGGAAATGTTACAGACATTGATTATATGCCAGCTTTTCATTCTAGTTTTACAGGAATAGGCGTATACTATCCTGACAAAAAAGAAACTCAACGAATAGGAATAGTTCCTGATATTAAAATCAAACCAACAATTAAAGCAATACAACAAGGCAGAGATGAAGTTTTGGAACGTGCTGTAAAATTCATTGAAACTGGAAAGTGAGACCTATATATTTTAGAAACGGATATAAAAGCATTTCTGCAGTTTCAAAAGTTACTTTGCGATCTTAATGTATAAAAATCTAAAATTAACTTCTAACACTTAATATTAGGATATTTTTGCAAATTCGCTATACTTGGCACAACTTTTCCCAAACCTTCTTTTCTTTTTTCAGGTTTTCAGGTGTAGCATAAAAAACATTGTTTTCAATTTGGATTTCAAGACCATTAATAGTTACAATTTCTTTTTTTCCGATAGTTGTTATATTACAACAAACTTCCTCATTCCAAATGTCTTGCCATATTTTTGAAAGTATAAAATGGGCAGCAATTCCTTTGCTTGGACTTTCTAGTATTTTAATCAATTTTGGAGATGCTATTTTCCCAATTTCAACTATTCGATTTGCCGATTTTCCATTTATTCTGGGTGAAACAGTTTTTGTTAAAACAATGTAAGCGTCTTTATTATCAATTTTCTGAATTAATGAATCGATTTCTTTATTTTGCGAGTAATTAACATTAAAAACTAAAATTAAAGCAAAATATTTTATAATATTTCTCATTTTAATATGATATTTAATATAGTTAAAAATAACACAAATTAAAAATTAATTCTGTGGATATAAAAGTGTTTCAGCAACTTCAAAAGTTACTTTGCCGTCTTTCTCAATAAAGTATTTAAAAATTACTTCTCCCCAACCAGTTGGACCAGTAAAATCTGCAATAATCCATCTGTGATTTAAAAAACGAACTTTATTAATCGACATTCCTTCATAAGCAATCAATGGATTTCCTTTTGGATTATTGTTATACTCTAATAACTGCTCCTTGATTTGAGGCATGAGTTTATTTATATCATAATCTTCTAAATAATCAATAGCTTTATCATTATGTGCTAGCGAAAAATAATCTCCTTCTTCTTTATCGGCAACAATTTTTGCAATACTGTCTTTCATTTTTGTTTTATAACCTTCAAAACGTTCATTTTCAAAGTTGAACTTTTTTGACGAATACATTAACTGAAAAATGTTTACCAAAACGGAAAAAATAAAACCGTATAAAATTAATTTCTTCATTTCTAAATAGTAATTATTAAATTATCATAAGCCAAATAAACATTTTCAGGCAATTTTTGTTGCACTTCTTGATGAAACCCTAAAACGTGACTTATGTGGGTTAAATAGGCTTTTTTAGGCTGTACAATTTTAATAAATTCTAATGCCTCTTGCAAATTAAAATGTGTTGGATGAGCCTCCTCTCTTAAAGCATTTACAACTAAAACTTCTAACCCTTTTAATTTTTGAATTTCATTTTCTGAAACTTCTTTTACATCAGTTAAATAAGCAAAATCTCCAAATCTATACCCAAAAACCTGAAGATTACCATGCATAACATCTATTGGAATAATTTCTTTATTTGCTATTGATATAGGTTTATCATTAACAACTTCTATTGGAGAGACTCCTGGAGCACCTGGATATTTATTTTCTGTTTCAAAAATATAATCAAATCGTTTCTCTAAATTTTTTAAAACTCTACTATGAGCATAAATAGGAATTTCACCTTGCTTGAAGAAAAATGGACGTATATCGTCTAAACCTGCAGTGTGATCAGAATGTTCATGAGTAAAAAATATGGCATCGATGTGTTGGCAGTTTGAGGTTAACATTTGTTGTCTAAAATCTGGTCCACAATCAATAACAAATGAAATATCATCCCATTCAATCCAAACAGAAACGCGTAATCTTTTATCTTTATGATCTGTACTTTTATTTACTAAATGCTGACTTCCTATTACCGGAATTCCTTGAGATGTACCTGTACCTAAAAAATAGACTTTCAATTGCTTAAATTTTTCTCAAAATTAAAGATTAATTTGATAAAAAGCCCCTCGTTTTATTAACTTTGCAAAGTATTATTCCAATAATGAAAAATTTAGAGAACGAAATTAGACTAAAAGGAGACAAAGTTATTGAAACCATTCCTTCAATAACTGACAAAGCATTACGAATAAATCTAAATGATAACATTTATGGAACCTTTGCCGAAATTGGTGCCGGACAGGAAACTGTGCGTCATTTTTTTAGAGCTGGTGGTTCTTCGGGTACCATTGCAAAAGCAATGTCTGCTTATGATAAAGATTTTAGTGATGCTATTTATGGTATTGAAGATGATGGTCGTTATGTTACGGAAAGTCGTTTGAGAAAAATGCTAAACCATGAAGTAGAACTAATTGAAGAACGTTTAAAAAGAGAGAAACACCCTTCTAAAATGTTTTTTAGTTATGCTAACACAGTGGCAACCATTGATTTTGCTAAGCAATACAAAGGTCATGGGTGGGTTGGAATTAAATATCAATTAGATGCAGATGAGGCTTACAATGAAATTATAATTCATATTCGCTTCAAAGAAACAGATGCAAAATTACAGCAAGAAACTTTAGGAAAACTTGGAGTTAATTTAATTTATGGAGCATTCTATAAATATAATGATCCTAAACGATTACTGAGATATTTATATGATCATCTTGATAAAGATCAATTAGAAATTGATACTATAAATTTTTCTGGACCTCGTTTTGCTGAAGTAGACAACCGTTTAATGAGTTTACAACTTGTTAAAAACGGAATGACAGATGCGGTTATGTTTGATCCTACAGGAAAAAACATTTTGCCTGCTGCTGTTTTGTACAAAAAGAATATTTTGGCGCTTCGTGGAAGTTTTAGACCTGTAACTAAGGTTAATATGGACATGTACGAGAAATCGTTACAAATGTTTTTAGAAGAAAATAAAGTAAAAAAAGAAAACACTTTAGTTGTTTTTGAAATTACATTATCAAATCTTCGTTCTGATGGTGAAATAGACGAAAGAGACTTTATGGATAGAGCTGAGTTACTTTGTTCATTAGGCCAAACCGTAATGATTTCTAATTTCCAAGAATATTACAAAGTAGTAGAATATTTTTCAAATTACTCTAAAGAAAGAATGGGTCTTGCATTAGGAGTAAACAATTTGGTTGATATTTTCGACGAAAAATACTATCGCCATTTAAGTGGTGGTATCCTTGAAGCTTTTGGTAAATTATTCTACAGAGATTTAAAAGTTTATTTGTATCCAATGGAAGATGAAGATGGAACAATTTTAAACTCTCAAAACCTAAAAGTTCACCCTCGTATGAAAGAATTGTACAAATTCTTTGCCTACAACGGAAAAGTTATAGATATAACTGATTTTGATAAATCACACCTTAAAATCTTTTCTAGAGAGGTTTTAAAAATGATTAGCAAAAACAAAACAGGTTGGGAAGAAATGCTACCTGAGGGTATTGCAGAAATGATTAAACGAGACCATTTATTTGGTTATCAAGAAACTAGTTCTTTAGAAAAAGAAACAGTATAACATAAAAAAACCATTCTTTAGGAATGGTTTTTTTATTTATTTTAAAATCTGTTTAGCGTGTTCTTTAGTTTTAACCTTTTCAATGACATCTTCAATAATCCCATTTTCATTTATGATAAAAGTGGTTCTATGAATACCATCAAATTCTCTGCCCATAAATTTCTTTGGCCCCCAAACACCAAAAGCTTCAATTACTTTTTTATCTACATCTGCTAATAATGGAAATGGCAATTCATTTTTTTGTATAAAATTTGATTGTTTTTTTGCAGTATCTGCACTAACACCTAATAATTTATATCCTTTTGTCGTAAAATCTGAATAGTTATCGCGCAAATTGCATACTTCTATAGTACAACTAGGTGTACTAGCTGCTGGATAAAAAAAGAGTACCAATTTATTGCCTTTATAATCACTTAACGTATGTGATTTACCTTCTTGGTCTAAAGCTGAAAAATTAGGTGCTTTATCCCCTACTTTTAATGTTGTCATTTTTTGAAATTAAATTTTAGGAGTTTTTGTATTTAGTTTTTAGATTTACCAAAATTAAACTAAAATGACCAAAAAAGAGAAAATTCAGTTTGTAATTGATACGTTAAATCAATTGTATCCTGAAATTCCAATTCCTTTAGACCATAAAGATCCGTATACATTGCTAATAGCAGTCTTACTATCTGCACAATGTACAGATGTAAGAGTTAACCAAATAACTCCTCTTTTGTTTGCTAAAGCAGATAATCCCTATGATATGGTTAAATTGTCAGTTGAAGAAATCAAAGAAATAATCAAACCTTGTGGATTATCTCCAATGAAGTCGAAAGGAATTTATGGATTATCACAAATTTTAATTGAAAAACACAACGGTGAAGTACCTCAAAGTTTTGAAGCCTTAGAGGAATTACCTGCAGTAGGTCATAAAACAGCAAGTGTTGTTATGAGTCAAGCTTTTGGTGTGCCCGCATTTCCTGTAGACACACATATTCACAGATTAATGTATCGCTGGAATTTATCGGATGGGAAAAACGTACAAAAAACAGAAGCAGATGCAAAAAAAATATTCCCTAGAGAATTATGGAATGATTTACACCTTCAAATAATTTGGTATGGTAGAGAATACTCACCTGCAAGAGGTTGGAATCTTGAAAAAGATATTATTACAAAGACGATAGGACGAAGTTCAGTACTAAAAGAATACCATAAAAAAACGCCCTAAAAAGGGCGTTGTTTTTCCTAGCTCAATTTACAACAATCTCAAAGTTTTCGTTGTTTGTCGTTTTAACTATTCGTAATGCTTTTGAATAGTTAAGTATAAAATCCACTGTTTCCTGTTTTGGTAACATTTTTTGGGTTTCATTTTTTTTCTTAGTGTAGAGTTTCGCCATATTTTATGTTTAATTTTAATATATAACGCACCTCTATAAAAGATATTGTTTAATTGGTTAAAACAATTTGATTTTTTTCAATTATTCTTCTCAAATTAAGAACCGCATAACGCATTCTACCCAAAGCAGTATTGATGCTAACACCTGTTAAATCTGCTATTTCTTTAAAGCTAAGATCTTGATATATACGCATTTCCAAAACTTCTTTTTGGTCATCTGGCAATTCATTAATTAGTTTAAGAAGATCCGCTTCAACTTGTTCTGTAATAATTTGACCTTCTATGTTAGGACTGTTGTCCATAAGAATAGAAAAGATTGAAAAATCATCATTATCTCTATACTTAGGCATTTTTTTATCCTTTCTAAACGTATCAATAATCAAATTGTGAGCAATACGCATGACCCAAGGCAAAAACTTACCTTCTTCATTATAGGAATTTGATTTTAAAGTTTTAATAACTTTAATAAAAGTGTCTTGAAATATATCGTCAGATACGTCTCTATCCATAACCTTTGAATAAATAAAGCCGTAAATTTTAGATTGATGTCTGTTAATTAAAACAGCTAATGCATTCTCATTTCCGTTAATATAATCTCTAACTAATAAAGCGTCTGGGAGTTGATTTGTAGCCATAACAATACTTTTTTAGATTCTGTGTTAATCATTAAAGAGAATTCTCTCTGTTAAAAAAGTATTTTTTTGTTATAAGCTTTTGTTTTAGTGTTAAAGGTCAAATTTAATGCATTTTATATTAGAAATGCAAAAAAAATTCATTTTTTATTATAAAATATAATTTATTATAGAAAAAAAACGTTCGATAAGTATCGAACGCCTTTTTAAAAAAACCAAAATAATATAAAAAACTCAAAATATAGATATGACTATTTCTTTATGAAACGTCTTACTATTTTATCATTATTATCTCCTTTCACTTCAACAAAATAAATTCCTGAAGATAATGATGTTACATCAATGTAATTTTGAAAGGGCTTAGATTTTAAAACTACATTTCCTGCAAGGTTAAATATTGACACTGTTTCTTTCCCAATTTCTTTTGAAAAGAATAAATAATCTAAAGTAGGATTTGGATAAACTTTAAACTCAACTTCATCTTGTATTTCTTCTTTTGTATCCGAAGCCAATTTTGCTGCATTAGCCACTTTAGTAATTCTAATCCAGTTAATATTTACACCTGATGTTTGAATAAATATTCCGAAGTTATAAGTTCCTGCATTTACATTAACAGTATGAGAAATGGTTTGCCAATTTTGCCATCCAGAAGTATTAGGAACATTTAAAGTGCCTAAAACTATGGAACCTGCATTTAAATCAGATGAAATTTTTGCGCCCGTAACAGCACTAGCTACTCTATACTCTATAAGATATGCTCCATTTGTAGGGAAATTTACACTATTGTAAGCCATCCAATCACCAGTATCACAATAACCAACGTTTGATCCTCCACCAGTATCTGTCGTTGCTTCTACTTGAACACCACTCATTGCCGAATAATTCTCTGCTTGAATTAAAGTTGAATTCACAACTGGAACTAATTTCCAATGACCACTTGCTTGATTAACATTTTCCCATTGTTGCACATTACCACCATTAACAGTACTATATCCTGCAACCTCAACTAATTTCCCACTATGTTTTGCTACTATTTTGAAGTAGCCATCACCAGTAGATACTAAAATAAATTGTTGATTAGGAGTAGCATTATATGGATACTGCTCTACATTGGCACCATTAGCTGTATTAAAATTATTTATGTCTAAAGATTGACCGCTATGGTTTGCAATGATTTTATAAAGTCCATCACCTAAATGAGTAAAAGTGAATTTTTGATTGTTACCACCATTATAAGTTCCTTGAGCAACATTTGCACCGTTAGTATTGCTTGATCCCCAAACATCCATATACAATCCACTATTACGGTTTTGCAAATAGTATGTTATATTCCCTAGACCTGTATCTCCATTAGGCAAAACTCTCATTGAAGTAACCTTGTCATTCCAAGTACTATTAAAACAAGAAGAATCTGAAGTTAAAGTAGTAGATGTGCCTGTAAAATTATCATCCATATATAAAATTACTTTATAACCTTGAGTGATTTTTAAAGAAGAAATAACATCATTACGAACTCCTTTTGCTTGTAAAGCAGCTAAATTATAATCTCCAACGCCAAAACCTCCAGAAAAACCTGTGAAGTTGCAATCATCATAGGTTGTAATTATACCAGTACTAGCCGGTACACTAGGATTTAAAATTCCTACATAGCCTCCAAAAGTTGCAATAACTTTTGTAGGTTGAGGAGTATGCAATGATGGGGATTGATCTGCCACATCATCATAAGCAAAACCATAAGATAAATTGTCTAAACTAATTCCAGGTAAATGCCAAAATTTTGAATAATGATTTGTTGGATTAGCATTATAGAAACTTGCTGCATTATACCAATTTTGTTGCCCTGGATTAGGTGTTGTAACATTTACCATATGTCTATTAATAGCTGCACAAAGTTGAGCTTGAATTACAAGATCTAGATCTCCATCAACTAATCTTCTGTCTAATACCCCTTTTCCTTCTAACACTTCTTGTGTTGAAGGTCTGTATTGTACTCTACCAGTTCGTCCTACAAAACCTCCTGATTGTCCTACAACTTCAAGTTGTTCTCCAATTACTCTTCCTTTAAATACACCTGCATCACCTGCATAGAATATTAAATCTTCTGTTTTGTATTTATTCCAAATTGCATCCACATACGATTTCATGTAGTTTGCATAAACTCCTGTTCCTTCTGCAAATGGGGCGGTTTTTGAAGGTGCAGTAATTTCTCCAGTTGTATTGTTCACACAACCTTGAAATTCTGTTGGTACATTTGCCTTAAAGGCAGCTACAATTTCATTTTGAGTTTTATACTCTCCTACTTTCTTTTGATAACCATTTGCTCCAAGTAATTCTAATCCCATAGGATATTTAAAAGAGTCAACACGAGTAGGATTTCCAAAAAAGCCATACTGATTATTAGTTAATTCAATCATCTCATATAGAATTCCATTATTTGGATCTGTAGGATTTAAAGGGTTGTGTCCTGCATATCCTGATGGAGCTCCACTTGAACCAAAGAAATACAAGTACATTTGAGATCCTTTTGATATAAAAACTCTACATCCTGCGATAAGTGGTAGTGTAAAAGTTTTGCTAGGAATCTCACTTAATTTTGTAAAACAATTTGCATACTTACCATTTCCGCCAGGACCTAAATTTCCACCTGGAGTTGGTCCTTGTACAGTATTATAAGATGAACTCATTGGGAGTACTTGGCTTGTTTTAGGATTTACCCACACATGATTCCCTGTTGTGTAATCTATCCCCACTACCGCGACATATAAATCGGAATCAGCAAAAGGTGAATTATTGCTTACCGTGAAAGGTATTGCTCCTTGAGCAAAACTAATTGAACTCATGAACAGTACTTGTAATACTGCCAGAATTTTGAAATAAAACATTCTTTTCATAATTTTTAGTTTAGGTTTATTTGTTAATTGGTATTTGATTTATTTTGGATTATTTAAATTGAAAATCTTTTTCTAAAACATTCAAAGAATTTGTCCCCACAAATACTTTGAAATCACCAGGTTCTGCCTCCCATTTTTTATTAGCAGTATAATATTCTATTGTTTTCTCGTCGATTACGAAATAAACATTTTTAGATTGATTAGGCTCTAACTCTATCATTTCGAAACCTTTTAGCTCTTTAACAGGACGTGTATAGCTTCCTACTAAATCTCTTATATACAGTTGAACTACTTCTTTTCCTTTTATCTTTCCTGTATTTTTAATATCAACAGAGACTTCTATTTTTCCATCTTTAGAAAATGAATTAGCACTCAATTTCAAATTTGAATACTCAAATTGAGTATAACTTAAACCATAACCAAAAGGATATAAAGGTGTATTAGGCTGATCTATATAATGAGACCAAAAGACACTTTCTGGTTCATTCATAACAGGTCTTCCTGTATTTTTATAGTTGTAATAAATAGGTAGTTGCCCCACATGTCTTGGGAATGTCATAGGCAATTTACCACTAGGATTATAATCCCCATACAATACTTGCGCAATGGCATTACCAGCTTGAGTTCCTAAATGCCAAGCTTCAACAATAGCAGGAATATGTTTATCTGCCCAAGGAATAGCTAGAGGTCTTCCGTTGTTTAAAACCAAAATTATATTGGGGTTAACTTTATAAACCTCTTCTAATAATTCTTGCTGTACACCAGGTAAAGTTATATCAGTTCTACTTCTTCCTTCACCCGATTGCAAGCCATGTTCACCAAGAACCATAATGACTACGTCTGCATTTATAGCTGTTTGAATGGCTTCAGCGAAACCACTTTTATTTGTAGTATTTATTTTAGTTTCCCAAACAAATTGTGTTCTACCTACTGCCACATCAGCACCTTTAGCATAAGTAATTTGATTGCCTGAATATTTTTTTAAGCCTTCTAAAACAGAAACAGCCGTTTCATCATCAGCGCCAATTCTCCAACTTCCAAGCGGACTTGTTTTATCATTTGCCAAAGCACCTATAACTGCAATCTTTTTACCTTTTTTAGACAGTGGTAGTAATTGTTTTTCATTTTTTAACAATACGATAGACTTTCTTGCTATGTCCAAAACATCATTATGAAATTGCTCCTTACCAATTGTTTCTTTTTCACGTTGCTCATCACAAAATTTGTATGGATTTTCAAATAACCCTAATTCAAATTTTACTCTTAAAATTCTTTTAACCGCATCGTTAATAAGAGCTTCATTTACTTTACCTTCTTTAACTAATTGTGCCAAATTTTCTACATAAGCATACGATTCCATATCCATATCAGAACCTGCATTAGCTGCTAATTCTGAAGCATGCTTACTATCTTTTGCATAGCCGTGGGCAATCATTTCATTGATTGAACCCCAATCAGAAACTACAAAACCATTAAAATCCCATTCTCCTTTTAAAATATCTCTTTGTAAAAATGAATTTCCAGTGGCTGGAATTCCATTCAATTCATTAAAAGAATTCATAAATGTTTTTACATTAGCCTCAACAGTAGCTTTAAAAGGTGGTAAAATGACATTATATAAGGTTTCATCACTTGCTGTTACTGTATTGTAATCTCTACCAGCTTCTGCAAAACCATATCCTGCAAAATGTTTAGTGCATGCGATGACATTTTTGTTTGATGTTAAATCTCCCTGAAAACCTTTTACTCTTGCAATGGCAATTTTACTTCCTAAATAAGGATCTTCTCCTGCCCCCTCCATTACTCTACCCCATCTTGCGTCTCTAGTTATGTCAACCATAGGAGCAAATGTCCAATTGATTCCTGTTGAAGATGCCTCTTCTGCAGCAATTTGAGCAGATTTTTCTATAGCCTCTAAATCCCAACTTGCTGCTTCAGCTAACGGAATAGGGCTTATTGTTTTATAACCGTGAACCACATCAAATCCAAAAAGTAACGGAATATGTAAACGTGTTTCTTCAACAGCTATTTTTTGCAATGCTCTAACTTCTTTGACTCCTTTTACATTGAGCATTGCGCCAACTAATCCCTTTTTTAAGTTCTCATATTTTTGGACTGCTTGTCCATTTTTAGGAACAGGCCCAGTTGCATCAAAAAAACCATTATACTGATTCATTTGACCTATTTTTTCTTCTAAAGTCATTAGATTCAAAAGAGAATCAACCCTTTTATCAAGGGCGCTTGTCTTTTGATTATTGTTAGCGAGTATTTTTTTAGTTGAATTACAATTGTATAATAATAAAGCACCTAAAAACAACCCATATTTAAGCTGGTTAAAATTCATTTATAAGGGTATTTTTTGATATAACCCAACCTCAAAGAGATTAGAAAAAACCTAATCTCTTTGTAACTGGTTGAGCAACAAATTGAATGAAAAATTGTTATTGATAAACTTTTACATAATCTATTTCATAAGTAGATTGAGTAAAATTAGGATCGATAGCTCCTCCAAAATTACCTCCCATTGCAAAGTTTAAAAGCAAAAAGAAATTTTGGTTAAATGGAGTGCTAGCTGTATTAGTAAACGTATGGAACTGTACATTATCTATGTAAAATTTAATAACGGTATCAGTCCAAACCATAGAATATTCATGAAAAGCAGTGGATGCTGTGGCATTTGTAGTATTTCCTGAAACTCCGTTCCCTCCAAAATGACCAGGATAATGCAATGTACTAAATACTGTATTTTGTTGATTTCCTACATGTTCCATTATATCAATTTCACCACAATCAGGCCAATTCACAGTAGTAATATTATTTCCTAACATCCATAATGCAGGCCATGTTCCTCCACCAGAAGGTAATTTAGCACGCATCACAACTTTACCATATTTAAAATCAAATTTACCTTGTGTTTTTAAACGAGCAGAAGTAAATGGTGAACCATTAAAGTTTTCTCTTATTGCAGTTATTTTTAAAGTCCCTCCAGATATTGAAACATTATTTGGACTTGTTGTATAGTATTGCTGTTCTTGATTACCCCAACCATCATTATTGGGTCCTCTACCAGTTTCCAAAACCCATTTAGAAGCATCTGGAGCTCCATCGACATTAAATTCATCTTGCCAAACCAAATTAGTAAAATCAGTACCTTGACTAGGAGGCGAAGTGGTAAATATATGATACCATGCTATTGCATTATCATTACCCATCACTGCTCTAACCACCATTCTATTATCAGTAATAGATAGTATTTCGTATTTTGTTTGTCCAATATAATATCCCATAAAACCACCATCCGAAAAAGTCATTGTAGTACCTCTTGTAGCTGTAGGGTTTGTTGTAGACAAAACAGAATCAGAAGGCCCTAATAAAACTGTTTTTGTACCAGTAGTATTATAATCATAACACCCATCACTTGTTGATGTAGCACCTACCACACTATTGAATGCAACATTAAAAAATGTTTTTCCTTGATTGTTTAATGTGTATCTTAAATTATTACCATCTTTGATAAATGTCAATTCATTGTCATACAAACAGCTACTTTCAGGTGAGTTTGCTTTTTCAAAAGGAGCAGCTGCATACCAAATAGGAGTACCGTTTTGTGCCGGATTATCATTATTTGGACCAACACCTAAATGTCCTGCCTCCGCTGCAGCCCAATACCATTTTTTAGTTCCTCCTCCTGTTAAAAATTGCACAGCTTGATCATCAGAAAAATCACTTTGAACAGTAACTTCAATAGTTTTTGTAGTTGAAGCACCACCTGTTCCACTAGCTAAAACTGTTACTTGGTATGTATTAACACCTGTACTGGTAAATCTTTTTTGATATTTGCCACTTTGAGTACTTTGTGAACTACCGTCACTAAAAATATATTTGTAGTTTAGTGATTTACTAGCGGTAGCAGTAAAATTAACCAGTCCAGAACCATCTCCATAAGGATGAGCTCCATCTTGACCAATAATTTCAGCCACAATATTTAAATTTTCAGGAGTGTTTATTGAACCAAAAGTATAGTCATCATCTTGACATCCCGTAATAATTAGTAACGAAGAAATTGTTACTAAAAAAGTATATATATAATTTTTCATAGTTTCTAATTTGAAAGTTTTAGATCATCAAAATAATAGTTTTCTCCAGTACCAGAAGTACCGAAGTTAAAAAACAGTACGACTCTTTGGTAGTTATTTGAACTATCAACACCTGTAAAATCGAATGTTAATTCTTCCCAGCCATTTGCAATTGTTGTATTAGCTGTTCGTTCCACATTTATAGATCCATTACCTAGATTCTCTAGTTTTAATAAAACTGGTATTCCAGATTGTGGCGACCAAACTTTAATCTTTATTTTTTTAAGATTTGTAAAGTCAATTGGCTCTGCTAAATCGATAAATGAACCCGCCCATACTTCTGAACCGCTAGCTTTGTTGTATTGTCCAACTTTTGCACTAACATTTATACCTGAAGCCGATGGGTTGTTTACTACACCAGTTCCTGCTAAACCAAAATTGACAAATGTGTAGGTTAGAGAGTTATCTTCAAAAGTTAATGGAAATTCAACTTGACTATTTGAATTGGTTTGTTTTATATCATCAAAATAATAATTAGCTCCATTACCGGGGTTACCAAAATCATAGAAAATCACTAATTTTTGATAGGAATTTGTTGTGCTAATAGGAGTGAAATCAAAAACTAGAGTTTCCCATGCATTTGCCACTGTAGTTGTTACATCTACCTCATAGTTAATATTTGAATCTGTTAAATTTTCAAGTTTCATTTTGATAACCGCACCAACAACTGGTGAATATGATCTAATTCTTATCTTTTTTAATGTTGTAAAGTTAATTGGTTCATCTAGTTGTAATAAAGAGCCTGCCCATACTTCTGAACCAGATGCTTTCTGCAATCTTGCTACTTTTGAACTTGGATTAAATGTTGTTATAGCAGGATTATTTACCACAGTGGAAGTTGCACCACCAAAATTTACAAAATCATAATTCAAAATTGATGAATCAAAATTAATAGGTAATAATAATGGATTGAAAATATTGATTTGCTGAGTACTTTCTGTAGTCGCTACTCCTCCACTATGAGCCACAACTCTCAATGTGTAGGTGCCAATACTAGCATAAACATGAGAAATAGTTTGCCCTTCATTAAACTGTTGAGGTACTTCATTTGGTACATCCCCAAAATACACATCAAAATAAGTTTCAAAATTAGCTTTTGCAGTAACATTCAATTTAAAAGGGTTTCCTGGTTCCTTCTCAGCAGTTACTATCAAATTTGTAGGTGCAATAAAAGTAACTGTAAGTTGTTGAGTATATTCTGTGGTTTTACCATTTAAATTGGTAGCAATTATTTTTACGTTATACTGCCCTTCTGCATAAATGTGTTGAGCACTAGCTCCTGGAGCTACCATTTGACTCTCATTTGAAGAATCTCCAAAGAAAACTTGGTATGAACTAACACCTTCTCCATTAGGTCTAATGGTTACCTTTCCTGTATTATCATTTGTAATTAGAAACAATGCAGAAATATTACTTGGGTCTTTTGCAGAATTAAGATAATCTAAATTATCTTCATCCTGAGAGCAACCAACAAAAGCTGCAATCAAGACGATGTAAACTATATATTTAATTTTTTTCATAGGTTTATATTTTATAAATTCTATAGTTGGCAACTAAAGAGTAAATTCGATTTATTAATATCCTTGATTTTGACTCCAATTTCCTGCCGAAAATTGTATTTCTTCAATTGGTAAAGGAAAAACTTCGTTTTTATTAGGTGTAAATCCTGGTATAGTTCCAGCCGCTTTTCCTGTTCTAACTAAATCAAAGAAACGATGACCTTCTCCCATTAATTCAACTCTTCTTTCTGCCCAAATAGCATCAGTAAGAGCTGCTCCAGTTGCATTCACATCGTGGTTTGTATCTCCAAATGCTCTTCTTCGAACTTGATTTAAATATAAACGCGCTCTTCCATCATCAATATTTCCTCTATTATAAGCTTCTGCAGCCATTAATAAAACATCTGCATAACGTATAGATCTGTAATTGTTAGGATTTGTTAAATTTTGATCACCAATATTTGAATCTCCTTTTCTAGGCAAATATTTTCTATTAAAATACCCTGTATGTTTATATCCTTGACCATAAGTTGCGTTGTTTGCTGCAGCAAAAGCTACAATATCTAAAATAGCAACATCTCTTCTCTCATCACCAGATTCGTATGAATTATATGCTTCACTAGTGGGCACATTAAAACTGTAACCACTATCGAACAATGGCCCATTGAAATTTCTAATCCCATTAAAGCCTACAGCAACATTTCCTTCACTACATTGCAAACATTCGAATCCAGCTCCTTGAGTATCTGTGTATTGAATTTCGAATACAGACTCTGCATTGTTTTCATTATTATTTTCAAAAATTGTTGCATAATCAGACACTAAAGAATAATTACCATCGTTTATAACATTATCTAAAACATTTGCAGCTTGTTGATACTTATTCTGATAAAGGTAAATTTTACCTAATAAAGCTTGAGCAGCTCCTTTAGTTGCTCTTCCTACTTGTGGTGCATTTACACTTAAATTATTTATTGCATACAACAAATCTGTTTCTATTGATGCATATACATCACTAACTGATGATCTAGGGATTGTTTTTTCGTCACCTAATTTAAATCGCATATCACCTTTTAAAGGTATTCCACCAAACCATTTAACCAATTCAAAATGATAATAAGCTCTAAGAAAACGTGTCTCAGCAATAATTTGATTTTTCCCATTAAAATCTGTTTTATCTTTAAATTCCAAAATATAATTACAGCGTTGTACACCAGCAAACATCCAATCCCAAACGTTTTTTACATTACTATTAACCGACGTATGCGACATCTCATCTACTTGTTGAAAACCAATTACATCTGTGGCACTTTCACCTCCTGATAAAGTATTATCTGACGCAATTTCTCCTAACAAAACATTTACATAACTTGAATGAAGCATGTCGTAAGCTGCAACAAGTGCATTAAAATAATCCTTTTCAGAGTTAAAATAATTTTCAGAATCTATAGAAAAAGGAGCTTCTTCATTAATAAATTCTTCCGAACATGATACAGTGACTGTAATCGCAACTAGTATCAAAAAAAGTGATATAATATTTTTTTTCATTTTCAATTTGTATTAAAAATTAACATTTAAACCAAATGAATAAATTCTTGGCTGAGGATAAAATCCATAATCAATACCACTTGAAATTGGATTTCCATTATTAATTGGATTATCATTTTTAGCAGTCGGGTCAAAACCTCTGTATTTTGTAAAAGTGTATATGTTATTTGCTGAAATATAGAATCTAAGCTTAGTAAGACTTAACTTTTCAAGAACATTTTGTGACAAAGAATATCCTAACTGAACATTTTGAATTCTTAAAAAAGAAGCATCTTCAACAAAATAACTAGAAAACAAATTATTATTAGTTGCTCCTGTAGTTACTCTAGGAACTGTATTACTTGTCCCTTCACCAGTCCATCTATCAAGAACATAATCTAACTTATTTAATTTATTTTCTGTTCTTTCATAATTTCTAATTAAATCATTGCCAATTGAAGCGTATGAGTAACCTACGAAATCAATGTTTTTATAAGCCAAGTTTATATTGAAACCTAAAGTATAATCTGCAATAGGTTTTCCAATGAAAGTCCTGTCATTAAAATCGATTTTACCATTACCATCAATATCTTTATATTTGATATCCCCAGGTGATGTCACTGTTGATCCTAAACCGCTTTGGGAAGGGTGAGCATCTATTTCTGCTTGATTTTGAAAAATTCCGTCAGCTTGTAGTCCGTAGAAAACCCCAATAGGCTGACCTACTTGCATTCTTGTTGGTGGTAATTGTCCTATTCCAAAGGCTCCACTTTCTTGATAACCAGTAGCATTATTAACTTCTAAAACTTCATTATCAATTTTAGTAGCATTAAGGCTTAGTTCATATTTAAAATTATTTATGCTGTTTTTATAATTCAATACAATTTCCGCTCCTCTATTTCTAACTTTCCCAGCATTTACAGTAGGATTTCCTGAACCAGGTGCATATCCTCCATTTATACCTGAAACTGGCACATTTTGAATTAATAAATCCGAACGAATATCATTAAAATAATCTGCAATTAATTCTAGTTTGTTGTCAAATGCTCTTAGGTCAAATCCCAAGTCTAACTTTTTACCTGTTTCCCATTTTATTTGTTCATTGGGAATTCTTCCAATAGCGACTCCATTAACTAACGTATTATCAAAAACATAAGTCGCTTCTCCAGATAATACTGATCTATAATCAGATAATCCTGCCACATCGTTACCTAATGTTCCATAACTTCCTCTAATTTTTAAAAAATTAATTAAACCTTCTTTGTTAAAGAAATCTTCTTGAGATACTATCCAACCACCTAAAAATGAATTGAAGTAGGCAACACTATTATTTTTTGCAAAATGACTAGATTGGTCTCTTCTGAAAATAAAAGACAATAAGTATTTTTCTTTAAAATTATAATCGATAGTGCTAAATAATGAAGGTTTTTTATAAGGAGCATTTTTATAGGAACCGTTAGGGATAACACCATCTGGTGGTGCTCCATTTGCTAATTGAATATCTGCATAATCCCATGAATTATAAGGTACATCATATCCGGTTGCAAAAAGACCTTCTTCATTTTTTTCTATTAAAGTACCTCCTACTGTTAGTTTTACTTTATGATTTTCAAGAAAAGTCTTTTCATATTCCCCAAATAAATCAAAAGTAAAATCACTGTATCGAATGGCATTTTGAGAAACACTATTTCGAGTAACATTGAATACTTTACCTGTCCCATAAAACAACTCTTTACTAAAAGATTTTCCAACTGAATTAGCAGAATTAAAACCGTATCTACTTGTTACTTTAAAATCTTTAAAAGGCTTGATTTGTAAAACAATATTTCCGTTTATTTTTTTTTGATTATAACTATTATAAGTGTTATCTATTTGTGCTAAAGGATTGATTACTTCGTTACCATATCCCGGCGTATCAGGAACAAGAGAATAATTACCTTGATTATCATAAACAGAAAGTGTTGAAGGGGTATTGATTGCATTAAATAATACAGACCCAATACCGTTTTCATTTAAACTTTGTCTATTGAAATCAGTATACATTAAATTTGTAGATAAATTAAATTTATCAGATAGGTCAACAGCTACCGAAACTCTAGCGTTGCTTCTATCAAATCCAGATTTATCTAATCCAACAATACCATCTTGCTTAAGATTTGATCCGCTAAAAGAATATGTAATTTTGTCTGATCCTCCTGAAATTGATAGGTTATTATTGTATAACATTGCAGTTTTAAATACTTCATCTTGCCAATCAGTTCCTTTTCCTAAATTAGAAACATTAGGGTAAGGTAAAGCTTGTCCCCCATTTGCATAGCTTTCATTTAATAGAAGGGCATACTCTGTTGCATTTAACAGTTTCATTTTTTTTGAAGTTTCTTGTAATCCAAACGAAGATTCAAAACTAACTTTAGGTCTTGAGTTCTTTTTCCCCTGCTTAGTTGTCACAATTATAACTCCATTAGCTCCTACAGAACCATATACAGCTGCTTGAGCATCTTTTAATACAGTTAAGCTTTCAATATCTGAAGGGTTGAGCAAGTCTAAATCACCTTCATAACCATCTATTAAAACATAGGGTCCATTATTTGAATTTGATGAAATACCTCTAATATTTACACTAAAACGTGAACCTGGTGCTCCAGAATTAGAACTCACAGTTACACCTGCAACTGTGCCTTGTAAAGCTTGGGATGTTTGAATAGGTCTTAACTCTTCAATATTTTTACTAGGTACGACACTGACAGCTCCAGTCACATCTTTTTTCTTTTTTGTAGAATAACCTACAACTACAACTTGTTCTAGGTTACTTTTATCCTCTCGTAAAGATATGTTTAAGTTATCTTGACTTGCCAATACTAAATACTCATACGTTTTAAATCCTAAAAAACTTATTAGTATAGTTTCACCTTTAGGAACTCCTTTTAAGACAAAAGACCCATCAAAGTTTGATGTTGTAAATTGTTGACCATTTTTAACCTTAATGTTGGCGCCAGCAATGGGAATATTAGTTCCGTTCTCTTTTACTGTACCTCTTAAGTCTAAGTTTTGAGAAAACCCAAAAGCTGAAATGAGTAAAAAATAAATTAATAAATAATTTGACTTCATATTAATGTGATTAGTTTGAAGTTAAAATTAGATTTATCTATTAATAAAAAGTTAAAAACAACCCCTACAAAAAACATACATTACAAAAAAACACACAATTTTTTATTAATTTATTAAAAAGGAATTAGCATTTATAAGGAATTATAATCAATACAAAAACTCAATAAAAAATAATTTCAAGAAGTTGATAAAACCCTAAAAAAGCTAAATGTTGTGGTAATGTATAGTTTATTTTAAACAGTTTGTTAAGTTTTATATAGACAAAATATACTCAACCAAACCTTGTTCATGTGATAAATCCATTTTTTTACGCAAACGATATCGTTTAATTTCAACGCTACGTACAGAGATATTTAAAAGTGGAGCAATTTCCTTGGAAGATAAATTCAGTCTTAGATAAGCACACAAACGTAAATCGTTAGGTGTAAGTAAAGGATGCGCTGCTTTTACTTTTTTCAAAAAGTCTTTATCGGCACTATCAAATGCTTCTTTAAAAACATTCCAGTTATCATCTTCACTTATATTTTTACTAATTGTAGTTATCACCGATTTGATACTTTTATCTCCTTCTTGTGTTGTTTTTTTCAAATCATCTTTAATCATTGTGAGCAACTCATTCTTTTTGATTAAGTTCATAGTAGAAACAGCCAATTCTCTATTTTTTGCATCAAATTCATTGGTTAATTGCTCATTACGAATTTTCATTAACCTTTGCTCATTTTCAAGCTCTTGAATTTCAAGCAATCTATTATTTTCTTCAATTAGCTTTTCTCTTTGACTATTATAATAGTTTTTATAAGCTTTATTGATAAAATAGGCTCCAACACACATTAAAATCAAATACAAAAACTTGGCAAAGTTTGTCCAATACCATGGCTTCAAAATAGTAAAATTATAAACGGCTATGTTTGCAGGTGCTGAATTAGCAATTTTTGCTTTTACTTTAAAAACATAATCTCCTGGAGGCAAATTTTTAAAATTTATAGAAGATTTTGAATTCCACTCACTCCAATCCTCTTGAAATCCTTCGAGTAAAAATTGATACTCCGCATTTATGTACTTGTTATATTCAGGAACAGTAAAACTAAATGTGATATTGTTTTCACTATGTGAGAACTCTCCTTTACTCAGTATTGATGCATTTATAGAGGATTCACTTAATTTATTAACTGCTATATTAGAAATACTTACGTTATAATTTTTAAAACTTAACCCATCAAGATTGATAATGTAATAACCATCTGTAGTCCCTATTAAATAATTTGAATTTGATAACTGATAAATATTTTCATATCCTAACATAGAGTTAGTTAAAGAGGCAGGAATAGGGATCGTATTTTCTTTTAGTTTGTAGTTTAGTTTATTTAAGGAAAAATAATGAATGTAATTCTTTGTAAACAACCATAATTTATTAGAACCATCAACAATTAAATTACCTGATGTATAATCATCTTTTTTAAATATGGTACTTAAAGTATTATCTTTTACGAATTGTTTATCCGTTTCGTTTAACTTATAAATTCCATTTTTATAGGCGTAATAGATAGTATTATTAAATTTAATCAGTGATGCGTTTTTTCCTTTCCCTGGTGATGAATAAGTGTAAAATGAATTAGCTTGTTTAAAATCTTTGTCTGCTTTGAATCTAAAAATTCCTTTATACTCATGAGAAACATATATTTCGTTGTTTTTAGTAATTTCAAGATGTCTCGAAGAATAATTAAATCCTTCTATTTTATTCATAAACATCCATTGATTGCCAACTTTTTGCAATACCGAAACTCCATAATAATTTCCTTGTAGTAACAAATCGCTTCGGTTAGGTACTTTTACAAACTTCCATGTCCCTGAAGTTCTAAAAATTGCTTTAGCAGTCCCATTTTCGACCAGAAAAGTTCCAAGATTGTGACCACATAAAAGGGTTCCATCATATTCAAACAACGACCAAACCTGTCCTTTTGTACCTTGAACAAAACGAAATTGTGTATTAGTACCAAATTCTTTATAAAACAACCCTTGATTTGTACCTATGTAAAGTTTGTTTTCAAATAAATGTGAAGTATACACTGTTCCTAAAATACCTGTGTTGTCTGCATAACTTTTAATAGGTGAATTCAAATTCACACAATTAATTCCGTTGTCTAATCCAATCCATAAATTATTATCTGCGTCTTCAAAAAGCGATAATGCTGTATTATTACTTAATCCTGTACTTTGAGTAATATGATTAACAATAACACCTTCGGGGTTTAATACGTAAACTCCATTTGAAACCGTACCTAATGCATAGCCATTATTTGAAAGTCTTTTTGCCGAATAAATCGTTGAGGACAATAATTCAACATCAGCTTGAATATTATACTTACTTAGCTTACCATTAACTAATTTATAAAACCCATTTTGTTCCGTTAAAATCAATAAGCCCTCATCTACTGAAAAAATATTTATAATGACATTTTTAGTCAGCACTGGATCATTAGAAACCAATTTAGTTTTTCCATTCTCAATCTCTAGTAATCCTTCATTAAAAGCATGAAAATAAATCGAATTGTTTGTTCTAAAAGTCTTCGATATTCCGTTTTTATTTGAAATCTTATTGAATTTACCCGTAGCAGTATCATAAATATGTATAGCATTAAACGACTGAAATAAGACCCATTGATCATAATTTAAAATATTCCAAAACTGCTCATCATCTATAATATCATCTTTAACCTTTTTACTTAACGAAGTATACTTCAATCGACCATTAGTTTGCCTAGTCCAAAAACCAAACTCCATATAACACCCTGTATATATTTTATCACCTATTACATTAACTGATCGAATAATTGATTCATTAGGCGATGGATACAAGGTAAATGTAGAACCGTTAAATTCTAATAATCCTTCATGATTCGCAAAAAATATAAATTGCTTTTCGTCTTGTGAAATCATCCAGTTTTGATTTCCTGCACCATAACTATTGGGAGTATATTTAACTATTGGTGGTAATTCTTGAGAAAAACAATATGAAGAAATTAATAATAGTAGAAATAAAAACCAATTCTTTTTAAAATTGAGCATATAGTGGTTTATTTTGTGTTTGGTTAGTTGTTAATAGTAAAAGTAACGTATTAAAACAATTATTCAAAAAAAGTAATGACTTCAACATGCTTCTTTCTTAAAAGATAAACGAAATAGTTACCTTTGTGTAAAAGACATTTTCTACACATGATTAAGGATATTTCTACGCTTGAACCTAAAAAAAACATTATCATAAAAGGTGCTCAGATTCATAATTTAAAGAATCTGGATGTAGCCATTCCACGAAATAAACTCGTTGTGATTACTGGGTTATCTGGATCAGGAAAATCGAGTTTAGCTTTTGACACTTTATATGCCGAAGGACAGCGACGTTATGTGGAAAGCCTTTCGAGTTATGCTCGTCAATTTTTGGGACGACTAGACAAACCTAAGGTCGATTACATTAAAGGTATAGCACCTGCTGTAGCTATCGAACAAAAAGTAAATACAACCAATGCCCGATCAACCGTTGGCACTTCAACCGAAATTTATGATTATCTTAAATTACTTTTTGCAAGAATAGGAAAAACATTTTCACCCGTGTCTGGTTTAGAAGTAAAAAAACAAACAGTTTCGGATGTTATTAATGAAGTAAAAACTTTTGAAGAAAACAGTAAATGGTTGTTGTTATCACCAATTCATTTGGAAGAAGGAAGAGACCTTGAAAACAAACTTAAAGTTTTATTACAACAAGGTTTTATTCGAATTTTAGTCAATAACGAGATGGTTCGTTTAGATGAAATTGACCAACATACACTTGATAATAAAGATGTTTTATTAATCATTGATCGAATTGTTGTTAAGCATGAAGAAGATTTTTACAACAGATTGGCCGATGCCATTCAAACTGCTTTTTACGAAGGGAAAGGAATTGGCTATCTTCAAGAGTTAAACACTAATAAAAAAATTGTTTACAGTTCAAATTTTGAACAAGACGGGCTAACCTTTTTAGAGCCAAACATTCACTTATTTAGCTTTAACAACCCTTATGGTGCTTGTCCACAATGTGAAGGTTATGGAAATATAATTGGCATTGATGAAGATTTGGTTATCCCTAACACCGCTTTATCTGTATACGAAAATTGTATTGCCCCATGGAAAGGTGAAAGTATGAGTTGGTATAGAGATCAACTAGTTAACAATAGCCATAAGTTCGATTTTCCTATACATAAACCTTATTTTCAACTATCTGCAGAACAAAAAGATTTAGTTTGGAAAGGAAACCAATATTTTGAAGGATTAAATGATTTTTTTAAAGAACTTGAAGAAAAAAATTATAAAATTCAAAATAGAGTAATGCTATCTCGTTATCGTGGTAAAACAAAATGTCCTGTTTGCAAAGGAAAAAGATTACGACAAGAAACTAATAATATAAAAGTCGGAGGAATTACTTTACCAGAATTAGTTGATTTATCTATCAAAAAGCTAATTCCATTTTTTGAAAATTTAGAATTATCTGAATACGATCAAAAAGTTGCCAAACGACTTTTGATAGAAATAAATAATCGTCTTTCATTTTTAGAAGATGTAGGACTTGATTATCTTACTTTAAACAGAAATTCAGCAACTCTTTCGGGTGGAGAATCCCAACGAATTAACCTTGCTACATCATTAGGAAGTAGTCTTGTTGGCTCAATGTACATCTTAGATGAACCAAGTATTGGTTTACATCCAAAAGATACAGAAAGACTAATTAAAGTACTTATTTCTTTAAGAGATTTAGGAAATACTGTAATTGTTGTAGAACATGATGAAGATATCATGAAAGCAGCTGATATGATCATAGATATAGGACCTGAAGCAGGAACTTACGGTGGTGAATTAGTTGCACAAGGTACCTATCAGGAAATCTTACAGTCTGATTCATTAACGTCTTTTTATTTGAATGGGCAAATGGAAATCGAAACACCTAAAAAACGAAGAAAATTTAAAAATTTCGTTGAAGTGAAAGGTGCTAGAGAAAATAATCTTCAAAATATAGACGTGACTTTCCCACTTGATGTATTAACAGTAATCACTGGAGTATCTGGATCAGGGAAAAGTACATTAGTTAAAAAAATATTATATCCAGCGCTGCAAAAAAAATTAGAAGGTGTTGGTGAAAAAGCTGGTCAGTTTTCTGAATTATTAGGAAGCTATTCGCACATCAAACATATCGAATACGTCGATCAAAACCCAATCGGAAGAAGTTCGCGTTCGACTCCGGTTACCTATATCAAAGCCTATGATGATATTCGTGATTTGTTTGCCAAAGAAAAACTATCCAAAAACAGA
>CAZMCP010000021.1:0-41371 GCA_964565035.1 uncultured Flavobacterium sp. | reverse complement strand
CGTATAAAAAAATTGAAGGTTTAAAACATATCGACACAGTTATTGATATCGACCAAAGTCCAATTGGCCGTACACCACGTTCTAATCCAGCTACTTATACCGAAGTTTTTTCAGAAATAAGAAGTTTATTCACGCAAACCCCAGAAGCACAAATTCGTGGCTACAAACCTGGACGTTTTAGTTTTAATGTTGCTGGTGGTCGTTGTGAAACTTGTGAAGGAAGCGGTGTAAGAACTATCGAAATGAGCTTTTTACCTGATGTATATGTAGAATGCGAAACCTGTCAAGGTAAACGATTTAACAGAGAAACATTAGAAATTCGCTACAAAGGGAAATCTATTTCAGATGTGTTGAATATGACCGTTGACGAAGGAGTAGAATTCTTTGAAAACATTCCTAAGATTTACCGAAAAATAAAAACCATTCAGGATGTCGGTTTGGGTTATATCACTTTAGGACAACAAAGCACTACCCTTTCCGGTGGTGAAGCCCAACGTATAAAACTTGCTACTGAACTTTCCAAAAAAGATACTGGAAATACTTTCTACATCATGGACGAACCTACCACGGGATTGCATTTTGAAGACATTCGAGTATTGATGGATGTGATTAACAAATTAGTTGACAAAGGAAATACGGTATTAATTATTGAACATAACATGGATGTAATCAAACTGGCTGATTATATTATTGATGTGGGCTATGAAGGCGGAAAAGGCGGTGGAGAAATTATTGCCAAAGGAACTCCAGAAGAAATAATAAAAAATAAAAAGAGCTATACAGCCCAATTTCTAAAAAAAGAATTATTTTAGTCGGCTGTTTAAATTTTAAAGAAATATGATGAAAGAAGAATTTATAAATGAAGACGAAAGAATTCAAGATAAGTTAAAACAAAAAACTTGGAATGAAATAAGAACCAATGATTCATGGGCGATTTTTAAAATCATGTCCGAATTTGTGAATGGATACGAAACTATGGCTCGTATAGGTCCTTGGGTTTCTATTTTTGGTTCTGCCAGAACAAAACCAGAAGATAAGTATTATCAATTAGCTGAAAGAATTGCTTATAAAATCAGTAAAGCTGGTTATGGTGTAATCACTGGTGGTGGCCCTGGAATCATGGAAGCAGGGAACAAAGGTGCGCATCGTGGAGAAGGAACATCAGTTGGTTTAAATATCGAATTACCTTTTGAACAACACTTCAACCCTTATATTGACAAAGATAAAAACCTAAATTTTGATTATTTCTTTGTTCGTAAAGTAATGTTTGTTAAATACTCACAAGGCTTTGTAGTAATGCCAGGAGGTTTTGGAACATTGGATGAATTGTTTGAAGCAATAACGCTTATCCAAACTAAAAAAATTGGAAAATTCCCAATTATCTTAGTTGGAAGTCAATTTTGGAAAGGCTTAATTGATTGGGTTAAAGAAATCATGATCAACCAAGAAAAGACTGTAAGTCCTGGCGATATGGATTTAATTCAAATTGTTGATACCGAAGAAGAAGTGGTTGAAGCACTTGATAACTTCTACAAAAAGTACAACTTATCACCAAACTTTTAATATTAAAACCTCCAATTTTCTGGAGGTTTTTTAATATTTGATAAGCTACAGTAGACTCTTATAATCGTTTGTTTGCGTTTGTAAGCAAAACATACGTATGTTTAAGAGTTAGCAGTAATACTATGAAACGCTATCTTGAAAAAGTGTCCGTAAAAAAATTACGGCATAACAATTATTTTTGTATTTTTGAAAAAAAATAAAAACGAAAATGTTAGCAAAATTTAAAGTTTCAAATTTCAAAAGTTTTAATAAAGACTTTTTACTTGATTTAACAGAAACTAATGGTTATAATTTTAATAGTGAATCTATTAAAAATGGAATTGTAAACAATTCATTAATTTATGGTCATAATGGGGTTGGAAAATCAAATTTTGGACTTGCAATATTTGATATTATAGAACATTTAACCGACCAAAATAAAAATGAAAATGAATATTCAGTTTACTTAAATGCATATAACAAATCAAAATGTGCCGATTTTTATTATGAGTTCTTAATAAATTCCGCAAAAGTTGTCTATGAATACAAGAAGTCAGACTACAAAACAATTGTTTATGAAAATTTTTCAATAAACAATGAAAGTTTAGTTTTTATAGATAGAAGTGAAAGCAATAAAGCAATTGTAAACTTAAAAGGTGCAGAAACTTTAAAAACAGAAATTGAAAACAGTGAACTTTCAGTTTTAAAATATATTAAAAACAATACAGTTTTAGAAGAAAATCCAATTAATAAAACTTTCAGCGATTTTTTTAAATTTATTGATGGAATGTTATTTTTTAGATCGTTGCGAAATAACATGTATCTAGGCTTGGAAAAAGTAAAAGGGAAAAATTCTATTGAAGAAATTGTTGATAATGGTAATGTAAAAGATTTTGAAAAATTTCTTAATGTTGCTGGTATTGAATGTAAATTAAAAGTAGTAGAAGAGTTAGACAAAAAAATACTAGCATTTGATTTTGATGGTAATTATATTTCTTTTGATAAAATTGCCTCTCATGGTACTTGGGCACTAACACTTTTTTATTTTTGGTTCCAAAGAATAAAAGAAAAATCAAAAGTATCATTCCTTTTTATTGATGAATTCGATGCTTTTTATCACCATGAATTATCAGCTTTAATTGTAAAAGAGTTAAAAAGAACTGGGGTTCAATTCATATTAACAACCCATAATACATCTATCATTACAAACGATTTACTAAGACCCGATTGTTATTTCCTAATGAACAAAGAATCTATACGCTCTCTATCAAAAAGTACATCTAAAGAACTTAGAGAAGCTCATAATATTGAAAAAATGTATAAAGCAGGAACATTCGATGTCAACTAAAATACTTTTTGTTTTTGAAGGTGAAAAAACCGAAAAAAATATCACACAAAACTTAAGCAATTTTTTTGTAAATGAAAACACTATTATAACGTGCGCATATTGTACTACAATATATAAGATGTACAAAGAAATATCTAAGGATGAAGATTTAGACACGTTCAATTTATTAAAAAGTATAGATTTCAACAAAGACTCTTTAAAAGATTATAATAGGTCAGACTTTGCAGAAATTTATATGTTTTTTGATTATGATGGACACGCAACTAATGCTTGTGACAACAAGCTAAACGAGCTTCTAAACTTTTTTAATGAAGAAACAGAAAAAGGTAAATTATACTTGAGTTACCCTATGGTAGAATCTCTAAAACATATTGAAAATTATGATAATTTCGAATTTCTAAAAGTTGCCTGTAAAACAGACATAGGCTATAAAAAAATTGTTAGAGAAAATGGATTAGAAGAACTCAAACTTTTTATTAAATATGATCAAGAAATTTGGAAAAAGTTAATAACGATTCTTTTAAAAAAAATGAATAAAATAGTTAATAATTCCTATGAATTACCAAACGAATTAATTGATCAAATAATCATTTTCAGCAATCAAGAAGAAAAATATATAAATGTTGATAATACAGTTGGAGTTTTGAGTTCTTTTCCTGTTTTTCTCCATGATTACTACGGAAATCTAGAATTAAAAAAACGCTTAGACCAATAAATAAGTACTACCGCTAACAACGGTTTTAAGAAATTGGGGTTAAATGTTTAATGGGACGATCTTTTTGTATATTTGGCTTCAGTCCAAATGGAATGTTCGGGGTAATATAAACCAAACTTCGCCAAGCCATGTAACGTTAGCTAACAAAAAAATAATCCAAAAATATGACAACCAAAAAATCTAAACTAGAATCTTTTCTCCCTAAAAAAATTGACGTTTTATCAAAAAATGATATTGAAGAAATTGCCATTAAGATTATTGCAAGTTTAGATTTTAAGTCTAAAAAACAAATGCAAATTTTAAACTCTATTCCTTTCAATACCACTACTTTTCGTAGAGATTTAAAAGATAAGTTTCAAAATTTGGAAAGTCTCGAAAATGAAAAACAACATTTAAGGAATGAGCTCTTTGTTGTTGACCAAGAAATAATTTCAAAAAATTATAATAGCAAATTCAGATTCAAACATTTTCTATCAGATAAACAAATTGATGTTACTTCAAATCGACAACTTAAAGATTTAATTCGAGAATATAAAAAACTTAAAAATCAAGCCGGCTCATAACATAGGCTAAAATCTATGATTAACTTTCAATGAATGAAATAACATTCCATAAAGATCAATTTTCTATTTCAACTGACAAGTCAAAGTTGGATATAAATTCTATTCACGATTTTTTATCAACGAAGGCGTATTGGTGCTTAAATATTCCTAAAGAAAAAGTACAAATAGCAATAGAAAACTCTTTATGCTTTGGTATATACGAAGCAGAAAAGCAAATTGGTTTTGCAAGAGTCATTACTGATTTTTCTACCATTGCATATTTAGGCGATGTTTACATTTTAGAAGAATACAGAGGCAAAGGCCTTTCTAAATGGTTAATGGAAACCATTATGAATTATGAAAATCTACAAGGATTAAGACGATGGATTTTACTCACTGGTGATGCACATGAACTCTATCGTCAATATGGATGGACAAACATTGCAGATCCTACAAAATGGATGGAACTTCATGACAAAAATGTGTATTTAAAATAAGTAAATGAAGTATTTTATCATTCCATATATAGCTTTAGGCATGGTTCTTTCTTTAGCAATTGGCATTGAATACAATTGTGAAGGCACAGAAATGTTTCCGATCTATTATGGAAGTCCGTTTGTTTTTAAACAAGAATCATTAGCTAGTTCATTAGAATATTTTTATAGTATTTCCGGAATTGCGATTAACGTTTTTATTTGGAGTTTACCACTATTCTTTATTGATAAAGGGATAAAGAAAATGATTTTGGAAAGAAGTAACTACAAACTGATTCATATATCCTATAAAATTATAATTGCAACATTGATAATTTTTACGACTTTAAATATTTTCATCGATTCAGTCATGATTGGAAGTGGATTTGGTGAAAATTTTAATTACTGGTATTGGAATATGGATAAAGAAGCTAAAACTTGGGGCATGACTTGTGAAGGAAAAATAATCTTATTGAGAATATGAGAAAAAAGCTAAATATTTTATTAGCATTCATTGGCTGGTTTACAATTATTGCCCAGTTTTTTCTAATGCTTGAAAACAGGACTACATCGATTCCCGAAATGATCGTTAGATTTTTTAGTTTCTTTACTATTTTGACTAATATTTTAGTCGCTTCATATTTTACTAACCAAGTCCTATCTTCAAAAGGCAATTCAGAAAATTTATTTAGTAAAACTGGAACACTCACAGCTGTTACAGTTTATATCACTGTTGTTGGATTAGTGTATCAAATTGCCTTGAGACACTTATGGAAACCAACAGGGATGCAAAGAATTGTCGATGAATTACTTCATACTATCATCCCTACTCTAGCAATTATTTACTGGTTTTTATATGAGCAAAAACATAAGCTTAGATGGAAGATAATTCCTAGTTTCTTACTTTATCCCCTATTTTACTTAGGATATATTCTACTTAGAGGGGAATTTTCAGAATTTTATCCTTATCCATTTATAAATGTTACTGAGTTAGGTTGGCCACAAATAGGAATTAATATTCTTGTCCTGTTTAGTGTATTTCTGATTCTTTCAATTCTGTTTGTTGGAATTGGTAAATTAGTGTCAAAAAAAATAAAAAATTAAAATAAATAGCTAAAAACATGAAATCTATTCGCCACGCACTCTTCTTGTGTTTTGTATTATTATCTAGTATTACGAATGCGCAATCAAGATGGTCATCATATCATTATAGCGTTGACGCTACAAAATACCAAGGAAAAAAATTCAAACTCGAAGCATGGGTAAAATCAAAAGGATCCGAAGATAATTCGTCAGCATATTTATGGGTAAGAGTTGATAAATCAAATAATGAAAGAGGTTTCTCTGATGAAATGTATAGAAATCCAATAAAAAATCCAGAATGGAAAAAATATACAATTGAAGGAACCATTGATGAAGGAGCTGAAAAACTATTTTTCGGGACTTGGTCAATGTTCAATGGAGATTTTTATTTTGATGATTTAAAGCTTTCTATTTTAAACAGTAAAAATAAATGGGAAAAAGTTTATGAAGAAGATTTTGAAAATAAAAGTTCAACATTAAAACAAGGAAGTGGCAAACAAAATGTTGGAATTAATGATTTATATTCTAGCACAGTAGAAAATTTAGAAAAAACACCTAATGGTAAGTATTATCTAAAAATTACTGGAAAAAACATTCCTAATTATGGGCAAAATAAGCAAGTAGGTAAATTTGCTGATGTTAACGGAATTAAATTGTACTACGAAATTTATGGAGAAGGTCAACCTCTACTTGTTTTACATGGTAATGGAGGAGACATTTCGAATGCTGGCAATTTTTATCCAGAATTAATGAAAAAATATAAAGTTATAGCTGTAGACAGTCGTGGTCAAGGAAAATCAACTGACACAGACAAACCACTGACTTACGATCAAATGGCTAGCGACATCAATGAACTTTTAAATGTTTTAAAAATTGATTCGGTTAATGTTTGGGGACAAAGCGATGGAGGAATATTAAGTTTACTATTAGCTAAAGATTATCCTAAAAAAGTAAGACGAGCTTTGGCATTTGGAGCAAATATTCAACCTGATAAATCGGCTATACATGAATGGTCTATAGATTATGAAGCAGGAAAAATAGCGAATCCAAAAACATCAGAAAAAGAAAGAAAACTATTAGTGTTAATGCGTGATTATCCTAACTTGGATTTCAAAGAATTAAATAAAATAAAAGCTCCTGTACTAATTATGTCGGGAGATAGAGATTTTATTACATTGGAACACACCATAAAAATGTTTCAAAATATTCCTAATTCACACTTATGTGTAATTCCTGGCTCTACACATGGAGCCTCTTGGGAAAAACAAGATTTATTTTTAAAAATACTTTATGATTTCTTTGACAAACCGTTTGAAATGCCTGATACAAAAAGTTGGATTGAAGAGTAATTTTAAATTTAATATATGGTGAAAAACAAAGTTAAAACATTGCGAGAAGCTAAAAACATGACTCAAAATGAACTTGCAGACACTACAGGTCTTTCTTTGAGGACTATTCAAAGAATTGAAGCTGGAAATATTCTCAAAGGACATACACTTAAAATCATTGCTCAGACATTAGAAATAGATCCTCAAAATTTATTTTTTACAGAAGACAAAGCCATAAATATTGAAAGAGCCAAACTTATTAATCTTTCTGTTTTATTGGGTTTAATCATTCCGTTCGGAGGAATACTAGTGCCTTTATACCTAACATCAAAAACAAAAGATGAGAAAAACAAAGAATTGGGCAAACACATTGTAAGCCTTCAAATCATTTTAGCCTCTTTACTCTCAATTCTATTAATTGTTAGCCCTTTTATTCAAAATGCTTTTTTTATTAAATTTCCAGTCTTTCTTATCGTTTTGATTGCCTTCATAATCTTAAAAATCTGCGTAGTGCTAGCCAACGGAATAAGTCTAAACAAAAGAAATAAATTACACAAACTTCTGAATATCAATTTTATATAATTCATAAATTTAATTGTCGTAAAATTGTCGGTAGGATTTCGCTTTAAAATTCAAGCACATTGTCTAATGTTGAAGAAAAATTTTAAAATGAAAACAGTAAAAAAAATTGTTATTGCTTTTTTAGCTTTAATTGTTGTATCCTCAATTTTAGGTTACTTTTATTTCGACCGCAAATTCACACCTAATAAAAATTATTTGATGGTTCAAAATGAAAGTGGAAAAATTCCGATAGTCTGGGAAGGAAATCACAAAAATGCATTACTTGTACCTATTAAATTTGAAGGTGATACCATTAAATATTTTTTGCAATTTGATACAGGTTCACCCTACACCCTATTCTACAAAAACTCAGCAGAAAAAATTCAGCAAATAATTTTACACAATGAAACTGCAAAAAGTGCCTTTTTAATTGGTAAAACAAAAGTGTTTTCAAAACATTTTAAAGTAATTGACCAAGGAGAAAAATTCGATCCTAAAGACTCTATTAAGATAATTGGCACATTAGGAGCAGATATATTGGAAAATAGAAAAACAGTTATAAATTTTAAAAACAATTATGTTGAAATCAATATTTTAAAACAACCTATCGGAATTCAAAATAATCTAATGGATTTCGAATTCAAAAAAAGGAAAATTATTATTCCTGGAGTTTTAAAAGAGAAAAAAGAAAAATTCTTGTATGATTCCGGCACGAGTGCGTATGAATTATTATCGAGTAAAGAAGTTTGGAATGATTTAAAAACTGTAAATTCAAAAATCATTATTGAAAAAGCCAATTCTTGGCAAAATACACTTACTACTTATACAGCAAAATCTGATATTCCCATAACATTCAACAAAAAAAGCATTCTCTTAAAATCAATTACTTATGTAGATGGATTTTCTAAAACCCAATATTTATTAATGAAATTCTCTGGAATGACAGGAATGTTGGGAAATGCATTCTTTTTAGAAAATACTATCTATATAGATTGTTCAACTCAAAAAATAGCGATTGATTAGTAATAACAACGTTTATTTTAATATTATTCTTACAATTCTTTATATATTTGAGCATGTAGAATGCAATTTCGACAAGATATTCAGTTAAACTAATCCTTAAAAACTAAAAAAATGTCATTTGAAAACTTTACAGAATTAACTGACCAAGAAATTTTAAAAAAAATTAAAAATTTAAAAACTAATAAATTAATCGATGCTGTCATCGTAGGAGCAACGTTTGGTATTGTTATCTACAGCGCTATAAAAAATGGCTTTGGATTTTTTACATTCTTCCCTTTAATTTTAACTTATTTGATTATTAGAAATTCGAAGAACAATAAAATCTTGGAGCAAGAGCTACAAAAAGTACTTGAATCAAGAAATTTTAAATAATAAAAAAGCCAGCTAAATAGCTGGCTTTTCATTTATGATTGAATTAGGATTATCCTAAAACTTCTTTTACTTTTTTACCAATTTCAGCAGGAGAGTCAACCACGTGAATTCCGTTTTCTCTCATGATGCGTTTTTTAGCTTCAGCAGTATCATCAGCACCACCAACAATTGCACCAGCGTGACCCATTGTTCTTCCTTTTGGAGCAGTTTCACCAGCAATGAAACCTACAACTGGCTTACGGTTACCATCAGCTTTGATCCATTTAGCTGCATCAGCTTCTAATTGACCTCCAATTTCACCAATCATAATGATACATTCAGTTTCTTGATCGTTCATTAATAATTCAACAGCTTCTTTAGTAGTAGTTCCAATGATTGGGTCACCACCAATTCCGATAGCTGTTGTAATACCAAAACCTTGACGAACAACTTGATCAGCTGCTTCATACGTTAAAGTACCTGATTTAGAAACGATTCCTACTTTTCCTTTTTTGAATACGAAACCTGGCATAATACCAACTTTTGCTTCTTCTGGAGTAATAACTCCTGGACAGTTAGGACCTACTAAACGACAATCTTTTTCTTTAATAAAATCATATGCTTTAATCATATCAGCCACAGGAATACCTTCAGTAATACAAATGATTACTTTGATACCAGCATCAGCTGCTTCCATAATCGCATCAGCTGCAAATGCAGGTGGTACAAAAATAATTGAAGTATCAGCACCAGCCTGAACAACTGCATCCTTAACTGTATTGAAAACTGGACGCTCTAAGTGAGTTGTTCCACCTTTTCCAGGCGTTACACCACCTACTACGTTTGTTCCGTACTCAATCATTTGAGATGCGTGAAATGTTCCTTCACTTCCTGTGAAACCTTGTACGATAATTTTTGAATCTTTATTTACTAAAACACTCATGATTATGTGTATTGTTTGTTATTTTTTAATATTTGTGTTGCAAAAGTAATGAAAAGAGTTTAGATTTTAAGTAAACTTTTTTAATATAATTGGCTCATTTGATAGCCTCTAAAAAGTTTTTCATCTCTAATCTCCCAAACCACTATAAATGAAGCCAATAAAATTTCCTCTGAAGGATTTTCGATAGTTTTACCAAAATGTTTATAACGAACTGTTACTTTATTTTCATCTTTTAAAACATCAAAAATATCAGAACGCATAGATTTATACGTACGCTCTAATTCTTTGGCTAATAATAAAATTTCTTTCTTTTTTAATTGAAGAAGTCCTTTACTACTATACCACTCTAATGTAATTTCAGGATGAATAAATTGCTCTAGTACATCGGCATTGTATAAAGCATCAGATTCATAAAGCTCTCTGATAAATTTCCTAACCTTCATTTTGATTTAATTTATTAAGTATTTCGGGGATTTTTTTAAGATTTGCCAATTGCTTAAGTTTTTCACGCGACTCTTCGACAGGAGTACCAAAATATGTTTTTCCTCCTTCAATAGATTTTGTCACACCTGTTTGACCCATTACCACCGCTTTTGATCCAATTTTGATTCCGCTTGTAGTTCCTACTTGCCCCCAAAGAGTTACTTCATCTTCTATAACCACGCAACCAGCAATTCCAGGTTGTGATGCAATTAAACATTTTTTTCCAATTATGGTATCGTGACCAACATGAACTTGATTATCAATTTTAGTGCCTTCACCAATAGTAGTATCACCAGTTACTCCTTTATCAATAGTACAAAGCGCACCTATTCCTACATTATCCTCAACAACAACTCTACCACCTGACAACAATTGATCAAAACCTTCTGGACGCTTTTTATAGTAAAATGCATCGGCTCCAAGAATTGTCCCTGAATGTATAATTACATTATTACCAATTACACTATTATCATAAATTGAAACATTAGAGTGAATCAAACAATTCTTTCCTATTGTTACATTATTGCCAACAAAAGTGTTAGGTTGAATAATTGTCCCCTCTCCTATTATTGCTGTATCCGAAATTGATTTAGATGAATGTTGAAAAGGTTTAAAATGCTTTGTAAGTTTATTAAAATCTCTGAATGGGTCATCAGAAATTAACAAAGCTTTACCATCTGGGCATTCAACTTCTTTATTAATTAAAATAATTGTTGCTGCAGATTGTAAAGCCTTATCGTAATATTTAGGATGATCTACAAACACAATATCTCCAGGTTCTACCACATGAATTTCGTTCATACCTAAAACTGGAAAATCTTGATTTCCTACAAATTTGCAGTTTAATATTTCTGCTATTTGCTTAAGGCTATGTGTTTGAGGAAACTTCATATATTATACTCTTTCCATGTATTTACCAGTAGCGGTATCAATTTTAATTTTATCACCTTCATTAATGAATAAAGGAACGTTAACACTTGCACCAGTTTCAACTGTAGCAGGTTTAGTAGCATTTGTTGCTGTATTACCTTTAACTCCTGGCTCTGCATAAGTAACTTCAAGAATAATTGAAGCTGGCATGTCTACAGCTAACGGTAAATCAGTTTCTGTATTGATTTGAACCATTACATTAGTTCCTTCTTTTAACAAATCTGGAGCATCAAGAACATCTTTATTTAATGTAATTTGTTCAAAAGATTCTGAATTCATAAAATGAAAATCATTTCCTTCTGCATATAAAAATTGAAAAGTATGAGTTTCAACACGAACAACATCAATTTTATGACCTGCCGAGAAAGTGTTATCTAAAACTTTTCCAGATGTTAAGCTTTTTAATTTTGTTCTAACGAAAGCAGGACCTTTCCCAGGTTTAACATGTAAAAATTCTACAATTTTGTAGATGTCATGATTAAACTTAATACATAATCCGTTTCTAATGTCTGCCGTACTTGCCATTTTATATAATTTATTTATTCTTTATAATTAAACTCCTGTATAACCTTTCATAATTCCTCTTGATGAATTTCTAATAAAATCTAGAATTTCATCACGCTCTGGTGTTGCTTGCATTTCTGCTTCGATTATAGCCATAGCTTGAGAAGTATTGTAATTTTTTTGGTATAAAATTCTATAGATGTCTTGAATTTCTTTAATTTTTTCTGTAGAAAAACCTCTTCTTCTCAATCCAACAGAATTAATTCCAACATATGAAAGAGGTTCTTTTGCTGCCTTTGTAAAAGGAGGAACATCTTTTCTTACTAAAGATCCACCAGAAACCATAGCATGATCACCTATTGAGATGAATTGATGAACAGCTGCTAAACCGCCAATAATTGCAAAGTCTCCAACAGTGACATGTCCAGCTAACGCAACACCATTTACAACAATAGCATTATTACCAATATGACAATCGTGCGCTATGTGTGCAGTGGCCATTATTAAACAATTATTTCCAATAACTGTTTGCCCTGAAGCAACAGTTCCTCTATTTATTGTAACACACTCACGTATAGTAGTGTTATCTCCAATTACTGCAAGTGATTCTTCACCACCGAATTTTAAATCTTGAGGTACAGCAGAAATTACAGCTCCAGGGAATATATTACAGTTTTTACCAATTCTGGCACCTTCCATAATAGTTACATTCGAGCCTATCCAAGTACCATCACCAATAACAACATTATTATGAATAGTTGTAAAAGGCTCAATTACCACATTTTTGGCAATTTTTGCCCCTGGGTGAACATATGCTAACGGTTGATTCATGCTTTTCTTATTGTTTTTTTACTATTTGAGCCATTAATTCTGCTTCGGCAACTAATTTACCATTTGCATAAGCGCTTGCTTGCATGTGACAAATACCTCTACGGATTGGCGAAAGTAAATCTAATTTAAAAATTAATGTATCTCCAGGCAATACTTTATGCTTGAATTTTACATTATCGATCTTCATAAAATAAGTCAAATAGTTTTCAGGATCTGGAACAGTACTTAAAATCAAAATACCTCCAGTTTGTGCCATCGCTTCAACAATTAAAACTCCTGGCATAACTGGTGCTCCTGGAAAATGTCCTACGAAGAAATCTTCGTTCATGGTTACATTTTTAAGCCCTACTACTTGTGTTTCCGACATTTCTAAAATTCTGTCAACTAATAAAAACGGCGGACGATGAGGCAACATAGACATGATTTTATGAATGTCCATTAATGGCTCTTTGTTTAAATCATAAACAGGCACATTATTACGTTGCTCATTTTTAATGATTTTAGACATTTTTTTTGCAAACTGAGTATTTACAAAGTGACCAGGCTTATTAGCGATAACTTTACCTTTAATTTTAGTTCCAATTAAAGCTAAATCACCAACCACATCTAATAATTTATGACGAGCCGCTTCATTAGGAAAATGTAATGTAAGATTATCTAAAACTCCGTTTGGTGTTACTGAAATTTTATCTTTACCAAAGGCAACTTTTAATTTTTCCATCGTTTCTGGAGATAATTCCTTATATACATATACAATTGCATTATTTAAATCGCCACCTTTAATTAATCCGTTTTCAAGCAACATTTCTAGTTCATGTAAAAAGCTGAATGTACGACACGAAGCAATTTCATTTTTAAACTCAGAAATATTTTTCATGCTAGCATTTTGAGTACCTAAAACTTTAGTACCAAAATCTACCATTGCAGTAACTTGATAATCATCGGCAGGAATTACTGTTATCTCACTACCTGTAGATTCATCTATATATGAAATGACATCTTTTACGACAAAGACACATCTTTCAGCTTCTTGATCTACTACACCAACTTTTTCGATGGCCTCTACAAAGTACTTTGAAGAGCCATCCATAATAGGTAACTCTGAAGCATTTAATTCTATGATAATATTATCTAAATCACAACCTACAACTGCTGCTAAAACATGCTCAGGAGTTTGAATCATTACCCCAAGCTTTTCGAGATTAGTACCTCTTTGTGTTGTTACAACATAAGCTGCATCTGCTTCAATAATAGGTTGTCCTTCTAAATCTACACGCACAAAAGTAAAACCATTGTTTACTGGTGCTGGTTTAAAAGTCATTGTTACTTCTCTTCCAGTATGAAGTCCAACACCAGTAAGAGTAATTTCTGATTTGATGGTTTTTTGCTTAACCATGATTTAATTATTTTTCTTTTTAAGTTCTTCTATTTCAACTACAATTTTAGGAAGATTCTTAAAGTGAACATACGATTTATTATAGTCACTATAAGCCAAAGCTGGGCTTCCTTGTAATGTTTCGTTATCTTTTATATTTCTACCAACTCCTGTTTGAGCTTGTATGCGTACATTATTTCCTACTACCAAGTGTCCAGCAATACCAACTTGTCCTCCAATCATACAATTCTTACCAATTTTTGTAGAACCAGCAACTCCAGTTTGTGCAGCAATAACTGTATTTTCACCAATTTCAACATTGTGAGCTATTTGAATTTGATTATCCAATTTTACTCCTCTTCTAATTATTGTTGATCCTAATGTAGCTCTATCGATAGTTGTACCTGCACCAATATCTACATTATCTTCTATAATAACGTTTCCTATTTGTGGTACTTTACTGTATTCTCCATTTTCATTTGGCGCAAAACCAAATCCATCAGCACCAACAATAGCACCAGAATGAACTGTACAATTGCATCCAATTACTGTTTCAGAATAGATTTTTGCACCTGCAAAAATTGTAGTATTGTCACCTATACTTACATTATCACCTACAAAACTATTAGGGTAAATTTTAACATTATCCCCAATAATAACATTTTCACCTATATAACTAAACGCACCCAAATAAAAATTATCGCCGTGCTTTGATGATTCAGACAAAACACAAGGTACTTCAATTCCGGTTTTATTTAATTTAATTTGATTGTAAAATTCTAATAGTTTTGAAAAAGCTTTATAAGCATCTTCAACTTTAATAAGAGTGATTTTTATAGGATTTTCTGGTACAAAGGTTTTATTCACAATCGCAATTGTTGCCTTTGTTTCATATATATAATTGACATACTTTGGGTTAGCTAAAAAAGTTAGCGAACCTTCAGTACCTTCTTCAATTTTTGATAACTTAGAAACTTCAGCATTAGGATTACCTACTACTTCACCTTCTAAAATACCTGCTATTTGCTCGGCCGTAAATTTCATATTGTTGCAAAAGTATAAATTTTTTATGAATTTTAACTTTTATTGAGTTGTTTTGGATAACACAAGTAGTATTTCGTTACATGTTTTGATAATGCATTTAAAGACAACTGATCAGATAATATTGCAACATCTTCTAAACCACCATCTTTTTGTAAAATCCTTATTGGTTCAGCTATTTTACTATAAGCCTGATTTTTAATTTTACCTTTAAAAACAAAATACTTAGATTCTAAAGCACTTAGTTTACTCTCTTTTGAAAATTGATCTAAAAGATTTTGAATCTCTTCTGATGAAAACTTCTCATTACTCATTTTTATTTTAAGTAAATCTCGATTAATAATCATTTTACTTAAAGTAGATAACGTAAAATCTTCATGATATTGCCAATTTTTAATGGCACCTATTATATCAGTGTCGTCTAATTTTGCAAATTCATCTAATATTTCATCATTAAATTGATCTAATGTGATTTTGTTTTCTATAAAAAAATGAAGGGGTTTACTACATTCAACATCAAAACCTTTTTGATATAATTCTTTAGCTCTTTTTAAGATTCTGGTTAAAATTTCTTCTGCTACTAAGCTTGTTTTATGTAAATAAACTTGCCAATACATTAATCGACGAGCCATTAAAAATTTTTCGACAGAATAAATTCCTTTTTCTTCTATAACAAGAACATCATCAATTACATTCATCATCTGAATTAATCTGTCAGAATTAATTTTACCTTCTTCTACTCCACTGTAAAAACTATCTCGCTTCAAATAATCCATTCTATCCATATCTAATTGGCTAGAAATTAACTGAAGCATAAATTTTCTATGGTATTCTCCTTTGAAAATTTGTATTGCTAAATTTAATTGCTCATTAAACTCTTTATTAAGTTTATTCATAAAGAGAAGAGAAATTTCTTCATGATGCACATCTTCAACAATACTATGTTCCATGGCATGAGAAAAAGGCCCATGACCTATATCATGCAGCAAAATTGCAATATATAAAGCATTCTCTTCTTGCTCTGAAATTTGAACATTTTTAAATCGTAACACATTAACCGCTTTTTGCATGATATGCAAGCAACCTAATGCGTGATGAAATCTTGTATGATTAGCTCCAGGATATACCAAATAAGACAAACCCATTTGAGAAATTCTTCTCAAACGTTGAAAATACTGATGCTGAATTAAATCGTAAATGAAAGGATTGGGTATGGTTATAAAACCATATATAGGATCATTAAAGATTTTTAGTTTGTTTGTATTACTCACAAAATACTATTTAGGCTAACAAATATAAGACTATTTTAAAAATAAAAACCCTAATTAAAATTATCAATTAGGGTTTTTAAAATCATTTTTACCAGATTACAATTCTATCTTTTACTGGGATAAACATTTTGCTTCCTTCCTTAATATTAAATGTTTTATAAAACTCTTCAATATTACTTAAAGGACCGTTTATTCTATATTTTGCAGGTGCATGAACATCAGTCATTAATTGTTGAGCTAATGATTCTGGCTTAATATTTACCATCCAAGCATATGCATATGCTAAAAAGAAACGTTGATTAGGAGAAAGTCTCGCTATTTTTTGATTCTCTTTAAATTGGTTTGTTTTTTTAAATGCTTCATAACCCATCACTACTCCACCTAAATCTGCTATGTTTTCTCCTTGAGTAGCATCACCATTTACAAACTTTCCTGGTAAAGCCTCATACTTACTATACTGAGCAACTATAGCTTTTGTTTTTGCAGTGAATTTTTTTAAATCTTCTGCTGTCCACCAGTTATTTAGATTTCCTTTCTCATCATACTGACTACCCTGATCATCAAATCCATGAGTAATTTCATGACCAAATGTCGAGCCACCAATGATTCCATATAAAATAGCATCATCTGGCATTCTTCCTTCAAATCCAGGAACAATTATATTACAAGCTGGAACACATATCTCATTGTTACTTGGGCTATAATATGCATTATATGTTTGTGGATACATTCCCCACTCTGTTCTATCTACTGGTTTGCCAAATTTATTAGACATTTCATTGTAATTCCATTTATTTACAGAAATTACATTGGCACAATAAGCATCTCTACTTATTGAAACGGAAGACATATCTTTCCATTTATCAGGATAACCAACTTTCATGACAATTTTAGAAAGCTTACTAAGTGCTTTCTTTTTAGTCTCTGAACTCATCCAATCCAGCTTTTTAATTCTTTCAGCATAAACATCTCTAATATTGTTGCCTATTTCTAAAAGTTTTTCTTTAGTCCCTTTTGGTAAATACTCATCTACATAAACTTGCCCAATCAATTCACCTAATGAGCCATCTGTTTGCTCAACAACTCTTTTCCATCTGGGTTTTTGTTTCTTCACACCACTCATTACTGTTGAATAAAAGTAGAAGTTCTGTTTCTCAAAATCTTTACTTAAATAAGAAGCATAACTATTTACCAAATCCCATTTTAAATAGGTTTTCCAATCATTGATTGAGTAAGATTTAATTGTTTTATCTAATGCTTTGTAGAATTCGGGCTGACCAACAATTACAGTGTCTGCCTTTTTTATATTCATTGTTGAAAGCATTTTATCCCAGGCAATATTTGGCGTAACAGATTTAAATTCTGTCAAAGACATTTTATTGTAGTTTTTAATTGGATCTCGTAATGCTTCAAGCTTTCTAGAGTTTTTTGCTAACTCTGTTTCAAGCTTCATAATTACTTCAGCATTCTTTTTTGAAGAAGTCTCATCACTTCCCATCAATTTTGACATTGCTTCAAGATGCTTTATATATTCTAATCTAATTGTAGTAGTTTCTTTATCAGTATTAAAATAGTAATCACGATTACCCATTCCTAATCCACCTTGAGAAAAGAACAATGCATATTTTTCACTAATTTTATCATCTTGACCAACATAGAAACCAAATCCTGGACTTGCTCCTATTGTGTGCAAATAAGCTATTGTATTTAAAAGTGAAGGAATATTATTTATAGCATCAATTTTAGCCAACTCATTTTTCAAAGGGTTAATACCTTGTTTATTAATTGTTATAGTATCCATACCGGAAGCATAAAAGTCGCCAATTTTTTGCTTATTAGACCCTTTTTCAGCACTCTCATTAGCAGCTTTTTCACATATCTGCTTTATCTGGCTGTTAATTGTATCTCCAATAGTTCTAAAAATTCCATTACTACGCTCAGAATCTGGAATAGGATTCTTTTTAAACCATCCGCCATTAGCATAACTAAAAAAATCATCGGAAGGGTTAATTAAAGTATCTCTATTAGTAACTAAAACATCGGGTGCATTTGGATCAAAATTTTGTTCTTTTTTGCAACTAGTGACAAACAAAGCAATCCCTGTTAATAAGATTGCAATTTTACTATAATTCATATTTTATTTAGTTTGTTAGGCCTCAAATATATTGAAAACTAATTATTAATAAAAACACAGTAATATTTTACAATATTTTTATGAAACTGATGTTTAATAAGTAGTAAATTGCAACAGAAATCAAATTATATGAGCATTAAGATACTTTGGGTCGATGATGAAATTGACTTATTAAAACCACACATATTATTTTTAGAAAAGAAAAATTATACAGTAAAAACATGTAACAATGGACGTGATGCTGTTGATTTATTTCATGAAGAAAATTTTGACATTGTTTTTTTAGATGAAAACATGCCTGGAATGTCAGGATTAGAAACTTTGTCTGAAATGAAGGAAAAAAGATCAGCAGTCCCTGTGATAATGATTACCAAGAGTGAAGAGGAATACATTATGGAAGAAGCTATAGGTTCTAAAATAGCTGATTATTTAATAAAGCCGGTTAATCCTAATCAAATACTTTTAAGCTTAAAGAAAAATCTAGACCATTCAAGATTAATTTCTGAAAAAACAACTCTTGATTATCAAAAAGAGTTTCGTAAAATTTCTATGGAAATGGCTATGGTAAATTCATATGAAGAATGGATCGACCTTTATAAGAAACTTATGTTTTGGGAATTAGAGTTAGAAGATATTGATGATCAAAATATGTTTCAAATTCTTGAATCACAAAAGGCAGAAGCGAATTCTCAATTTGGGAAATTTATAGAAAAAAATTACGAAGATTGGTTCCAGCCAAAAGCTGATAAACCTGTTCAATCTCATGAAGTATTTAAACAGCTTGTAGTTCCTGAATTAAAAGGTCCAGAAAATGTTTTATTTGTCGTTATTGACAACCTGCGCTATGATCAATGGAAAGCGTTTGAAAGTGTTGTGAGTAATCATTATAAACTTGAAGCTGAAAAACCTTATTATGCTATTTTACCAACAGCTACTCAATATGCTAGGAATGCACTTTTTTCTGGGCTAACACCTCTTGATATGGAAAAAATACATCCAGAATACTGGAAAAATGACATTGATGAAGGAGGAAAAAACTTGTATGAGGCTGAGTTTTTAGATGCTCAAATAAAAAGATTAGGACTAACTATTCAACATGAATATTTTAAAATCACTAATTATAACAACGGAAAGAAATTAGCCGAAAACTTTAAAGCCCTGAAGGACAAAAAACTAGTTTCGGTTGTTTACAACTTTGTTGATATGCTATCTCATGCTAAAACAGACATGGAAGTAGTTAAAGAGCTTGCTTCAGACGATAAAGCATATCGTTCACTTACTTTAAGTTGGTTTAAAAATTCACCTTTATTAGAAATCATTCAGCAAGCACAAAAGTTAGGTTTTAAATTAATTCTAACTACTGATCATGGTACCATCAATTGTAAAAATCCATCAAAAGTTATTGGTGACAAAAACACTAGTTTAAATTTGCGTTATAAAACTGGCCGAAGCCTTACTTATGAACAAAAAGATGTCTATGCTGTAAAAGAGCCTAAGAAAATTGGTTTACCTATTGTAAACATGACAAGTTCTTATATTTTTGCAAAAAATGATTATTTTCTTGCTTATGTTAATAACTACAATCATTATGTAAGTTATTACAGAAACACCTACCAGCATGGAGGCATTTCGCTAGAAGAAATGATTGTTCCGTTTTTAGTATTTAGTCCAAAGAAATAAAATGAAAATCGAGTTTTCTCTAGAAGATATAAACAAAGTTGCTCAAAAAGTAATAGAATCAAATCCTGAAAAAGTTATTCTTTTTAATGGAGAAATGGGAGCTGGTAAAACAACTTTAATTAAAAGTATTTGTAACTATCTTGGAGTAGAAAATCCAACAAGTAGTCCAACTTTTAGTTTAGTTAATGAGTACGAAATAACTAATAATCAATTAGTTTACCATTTTGATGTATATAGATTAAAAAATCAAAATGAAGCACTTGATATGGGAATCGATGAGTATTTATATTCTGGAAATTGGTGCTTTATTGAATGGGCCGAAAAGATTGAAGACTTAATTCCAGAAAAGCATTCAATCATAACAATATCAACTCTTTCTGACGGTAAAAGATTGTTAGAATTAAAATAATTGTGAGAATTTTTTTGTAATTTGGACCAATTAAAATTAGGCCATGGGCATAACACCATTTAGCAAGCAAGATTTACTTCCGCAAGAGGAAAAACTAGAAGTAGCTAAACATAAAAGTGAACTTTTTATTGGGATTCCTAAGGAAACTTCATACCAAGAACGTCGTATCTGCCTAACACCAGATGCCGTGAGTTCAATTGTTAGTCATGGACATAGAGTTTTAATTGAATCTGGCGCAGGAAAACACGCTAGTTATTCTGACAAAGATTATAGTGATGCTGGCGCAGAAATAACTAGTGACACTAAAAAAGTATTTGAATGTCCAATGCTTTTAAAGGTTGAACCGCCTACTATTGCCGAAATAGAAATCATTAAACCACAAACAATTATTATTTCTGCCATTCAATTAAAAACCAGGAAAAAGGAATATTTTGAGGCATTAAAAAAGAAAAAAATTACTGCTTTAGCCTTTGAATACATAAAAGATGACGATAATTCTTTCCCTGCAGTCAAATCATTGAGTGAAATTGCCGGTACCGCATCGGTACTTGTAGCGGCAGAATTGATGACAACAAGTAACTCTGGAAATGGATTGCTTTTTGGAAATATTACGGGTGTTAGACCAACAGAAGTAGTCATTTTAGGCGCTGGAACAGTTGCGGAATATGCAGTTAAGACCGCTCTAGGATTAGGTGCATCAGTTAAAGTATTTGACAACTCGATAACTAAATTAAGACGACTTCAAAATAATTTAAATCAAAGAATATTTACCTCTACAATACAAAACAAATCACTTCTAAAATCACTACGAAGATGCGATGTAGCCATTGGCGCCATGCGTGGAAAATACCGCACTCCAATTGTTGTCACTGAAGATATGATAACTCACATGAAAAAAGGAGCCATCATTGTCGATGTAAGTATTGATACTGGCGGTTGTTTTGAGACCTCAGAAATCACAACACATGAGAATCCCACATTTATAAAAAACGGTGTTATACATTATTGTGTTCCTAATATACCCTCAAGATACTCTAAGACTGCTTCATTATCAATTAGTAATATAATAACACCTTACTTGCTTCAAATTGCTGATGATGGAGGAATAGAATCTGCCATAAGATGTGATGCTGGTTTAAAAAACGGTGTTTATTTTTACCACGGCATTTTAACTAATAAGACTATAGGTGAATGGTTTGATTTAACTCACAGAGATATTAATTTAATTGTGTTTTAAATTTTATTCTGACTATTTTTGCTAAAATTATTTTACAATGAAATTTTATCAGCGATTAAGCTACTACTTATTAGGCTTTCTTTTTGGATGCATATTCCTATTTTTCTTTTTAAATAAAAAAAATACACGATGTAGTTATTTTCCAAACGAAAGGGTTTTAAATAATATCATTTCTAAACCATTTCATTATTCACCAGAAGCTTCTAAAGTTTTAGCTCAAGGATGGATTGATACTGTTGATGTAAAAAACACATTAACTTACGGAGATGTTGATTTTGATAGAAGCAACATTAAAAAAGAAAATGGAAAATTTTATGTTATAGAAGGAAAAACAAAGAAAAACCAGTTTATCGAATTAAGTATTATTAATTATGAAGATAAAGCTGTTTTGAAAGAAATTAAAAAGTTAACAACAAATAACTAAAAGAAAAAAGCAGCCTTAAACGGCTGCTTTTTTTTTACAAATATCTTTCTTTTATAACTTGTTTATGATGTATACAATGCCCTGAAATTATATAACCTATAGCTCTCACTGACACTTCTTTTCCTGAAGCAACCCCAATATTTTGCATCATTTGATCTGTAAAGCTATCAAACAATGCTATAGTAGATTTTCTAACTAAAACAAACTCTCTTAACAATTCATCCATAGGTCTATGATCAGCCTCTGAAACAGGCACATAATCATTTTCTTCAAAACCTGGTAAGGGAGTTTTATCAAACCTTGCCATACGAAGTGCTCTATAGGCAAAAATTCTTTCTGCATCGATAATGTGCTGAACGATTTCTTTTATTGACCATTTTTCAGGTTGATAACGAAATTCATACTTAGAGTTTGGAACAATATTTTCGATGAAATTAGTAAAATCATCTAAATTCTCTTCTAAAGCTTCAATTAAATCTTCAGTCTCGACTTTACTTATATAAGTTCCATAATACTCTGGATACTCGTTGTCTAACAAATTTTTCATAATCAAATATAGCACAAAAAAAAGACCTTTTATAGGTCTTTTTAATTACATTTCTCTAAAAATTGTATGCATCAATCTCTTTTTGTCATTTATACTTTCATCAAGAGATATCATAGTTTCAGTTCTGTAAACACCTTCAATATCATCAATCATATAGATAACATCTTTAGCATGTTTTGTATCGCGCGCTCTAATTTTACAAAATATATTGAATTTTCCTGTTGTAACATGCGCCACGGTTACATATGGAATTTCATTTATTCTTTCTAATACAAATTTAGTTTGTGATGTATTATTTAAGAAAACTCCAACATAAGCAATAAATGAATAACCTAATTTTTCATAATCCAATGTTAATGATGACCCTTGAATTATCCCTGCATCTTCTAATTTTTTCACTCTCACATGTACCGTTCCCGCAGAAATTAATAATTTTTTTGCAATGTCTGTAAATGGGATTCTCGTATTATCAATTAACATATCAAGGATTTGATGGTCAACCTCATCTAAACGGAACTTACTCATAATTAGTTATTTAAATTTAAAACTTTTATAAAATTACTATATCTATTAATATTTATCTAAAAGTAATGAAAAAATATTACATTTTATTCAAACCATTAACAAATTTTTTGTTTTTATCTAAATAAAAATCAGCTTTTCTGTCAATTTCAGGAATATTGTTAAAATTATCAGTATATTCAAATCCTTCACAATCATACTCCAAATGACCAAATCTGCTTATTTCATCACCTATTTCCACTACAAATGCTTCAAAAATCACTTCATTTTCTACAAGCACCTCTTTGTAATGGGCGGCAAAATTAGTAATTCTTTTTAAAGAACCATCATTAATTTTGATTTTTTTGTAAATGATGTCGTAAAAATTAATCTTATTTTGCGGAATCTTTAAATAATTGTTAAGTTTATTATCAAGAAAGCTAATATTTTTTAACTTTAATAAACTAGAAAGAATAGATATAAAAACAAACTTTCTAGTTACTTCTCTTTCATAATCGTCTTGATAATGTCCTGCTTCAAACAATATGGTTGGAACACCTAAAGACTGAAACATATCTCCTATACAATTTATATTAAAAGAATCATCAAATCTTCCCACCTGATTAGGTATGTATTTTTGAAGTTCTTGATTCATTTCGGCAATTACATTAACTGCTTTTAATCTAGTTTTATTGTATTCTTTTTCTTTATTATACGAAGGTGCTAAAAATGAGATAGTTGCAGTATGCTTTTTTTCTCCAGCAGCAAAAATAGTTCTTTGATCATGCAAATTATAACAGAAATCTGGTTCAAATTCTTCAAAAGTTTTACGTAATAATTTGCTTTCTGGCTGAGATAAATCTACAGAATCTCTATTTAAATCTATTTCATTAGCATTAACTCTTGTATAAGCTTCTGCTCCATCGGGATTTAAAATGGGAATAATTAATAATGTAAAATCTTTTCTAATTTGAATAGCTTGTTCACTATCATCATTTAAAAAAAGAAACATATCAAACAAAGCCTTAGTAGTAGTAGCTTCATTTCCATGCATTTGAGACCACATGAAAATTTTTGTATTTCCAGTTCCAATTTTTACAGAATATATAGGCTTTTCATTTACTGATTTACCAATAATAGCCAAATTAAAAAATGCAGGTAGATCTTTTAGTATTGGCTCGATATGTTTATTTGTTATATACCTACCTTTTAATCGAAGTTCTTTATAATTTGAATAAATAGTATTTAAATCCATATTGCTTTTTTCACAATACAAAAGTAAATAAGTTCTGTTTTACAATTGTAAACAATCTATTTAAATAATCCTTTAAAATAGCGAAGATGTAAAACTTACAGAAGGATAAACAGAATATTTTTAATTAAAAAATCACGTATTTGAAAATTTTAAAATAAAATTACAAATACGTGATTTTAAGAAACATCTAAAAATAACCTAGAAATCAATTCAATCGAAAATATATTAATTTTATTTTCTTACTAGGAAAACTGAGGCAACACCAAGTTCGGCTCTTGAACTAGCTGGGGCAGCATCTCCATTGGTTGTTGGTGTTGGGAAAACCAAAACTTGTCCTCCAGCATTTAATCTTTCAGCAACATATATATTTTTTGTAACATTATCATAAGCTACATCTACTGGATTACCTAATTTAGAGTTAGGACCATAAAGTCGTATTTGATTACTTAAAGAAATTGTTCCAAGATTTGCAGTTGAACCTAAAACAGTCGAAAAATTATTAATAACGATTACTCCTCCATCTGTGTCTGAAGTCGCACTACCAACATCAGTAAGAATCATTCTGTTATCAGCAGTCGAAACTGTAATACCGTGAGTTCTTACCAAACCTTCTATAGTTACTCTCTTTGATGCTGTAATTGCACCATTAGCATTTGCAAAGAAATTATTAAACACAACTAAATCGCTAGTTAAATCAGCAACTGCGTATAATGTAGTTCCTTCTACATGAATACCCCATACTTTAAAATCTACAGTATAACTGTTTAACAATTGAAAACCAGTAGCCGTTTTTTGATAAACAACAAGTTTATTAACATTACCATTTGCCGTATTTTGATCTTGAGTTACAATTACCTTGTCGCCTACAACTGCTATTTCTCTAGCATTATTAAAATCTGAAGTACTAAAGAACTGTAATGATAAGTTATCCGTATTATTCATTACGGCATTTTTTAATCCTGTATACAGTTCTAGTCTATTATTAGTTCTTGATGCAACAATTAGTTGATCATTTGCACTATCATAATAAGTTCCATCAGAATCTACACCCATAACACTAAGGCTCTTAACCATTGGTGAAGCGTCTAATAAATTTGTAAATGAAATTTTACCAGATGTATTACTTCCAGTAATTAACTTTAATTCGCTATTTGTAGTTGTGTTGTTGTTTTGTTCATTATCATTATCTGAACATGCTCCTAGTGAAAGAGTAAACACTGCAAGAGTTAAAAAAAGATTTTTCATATTGTATAGTTTTTTTGTTATAAAACTTACTTACGAAAAATCTTCTTCTTTGGTTTTAAAAAAAATTATTTTTTTATTGAAATGTATCCATACTCTTTTACTTTTCCTTCTACACCAATAAAGTTTTGTTCTAGAATAGCAAAGTCTGCTTCTTTATTTCCTGTTGGATAAAATTCAGGAAAGATTGTTACTTCTTTTTTAGTCCAATCAAATGCTACCGGGATAATTGGCACATTTGCTTTCATTGCGATATAGTAAAACCCTGTCTTTAGTTCAGTGACTTTTTTTCGAGTTCCTTCAGGAGCTATTGCTAATCTGAATTCATCTCTTCCTTCAAAAATTTTTGCAATGGCATCTACTTTATTTTCATTTTTGAATCTATTTAAAGCAGCGCCTCCCATCCATCTAAAATAATATCCAAAGGGGAAAATGAACAATTCTTTTTTACCCACAAAGTTTATGTTAATCCCTAGAACACCTCTTGTAAAAACCCCAATATAAAAGTCATGCCAACTAGTATGAGGAATTACGATAACCACACTCTTTTTTATTGAAGTATCAAAGTTTCCTAGGACTTTCCATCCCATTAATTTAAAAAATATGAATTGGTAAATTTTCTTTTTCATGATAAATATTTGGTCAAAAATAGCATTATATTTACTAATAGAAAATCTGAACAATGAATTTAAAACGTATTCTGAGTTATTTCATACCCGTTAAAGTGTATGAAGTTGATTCTGAAATTAATAAATCCTTAGAAGTAACCTGGAATAATGGTCAATTAGTTTTAGATTCTAAAAATACGAATTTTTCATATGGTAGCCTACAAAGAGTAATGCGAATTGGGTTAGCTCATATTGGCAGTGATGTAGTAAAAAACTCTAAATCGGCTTTAATTTTGGGTGTAGCTGGTCTAAGCGTAATAAAAACACTAAAAGATGAATTTGATTTTACTGCGAAAATCACAGGTGTTGAACTAGACAAAAAAAGTATCCAAATCGCTAATAAATACTTTGGATTAAATAAATTGACTAATGTTGAAATTATTAATATCGATGCTGAAAAATTTGTTTCAGAAGTAGATACTAAGTTTGACCTAATTATTATAGATATTTTTCAAGATAATGTTATGCCCAAATTTTTATTTGAAGAAACATTTATCAGTAATCTAAATAATATTTTAGACAAAAACGGTAATATTTTATTTAATACAATTGTTAACTTTAGCAATGATATTGAGCGAAATAAAAAATACAATACTTTAGCATTAAAATTTTTCAAAAACATTAAAGTCCTCTCAAGAGTTGAAGGAAATAATGAATTATTCATTTTATCCTAAAATTTTTCTGGCTTTTTCCAAATCCTCAGGAGTATCAATACCTATACTTCCATGGTCTGTTTCAACCATTCTAATTCGCTTACCGTATTCTAAATAACGAAGTTGTTCCAGTTTTTCAGAAGCTTCTAATGAAAGCATTGGTAAACGATAAAAGTCCATTAAAGCTTCTTTTCTAAAAGCATAAATACCAATGTGTTTCATATAACGAACCCCAACATTTTCTTCTCTTGGATACGGAATTACTGAACGAGAAAAATACAATGCAAAACCTTGTTGGTCTGTGATTACCTTAACATTATTAGGATTTTCAATCTCCTCTTTTTCTTTTATTTCAAACATCAAGGAAGCCAAATCTACTTTCTTTTCAAAATCATTTTTAAAAATTTCAATGACTTGTTCTAATGGTTTTTTATTAATAAAAGGTTCATCTCCTTGAACATTAATCACCACATCGACATCCATATTTTCAACCGCTTCGGCAATACGATCACTACCAGACTCATGTTCTTTGATGCTCATGATTGCTTTTCCACTATTAGAAATAATTTCATTATAAATTAAATCAGAATCAGTAACTACAAAAACATCATCAAACAATTGTGTTTCTAGTGCTGCTTCATAAGTACGAAGAATTACTGTTTTCCCTCCTAAGTCTTGCATTAACTTAGCAGGGAATCGTGTAGAGGCATATCGAGCTGGTATTACGGCTATTATTTTCATTTTTCAGTTTTGGGATAATTTTCTATAAATTGTTTTAAATCACAAATCTTTTTTGAAAAAGTGTCTCCTTCATAATAATAATAAACATCTGGATTTTCTTTTCCGTTGGCATTGAAATACCAAAACATATACCCTTGATGCATCAAAAATACAAAATCAGTTTCCTTTAAGAAATTTTCAACATTTGACTCTTGTATAAGTTCAATTGCCCAATCACTTATTTCGGGATTTCTATTATATAAATCGCTTCCAATAAATACCTTAGGAATATTATTTTCGCATACTAAAAAAAAATCTTTATAACTTTTTGGAAAAATAACACCTTTTTCTTCTTCAATTTTTGAAATTTTTCTAATTACTAATTCTTTTTTATAAATTCTATATGTAATATATGAAGATATTAAAAGTAAAAAGCCTAAAACTAATGTTCCATTTCCATCAATAAAGCCATAAACATTATTATGGGTCTCAAATCTTCTATACTCATAAAAATTTGCATTTGAAACTTTGGAAGTTATTTTTAATATTAAACCTATTATAATCGCAAAAATACCACCCAACAAAAATAGATTATAGAGCAAACGAGTTGAATACATAATTATTTTCTAAACTTCCTATACAACCAAAAAACAATCACAAAAATAAAAACAACTAATAGCAAGGCAATAATAGGAACAAATATTGACAAAGTACTTAGTGTAATTGCAGTTCCTGTTTCGGCAGTTGAGACAACAGGATTTCCTAAACCTCCTGTTTTTACAGTTGATGCTAATCTGGTTACGCTTGTCATTCCCTGCATTGCTGTTGCGGTACCTCCTCCTGCAATTATAGCTAATCCCCATGTTAGCATTGGATCTAAATCTATCAATGTAGATGCCATAGCGGCTGTACCTGCAATCGCAGCTAATGGTGTTGCAATGGTATCTAATAAATTATCTACAAAAGGAATATAATACGCGAATATCTCTGCTACCATGGCGATTCCCAAAGTTATCAAAGCAGGTAAGTTTCCAACCCAAGACCAACTTTCGTTTAATGGAATAACATTGAAATGCGCAGCAAGACTTAAAGCAAATAAAGGCAAAAAAACTCTAAAACCAGCTGAAGCAGCCAATCCTATTCCTAAGAAAACACTAAGTATAGTTTGAATATCCATAAAGTCCTAGTTTGAAAAATAATCATCTTTAAAACCTATCAAATATAACTTATCTTTTGCTCTTGTAATAGCTGTATACAACCATCTTATATAATCTCTATCTATACCATTAGGCAAATAAGGTTGTTCAATAAAAACCGTATTCCACTGTCCTCCTTGTGATTTATGACATGTTATTGCATATGAAAATTTTACTTGAAGAGCGTTAAAAAACTCATTGTTTTTAATCTTTAATAATTTACGATATGAAGCTGTTTCATTTTCGTAATCTTTCATTACCTCTTGATACAGTTTATTAGATTCTTCATAAGTTAATGATGGTGATTCACTTGTTATCGTGTCTAACAATAAAATGGTGTCAAAAGATCGTTGATTGGGATAATCGACCATTCTGATTTTAACTACTGCAAATCTAAAACCATAAAGTTCTTTAATAGATCTAATTTCAAGTACTTCAATAATATCACCATTGGCAATAAAACCTGCTTCATCAGTCTCTTTCAACCAAAAATAATTATTTTTCACCACCATTAATAAGTCACCGGCAGAGAGTTCACTTTCTTTTCCTAGAATCTTAGCTCTTATCTGCTGATTGTACTGATTGGCTCTTTTATTAGAGCGAACAATAAAACAAGTATCTTCTATACTATAATTACTATACGATTGATTAATTGCATCCTGAATTTCGTAACCATCTACAAGTCTAATTATATCTTTAAACCCTTTGAGTTTGAATCGAAAATCTGTAATAAAACTATCCTTTAACAACTCTCGAAGTTCTGTTGCGTTATACAAAATTCCTGAATTTTCTTCTTGACGCATTACTTCGTCAAACTCAATCGAAATTACTTCTTTATTGTAGTTTAAAGCTAAAGTGTCAGTATTTAAAGCTGGAGATATATCTAACTGAACAGGAGGTAATTGTGCCGTATCACCTAACAAAATCATTTTACAGTTTTGCCCTGAGTATACGTAGGAAATTAAATCGTCTAAAAGTGACCCATTGGCATACATTTTAGAGTCTGAATCAACATCAGAAATCATTGAAGATTCATCAATAATAAAAATGGTATTAGTATGTTTATTCGTTTGCATAGTAAAACTGACACCTCCAGCTTTCCCTTTTTTTGGAAAATAAATTTTCTTGTGAATTGTATGAGCTGTTTTACCGGAATAATTACTAATTACCTTTGCTGCTCTTCCAGTTGGAGCTAATAAAACATATTTCTTTTTAACTTCAATAAGATTATTAACTATTGTAGAAATCACTGTAGTTTTACCTGTTCCCGCATACCCTTTTAGCACAAAAATTTCATTCTGAACAGGGCTAGTAACAAATTCGGCTATTTTAGAAAAAAAAATATCTTGCTTTACAGTAGGTTGAAAAGGAAATTTTTTTTGTAAAACACTGTAAAACAATTGAGAGCTCATTCTTTATAGAAAATAAAATTGAAAGCCAAATATACGCAGTAATAGTTGGTAACATAATATAGTTGAAAAAAAATTGTAGATTTGCCTGATAACCTAAAAATAGGCAATGCAAGTTTCGAACGCATCAATTTTAGACAAAAAATACAGCAAGCTAATCTTGCAAATTTCACACTCAGAAATTTCGTTTTGTATTGTTGACACACTGTCAAACAAGGTTTCTACACTTGGAAACTTTGAACTAGAAAAAAATTTGAACTTAACAGATACAGAAAATTCAATACTCAATTTTATAAACCAAACACCTATACTTCAGTCCAATTTTGATGAAGTACTAGTGTTACATAATAACAATCTAAGCACATTTGTTCCTAAAGTTTTATTTGATGAAAATGAATTAAGCAGTTATTTACAATACAATGTAAAAGTATTCAGTTCAGATTTTATTTCATTTGATGAAATTCAAAACTATGAAATGAATTGTATATACATTCCTTTTGTTAATTTAAACAATGCATTAATAGATTGTTACGGAAATTTTAATTATAAACATTCTTATTCAATTCTTGTAAAAAAAATACTAGATTTGAGTAAGAACATTGATGAGTCTCAAATATATGTTCATTGTCAGGATGATAATTTTCAAATTATTGCAGTAAAGAATCAAAAACTGATGTTATTTAATTCTTTTGAATATAAAACTAAAGAAGACTTTTTATATCATCTACTTTTTACTGCTGAACAATTGCAATTAAATCCTGAGGCTTTCCAATTAAAATTGTTTGGTAAAATTTCTAAAAACGATGAATTATATAAAATTGCTTATAAATATGTTCGCAATGTTTCGTTATTTTTTGATCATAACGACATCGAAAATAAAATATCACAACAAGATTATCTAAATAATTTTATTCTTATACACGCATGCGAATAATTTCTGGAAAATACAAAGGCAGAAGAATTAGCCCACCTAAAAACTTGCCTGTTCGTCCTACGACAGATATGTGTAAAGAAGCATTATTTAATATTTTAAATAATAATTTCAACCTATCAGGTTTGAAAATTTTAGACCTATTTTCTGGAACTGGCAGTATTAGTTATGAATTTGCTTCAAGAGGCAGCGAACCCATAATTAGTGTTGATGGCGATATGGGTTGCGTAAACTTTATAAAAAAAACAGCCAAAGAATTTGATTTTGACATCACAGCCATTAAAAGTGATGTATTTAAATTTCTTGAAAAAAGTAAAGGAAGTTACGACATCATTTTTGCAGATCCTCCTTACGGAATGGAGCAAAAAGATTTTGAAAAAATAATTGAAATTATTTGTGAAAATGAGCTTCTAGAAAAAGATGGAATGATGATAATAGAACATTCAAAATACACCTCACTTCAACATATGGAAAACTTTTCCTATGCCAAAAACTACGGGGGTTCTGTTTTTTCATTTTTCGAATACGAATATGAGGAAGAAGTTGAAACTGAAGAAGATTAAAATAAAAACCCTAAATCGAAAAATTGAAACCAAACCATTTAAGAGCAAAATATGCCTTAGTTTTTGTTGCTTTAATTTTTATTTTAGATATTTTCTCTTTGCTTTTTGATTATTTAGAGTATTTACTTTTGACCTCAAATTTTAATGAAGATACTATTATAGAAGCTCAAAATAATGATTTAAGGCAGGCTGTTTTAGGTATTTTATATATTCTGATATATATAACTTCAGTAGTATTCTTTATTAGATGGTTTAGGAGAGCATATTACAATCTCCATACAAAAATCGACCATTTAAGTCATGGCGAAGGTTGGGCAGCAGGAAGTTGGTTTATTCCTTTCGTTTGCTTATACAGACCTTACCAAATCATGAAAGAAATGTATAACGAAACAGTTGACTATCTTGAAGAACAAAATAAGGAAATTGAATCTAATTACTTTTCATTTTTTATTGGCTCTTGGTGGACACTTTGGATTATTTCAAATTTTTTAGGGCGAATTTATTTTAGACAAACAATTGACGCCCAAACAATTCCAGAGTTACTAGAAAGTAACAAATTGAGTATGATAAATACAATAATATCTATCCCTTTAGCTCTTGTAACTATAAAAGTAATTTATGATTATTCTAATTTAGAAGAAACATTATTTAATATAAAAGAAGAAAGTTCTGAAAAAGTAGTAGAACAATTAACTGTTTCATAAAGTAACTAATTTAGATTTTTATTTTTCTATGAGTATCTAAAACAGCTTTTTCATTTTTATAATCAATCCAAGCTTGTCCTTTCCATTTTCGCATCATTACATCAAAATGACGCATTATTAGTAAATTATAACCTGCTTTAAAAAAACTACTTATTCTCATTGGATAAGCTCGTAAACTCATAGAAAATCCAGGTGTTAAATATTTCATATAATGCCAATAACCTTCAGGCATGTATAACATTTCTCCATGTTTTAAATTACATACTAATCCTTGTGCTTGTTTTAGAGCAGGAAATTTATCAAAATCAGGATTATCATAATCAATATCTTCCCTAGATATTAAAGAATGTGGTACTTTATACAAATATGGAGTTTGATCTGGAGCAAATAGGATGCACTGTTTTTCACCATGAAAATGAAAATGCAAAATATTAGAGTAATCGATATCATAATGAATGAAAACCTTAGCGTTTTCTCCACCAAAAAAGAGCATTGGTAGTTGCTTTATAAGTTTTAAACCTATATCAGGCCACTTGAAGTCTTGCCTTAAAACAGGTACTTCTTTCATCAAATTATATAAAAATATACGGTAATTAGTTGGTTCTTTTTCCAATAAATTTATATAATCACTCATTTTCATTTGTGCATGAGCTTCATTAAAACCATCCTTATGAGAAACTGGTCTATCATCATATAGAGGTACAATTTTATCACCTGCTATCTCTTTTATATACTCAAGTTTCCATTTATGGAAAGCGGGCCAATCTGAAGTAAGCTCTTCTATAACAAGAGGCTTTTGCTTCTTAACATAATTATTATAAAAATCTTCTTTGGAAATGGTTTTGACCCTTTGAATTTCTAGTAAGTTCAACTTCATAAACATTAAAGAATATAAAACTCGAATTTAAAAAAAATATTATAAAAAAGCAGACCTGTAAGCCGGATTCTGTCTACATAAAAATGTAGCCTTATCATTTATCTAGTCTTACAATTACTTGCAAGATCGAGCTGCCTACCCCTCAGCAACGAGCGAGTAACCCTTAACTGCTGATATACATGGCATTTCACCGCATAGAGTTTACCTGGTTTCACTACAGCATTACCTGTACATACTTTCTGTTGCACTTGTCCTCGCCTCTCGACGGACGGGCGTTACCCGCTATGCTTACTCTGTGGTGTCCGGACTTTCCTCCCTTGCTTAAAGCTAGGGCGATAAGGCGGTCTGCGATGCAAAGGTACAATAATTCTTAATGTTAATTTCAGCAATTACAATCAGAAGCAGTATATTTTTCGTAAATTTATATTCGATTAATTATCAATAAATTATGATACACACATATAACTACGAAAGTGTTTCGAATGCTCTCGAAGAGCTTAAAAAATTAGGTTTCACTATAGATTACAACATAAATAAAAAAGATATTATATCGAATCCACATGATTTTGAAATTGTTCATATTTTTAGATATGAAGGGGATTCAAGTGCCGATGATGAAGCTACAGTGTATGGAATTAAATCAAAATCTGGTGAAAAAGGTGTTTTTGTATCAGGATATTCAGCTAATTCAGAATGTGAAACTGCAAGGTTTCTTATAGGTCTTTCTATTAAGGGAAGAAAAGGGTTATAATAACCAAATTTTCTTTTGTGAATAACTTTTCTTTTATTTCTACATAGTGGTTTGTGTTTTGATATTCCAACTTCTATATTTGTACTTGATATACAATATATGGAACAGTTTATAGTATCGGCACGCAAATACCGTCCACAAACATTTAAAGATGTTGTTGGACAACAAGCTATTACCAATACTTTATTAAACGCTATAGAAAATAATCATCTAGCACAAGCTTTGTTATTTACTGGGCCACGAGGAGTTGGAAAAACAACTTGTGCGCGTATTTTAGCTCGTAAAATCAATCAAGAAGGATACGATGATCCTAATGAAGATTTTGCATTTAACGTTTTCGAATTAGATGCCGCATCAAACAATTCAGTCGATGACATACGAAATCTAATTGATCAAGTAAGAATTCCTCCTCAAACAGGAAAATATAAAGTTTATATCATTGATGAGGTGCACATGTTATCTCAAGCGGCTTTTAACGCTTTCTTAAAAACATTAGAAGAACCGCCAAGACATGCCATTTTTATCTTAGCTACTACCGAAAAACATAAAATTATTCCAACAATTTTATCACGTTGTCAAATTTTTGATTTTAAAAGAATTACTGTTAAAGATGCTAAAGACCATTTAGCAGAAGTAGCAAAAAGTCAAGGTGTATCATTTGAAGATGATGCTTTGCATATAATTGCTCAAAAGGCTGATGGAGCAATGAGAGATGCTTTATCAATTTTTGACAGAGTTGTATCGTATTGTGGTTCTAATTTGACAAGACAAGCAGTAACAGAAAACCTAAATGTTTTAGATTTTGATTACTACATCAATGTAACTAATTTAATTCTTGAGAATAAAATACCTGATTTATTATTGGCCTACAATGATATTTTAGCCAAAGGATTTGATGGTCATCATTTTATAGCTGGTTTAGCATCACATTTCAGAGATTTGTTAGTTTGCAAAAATCCAGCTACTTTAACTTTACTAGAAGCTGGTGAACATGCACAAAAACTATATGGAGAGCAATCTCAGAAGGCTTCTCAAGAATTTTTATTGCAAGGAATTGATTTAGCTAACGATTGTGATTTAAAATATAAAGCATCACAAAATCAAAGATTATTAGTCGAATTGTGCTTAATGCAATTAGCCTCTATCACTTTTGATGGAGAAAAAAAAAAGCTAAGTCCTTTATAATTCCTCCTACTTATTTTAGAAATTCAGGATATTCTATAACTGAAGTTAAAACTAGCAACACTCAAGTTTCATCTGTAAACTCAGAAACTCAAAGTCCTACTGAAATTACGATAACTGAGAAAAAAACAGAAATTCAAACAAATAACGAAGCCCTACAAAATCAAGTTGAAACTCCAATAAATCAATCATCTGTTTCAAATCAACCAAAGGTTTCTGCTCTATCTTTATCAAGTATTCGTGCAAAAAAAGAACTCGAAGCACAATTAAAACCTGAACAAAAACATCACGAAGATTTACCTACAGAGCCTTTTACTGAAACACAAATGCAAGAGCAATGGATAAAATATGCACAAAAATTAGGTAATAAAGGATATAAAATTTTAGAATCATTACTCCTTATTAATGACCCTAAACTTGAAGGCACAACCATTTATCATGAACTACCAAATGAAAGCTCGAAAATTGATTTTGATAGCGAAAAACATGATTTATTAGGGTACCTAAGAGGCAAACTTCACAATCACAATATAACTATTGAAATTGTCATTAATGAAGCTATCGAAAGTAAAAAAGCTTTTACAGTTGAAGAAAAATACAATCGATTAAAGGAGATAAATCCTGCTTTGGAATTACTTAAAAAAATGTTTGATTTAGATTTATAACCGAATTAGCAAAAATTATATTTTTTCATAATACATTGCTTTCACTATACCATCAGAAAGTCCAATTTTAGGAACATAGATTTTATTTGCTTTACTCCATTTCATAGCATTCAAATAAATACGCAATGCATGTATAATTACATCCGCTCGGTCTGTATTTAGAGCTAATTCAGCAATTCGTTGTTCATAAGTAAGTGAATTCAAATATTGATATTGAGTATTAAGATAAATATAAGACAAAGGTTTGTCTTGCATTTTCCCAGACAATTTAAATATCTTATTAATATTACCTCCCGAACCTATCAAAGTGATATTGTCATAATCTTCGGTATTGGTTTTTATCCATTTTTCTATTTCAACCCAAACTACTTCATTAACCATATTATTAAGCAAACGAACTGTTCCGTTCTTAAAAGATTTTGAAGCAATCATTTTTCCTTCACTAAATAAAGAAAACTCAGTACTTCCACCCCCTACATCAACATACAAATAAGTAGCATCAGTTTTTATAAAATGATTTAAATCAGATGCTGCGATTATTGCAGCTTCTTTTTTTCCATCGATAATTTCAATTTTTATCTCTGCTTTCTTTTTTATGATTTCTGTAACTTCTTTTCCATTATAAGCTTCTCTCATTGCAGAAGTTGCACATGCCATATAACGTTCTACTTTATATACCTTCATTAAAAGTTTAAACGCTTTCATTGCATCAATCATACGATCAATATTCTCTTCCGTTATTTCACCAACTGTAAAAGCATCTTGTCCTAAACGGATTGGTACTCTAAATAAAGCACTCTTATTAAACTGTGTTTCTTTCCCCTCTTGTTCAACAACATTTGTAATCAACAAACGCATGGCATTTGATCCAATATCGATTGCTGCATATTTTTTGATTGTAATCATAAATTATTAATAGTATAAAACTACAGTTGCTTTTCAGTTATAACTTCAATTTTATTTTGATAGTATTTGTACATTTCATGTTGAGCTCTAAAAACAGGATTATCACCTCGAATTCTGTACTTATTATCTAATTTTTCTGAGTGATAACGTGCTTTTACATTTGCTTTCCAACCTATATCAAAAGTTTCAAGCAATTCTTTTCTAATATTTTCATCATAAATAGGACAAGTAACTTCTACCCTACTATCAAGATTTCTTGTCATAAAGTCTGCAGAAGAAATATAAATATCTGGATTATCATTATTACAAAAAATATATACTCTAGAATGTTCTAAATAAGCATCGACTATTGAAATTGCTTCTATATTTTCGCTCATCCCTTTTACTCCTGGTATCAAAGAACAAATTCCTCTTATTATAAGCTGTACTTTAACTCCTGCTCTACTTGCGTCATAAAGTTTATCAATCATTTTGTAGTCTGACAAACTATTCATTTTAAGTTTAATATAAGCTAGTTTACCTAATGAGGCATTTAAAATTTCCCGATCAATCAACTTATAAAAACGACTGCGGGTATAATGAGGTGATATAATTAAATGTTTGTATCTATGTACTCTATAATTGATTTGAAAAAATTCAAATACTTTAGAAGCTTCCTTCAAAATTTGTTGATGAGCTGTTAACAATGTTACATCAGTATACACTTTTGCTGTAGATTCATTAAAATTTCCAGTTGAAATAAATCCATATCTACGTAATCTACCTTCTTCATTAATTCTTTCAATCAGGCATATTTTACTATGAACTTTTAACCCTTTAACACCAAAAATTAACTCTATCCCTTCTGTCTGCATCATTTCAGCATATGAAATGTTACTTGCTTCATCAAAACGAGCTTGTAATTCTATTTGAACAGTTACTTTTTTACCATTTTTTGCAGCATTTATTAAAGAACTAACTATTTGAGAATTCTTCGCCAATCGATATAAAGTAATCTTAATAGCTGTAACTCTTGGATCTAAAGCTGCTTCTCGTAAAAATTTAATGATATAAGAAAAGGATTGATAAGGTGCATTAATTAAATAATCTCTTTTGTCTATCATTTTAAGAATGCTACCATCCATGTTTAATCCTTCCACTGGTAGCGGAGCGTTTACTTTGTAGAGTAAATCATATCTGCCTAAGTTAGGAAAATCCATGTAATCCCTCCTGTTATGGTAACGGCCACCTGGAATTATACTGTCTTTAGAATCGATTCCCATTTTTCTGAGAAAAAACTTAAGGGTATCTTTATCTATAGTTTGATCGTAAATAAATCTTACTGGTTCTCCAATTCTTCTGTCTTTTACACTTGAAGAAATTTTTTCAATAAAACTCTTATTCAAATCACTATCCAGCTCTAACTGAGCATCTCTAGTGATTTTAATCATATGTGCCGAAATACTCTCGTAATCGAAAATATTAAAGATTTTATGCAAATTATATCGAATAACATCATCAAGAAGTATGATGTGTTGCTTATCATTGTTAGAAGGTAAAACAACAAACCTGTTAATTGTTTTTGGAATTTCTATAACTGCATAACGAATATCTTTTTTAACTTTCATTTTCTCTAGTAACGAAGAGTTTTCAGTGGGAGTCATTACAAGCTTTATAGCTAAATAACCTGAGGTATCTTTTAACAAAGGAAACTCATCAAGATCATTCAATATAATTGTAACTAACTCTGGACTCACCTTTTGGTTAAAAAACTCTTTCAAAAAAATTTGTTGTTCTTTATTAACCTCTGTTTCGTTAATTATATAAATACCTTCGTTTTCTAATTCTTTTTCGATAATACTTAATATTCGTAAACTTTCTGATTGTTGATCAATTACTGTTTCTGTAATATCTTTTAAAAGTTTTTGAGAAGAAATACCTCCTAACAAATCTTCATTTGTATTACCAGTCATATTTAATCTACGAATAGCAGCATATCGTACTCTAAAAAATTCATCTAAATTATTAGAAAAAATACCCAAGAATCTCATTCTATCAAGCAATGGAACTTTTTCATCTGCAGCTTCTTGTAAAACTCTAAAATTAAATGCTAACCAGCTTTTCTCTCTATCTATATATCGATTTTCCGTAAATGACATTCACTAAATTTCTTTAGGAAAAACTGTACGAATTGTTTTCCCATTGTTAATATTTTTCCAACTATCTTGCTCAAATTCTAAGTATACAAATCCAGCAGTAGGTACATTATCTATGTATTTGTTTCCAAATTTATTGACAAAATTTGTAATAGCCTCATTATGCCCAAAAAGAATTAGGCTATTTATACTATCATCACATTTTTTTATTTCATATTCTAATTGACTCTCATCGAAAGTATATAACCTGTCTATAAAATTTATTTCTGAAATACTAATATTAATAGTTTTACAGAAAATCTTTGAAGTTTCTGATGCTCGTAATGCTGTACTTGACCAAAAAACTAAATTTTCTGGCAAAATACCACTAACTTTTTGTGCTACTTTTTCGATTGCTAAAATCCCTTTTCCTTCTAAAGGTCTTTGTTTATCTGAAACACCAAAATCCCAACTAGATTTTGCATGTCTAACTAAAATTAATGATTTCATACTCTAACTTTATTTAGTTACGAATTAAACACCTTAAAGGTTACTTAAACATTACTTTTAAAAAAAAACAGTTACTTCATGGATAATAATTGTGATTTTATGGAAAAAAGTAAAACCAGTGAACACTTTTTTAATTAAAGTAATAATTTAGCATTGTTAAAGATAACAAAAATGCTTTAACAGATTTCCACAAAATAGTAAATTCACAATACCACATCGCGGAATTTACAATTTCATTTTAATCCAAAATCCTTTAAGATTCATTATTGCTTTGTTCTGTTATAACTATTTTCAGTTATGACCGACTCGTTATCTATTTTTTAAACTAAAACGCGATGTTTATGGAAAATTTTACTTTTTTGCAAACGACACCAAACCGCAAGCAAAATTTCTTCCTGTTCTTAGTGCTACTATGCACAACCATTGCTTTTTCGCAAAACCCTTACAATTGTAATAACTGTTCTTCTAATGATATTAGTATACAGAAAGTTGAATTGGTTTCTGCGACTTCTGATGGAAATGGTGGTTATCTTCCTCTTCCAAGTACCTGTAATAGTGGAGATACTATGAATGGGTATTTGAAAGTTACTTTAGATCAAAACGCAACTAGTCGATATGGCATTCAAATAAGTGCTGATATCTATGTTAATGGATTATTTAGTACACCAATTAACTTTGAAAGCTGCAACACTTTTAATTCAGGTACTTACTATCTTTACATTCCACTTATAGGTAGTCCAATTTCATGGACGTGTGGAACAACTCTTTCTTTAAGAAATATTTTTATTGGTTGGGGAAATTCTGCTGGTAATAATGTTTGTAACCTAGGAAACTGCGATGTAGGACCACATTGTTTTAAATACAACATTGATACTAACTTTGTTGTAATTACTCCTTTAAGTGTTAATTTTTCTGCTGTTGGTTCTTGTCTTCCAAATAATTTAGCACAAACTTTTGTTTTTACTTCAACCACTAGCGGAGGAGTATCACCATATAGCTATAGCTGGATTATAACTAAAAATGGAAACCCAATTCCAGGATCTCCATTTTCTGGATCTCCACTCACACTTGATTTTTCTAATTTAGGTGGAGCTGGCTCATATTCAGTAACATTACAAGTAACGGATAGCAACTCTCCTCCAACTGTAAGTTCAAACACTCAAACCATAACTGTAGGTTCTTGTTGTGTTCCAACTGCAACTTGTAACTTAAGCCCTCTTGTTTCTTACACTTGTACAATACCTCCTGCATTTACAAATCCATCAGATGTTTTCACTTTTGAATCATGCGGTAAAATTGCAACTATTACAAACACTGATAGCGGAGATATGATTGTTTGTAGTGATGGTGACGGAGCTGACTTTAATAGAACTTATACTCTTTTTTATGATGGAGTTCCTTTTCAAACTTGTGTTCAAAACATAAAAGTACTGGATAACATTGCACCTTCATTCACAGCTCCTGCTAATACTACAATTTATGCTGATGCACAATGTAACTACGATGCTTCGGTTACTGCGGTTGGTGATGTAACTAATGAAGCCGATAACTGCTCTACGGCTTTACAAGCAACTTATACTGATTCGGTAGCTGATGGTGCTTGCCAAGGTTCGCACATCATTACTAGAACTTGGTCGTTAGTAGACAATTGTGGTAATCAAGCGGCTACTCAAACTCAAACAATCACTGTACTTGATAACATTGCACCTACATTCACAGCTCCTGCTAATGCAACAATTTATGCTGATG
>CAZMCP010000020.1:0-41912 GCA_964565035.1 uncultured Flavobacterium sp. | reverse complement strand
TCAATGGGCTAATGTAGTTCGTTGGGAAATGCGTACTCGTTTGTTTTTGAGAACTGCAGAGTTTTTATGGCAAGAAGGGCATACAGCTCATGCAACTAAACAAGAAGCTTTGAATGAAACAGTTCAAATGATGAATGTATACGCTGATTTCGTGGAAAACTTTATGGCAATTCCTGTTGTCAAAGGAGTTAAAACTGAAACAGAACGTTTTGCTGGAGCTGATGAAACATACTGTATTGAAGCGTTAATGCAAGATGGAAAGGCATTGCAAGCAGGGACGTCTCACTTTTTAGGGCAAAATTTTGCGAAAGCATTCGATGTAAAATTTGCTAACCAAGAAGGAAAGCAAGAACATGTTTGGGGAACTTCTTGGGGAGTTTCTACGCGTTTAATGGGGGCTTTGGTTATGACGCATTCAGATGATAACGGATTGGTACTACCTCCAAACTTAGCTCCAATTCAAGTGGTTATTGTGCCAATTTTTAGATCTGATGAAGAGTTTGATGCGATTTCAACTGTTGCTAAAGAATTGATGGCGCAATTTAGAAAATTAGGAATCTCAATTAAGTTTGATGATAGAACTACACAAAAACCAGGATTTAAGTTTGCTGAATGGGAATTAAAAGGAGAGCCTGTTCGTATTGCTGTTGGTCCTAAAGATTTAGAGAACGGAACTTTTGAGGTAGCACGTCGAGATACGTTGTCAAAAGAAGTAATCTCGGCAGAAAGTATTGTAAATCATATTGAAGGATTATTAGAACAAATTCAAAAAGATTTATTTGATAAAGCGTTGAATTATAGAAATACTCATGTAACAGAAGTGAATTCATTTGAAGAGTTTAAAGATGTTCTAGAAGGAAAAGCTGGGTTTGTTTCGGCTCACTGGGATGGTACCGCTGAAACAGAAGAAAAGATAAAAGAATTGACAAAAGCTACGATTCGTTGTATTCCTTTAGATAGAAAAGAAGAAACTGGCGCTTGTGTTCTTACAGGAAAACCTTCAAATGGAAGAGTCTTATTTGCAAAGGCTTACTAAAATTGAATAAAAAAATATTGAAAAAAAATGCGAGTGCTCTTGCAGAAATAAAAAATAGATGTATCTTTGCACTCGCATTACAGAAATGAGCGCTCTTATAAGAGAATCAGAGTAAGTAAATGGCCCGTTCGTCTATCGGTTAGGACGCCAGGTTTTCATCCTGGTAAGAAGGGTTCGATTCCCTTACGGGCTACAAATTTTGAAATACTGAAATTAAAAGTATAGATGGCCCGTTCGTCTATCGGTTAGGACGCCAGGTTTTCATCCTGGTAAGAAGGGTTCGATTCCCTTACGGGCTACAAAATTAGTTGTAAATAAGTTTTATAAAATAAACTCTTAGTGTCTCAAGATTTATTTTATTAGTTAAAACCAAAGTGATTGTAAATTCAATTGTGGGAGGTTTTTCTTTTTTAACTGATAGTTTATAAATAATTATTACAATTAAAATTAAAAGAAAATGGCAAATCATAAGTCAGCTTTAAAGAGAATTAGAAGTAACGAGAAAAAAAGAGTTTTAAACAGATATCAGCACAAAACTACGCGTAATGCTATTAAAGCAATCCGTTTAGCGACTGATAAAGCTGAAGCTTCTGCAAAATTATCAAGCGTTATTTCAATGATTGATAAATTAGCTAAGAAAAACATTATTCACGATAACAAAGCGTCTAACTTAAAGTCAAAATTGACTAAACACGTAGCTGCTTTATAATTCAAATTAGTGTTCAAAATTTACTTAAAAGCCTTGCAATTGCAAGGCTTTTTTGTTTTTATACTATGATAGTTTTTTCTCTAGTGTTTCCATTTTAGATTTAACTGTGCCGTATTCAAAAAAGCGAATAGTATTTAATACCCATTGTAAAGTGTTTACTGGATTGATTAGTTTGAATGCCAAATTGGCAATTTGAGCATCTCTTTCTTTAATCAAGTTGTCTGATTTATCTGCATCTTTGTATAAACATTCTGCAAAAGCCCAAGCGCCATCTCTGGCAGTTTCAATACTAAATTGAATTACTTTATCATCCCATTTTTTTGCTATAGGCATTAATAATCCAAAAATTGGGGAAATGCTTCCCATGTTTTGTTTGACTTCATCTGTCATATCAGAAAGGAGTTTGTTGATATGGTTAAAATCATTTTTTATGCCTTCTAAGGGTTGCTTTTCTATTGTATCAATAGTAACAATTCCTAAATCTAAATTAATATGAGCATTGATACCTAATAATAAATGTTGTAATACAAGATATTTTCCTGTACCAGCTTGTAATGCTGTTTTCCAGCTCTTCGTTATGGGTTGGTTGTTTTTTAAGTCAAAATATGCTTTAAAGTAGCGGTTGGCAAATATGACATCAAGTCTTTCCATTCTTGAATTGTCTTCAAACCGATTATTTAAAATACCATCTTTTACATTGATAGTAACTTTTCTGTATAGAACTGCAAAATATCCTAAAGGGTTGTTGGTGTTTTTGCATTCTTCAACTATTATGTTTAGAATATCGATTACTTCGTTTATGGTTTTGGCTTGCATGTAAGTTATTTCTTCTATTATTTCATAAATGTAAAAATTAATTTATTCTCTTTCATGTTTTTTCTTCTTCAAATTGTAGACTATTTTGTTTAATTATTATGTCTTAATTGTTAAGTATTTAGCTCATGAATTAAAAATGTTTTTTATGTAAAAAATAATCGTACTTTTGCACCACAAAAAAAAACACATGGAATCAATTAGAAATATTGCGATTATTGCGCACGTTGACCACGGTAAGACTACTTTGGTTGATAAAATCATGTATCACTGTCAGTTATTTCGTGAAAACGAAAACACAGGTGATTTAATTTTGGACAACAATGACCTTGAACGCGAGCGCGGAATTACAATCACTTCTAAAAATGTTTCGGTAACTTATAAAGGAACTAAAATCAACATTATCGATACTCCAGGTCACGCCGATTTTGGTGGGGAAGTAGAACGTGTATTGAATATGGCAGATGGTGTTTGTTTATTAGTAGATGCTTTTGAAGGACCAATGCCTCAGACACGTTTCGTATTACAAAAAGCAATCGACTTAGGTTTAAAACCATGTGTTGTAATCAATAAAGTTGATAAAGAGAACTGTACTCCTGAAGAAGTTCATGAAAAAGTTTTTGATTTAATGTTCGAATTGGGAGCAACAGAAGAGCAGTTAGATTTCCCAACTGTTTATGGTTCTGCTAAAAATAATTGGATGAGTGATGACTGGAAAAACCAGACAGAAAACATTGAGCCATTATTAGACATGGTTTTAAATAATGTAACAGCTCCTAAAGTTTCTGAAGGAACTCCTCAAATGTTAATCACTTCATTAGATTTCTCTTCTTTTACTGGACGTATCGCTATTGGTCGTTTACAAAGAGGTGTTTTAAAAGAAGGAATGAATGTTTCATTAGTAAAACGTGATGGGACTATTTCTAAATCAAAAATTAAAGAGTTACATACTTTTGAAGGATTAGGACGTAAGAAAGTTACTGAAGTTGTTGCTGGTGATATTTGTGCTATTGTTGGTTTAGAAGGATTTGAAATTGGTGATACTGTTGCTGATTTTGAAAACCCAGAAGCTTTAGCTTCAATTGCTATCGATGAACCTACAATGAGTATGTTGTTTACAATTAACGATTCACCTTTCTTTGGTAAAGAAGGTAAATTTGTTACTTCAAGACACGTAAAAGATAGATTAACGAAAGAATTAGAGAAAAATTTAGCGTTACGCGTTAATGAAACTGATTCTGCAGATAAATTTATGGTATTTGGACGTGGTGTATTACACTTATCAGTTTTAATTGAAACTATGCGTCGTGAAGGATATGAGTTGCAAATTGGTCAGCCACAAGTAATCATCAAAGAAATTGATGGAGTTAAATGTGAGCCAATCGAAGAGTTAACAATAGATTTACCAGAAAATGTTTCTGGAAAAGCAGTAGAATTCGTTACAGTTCGTAAAGGAGAAATGTTAAGTATGGAACCAAGAGGTGAACGTATGATTATTAAATTTATCATTCCTTCTCGTGGTATTATTGGTTTACGTAACCAATTATTAACAGCTACAGCTGGTGAGGCTATCATGGCACACCGTTTCTTAGAATATCAGCCATATAAAGGAGAAATTGCTGGACGTATCAACGGTTCATTGATTTCAATGGAGAATGGTAAAGCAATTCCTTACTCTATCAATAAATTACAAGATCGTGGTAAATTCTTCGTAGATCCAAATGAAGATGTTTATGAAGGTCAGGTTATTGGTGAGAATTCAAGAGGTGATGATATGGTTGTGAATATCACTAAAACTAAGCAGTTAACAAACTTCCGTTCTGCTGGTGCTGATGATAAGACTAGAATTGTTCCTGCAATCAAATTCACTTTAGAAGAAGCTTTAGAGTATATTCAAAAAGATGAGTATGTTGAGGTTACTCCTAAGTCACTACGTTTACGTAAAATTTACTTAAACGAAAATGATAGAAAGCGTTTTAAAATAGCTTAATATACTTTTATTATAAAAGAAAAGCCTCTCAAATTTGAGAGGCTTTTTTTATTATTTTGATTTGAAAATTAAATTGAGGACTGCTAAAATAACTACAGCTCCAAAAGCACCAGTTACTATAGAGCCTACTAAACCACCACCTAAAGTAACTCCAAGTTTACCCAGTAACCATGAACCTACAAAGCTACCTAATATTCCTACTACAATATTGCCTATCAATCCAAGACTACTTCCTGTGAAAACCTGACTGCCAAGCCAACCTGCAATAGCTCCAATAATTAATGTTACGATAATCTCCATAATTTATTTTTTAGGTTAAACGTTTTATTAAAAATACGTTTTTTCTTTCAAAAAAATTAAGTTGTTAAACTTTTAATTTAGAATTGATAAGTTGATATTAAAAAAAATCCCGAACAATGTCGGGATTTAGTTTATCGTTTTAAAGAAAAATGTCCTTTTGCTGTACGTCCATTTTCTAATTCTAAAGTATACCAATAATCATCTGCTGGTTGAGGTTCTCCGTTAAATGTTCCATTCCAACCTTCATCAGTAGCACTTATTTGTTTCATTAGTTTACCATATCTATTGTAGATATAAATCTTAGCATTAGCATTGAATGTTTTACTAAAGCCAATAATATTCCAATGATCATGATATCCATCACCATTAGGGGTAAAGAATTTAGGAGCACCAACTACATTTATAGTTTCTTCAGATGTACCACATCCAAATAAATCTTTTACATAAGCTGTATGAATACCAGGTGATACATCATAAAAAGTATTACTTTCTTGGAATGGCCCTTGCTCATCATCTAAGCTATATACATAATTTCCATCACCAGTTACATTAATTGTTACTGTATTTTCTTCTTGTAAATCAATAATTGTATTTGTAAGGAAAACAGCGGCGTTAGATTTTATTACTGTAATTGTTCTAGTTCTTGAGCAATTAAAAGGAGTAGATACTTCTACAGTGAATATCCCTTCTTGATTTGTTTGTAGAGTAGGACCATTAGCTATTTCAACCGTATCTTTAATCCATTTATAAGAATAATTTGCTGTAGATGTTCCATCATTGATTCCAGCGTTTAATGTAATTAAATATAATGGGTTATCTGAGCAAATATAATCTTGGTCAGTCAAGTCTATACTAGGAAGAGGATTAACAACTAAATTGATTTTAGCATAACCAAAACAAGCATTACTTACTGAGCTATCAACACGAGCCCAGATTGCTTGTGCATTAGGTATGTCATTTCTAAAATTTGATGGATCTATAATTTCATTCAATTGAGAGTCTCTATCAACTTCATTCCTATAGTATTTAATTGTATATGTTCCTGCTGGGAGAAAATTAGTTTGTAAATCGTTAGTAATTGAAGAAACATCAAATTTTGTAAAGCCATCTGTATCTGGATTTGCAGCATCTACAAAATCATCACAAACATTAAAAGTTGGATTATATGATGATGGAATTTGTGTGGTAATTACCTGTACATTAATTTGAGCGACTTCAAAACATCCATTAGCATTTTTTACAGTTGTCCAAACAGTAAATGTTCCTGGTGAACTAGTATTTACATATGCAGTAGGATTTGTTATTTGTGCGTTAGCAATTTCGTTTTGGGCATCAGCTTGTGTGTAGTAATAAGCGAAGGTTTGAGTAGCTGCATTAGCTGAAATTTGAGAGTTATTAACAGTTAAATTAACTGTTGTAATTCCGTCAAGATTATCATCACATTGTACAATTGTAACTGGTGAAGTGACTACTGGCAAAGCAAGAATATCTAATGTAACTTCATTAGATAATAATCCACATGAATTACCAGTTTTGTCTAAACGTACACGATATAAGTAGCTACTCATTGCATTAGTTATGTTATTGACTGATAAAGTATTAGTGGTTACATTTGAATAGGTAGCATTATTGGTTAAATTATTCCATGTAGTCCCATTATCTGTAGACAACTGCCATTGATAAGTATTTCCTCCATTGTCGGCTATTGTTATTGTGGCTGTTTGCAATTCACAAGTTGGGTTTGTTTGAGGTTGTTGAGTAATTTCAATAGGTGCTGAGTTTACATAATTTGGATTTGGAGCAGTATATCCAACACCACTAGTAACTTGACCATTTTGATTTACAGTAGGTGGTGTTATCGAACCTAAGATTCCATCATTATTTCCATCTAAGAATCCTGCTTCAATTACATCATTACATAAATCACCATCAGAATCTAGGTCTCTGTAATTTTTTATTCCATCATTATCTGTATCTATTTGCCCTTCATTTAAATCAGTAATTCCATCATTGTCTGAGTCAAGGTCTATATAATCTGGAGTCGAATCTAAATCAGTATCAACAGGTGTTAAGCCAGGTTCGAAAGTATTGTCTAATCCATTCATATTAGTGTCAGTATTTGATAAAGTAAGGGGATTGTTTCCTTGTACTTCAATACTGTCTAAAATTCCATCGTTATCATCGTCTATATCTATTTGATTTGGAATACCATCCCCATCTGTATCATTAGGAACGCATGTAGCCGTTAATTTAAATGTAGATTTATTTCCTTGAGTATCTAACAGATTTTTATGTGTTATTTTAAAACTATTAGTTTGGTACGATTGAAACTTAAAAGTGCCAGTTCCAGCAGTAAGTGGAATATTCCCGTTTAATCTAAATCTAATTTCAAAAGAAGAAAATTCGGTTACACCACTTTCATAAATACCGTCATAATTAGTGTCTATTAATAACTGATTAGTTGGGTTTAAAACCGTAACAGTTTTGTTAATGTCAACATTCACAATATATTCAGCATTTGCATTCAATAAATCAGTTGCATTAGCTGCTAATGGATATTCTAATGTTATATTAATTGGTTGTAAAAAAGTTTGTTTATACGAAACATAATATCCTTTTCCGGAAAGTACTTCTGTGACAAAACTTCCGTCTGCATTCCCAACAAAAGGAGTTGTAGCCGAAGGTAATGAGTTTGTGATTTGCCCAGTAAAAGAATTGTTATAAGTTCCTACTGAAACAATACCTAGAGATGGATTAGAAACATTGATATCTTGATTGCCATAAGATTCAATACAGTTAAGTATACCATTGTTATTATTGTCTATGTCTATGTTGTCATTAGCTAAATCTCCGTCAACATTAGTTGGGCAAGAACTGACAGGTATTTCATCAGATTCAAAAGGTAGTCCACAGCCTGAAATACTAGCTCTTACTTTATAGTAACCTGGTTGAGTAGGAGTATATTCGTTAGTTATTGCGCCAGGTATTAGTGCACCATTATAATACCATTCAAATATGTCGAATGATGTAATACTGTTTACCCCTAATTTTACATTTGGAATACAATTAGATGATGTAGCAGTTAATTTGTTAAAAGAAACTTCAGGTTTGAAGGTAAATCCAGAATAAAAACCACCATAAGTTGCTGCACCAGAAGATCCATAATAAGACAAATAAACAGATTTACTCGAAAAAACAGATACATTTCCTGTTAAACCATTTAGTGTATAAGTTTGATATGCAGTATTTCCAGTAACATTGAATGGTCCATTTGCAACAACACCAGAAGGTAAATTTGTTAATGTGTAATTTGTTCCATTAATAGTGAAATCCAATGAAGCTCCAGTTTCTGTTACTAAACATACTGTACCTGTAAAACTAGGGTTAGATCCTACAGAATTTATAAACGGAATATTATTGATTGCTTTAGGGGTTTCACAACTCAAAGGAGGTAAAAAGTGCATATTTTGATTAGCTTGAGAGCTTCCTCCAATTCCTTGGTATGCAAATACTTTTTTGGAAGCTCTAACATATAAGTTCCCTTGAGATGAAAACTGAGATCCATTTAAAGCTACATATTGTCCTGCATTTAATATTGTAAAAGGTGTTGGGCTGCCATTTAAAAATATTTCGGTATTATTTTCATTTGCAACAATTGTTGGTCTCTCTATGATATTTTCTCCATCACCTCTAATAAAAATGTATTCGGTACCAGTTCTTTCAGCAGAAACAATTTGATCAAATCCAATATCAGAATTACTACTAATAGTACCATTAGATCCTCCATAAGAACCACAATTTACTGCTACAGGTTTAGTTGCTGAAATAAGTGCTCCAATAAGACCATCGGCATTTGAAGGATTAGGTCCTTCAGCAGCAATTATATAACTTTGCCCGGCATTTAACGTTATACTTGCAGGTGAGTTACCTACTGCTGGATTATTTGTTAAAATTACACCAGGTTTTATATCGCTAAAAGAAATAACTGTATTGTTTTCTGTAGCTAGTATAGATGCAAAAGTGTAGTGTCTTGCATCTGTATTAACATTAGTGTTTGTCATTGCTCCTATACGAAACTGTGTTCCTAAAGCAGCTAATCCTTTAGAAACTAATCCACCTGCATGGTTATTGCTTGCGGCTGTTAATCTTACTGTTACATAAATTAGATCATCTGCTTCAACTATATAACCTTTGTCATTTAAAATTGTACTAACTTTTGTGCCGTTTGCTAAGAGTTGAGTATCAGAATCTGTTCCAATAAAAACAGTTTGAGGATTGTCTCTTCTTACAGTTCCTGTAGTTACTGTTCCTCCAATTGCAATGATGCGATAATTAATATCAGTAAGGCTTGGAGTAGAAATGTACATGTATTGACCTAATGTTTCATAGGCCTCAGTGTTTGATAGTGGCGGAATGTAATGAGTTTTACTAAATTGAGAAAAACAATTAATCGTGATAAATAGGACTAATAAAAGTAATTTTGACTTCATGTGGGTTTTGTAACAAAAACCCCAAAGGTAGTTAATTATCTTTTAAGCGTGAAATGCCCTCTGATTATATTTCCGTTTGTTAGTGTTAAAGTAAACCAGTAATCTGTAGCGGGTAAATTTTGACCGTTAAAAGTACCGTTCCAACCTTCTGAATTTGAGTTGAATTGTTTTACTAATTTTCCAAATCTGTCAAAAATGCTAATTACTGTGTTAGGTTTTAATTTTATATTTTTAATTACCCAAGTGTCATTGTAGCCATCTCCGTTAGGGGTAAAAAAGTTAGGATAATCTAAAACGTATATTTTTTTAGAAGGTGTAGGTAGGCAACCATTCAAATCTTTTACTGAAATTAGATATTCACCAGCTGGTACATTACTAAATTGTGGACTTGTTTGATAATTGATACCATCAATTGAAAAAACATAATTTCCGCCATTATCTGTATAAGTAATTAGAACTGAATTATTTTCATTGCCTGTAAATTCAATTATTTGAGCATCAATATTGCTAGCTGCTGCTGAAGAAGTAATAATGAAATTCTTTATTGCTTTACATCCCTTTGCATCGGTAACTTCTACTGAATAATTTCCTGCAGTAGTAACAATGATTTGATTGGAAGTATCTCCATTAGACCATGAATATGAGGTATATGTATTGGGAACACTTAAAGTTAAAGGCACACCTTGACAAATGCCAAATGTTTCAGTTTCGAAATTTGTAGGGGATAAAAAGTTAACTATTAAATTTACTTCGACTAATCCATAGCAATCAGGGCCGTTAATGATCCTTGCAAATATAGTTTGAGTATTAGCTATAGTGTTGGTGAAATTATTTTGAATGGCATTATTCTCATTAGCTGCATCAACTTTTGAAGAGTAGTATTGTACTGTTAAGCCACTAGGTAATCCATTAGTTATTAATGGAGTTACTTCGGCATTCAGGTCAAAATTTGTAATTCCATTTTTTGTTCCATCTTCATCACACTTTTCATATGTAATTGGAGAATTGATAATATTGTTAGCTATTTGTAAATTTACTTGACATGTTGATTTACATCCATAAGTATTTGCAACTTGTGCGTAGATTATTTTTGGAATACTAACATAAGAAGCAGGATTTGTAATGACAGGCCCATTAATTATTTCATAGTAAGTTACATTTCCTAATGATGTATCACCATTTTTAATTAGGTTATCTAACTTGGTTAGATTAAAAGTTGCATTTCCATTATTGTTATCATCACATTGCACTAATGTTTGATTATTTATGTTTGGAAGTGCAGCAAATTGTATTTTTACTTCACCAGTTGAAAGACAAGCTCCATTAATTAATACTTCGACTGAATAAGTTACTTCATTTGTATTGTTATTATCAGTTATTAAAAATGTAGGTGTTGTTATGCCAGTATCTACACCATCTTTAAACCATTTGTAAGTATTTGTTCCAGGCTGTGTAGCGTTTAGAGTTATGTTATCTCCAGCACAATATGGGTTATTAGTCGCTATTAAGTGATCAGGTCCTAAATCTGTGCTACTTTGAAATGATCCACCACCAAGGAATATTGCAGAATCGTATAAATTATTGCCTTGATCTGCTATCACCAATTTGATATGATATGTAGTTCCTGGTGTTACAACAGATTTTGCTTTTAAAATTTTAGTTTGCCCATTAAAGGTAGTGGGATGATTAAAACCATTAAAAGCATCAAAGTAAGCTTCATTTGCGGCTGGACAGATGGTGCCTGAACCTCTAATTGTATTAACACTTACTGGAATATTCGTTCCTGGAACAAGTGCCAGATTTTGGTACGAAGATGCTCCAACAGGTTTTAATAAAAAAGCAAATCCATCAGTAAAGCCACATTGATTAGCTGATGGATTTGATAAATATTGTTCTGATGAAAAGATATAATCAAAACTTATATTGTTTGTAAAAGGAATAAAATCAAATTCGATTACCGTTGCATTAATAGTACCATTCAGACCTAAAGCTTGTTCTAAATCAGTGTCTCCTGTCCACGATGTATCACCTTCGCTTGAGTTTCCTGTATTAGGACCTACTGCAGAAACGGCCCTACCAGTACTTAATATTATTCCGTTTGTAAATGGAAAACTACTAGTGCCTTGATTAAAGTAACCATAACTCTGTTCTGTTCCAAAATTCCCTCCAGTGACTACAACGTTAGAAACATTTCCACAACCATTACTAGCAAAAACATTTTGAATTAGTTGTTGGGCAGTATATGTATCATCAACTTGAATGTATTGTGCATTACTAATTGTAAAGCTTAAAAAAGTAATTAGTGTTAAAAATGACTTCATGTAGTTTAGCATTTGGGCGTGCAAAGATACTACAAATCTCTTCTTTTCAGAATTTTATAGGATAAAAATATGAAAATTGCTGTCCAAACTAAAACAATAACTATTGAAAGATAATTTACACTGTAATCTTTTATATTTTCTACACCAATTTGTGTTCCAATGGTTTTTACAAATGATAATCTTGAAAACGGCTCAATAATCAAGCTCGACATTGCTTCTAATGGAAAAAATTGAAATGCTGTGTCTACTTTTTCGCTTCCATTGAATAACTTAAACTTTAGAAGTCCGTAAGCAATATTTTCGAATATGCTCCAAATCAACAAAAATCCTAATGCAAATGCTGATCTTTTTACCAAAATCCCTAAAAATAAACAGAATGAAAAGAAACCAACGAGTTTTACAAAATAAGCAAGGAGATAATCTAAATCAGAAAAAATGATTGAAAATTCATTATAAGACGAAAATGAAAGTCCTAGAATAAGAGACATAACAAAAACAAAAATTGTCGAAATAGTAGCAAAAGCTAAAACAGTTAAAAATTTTGATTTTATAAATTCTTCTTTACTCATTCCATCGATAAGGTTTTGTTTTAATGTTCCATAACTGTATTCATTGGCCATCATTGATACAATGACAACTGCAAGAAAGAACTTTAAAATAGCTGCAATGTAAGTGTTAAAGTGCCAAATGAAAGGGAAATTAAAAATACCTGTTTCAGCTAAGTCTATTTTGATTGGGCCAAGGTCAAATTTGATCGAAGCAATAAGAGCTATGAATGATAAGATGATAAAGTAAGCAATACTTAAAACTCTACTGGCTTTGTTTTTCCAGATTTTTTGAAATTCTATTGAGAGTAATCGTTTCATTTTTGATTGAAGATGTTAATTTGATTGATGATTGTTAGTTAATTCTAAAAACTGAGCTTCTAAACTATGTTTGCGCTTCACTAAATGCTGTAAAACAATATTTTGTTGAAATAGAAATTGATTTAATTCTTCAGATTCTACATCTGAATTCAAATAAACCAATAGTTTTCCATCTTCTTCAGTAATTTTTTCAACTGATGGGTGATTTTCTAGCGTAGTTTTAAGAATAGTATTGTCTTTTGCTTTAAGTTCGAAGAACCCTTGCTTATTGGTCATGCCATCTACAGTACCAGAATAAAGCATTTCGCCTTTTCTTAATACTAAAACATGTGAACAAACTTTCTCTACTTCATCTAATAAATGTGAAGCCAATAGAATTGTTGTTCCTTGCGATGCAATAAGTCTTATAATGTCTCTTATTTGATGAATTCCTTGTGGGTCTAAACCATTCGTAGGTTCGTCAAGAATTAAAATTTCTGGGTCATTAAGTAGGGCAGAAGCTATGGCTAAACGTTGCTTCATACCTAATGAGAAAGTACTAAACTTACTGTCCATTCTTTCCGAAAGACCCACGATGTCTAATTTTTCTTGAACTTTTGTAAAAGGAATATTTTTTATTTTACAAACTAATTCTAAATTTTCTTTGGCAGTCATATAGGGATAAAAGTTTGGACGTTCAATTATAGCACCAACTTTTTTTAATGCGTCATGAGTTTGCATTGTACCACCAAACCATTGATAATCTCCTGAAGTTTTATTTACAACATTAAGAACAATTCCCAGAGTAGTTGATTTTCCTGATCCATTTGGGCCTAGAATTCCGTAAACATTTCCTTTATGAATTTCTAATGATAAATTTTTGACAGCATGAACATACTTATTGTAAACCTTGTTTAGGTTTGTGATTGTTAAGATTGTTTCCAAAATAATTGTTTTTCGATTGATTAAAATAGGACGAATTAACAATTGTTTTGTTACATGAAATCTTAAATATTAAGTCAATTAAAATTGTAATATTCTTTTTTCAAAATAAAATCCCCTTTCTGGTATGAGAAAGGGGATTCTTGATTTGAGGTATTTGTGGGGCAAATAGGTATTTTGAACAGAATATAATGCTATGTTGATAAATGTTGGTGCTTTCTTTGATAAAAATGAAATAAAGTTTCGTTTACTTCTTTCAATTCTGGAGTTAAAAAAGTTTTACTCCCTTTGATATCATTTGTAAGTTCCAACTGGCAGTGAACACATTTATATTCACTGAAATGGTTTGTTACTTTTCTTGTTGTTACTAATTTATGACCAAAAAGCTGACAGAAAATTTTTTTAGTAAACCAATTTTCTTTGATATTTATCTTGCTCATAATTAGTAGTTTATAAGTTTAATGATGTAAATATATATAAATTTCGATAAAGTGTATAAAAAAATCGATGAAATACAATTTAACTCATTAAAAATAGGAAAATTCTTATATTTTATTGAAATTGTATTAAAAAAAAATCCTCAATCTTAAGTATTGAGGATTAGGTTGTTATAATTTATTTAGGGTATTAAATTAGCTTTTTTGTTCTTTATTAAAATAGACTAAATAATAATACATTTGCTTTTCTTCGTCCCATCCTTTTTCTACAAATTTTTCTGCACTTTCTGGATTAACAAAATCTAGTTTAATTTGAATGTTTGTATCTAGTTCGATAACATTTTTCATTTTTCTGCGAGCATCAGTAACCGCTGCATTAGCAATTGGGAATGTTGTTAAATCTTCAATACTATATTTTTCACCTTTATCAACTTTGTAATTTTTAAATTCAGAAATTAAATCAGGATTGTCAATTACTTCATTTAAGAAATTGGTTTCTTCAAAATTATCGTTCTTTGCAAAGTGATTTACAGCACGATTCATGAATAAAACTTCTTCTTTTTTATCTTCAGCAGGTAAAACAACATCTTTAGCAAAATCCTGACAGAATTTCAAATACTTTTTAGTCATGAAATTTTCGTCCTGAAAAGCATCTACAGAAAGGAAATGCTCCAGCCAGTAACGAGCATCGTATCGATTGCTATCTACAGTTAATATTTTGTATCCTTCTTCTTTTTTGTAGTTAAAAATTAAACAGCCTTTATCAAGTTTTTGCAAATTAATTCCTTGTTGCAAAATCATTTCAAGATTAGTTTCTTTCTCTTCAAATTGAAGGAAATCAGATTTGATTTCACTTTTAAATACTCCAATGGCATCAACAGGTTTATTATCTATGCTTACATTAGTTAAATATGCTACATAAACTTCACCGTTTTTAATATGAGGATGATTTGATTGTTCAAATAAATGTTTTGTTATTTTTTTTGAAACCTCGTGAACACTACTAGGGTTGTTGAAAATTTCTGAAGCTAAATTGTACATTTCGTTGTACTCTAAGTCAACATCATGTGCAAATTGATAATAGTTTTCTTCGCCATTTCTAAAAGGTTTGAAGAAAAATTCTTTTAGCAAAGGCATTATCTCATCATTTAATCCGTAAGGTTGTTCAGAAAGAAAAATAGCTTCATTTCTGCTTTTGTTTCCAACTCTGTGGATAGAAAGATTATCGATGTGCGTATTAAAAAGATTGATCATTTTGATAATATTTTAGATAAAAGAACCAAGAAAAAAGAGAAATCTTAAATCTTGGTTCTAGAATAATTTATTTATTTTTTTAGTTCCAATTGTCTTCGAATCCGTAATCTTCGAAAGAGTCATCTCCTTCAAACATATCGAAGTCTTCTTCATCATAATCGTCTTCAAATTCGTTTCCAAAATCATCTTTTTCAGAAGCAAATTCTTTATCAGGAGCTGTTATTGGCATTATACCATGTGAAAATAATAAGTCTGGATAACTAACGCCACTTTCTGCTTCTTCAATTGCTGCTAGTTCTACAAAAAACGTCCACATATTGAAAAAATCATATACATAAATCATTTTTGTATTTTCTTTATCAAATGTGCTAGATAAAAGGTAATCAGCCATAGTTAACCCTTCGCCTGGATTGTCTCCCGTGTCAAATAAAGGAATTTCTTCATCTTGATTCCATTTATCATCACAAGTATAAAACGCTGCCATTTCCATACCGTCAAAATCAAAAGAATTTACAATCGAATTATGTAAGTCCTCTAAAGTATCATTTTCATCAATGGCGATATCTCTAAATATATCTTCTTCTGCGTCTAATATGACTCTAAATTTGTAAATCATAAGGTAGTATTATTGAAAGGGCAAAGTTAATTATAATTTTAGATTTTATTTTTCTCTTTTTGGTTTTGTTAATAACATTTACTCCATTAGTTTAAGTTTCTCTTTAGCAAGTGCTTTTTGATTTTCGTCTCCTTTTTCTAGTAGAATAGTAAACAGGCGTTTGGAGTTTTTGTAATTTTTTGAATTAAAATAGGATAACGCAAGGTTATTGATAATAATATTGTCATCTGGTTTTAAGCTGTAGGCTTTTTCAAAAATAGGTAGCGCTTTTTCGAGCTTATTATCCATTAAATAAGTTGAACCAAGGGTACATAAAATAATGGCATCATTAGGGAAAATAGTATTCATTTTTTCAGCTATTTCAAGCATGTTTCCGTTTTCTTTATTTTTATACAATGTATTTTGATAATCTTGAACAGCAGCTTTTAGAAAATTGACTTCATTTTTGACAGGTTCATTATTAGACCATAGCCATTTATGGTTAATTTTTTTTGAGAATTCTAAAGTCTCAAGCAAATCCTTGGTAAAATCGTTAAACCTATTAAATGTTCCCAGTGCATATATTTTTCCAAATCGCATATCTAATCGTTTTGGATTTTTTTTAAGACCTTCAACCAAAAAGTTTTGTGATACATTAAATAAGGAATCATTTTGAGTTTTTTGGCCTCCTAAGTAAGCAGCAGTAGTATTTGTAGAGTCTTTTAATTCAAGTTGAGGATTGTTTGTTGGTGTTGGGGTTAAACTAAGTATTTCTTTGGTGGCCTCTTGGTAGTAAAAGTTAAATCCAGCAATATATAGATCAGGATTTGAGGGTTCTTTTTGTTTCCATTCTTTAAAAAGGTTATCCATTGACTTAGCATCTGATCCCAATTGCATTAAAATCTTAAATCGATCGTTAAAACTTTGACTTTGTGAAGCAATGCTACTCAGAACAATAATTGTAAAAAATATTTTTTTCATTTTATTTTTGATAAAATTCGATTGGTAAATTATCTGGATCAGCAATAAAAAAGAATTTCTTATTGGTAAATTCATCAATTCTTATTGTTTCTGATACTATTGAATGCGAAAGTAAATAATTTCTAGCTTCCTCAACATCATTTACTTCAAAAGCTAAGTGTCTTAAACCTCTTGCTTCTGGTCTAGATACTCTTTGAGGTGGATCAGGAAAAGAAAATAATTCGATTATATAATTGTTATCAATTGCTAAATCCAGTTTAAATGATTGTCTTTCGGCTCTAAACACTTCTTGAATTATATTCAAACCTAAAATTTGAGTATAAAAATGTTTAGATTTTTCATAATTGGAACAAATTATAGCAATATGATGAATTTTATTAATTTTTAGCATCTTGATTATTTTTATAAATGTAAAAGCTAAAGGTAATAATCCAAACTAAAACACTTCCTTCTATCACTCTTTGAATTAATCCTTTGTATGGAGATTGAAGATTAGCATTTAATATACCAACAAAAGATAGACTTATGATAAACAAAGCAACACTGATATAAGAAAGCATCTTTGCATTTTTCCATTTATTTGAAGCAATTCCAATGAATAACATAGCAAAAGGGACAGTACAATAAGTAATAAAACCCGAAAGATTATGAATGATTTGAGACAAACTAGGATTAATAAATTCAGGATTACATCCGGTGTCACAATTAAATAAGCTACAAATAACAGTTCCTAATCCATAACCAATTCCAATACCTAACAGTCCCAAAGTCTTTAAGCTTGACTTAGGTGTGTTTTTTAAAGCAAATAAAGCAAATAGAAAAATAAAAATACCACTTGGGAGATAACCCAAAAATCTAAGTATGTCTGCATTTGGAGCATTTTGGGCATATAATTCACTAATAAATTGTTGGGTATGACTGTATTTTGGGTTTAAAAAACCTCCAATTATCGTAGTCAATGTAAAAAATAAAACACCTGCAATACCTAGGCTAAATGTTATTGATTTTTTCATGGTTGTTTTTAAATAATTTATTGTTCGTTAATTGGCTTTGATTTTAGTTGGTTTGTTATTCTCTTTTTGAATTTTGTAAACTTTTTGTTGGTAGGATATTGTCTGTTACTAGTCATGTTATTAAAAATAAGAGCTACGAATAAAAGGATTATTGCCCCTGACAATACAGGTGTAAGTACATACCAATAACCTAGTTTTAAAATAGCTGGAGATCCAGTTACAGCAATTAATGCAGTAGCACCACCTGGTGGATGTAAGGTTTTTGTTATTTGCATTAAAACAATGGCACCAGCAACCGCCAGCGCAGAAGCTAACCAAATAATATCTGGAAAAATTTTAGCAAAAGTGACTCCAACTATTGCAGAAATGACGTGTCCTCCAATTAAATTTCTTGGCTGCGCCAAAGGACTTTGAATTACTCCATAGACTAAAACACACGAAGCTCCGAAGGAACCAATTAAAAAAACAAAGTCCTCTTTAGGAAAAGCATTATATTGTAAATAAGCAATAATTCCCATTCCTACAAAAGCACCAATAAAAGCCCAAAAATGTTCTTGAAAATCGACTAATGTTTCTTTGTAAAGTATGTATTTAGTTTTTTGATAACCTTTTTTAATATGTTTTGTAGGCATTATAATTTGATTTTTGGAGCTATATTAAAATTTTGCTTTAGTAAGTTTCTCATGATTTTTTGAAACTTGCATTAAAGCAGCGCTACTATACCAAGGAGTTAATTCTATTTCGAATATTTTTGCCTGAACAGCTGGGTCAGTTTCAACTAATTTTTGGGCTTCTTCAATTGTTTTACAGTTGAAAATAAAAATCCCACGATAATTTTTGTCGTTTTTCATAAAAGGTCCAGCAACAACAAGTTTGCCTTCTTCTGCTAATTTATTAATGTTAGCCATATGTCCTTCGAAGTATTTCTTTTTTTCATCTGCTGTTGCAGTTTTGTTACTCCCAGTTTTTAAAATACAAAAGACATAGTTTTTCATTCCGTATTCATCGGCTCCTAATTCTTTAGCTAACTTTTCGTCGTAAGGATCAATTTTATCCTGTGCAGAAATAATTGCAGAAAATAGCAACAGTAAGTAGTATATATTTTTCATCTGATTGATTTTATTCAAAGATATTAAATGTCGTCTATCTATTTTGAATTATATATAGGCTATAAGCTACAATTCGGCATTAAAAATCTACAGTTCGGTAATTATTAATTTAATAATTGTAATACAGATTGCAACTTTGCTTCATCAAACAAACAAAACATGAAAACTGCAATCACATTTATTTTAACTTTATTTTCGGCTTTTAGCTTTGCTCAAACTACTGTTTCGGGAAAAGTAATGGATAACAAGAACAAACCTTTAGAAGGTGTTAATGTGTATATTGAAGGAACTTATGATGGTGTAATGACAAATGCAAATGGAGAATTTGTGTTTATGACCAATGAAAAAGGTCAGCAAACATTGGTTGCTACTTTACTTGCTTTTGATGATTTAAAATTAGTCATCGAAGTTGAAAAATCACAAAATCTTACAATAAAAATGCGGCCAAGTGTAAATGTATTGGATGCAGTGGTTATTACTGCAGGAACTTTAGAAGCTGGAGATAAAGCCAGAGTTTCAGTTTTAAAACCGCTTGATATTGTTACAACAGCAGGATCTGCAGGTGATATTGTGGGAGCTTTACAAACATTGCCAGGGACACAAACAGTAGGAGAGAGCGGACGCTTATTTGTTCGTGGTGGTGAAGCAGATGAAGCACAAACATATGTAGATGGTTTGCGTGTGTCACAACCTTACGGTGCTTCTACTAATAATTTACCAACAAGAGGGCGTTTTTCTCCTTTTTTATTTAGTGGAATTTCATTCTCAACTGGTGGTTATTCAGCTGAATATGGAGGAGCACTTTCTAGTATTTTACAATTGAATACAATTGAAGAACCTACACAAAACCAAACCGATATTTCATTAATGACGGTTGGATTAGGATTAGGTCATACAAAAAAATGGGAAAAAAGTTCTTTAAGTGTCAACACAGCATATATTGATTTAGCTCCTTATCAAGCAGTAGCACCACAAAATGTAAGTTGGAATAGAGCTTTTCAATCACTTTCAGGAGAAACGGTTTATCGTTATAAGTTTAATTCTGGAATGTTTAAAATGTATGCTGCTTTTGATGCTTCTCGTTTTGATGTGAATCAAGAATCTATTAACACGCCGTTTCCAACTCGTGTAAACCTTAACAATAACAACTTTTATTTTAATTCGTCATATAAAGGAAAATTTGGAAGCAACTGGCAATTAACTACAGGATTGAGTTATGGTTATGGAGGAACAAATACATCTTTGAATACCGATGAAATAGAGAATAAAGAGCATGCGTCTCATTTAAAAGTAAAATTGAAAAAGAGCTTTTCTGATCGAGTAAAGTTGTCTTTTGGTGCTGATTATTTTATCACAAAATTTGATGAAAGTTTTAATGTAAATGCAAAAGTGAATTATAAACAAAATATAGCTGCTGCTTATACTGAAGCCGATATCTTCTTCTCTAAAGAGTTTGCTGCAAAAGTGGGAGTACGTTTAGCGAATGACAACCTATTAAATGAAACTTCAATCTCACCAAGGGCTTCATTGGCTTATAAAGTTAGTGATGGAAGCCAGTTCTCTTTTGCTTATGGAATGTTTGATCAAGCACCTAATCAAAGTTATTTAAAATATGATTCGTCATTGCAAAACGAAAGAGCGTCTCATTATATCTTTAATTATCAGTACACAAAGAACAAACGTACGTTGCGTACAGAACTTTACTATAAAGATTATACAAACCTTGTAAAGTACGATAATGGAATGCCAATGTTTAATAGTAATTTTAATAACGATGGCTTTGGTTATGCAAAAGGATTAGATGTTTTTTGGAGAGACGGAAAATCAATTAAATATTTGGAATATTGGTTATCGTATTCTTACATCGATACTGAAAGAAATTATAAAAATTATACTGCTCAAGTAACTCCAAGCTTTGTTGCGACTCACAATGCCTCATTAGTAACCAAATACTTTATTGAAGAATGGAAATCGCAAGTTGGTTTTTCGCATACTTTCAATTCAGGCAGACCCTACAATAATCCAAATGAAAGCGCATTTATGAATGGTAAAACAAAAACATACAATAATTTAAGCTTTAATTGGGCATATCTTATTACACAACAAAAAATATTGTATTTCTCGGTTTCAAATGTGATGGGGACACAAAATGTATTTGGTTATGAATATACAAATACTCCTGATGTAAATGGTATATATAATAGAAGAGCAATTACACCTACTGCAGACAGATTTTTCTTTGTAGGATTCTTTTGGACTATTAGTAACGATAAGAAAATAAATCAATTGAATAACTTATAACAATTCATCCTTAAAAAATGACAGTTCGGTATTTATAAATTTTATAAGAAGTATCATCGAAGTACTTTTGAATAAGAAATTAAAACAAAGAGTTTCAATCATCAAAACAAATTAAAAATCATTAACAAATTAAATTTTAAAATCATGTTACGAATTATCACTTTATCAGTAGTATTAATTAGTTCAGCAATTTTTGGACAATCTAAGTATGAGCAAGGAATGGGGCAAGCTTTAGGGATTTGGAAAGAAGGAAAATCGACCGAAGCATCTGCTTTATTTGAAAGAATCGCATCCGTTGAAAAGGCAAATTGGTTGCCAAATTATTATGTAGCAATGGTGAACACCATCGAAGCTTTTAAACCTGAAAACAAAGAAAAAATTTCAATTTTATTAGACAAAGCACAAAAAGCAACCGATGATGCTTTTTTACAAAGTCCTAACAATCCTGAATTAATGGTAATGCAAGCTATGATTTATACAGCATGGATTGTTCAAGATCCAATGACTAACGGGATGAGATATTCAGGTAAAACAATGGAACAATATTATAAAGCTCAGGCAATTGCTCCTAATAATCCAAGGGTTGTTTTTTGTAAAGCTGAATTTGAATTAGGAGGTGCGCAATGGTCAGGAGCAGATACAAAACCAATCTGTGCTCAGGTAGAAAAATCAATCGAACTTTTTGCTAATTTTAAACCAGAAACTCCATTCCATCCTAATTGGGGATTAGATAGAGCAAAACAAACCTTAGAAAAATGTAAATAATGAATAAATACCTCAAAGAAGCAGTAAAAGCAGTAACTATAGGAATTGTTTTGTGGATTATTTTATTAGTCTTGAGTTTGCTTAATGGAAATAAATTACCTCCATTAAATAGATTGACAATAAATTTTATTTACACTTTATTTTACACTGTAGTTATATATATAGCAAATGCAGTATTATTTGTGAAATTGGACGGATATTTTAAGGATACCAGGTTTAGTGCCACAAGATTGATTATTGGTTTTATTTCATCTATAATTTTATCGATTGCTGTAGTCTTTTTATTGTATTTCTTTGATGAAGTAGTTTTAAATAGTAAACCAATTCAAAAATTTGTTGTAGAGCAAAAATTTGAAAATTACTCTAATACAATCTTAATTACGTTTATTATTTCTCTAATAATTCATCTGTTTTATTTGTATAAATCACAACAGGAGAATAAAATAAAAGAACAAAAAGTAATTGCTGGAACTGCATCTGCAAAATTTGAAACACTTAAAAATCAAATTGACCCTCATTTTTTGTTTAATAGTTTAAATGTTTTAAGTTCTTTAATTGAAGAAAATCCAGATCAGGCACAAAAGTTTACAACATCACTCTCTAAAATTTATAGATATGTTTTAGAGCAAAAGGATAAAGAGTTGATTTCGGTTGAAGAAGAATTATCGTTCGCAAAGACCTACATGAATCTTTTAAAAATGCGATTCGAAAATAGTATAACCTTTGAATTGCCAACAGATTTTATCAATAATGAAGCTAAAGTAGTTCCATTATCGCTACAGTTGCTATTAGAAAATACAATCAAACATAATGTTGTTAGCGAACACAAACCATTGCATATTAAGATTTATGTAGAAAATAACTATTTGATTGTGCAAAATAATTTGCAAAGAAAAGAAGTATTACAAGATCGTAAAGGAGTAGGTCTTCAGAACATTGTCAATCGATATGGATTAATATCAGAAAGAAAAGTATTAATTGAAGAAAATGAATCATTTTTTAAAGTGATGATTCCAATTTTAACAAAACAAATTGCATATATGGAAAGTCAAAATATATATAACGAGAATATGGCTTATGTAAAAGCTAAAGAGAGAGTTGATCAGCTTAAAGGTTTTTATGGAAATTTAATTTCTTATTGCTGTGTGATTCCAATTTTAATAATAATTAATGTTAATACAACTGATTTTCAGTGGTTTTGGTTCCCTGTATTAGGTTGGGGTATGGGATTAATTTTTCATGCTATTGAAGTTTTTGGTTATGGCAAAAATTGGGAAGATCGTAAAATTCAAGAGATATTAAAAAGAGAAGAAAATCAAAGCAATAAATGGAACTAATGGAACTTTATAAAACACCTGAAGAAAGAAAGCTTGAGTTGGCTCGTATAAGAGTTCAAAAAATTAAAAAATATTACATCCATTTGTTTATTTATGCATTTGTAATAGTAGTTTATCTTTTAAAAACCTATTTAGGAGCTCCTTTAAATTTTTTTCCTCTTAAATATTTAAACGGATTTATAATATGGTGTTGGACCTTTTATATAGTGATTCAAACTTTGCAAATACTATTTGCTGAAAAGTTGTTTGGAGGCAATTGGGAACAAAGAAAAATAAATGAAATTTTAGAAAAAGAAAATCAATCAAAAAATCGATGGGAATAATGGGAAATTTAAATAACGATTACGAACGCTATCAAAAAGCAAAAGAAAAAGTAAAAGAAATTAAGGATTTTTATTCGCATTTAATGGTTTATATATTTGTAATAAGCTTCTTGGTATTTATTAATTTGAAATATACACCAGAACATATATGGTTTTTTTGGCCAATGTTTGGTTGGGGAATTGGAGTTGTATTTCACGGATTAAGTGTTCACGATGTTGCAATTTTAAGCAAAAATTGGGAAGAACGTAAAATTCGTGAATACATGGATAATGAAAAGAAAAATCAAAACAAATACGAGTAAGTTATGAGTATTCAAGATAGAATTGACAGAAGAGAACAGCGTAAATTGAATAAAAATAATATGAAAAATTTTGTTCCATCTAATGAAGAAGAAGCAAAATATTTCGAAGCATATAAAAGAGTTAAGAAAGTTAAAGGGTTTTACACTCATGCTATTGTTTATGTTGTTATAAATGTAATGATTGTTATTGCAAATATACAAGACTTAGATGCCGGAGAATCGTATTTTCAAATACATAACTTTTTTACAGCTTTTTTCTGGGGAATGGGATTATTAGCACACGGATTGTCTGTATTTTTACCTAACATGATTTTAGGTTCTAATTGGGAAGAACGTAAAATACAGGAATTAATTGAGAAGGAGAAAAGTAATCAAAATAAATGGAAGTGATTTCGAGTACCTCAATCACCTTTTTGAAATAAAAATAACGTTGCTTGAGGCTCTCGAAAGCAACAAATAGTAAAGAAATGAACATTATCATCATAGAAGACGAAAAACCCGCAGCACGTTTATTACAAAGAAAAGTTGAAAAATTAGGTTTGCAGGTAAACATTATGTTGCACTCTGTAGAAGAATCAATTAATTGGTTCCAAAACAATATACACCCTGATCTAATCTTCTTAGATATTCAACTTTCTGATGGTTTATCGTTTGAAATCTTTGAGACGATTACTATTAAAAGCGCAGTAATTTTTACAACTGCTTATGATGAATACGCTTTACGAGCATTTAAATTAAATAGTATCGATTATTTGTTGAAACCTATTGATGAAGATGATTTAGAAGTCGCTATTAATAAGTTTAAACAACGCAATCAGCCACAAAATCTTGCTTTAGACTTTGATATGATAAGAAAAATGTTAGTTAATCCTGTCGAAAAGGACTATAAAAAGCGTTTTACAGTTAAGATTGGTCAGCAATTAAAATTAATTGATATACAGGATGTTGAATGTTTTTTTAGTCAAGACAAAGGAACCTATTTGCATACTTTAGATAACAGAGATTATTTGCTCGAAGGGACTTTGGAACAATTAGAAACAGAGTTAAATCCTGAAGATTTTTATCGTGTTTCTCGTAAATTTATTATCCCAATGAAAGCCATTAAAGAAATTCAAATGCATAGCAATTCACGGCTAAAACTCATTTTACCCACATACAAAGACGATGAGGTTATTGTGGCTCGTGAACGAGTGGGAGATTTTAAAGAATGGATTGGTTGATTTTGATTACTGTTGATTGATATTACTAGCTTTTTTTTAAGTAATCATTCCAATGATTTTCAAGTTTTTGATCATTAACTTTTTTTAAATCTAATTTATCAATTAAAACTTCCTTGCCATTATTTATTTTATAAAAATACATTCCTTTTTCATCATCTGTACATTGCTTGTATTCTATTAATGCTTCGGGAACTACTTTATAATCTTTGATTGAAAATAAATAACTTATCCAGTTGTTTTTTCCACATTCATTAGGTGAGAATGAATAATACAAGTTAGTATTTTTAATTTTGTTTGAATTTGCATATTCAGGATTATCAATATCTTCAATTTCTCTAAATTGTTTTATTTTGGGATCGAACAGTAGAATCATTTCATAAAAATAATTGCTGTTATAGCCATACCTGATGTCTAAAATATGATCATTATTAAAATCTTCGAATTTTAAAGCAATTGGAGAAAGCCCTTCTTCTTTTCTGATGATTAGAGTGTCTTTTTTGTTTATTACATAGAGCATCATATTACTTCTATAGTCAGCACGATAATTGTCTTTTAAGATTTTTGCCGAAACAGAATAAATCAAGGTATCTTTATTTACTACTATTTTTTGTTGTTTTTTCTTTGTTGAATGTTCACAAGAAAATAATAAAAAGACAGCTAGTAAAAATGACACAAAATGTTTCATATTGACTTTTATTCGATGTTAGTTTTTCTACTCTCCAAAATCATATAAAATTGAATTCCAAAAAGTATAGATGCTAAAACTAAGTGTATGGTTTGACTTCCAAAAGGGAAATGAGCATAATACATCATCATTCCAGAAACAATTTCAATGGATAATAAAAGCATTACCCAATTGATTTTATTAAAACCCAGACCTAATTTTTTATTACGTAGATATAAATATAAATTAGCTAATAAAACTACAATGGAAAAGCTTCGGTGGAAGTAAAAGGTAATTTCTGGATTACTTAACCAAAGTGATTGATTTTCAATTCCTGATTTTACTTGCTCATCTACGAATTGTCTTACTTGAGTTCCTAAAACTACTTGGATTAACGTCATAATTAAAGTGATCCACAAAACGTTTCTAAACATAGTATTAAAAACCGTTTTACTAGTTTTAGGATTTGCTAAATGAATTATATACAAAATGACAGCTACTATAATTAGTGCCATTACCATGTGAATGGTAATTTTTAAAGGATTTAAAACACTATATACCACTGTCGCACCAAGCCAACCTTGGAATCCCATTAAAAACACTACTAGCCAAGAAAGTAAAGTAATTTTTTTATTTTTTCGCCATAGAGAAAATGAAGCAATTGCCATTGCAAAACAAGCCAAACCGGCTAGTGCCCCAATAAGTCTATTAATGTATTCTACCCAAGTATGTGTAGGATTAAAAATGGCATAGTCATGTTTTGTGTAAGGTTCCCACTGAGAAGCTTCAAAAGTCTTTCCAGTCAAGCAGTCTTCTTTTGCTACTAATAGTTTTTCATCTTTAATAATAACCATGCCTTTTTTGAACACTCTGTTCTCTGCCCAAGTTAACTCTTTAATCTCTGTTGGAGGAATATAATAACCAAAGCACTTAGGCCAGTCAGGACATCCCATTCCAGAACCTGTCATACGAACAAGAGCTCCTGCAATAATTACTAAATAAACTAAAACTAAGGCTGTTTTGGCAATTTTATTAAAGTTCATGATTTAAGAGTTACAAAGTTACAAAGTAGATGAGTTACAAAGTTTCTTTTACTTTGTGCATCAGAGAAGATATCATTCTTTCTAATTCTCTACTACTTTCAAATATATTATTAAATTGATTTTCGGATATGTATTTTAGATTGTATGCAATTTCAATTTGGGTTTGAAACTCAAATAAAGAACCAATGGCAATTGAGAGAAATCTGTGATATTCCTTATTACTACCTCTACCATATCCTTCGGCAACATTACTAGGTATCGAAATGGAACATCTTCTTATTTGATTGGTTAGTCCAAATTGTTCTTCTTTAGGGAAATAATTTGTAATTGAGTAGCATTCAGTTACAAGGAGAATGGCTTTTTGCCAAATCAATAAATCTCTAAATGTTTTCATAAACTTTGTGAGTTTGAAACTTAGCTATTTAGTAACTCTTTTTAACCCCATCTTTTCTGCCCTTTTCATTACAAAATCATAAGCAGCTTGGTATTCGTTTGGTATTTCTCCTTCTAAAATAGCTTCTTTAACCGCTTCTTTTAAAACACCAATTTCACGTGATGGTTTTAAATTAAAAATCTCCATGATTTCTTCTCCCGTAATGGGAGGCTGAAATACTCTTACGCGATCACGTTCTTCTACTTCAACAATTTTTTCGCGAACAAGTTTAAAGTTATTATGATATTTCTGAAACTTTTTAGGGTTTTTAGTGGTAATATCGGCTTCACACAAAGTCATTAAATTTTCTACATCTTCACCAGCATCAAAAACCAATCTACGTACAGCGCTGTCAGTAACAATATCTTGAGATAAAACTATTGGGCGAGAGCTCATCATAACCATTTTTTGAACAAATTTCATCTTATGGTTTAATGGCATATGTAAACGTTCAAAGATTTTTTTGACCATTTTTCCACCTAAAAATTCATGTCCATGAAAAGTCCAACCTTGTTTTTTATGGAATTTTTTAGTTGGGGCTTTACCAATATCGTGTAATAAAGCACTCCAGCGTAACCATACATCATCAGTATTAGGACAAATATTGTCAACTACCTCTAAAGTGTGGTAAAAGTTGTTTTTATGAGTATGACCTTCTACTTCTTCGACATTATTCAAAGCAGTTAATTCGGGTAAAATTATATCTAATAAACCTGTTTGATGTAATAATAAAAATCCAATTGAAGGTTTTGCTGAAAGCAATATTTTATTTAGTTCATCAACAATTCTTTCTCCCGATATAATTTTAATACGTTCTTTATTTCGAGCAATGGCTTCAAGAGATTCACTTTCTATCTCAAAATGCAATTGAGAAGCAAAACGAATAGCTCTCATCATACGCAATGGATCATCAGAATAGGTAATGTCTGGATCAAGAGGAGTGCGAATAATTTTGTTTTCCAAATCAGAAACACCATTAAAAGGATCTACTAGATCGCCAAAATTATCTTCGTTTAAAGAAAAAGCCATTGCATTAATGGTAAAATCTCTGCGATCCTGATCGTCCTTTAAAGTACCGTTTTCGACTAATGGTTTACGGCTATCAAAGTTGTAACTCTCTTTACGAGCACCTACAAATTCAATATCCATGTCTTCAAAACGAAGCATAGCAGTTCCGTAGTTTTTAAAAACCTGAACTTTAGGGTTATGAGGAATTAATTCTGACACTTTTAAGGCTAAATCAATTCCGCTTCCTACAGCTACAATGTCTATGTCTTTTTTGTGCTCTCTTTCTAATAAAATATCACGTACAAAGCCGCCAATAACATAGCATTCTATGTTTAGTGACTTTGCAGCTTGTGATACAATATCAAATATTTTATGTTCTAAATGTTGTTTGTAATTCATTCTGGAATTTGAAAATTAATACGCAATTGTGCAGATCTTCAAATTATTATTTTCGTATAATTTTTACCTGGCTATCATTTGTTAATTTAATGATAGTAGAAGGCTTATCGCAAATTTTGTCGTGGTGCAAATTTACTACATAGTCAACACCTTTAATAATTTCAGGTGATATTTCTTTAAAAGATTTTGGTGTTGGTTCACCAGAAATGTTTGCCGAGGTAGAAACTAAAGGTTTTTTCATACGTTCCATGAGTTTAAAGCAAAATGGTTCTTTTACCATTCTTACGCCAAGAGTTTTGTCTTCGGCTATGACATTTTCAGCCACATTTCTTGGATTGTCAAGGATTAAAGTAGTAGGTTTTTCAGATAGATCTAGTATTTGCCAAGCTACTTCTGGAATTTCTTTAAATACATTGTACATCATTCGTTCACCATTTGTGAGCACAATCATACTTTTAGTTTCTTCTCGTTGTTTTAATTTAAAAATCTTTTTTATAGCTTCTGGGTTTGTTGCATCACAACCTATTCCCCAAACAGTATCAGTAGGATATAGGATGATTCCGCCATTTTTAATAACTTCGAATGCGTTGTGAACTTCTGTGTTTATATCTTGCATTTTTTAAAATTATATGACTTTAAAAATATATTTTTGTGATAAATCCATTTTATGAAAAATACAAAGATAAAGATAGGCTTTTTAATATCTTATGACTACAAGTACTTTTTTAATGCTTTAAAAACGGTTTATAAAGATGTTGATGAAATATATTTATCAATAGACAAGAATTTCAAAACTTGGTCTGGTCAGACTATTAATATTGAAGACTCCTTCTTTTATGAGGTAGAAAAAATCGACACTGAGAAAAAAGTTAAATACCATAGAGATAATTTTTATTTTCCAGAAAAAGCACCAATGGAATGTGAAACTTATCAAAGAAATGAAATGTCAAAATTGATGGGAGATGATTGTTGGAAACTTCAAATAGATGTTGATGAATATTTTTTAGATTTTTCCTCAGTTAAAGAATTTTTAAAAAAAAATCAGTATTTTCTTTATAAGCCTAATTTTAATCCTATAAATATAAGAGGAAAATGGATTACTTTGTTCAAGGAAGTCGAAGGAGGGTTTTTATATATAGACAATCAAGAGAGTTTTAGTTTTTGTACTAACTTAAAAGAAAGATATGATTATGCAAGAAATATTGAAGTAAATCAGCTTCAAACCAATTTTCTTGTTATACATCAATCTTGGGCTCGCAATGAAGATGAAATTAAACAAAAGATCAGTAACTGGGGGCATAAAAATGATTTTGATGTCAATGCGTTTTTTGAATTTTGGAAGAGTTTAAATAAAAATAATTACAAAGATTTTATAGATTTTCATCCTGTTTACCCTAAAGAATGGAATAAATTAGAGTTTTTATCATGTGATTCGATTGAACAATTTATAGAATTATACAAACAAAATAATCCTGAAAAAAATAGCCGTAATAATAAAGTAAAATCTAAATATTACCTTAGATATTTAAAAAGCTTTATTAAATAATTTAAATATGAAAATTTTATATTTCTATCCTGAAAATCCATTATTGTTAAACCAAGGAAACAATGTTAGGGCTAATATTCTTTTACATTATTTTAAGCAAAGACAATTCGAAGTAGATTATGTTGGTCAAAGAAGTGATCTTTTAACAGATGATAGTATTGATGAGCTTAAAAACAGAGGTTTAATTTCCAAAGGATTTTTAATAAATGATTTGAATCGAAAAAAGAATCAATTAACTTATTTTTTTAGGATATCTCTTTACAATAAATTTTTTGGAAAGATAAAAGAGTTTGATAGAAATAGAATTATTCAGAAAAAACAATTCAATACTATTCTTGAAAAAAATAAGTATGATTATATCATCATTTCTTATGCTTATTGGTCCTCGTTGATTGAAGGAAATTTGAATTTAGGAAATGCGAAATTAATTGTAGATACTCATGATTTTCTAACAGCACAATTTCAAACGGTCAAGAGATTTTCTTTGGGTAATTTTTTTGAAAATGAAATAAGAAACCTTTCTTTTTTTGATAAAATTTTAGTTATCTCTAACGAAGAGAAATATATATTTTCACAGTTTATAAAAAAGCCAATTCATATTGTTACACATGCATTAGAAAAAAAAATGCAATTAGCAGAAAAAAAATATGATTTAATATATGTGGCTAGTGAAAATGAACACAATGTAAATTCAGCTAAATGGTTTTTTGAAAGCGTTTATCCTATTTTAGATAAAAGAATAAAAATGTGTGTCATTGGTAAAATAACAAAGCACATTGATGAGTATTCTAATGTAGAAAAAGTTTCATTTGCTGAAAGTCTTGATGAATACTATGCAAAATCAAAAATAGCTATTTGTCCTATGTTGTCAGGTACAGGTCTAAAGATTAAAGTAATTGAAGCTCTTTCTTTTGGTCTTCCGGTAGTTTGTAATGAAAGAGGCATAGATGGATTGCTTAATAAAACAAACAACGGATGTATTGTAACAAATGATGCTACAGATTTTGCAAGAAACATTAAAAAACTACTAGGAGATACTTCTTTTTACAATGAAATTTCTTCAGATTCAAAAACTTTTTTTGGTCAAAATCACGATATTAATTCTGTTTACAAGTCTTTTGATAAAGTATTTAGTTTATAGATTTAATAGTTTCGTATAATTTCTCTCTCGAAAAAGGATATAAGCTAATTTCTGAATTTGATGAAAATTGTTTCCAGCAATTTTCATCAGTATATAATTTATAGATACCTTCAGCAAAATCTTTGGTATCGTCAGTTATTATTGCATTAATGCCATCTTTTAAATGCATGCCTTCAGCTCCAACTGAGGTTGTTACTATAGGTAGATAGTATTCAAATGCCTGACCAACTTTACCTTTTACACCACCGCCATAACGTAATGGTGCAACCATTAGTTTTGTGTTGTTAAAAAAAGAATCAACTTCTGGAACATATCCATGAAAAATAATATTTGGATGACTAATATCATTTATGGATTTGTTAACACTTCCTAAAATGTGAACTTTGCAATCAGGTGTTTTTTTCCAAACTAAAGGCATTATATCATTGAACAAATAATAAACTGCATCAACATTAGGTGTGTGTACAGAACCAATAAAAAGGATGTCTTTCCTTTCTTCAAAAGGAATTATGTCATTTTTATTAATCTTAGGATAATGAATGTTTGATATTGTTATTAATTTTTTTTCATCAATAAACTTAGAAATGTATTTCCTCTCGATATCCGATATAGAAACGACATAATCAGCTTTTTGAGAATGCTCGGTTTCTATTTTTAGGTATTTTTTATGCTTTTTTTTGATAGATGCTTTATTTGGCTCCAGTTCTAATGCTTTTTCATATCTCAAATGATGAACATCTACCATGTCATAAATTGACCTAGAATGAGGAGTTAATTTTGAAATTGTATTATATAGTTTATAAAAAGTATTTGGGCCATAATACCAAACATATTTAGTGTCATGGTAATTCTTTTTGATGAATTTTAAATAATCTTGGTCTTTTCTGTGAATATAAAAAACTTCTATTCCGTGACGCTGAAAAAATGTATTGTATTCATTATCATAGGAATTATTGATACTGCAAAAACCCACTTTGTAACCAAGTTTAACATAAGCTAAAAGAATTTCTTTTAGTCTGTTCGAACCTGAATCTTTATCATATTCAGGGACTATTCCAGAAACAAATAAAATTGATTTATGATTTTTTATTTCGACTAAACGTTCTTCTATTGTTTGTGCTTTAATTGAATTTATTTGATTCCACCACTTTTCAATAAATTTAGATTTATTAGTGTTGTAGAGGAATTCTTTTTTTTTCAATTTATCTTCATTGATATTACTATTATAAGAAACTCCGTTAAAATGCAAAACTTTCGAAAATGGAGTATAATATATTTTTTTACCTTGATTATACTTCAAATCAAAGCATAAATCTGTTTCTTCAAAATAGGCAGGAGCAAAATTGTCATCAAGTAAATTTAAATCTCCGTTGTCTTTATTTTTTTTGAATAAAAGACTGCAGCCTGAACAATAATCGACTTCAGAAATAAAATTAACTTCAGGATAAAAAACTTCTCTTTTTACAATTAAATTAATATCGCAATCTTTTAAAAATAGAGCTCCACATTCCTGTAATGTATTGTCAGCATTTAATAACATAGATCCTACAGCTCCCACGTTTTCGAAGTTTTCAAAAACATATAATAATTCGGTTAAAAAGTTTTCTTGAACTTCAGTGTCATTATTTAATAAATATACAAATTCACCTTTTGATGCTTTAATACCTTCATTAACGCTTCTTAAAAAACCTAGATTTTGTTCGTTTTTTAATAGACTTATACCAGTTATTGCTGAGAAATCATATTCTTCAGAACTGTTGTCATCGATTAATAAAATTTCATAAGAAATAGAAATAGGGAGATACTTTTCAATATATTCTAAACAGTTATAGGTGTATGCTTCTTGATTATAAAAAGGAATTATTATAGAAACTTTTGGAGTAGTAGAGCAATTAAACGACAAAGGTTTTCTAGATAGAGCAGGAAGCTTTACTTCCTTTTTAGGATAAAGCTTTTTTAATTGATTTACCTGTTTTATCTTTTGAAAATAAAACTTAATATCTTTAATAATTCCCATGTATTATGACTTGATAATTTGTTTTTGTTTTAGTGAACTCGATAAATGTGCTCCCTTAAAAATTACTAGAAAAAGAGGCCAGTATTTGGGTTTAAATAGACTACTAAAAAAATATCTTATTCCTAGAAATGCTAAAAAGAATTTATGCCAAATATACCCATAATGTTTTTTAATAATATAAAGCAAAGAAATTTTAAGTTCAGTCTTTATAGCTATCGATTTTGGGGTACTTGCACCATGAAAATGAATAAATTTTGCGTCAGGAATTAAATAAGCAAATTTGTTTATTTTCTGTAAGCGTTTACATAAATCGGTTTCTTCATAATACAAGAAAATGTTAGTATCAAATCCACCTACTGCATAAAAGTCTTCGGCTCTTGACATCATAAAACTTCCCGATACAAATTGTCCTTTTTGAGGGTTTGTATACTCTTTTTTTCTGTTTGGATATTTTTCAGGGTTTATTTTCTCTAAAAACGAACGGCCAAACAATTCTTTAATGGGTGAGGCAAAATGATCTAAAGTAGGTAATATACTTCCGTCTTCTTTATAGCACATTGGACCACATACTCCATAATTTTTATTCTTTTCCATTTGGTTATAAATAATGCCTAGACAATCATTTATAAAAACTGAATCATTATTTATGAACGCAAAATATTTGGCATTACTAAATTGTACACCAAACATATTACCACCACCAAACCCAGTATTTATTTTGCTTCTAACTAATTGAAGATGTTTAAAAGGAACAGATTTTATCTTTTCTGATAAATTTAAAAAATCATCTTTTTCAGATGCATTGTCAACTACAACAATTTGATAATCAATCGATTTTTCAGTCTTTTCGATGATACTATTAACACAGTTAATAGTAAAATCACTTGAATTATAATTAATTACGATTACAGCTATATCAAACATCTATAAATATTGATTTATTCCTTTTTCAATAAACTTAATTTTCTTTTCCCTAACTTCATCTTCGATGGCATTGTTAAGGGCTATATGACTTTTATCTTGTTCTTTATGATAAATATGAAAAGCAATTCCTGTATGTTTTAAGCGCTTACCTATTATTCCTATGTTGTGAAGTCTTTGGATCATTTCTGAATCGTCAACTCCCCATCCAACAAGACCTTCATTAAAACCATTAATTTTTATAAAATCTTCTCTCCAGAAGGACATATTACAACCTCTTAATTTTTTAGAAATTTTAGTATGTTCTTTTTCAAAGGTCATAAATATAGGCATTCTAAGTGTTCGAGTTCTTTTCTTTATTCCTTTAGAGAAAAAATTAAAATGTACGGTTTTGTTTTTAAAAATATCTTCTAAAATCTCTTTTTGTATATTAACACGAGAACCAAAAAGATATTGTCCTTTTTTAGCAAAAGTCAAATGATCTTTCACAAAATCTTTTTGCATAATAATATCACCATCAATTTCAATAATATAATCGTATTTAGCTTTGGCAATGGCTTTATTCATTATGGCTGGTTTTTGATTACCATTGTCTTCGTGCCAAATATGAATTAAAGGAACTGGGAAGTCGTTTTGAAATTTTTTTATTATTTCAGTAGTTTCAGGTTTTGAACCATCGTCTGCAACAATAACTTCATTAGGCAAAACACTTTGATTTTTAATACTTAATAGCAATAGTTCAAGAGCTTGTGGCCAATTGTAAGTAGGAGTTACTAAGGAGCAAGTGGGAAACGACATACTTTCTTTTTTGGCAAAAATAAGCAAATGTTTTCTTGAAAAATAATTTACATTTGTATTCCTAGTTTTAATACATGAGATATACAATTAATCCTGAGTTTTTAGCATTAGAAAAACGATTGCTTAACATTATTAATGATTTTGAAAATCATGGCGAAACATTAGTAAAAGGGCAACGAAATTCAATTAAGTTATTTACTGAAAATAGCTTAATAATTAATATTAAATCGTTTAAAAAACCTAATGTGATTAATAAGTTTGTGTATCGTTTTTTTAGAAAATCAAAAGCACAACGTTCTTATGAATTTGCTTTAGAACTCCTAGAAAAAGGAATTGGAACCCCTAAACCAATTGGATATTTTGAAAATAGAAGTTTTTTTACGCTGAAAGACAGTTATTATGCGTGTGAGCATTTAAAATATGATTTGACTTATAGAGAATTGGTAGAGACAGATTATCCAGATGCTGAAAATATTCTAAGACAGTTTACTCAGTTTACTTATGATATGCATCAAAAAGGAGTAGAATTTCTGGATCATTCTCCAGGTAATACTTTAATACAAAATAAGGGAAATGGTAAGTACGATTTCTTTTTGGTTGATTTGAACAGAATGAAATTCCATAATTCAATTGATTTTCAAACCAGAATGAAAAACTTGTCTAAAATTACTCCGCATCGTGAAATGGTTGCAGTGATGAGCAATGAATATGCAAAACTGTCGGGAGAAAATGAAGATTTAGTTTTTAAAACAATGTGGCATCTTACCGAAGATTTTCAGTACAAATTTTACCGTAAAAAAAGAATAAAAAAACGCCTTAAATTCTGGAAGAAATAGTTTTTAAAGAACTGTTTTATAAAAATCATCTAATTTTTCTAATAGCAATTCAAACGGATATTCATCAAAGTATTTGAAGGTTTCTGCTTTAATTTCCTTTTCAGTAAACTGTTCGTAAATTTCAGGCTTGATATCTTTCAAATGAATTGAAATGTTCTTTTCATCTTCAAAAATCTGCCAGGTCTCTTTATCTACAGAAGGCGAGAAGATCGAAAAAGTAGGAACATTTAATCCTTTTGCCATATTTACAGCTCCACCTTCGTTTCCAATTAAAGCATTGCAGTGTGAAAGTAGCCCTAAAAAACCTCTTAGTTCTTTAGCATACAAATCAAAAACAATGTTTTGCTGAGTTTCTTTTTGGCAAAGATTATATATTTTTTGGGCATCAGCTTTTTGAGATGGAATGTAGTTAAACAATATCGTTGCATTTGTTTTAGATACTGTAAAATCGATGATCTGAGCCATTTTCTCAAATGGATATGTTTTATACCACTCGCTTCCTAAAATACCAAACATTAAAATAGGTTTGTCTTTTTTTATGTCATAAGATTCAAGTAATGCTAACCCTTCTTGTTTTTCGGCTTCAGTTAAGTAAATTTTTGGTTTGTAATCTATAATTTCTTCTTTGATTAAAGGTTTTAATAATAGTAACCTATTTAATAGGGCTAGTCCTATTTCCGATTGAGTGCCGTTTTCTATTCTTTTTACATTATGAGTGTAAAAAAAGTTAGAGTATCCTTTGTCGTATGAAATTCTATATTTGGCACCCGAAAAAAAGGTGATTAAATTAGTCTCTAATTTACTATACACGTCAATTACAGCATCGTATTTCTTTTTTCTTATAGATAGTATAAACTTAGCTAGTGACAAATAGTTTTTTCTAACTTTTTCTTCTAATACAATAACTTCATTGATATTTGGGTTATTTTCAAGAATTGCAACACAATTAGCATAGCACATATAGTCAATTTTAGCTTGAGGATAATGTTTTTTTAAATTGTTGCTAATAATTGTACTAGTAAGTACATCGCCAATTCGCTTTTGTTGAATCACTAAAATTCGTTTCATAAAGTAGTATTAGACTGCTAAAATACATAGTAAAGTAAATTTTAAAAAGTCTTTTCTGTAATTTTGTCAAAAAATAAGAAATATGCCTATTAGTGGATTAGTGATTACTTACAACGAAGAGAAGAATATTGGAAAGTGCATCGATGCTTTATTTAAAGTTTGTGATGAAGTTATTATTGTAGATTCGTTAAGTAAAGATAAAACTGTAGAAATTGCTGAAAGTAAAGGTGCAAAAGTCATTTCTCAAGCTTTTTTGGGCGATGGTCCTCAGCGCACTGTGGGGTTGCCATATTGCAAAAATGATTGGATTTTGAATTTAGATGCTGATGAATTTTTAGATTCTGATGCTGAAGATTTTTTGTTGAAAGAAAAATATTTGGAAGGAAATTATGATGCTTTTTCGTTTAGAGTTAAAAACTTCTTAGCGGATAAATTAATTGATTTTTCGGGTTGGTATCCAGATCATAAGGTGCGTTTTTTTAATAAAAAAACAGCTTCACCTTCTGAAGCTAAAGTGCATCAAAAAATAGTGACTACAAATGAAAAAAAAGTAGCAGTTCATATATTGCATTACGGATGGGATTCGTTCGATCAAATTATTGCTAAAAAGAATCAGTACTCTACATGGCATGCACAACAGCTGTTTGATCAAGGTAAAAGAGTAGGTCCGTTCAAGCCTGTTTTAAACGGACTAGTTGCTTTTATACGTTGTTACTTTTTTAAGAAAGGAATTTTCAATGGTATCGATGGTGTAACCATCGCTTTGATACAAGGTTTTTTCTCTCACATGAAGTACGCAAAGCTCATAAAGTTACAAAATGAAGAAAATAAAAAAGGCAAGTAATACTTGCCTTTTTTATTTGTCTGTATCTGTCGAAGATTATACAGCCACATTATATTCGCGTAATGCATCATTTAATGACGTTTTTAAGTCGGTCGATGGTTTACGTTTACCTATAATTAAAGCACACGGAACTTGGTATTCACCAGCTTCAAATTTTTTAGCATAGCTCCCAGGAATTACTACAGAACGTGCAGGAACTACCCCTTTGTATTCTATAGGTTCTGGACCAGTTACATCAATTATTTTAGTAGAAGCGGTCAAACATACGTTAGCCCCTAAAACAGCTTCTTTTTCAACACGTACACCTTCTACAACAATACAACGAGAACCAATAAAAGCACCATCTTCAATGATTACAGGAGCAGCTTGTAAAGGTTCTAGAACTCCACCAATACCTACTCCACCGCTCAAGTGAACATCTTTACCTATTTGTGCACAGCTACCTACAGTTGCCCAAGTATCTACCATTGTACCTTCGTCTACATAAGCACCAATGTTTACATAACTTGGCATCATAATTACACCTTTAGAAATATATGCGCCATGACGAGCCACTGCATGAGGAACCACACGAATTCCTTTTTCAGCATAACCTCTTTTTAATGGAATTTTATCATGATACTCAAAAATACCTACTTCAAATGTTTCCATTTTTTGAATAGGGAAGTACATTACTACTGCTTTTTTAACCCATTCGTTTACTTGCCAGCCTTCAGCTGTTGGTTCTGCAACACGTAAAGTTCCTGCATCTAGTAAATCAACAACTTCTCTAATCGCTTTTTGAGTTGTCTCTTCTTGTAATAAAGCTCTATTTTCCCAAGCTTGTTCTATAGTTGATTGTAAGTTTTGCATAAAATAAATCTATTTAGGCAAAGATAAAGTTTTGAAAGTGCTAAAACTACTGATACACTAAAAAACTTATTTTTGTTAAAAATTATTGATATCAGTCCCAATCAGCGGCAACAAACTTCATTTGCTGCTCTTTTTTATTGTATAAATAAAGGAAATGACCTTCTATTTTATAATGGTTTATTTTTCCTATTGCTGTTGAAAAGTCATTTTCAAGATTTCCAGGGCAAAACATACGTGTGCTTATCAAATCAGAGAAAGTGACTTTACCATCATTGAAAAATTTGGCTTTCAATTTCATAGTGTTACAACCCATGTAAGCAGTGCCAAATTCAGAATCATCTTCGCCTTGTATTGGAGAAAGATTTAATGCAGCTTTCTTTTCAGTTAAAAATTCTTTAGTATAATCCTTAAAGTTAACCAACATCCATTGTCTTTTGTAATTTGAAATGTTTTTCTGTAAACTACAACTATTTAGAAGTGTCAAAATAAATACAATGAGCAAATGTTGAATGTATTTGTTTGTACTCATGAGATTATAATTGAGGTATAAGATTATGAAGTTTTTATCTTTACAAAAGTTTTTTATTAATGTTAGAATATATTTCTGTCGTCTGTAACTAAAGTTAGTTTTTCAAACATACTTCTATCAAATTTTATGCGACTGGCTTTTACCGCAATTGGGAAAAAGTTGTTTCCACCCGAAATCATTTTTAAGGTATTACTATCTTTTACAGTAAAATCTATTTTGCCATCAGCTATTGTATTAAGCTTCATAATTAAAGAAGCATCAATTGAAAAATCTGTTTCTATTTCAACAACTAGATTTTTTGCAAAAACAGTACCAGTGATAATTAGAATGTTGTCTTTATTTGCATTCTTCAACAATTGAGGATTAGGATGGACAAAATCAGACGTCGATAAATAGCTTTCAATGTTTCCTATGGCATATTCTTTAGTAATTGAATTGTCATAGCTGATAACTACTTTTTTACCAGATTTGACTGCTGCCGAAATTTCAACTGCACCTAAACCTAATGAGCTTAATATTTCTTCTAATAACGTGATACCTATGTTAAAACCATATTCATTAGTATTAGAGCTATTAACTGTTAGCGCTTGATTTTCAATTTCGGTTAATATTTCATTGCTTTTAAATGCATGTTGTAAGGTAGCATAATACAATTCGGCTTCACTAAATGCTTTTTTAACCCATAATTGTAAAGGTTTATGATTACGTATTGGGCCTTCAATCAAGTCGTACCCTTGGTCACTTAAATACTTGGTAAGTCTCATAATTATAGTTTTGTACGAATATACGTATAATGCTAAAAAATGAAAAAAGGATTTATAAATTTAACAGATTGATGAAATACAAATAAAGTTTTTTTATTGTATCTTATATCTAACACCTTACTCTAGCTGTGCAAAGTAAGGAGACTTAGAGTTAATATTAAGTAAAAGATTTATCAAGAGAAGATGATTTCAATACATCGACTTATAGAATTTCTAATGGTACAACTTTAATGAATTCAATTCTATTTATATGATAGAACATTCAGCAGAGAGTAGAATACAATGAAAACTATAGAAGTAAACTAGTTGTTAAAAACTAAAAATAAATCATTTTTTATTTGTTTTTAAGCACAGTTCTTTGTTGTGCGTTCGGTTGTTTTTTTTCTAATGTTCTATTTTATTCATTTTTTGCTTTTTATTTTTTAAGCATTATATTTTATGCTTTTAGATGTTTAAATGTAAACTTGTTAACAAAACAGAAACAATTATTTCAAATTCTTTTTGGCTTTGATTTTCGGTAAAGTCTATTTCAAGATTTATGCCATTAGAATCGAATATTTTTTTTAGATTTACTTTAGCCACAATTTTCGAATTCAAATATATCTTTGACATTCTTTTGTTTAAAAAATATAATAAATTTGATTTAATTAGTATTTTGTCTTCTCCAATTTCAAATTCCGAAAAAAATAAGTTATGATTTTTAATCTTAATTATATTTGCTAAATTTTGTTCAATAATTTTAAGATTCAACATAAAATCAGAGAATTTAATTAACAGTTTATCATTTTCATAAATTTCGGCTTTAATTTTTGAACCGAATAAAAACTTTCTCTTCATTGTTAAAATTATTTTTCCGTCTTTATAAACATAAACTTCTGAATTTACATTATTAGTTAATTTTATTGAAATATTAGAACTCATAAATTTAGAGGATTGAAATTTCTTTAATAGACTATTTCACTATGATTTTTTTGCGTTTCGTGTCATCTGATGCGCAACGTTTTGGGGCTTTGCGTTCGGGCTGGAAATCGAAGCACAAAAGCTGGTTTTATTACTAATGTTCAATTGAAAAACTAACGTTGAATTTTGCACTTCAGCCCGCTTGACGTAAAACCCTTGTTGGCAGTAGTGCTTCATTTTATTGTTTTTTCTTTAAGTTTGGTTTTCCACGTTTCGTTCCATTCGTTTTTTAATATGCTCAAAATTATTGCATCTATTCTGTTTCCGTTTTGGTCAAAACTTCGACTTCTTAAAATTCCTTCTTCTGTACATCCAACTCCTTTCATTGCGTTTATGCTTCGTTGATTTTTGCTGTTGGCTCCAAGTCCAATTCGTTCAATTCCTAACTTGTCAAATGCAAAGTCAAACATTAAGTATTTGCAATTTTTGTTTATTCCTGTTCCTTGATATTTTGTTCCATACCAAGTGTAGCCGACTTCAATTGTTTTCATTTCCAAGTCAATATTGTAAAATCTGGTACTTCCGATATATTCGTTAGTTCTTTTGTCGAAAATAATGAACGGATATTGTTTCTCGGCTTGTCTCTGATTTATTGCATTGTCTATATATTTCAGTAAATTTTCTTCTCCGTTTGCACCACCAATATTAAATTCCCAAATTTCAGGTTCATTAATTGAAAAATTTACAAGGTGTTTAAAGTCGTCTGAATTCAAAGGTCTTAAAAGTACAGTTTCGTCTTCTAATATATAATCTGTTTTGTAGTCAAATTTTATTTCGTTCATTAATATTTTATGTTTTTCTGTTATCTCTATGTCGGTTTTCCAGCATTACTGCCAACGTCCCGCTGGCTTTGTGTCAGGTGGGGATTTTTGTTCCCAAACCATTTCGTTAAGACTGAAGTCGAATATACAAAAAGATCGTTCCATTATACACCCAAAGCCCACTTGCACAAAACCGCCTTAAGTTTACAATTTATAAATTTAAAGAATAAACCAGAAAGAACAAA
>CAZMCP010000019.1:0-42213 GCA_964565035.1 uncultured Flavobacterium sp. | reverse complement strand
CTGGGGAATCTCCTAATCCTGATAGAGAATTAATTCATGAGTCTTTACGTACTGAAATTGAACGTTCATTAGAAACGCTTACACCACGTGAGGCAGATGTAGTTCGTTTATATTTTGGTTTAGGTGACCAACACCCTATGACACTTGAAGAAATTGGAGAAACTTTTGATTTAACTCGCGAACGTGTTCGTCAGATTAAAGAAAAAGCAATCCGTAGATTAAAACATACTTCAAGAAGTAAAATATTGAAAACTTATCTTGGATAGTTAAAATTTTCTAGAAATTAGTATTTTTGCATTATTGTTGAGACTATAATTAGAAAATTATATACAGTAACAACAGTCTAAGACTGTTCGTTTTTTGATTGATGATTGAAACTCCGGCTGATTACCGGAGTTTTGTTTTACAAAAACATTGTATCATCAAAAACGTAAATACTTAAAAAAGTTATTCTTTAATAAATTTATTGGTTAAAATTGTTTTCCCTCCTATATCTTGAAATTTCACAAAATAAATTCCAGCAGGAAAAGATACAGTATTAATCGAATAACCAGAAGTATTCACAATAGTTTCCTTCAAAACTAAAATACCTTTTACATCATAGACATTAATTGTTTCAGGTTTTTCAATTACTTGATCATCCCATTTAAAATTACAAACATCTTTAGCTGGATTTGGGTACATAGTAACGTTGGATGCAAAATTATTACTAGTTAAACCTAGGTTAGAATTTATTAATTGAAAAGGCATTGATTTATTGAAAGTAGAACCTGCATCAATCATTCCAGCCCAAGTAGTAGCATTTCTTTGTTTAGCCGTCCAGTTTGCGTCACTTTGTGTTCCTAGAATAGTTACTGGAGGTGTAAAAACAGAACCGTCATTTATAGCATGAACTTGAAATTCTAACCAATAAGTGCCAGCCGGTAATGTTGTTACTACTGCAGCATTAAATCTCCATACTTTTCTTGTAGTACCAGTTGTGTTTGTAACTCTGTACACAAACTCTTCTCCACTACCTGCTGCATTCAAAACATTAGTTGTCATATCACCATACACCACAGTTGATCCAACAACTGAAGGGTCTCCATTCCAAATCCTAACTCTCAATGCATCAATAGGAATAGTAGTCCCGGCATATGAAGTTTGATACCCATAAAAATTAATGTTTGTCAAATTCCAAGTTTGACCAACTGGAACTACAAATTCTTCTGCTAGTGCAAAATTATTAGTCAAAGCATTATTGTAAAATGAAGAAAACCCAATACTCGTTGCTGGAGTTTGTAACTCAGACCAAGTGTAACCTCCTGGAGATGCTGTACTAGTTGCCATATGCGTTGTTCCAGTTGATATAGGCCCGTTAGAATACAACAATTGTGAATACAAATTATCAAATACAAATACACTTAAAAAAATAAATAAAAATTTAAAGTTCTGTAATTTTAAAAAGGCTAAAGTAGTTTTTTGTTTCATAAATATTTAGGTTAAAATTATAGCCACAAAATACCTAAAATATTGATAAAAACTAAAAATACACGACTAAGTGCTTATTTCTCCGACAAATAATACTTTTTTATATATCAATTAAATAGATTTTGATATTGAATTATCAAATTTACAACTACATAATTAAATAAATATTTTTAAACTTTTGAAACTTCAGAGTATCTTTGCCACACAACACAACTACAATAAATCAAAAATGAAAAACACTCTTATTGCCCCATCTGTACTTGCTGCAGATTTTGCCAATTTACAACGTGATATCGAAATGATTAATGCCAGCGAGGCTGACTGGTTCCACATTGATATCATGGATGGCGTTTTTGTTCCAAATATTTCTTTTGGAATGCCCGTTTTGGATGCCATCAGCAAACATGCCAAAAAAACCATTGATGTGCATTTGATGATTGTTGATCCTGATCGTTACATTGCTACTTTTAAAAAATTAGGAGCAGATGTATTAACGGTGCATTACGAAGCATCCACTCATTTACATAGAACATTACAAGCTATTAAAGCAGAAGGCATGAAAGCTGGTGTTGCTTTAAATCCTCATACTAATGTTTCTTTATTGGAAGATGTGATTAAGGATATTGATTTAGTTTGTATCATGAGTGTGAACCCTGGATTTGGAGGACAGTCATTTATTGAAAACACTTATAAAAAAGTAAAACAACTCAAAGAAATCATCACTAGAAACAACGCATCCACTTTAATTGAAATTGATGGTGGTGTAACCAGTAAAAATGCACAACAATTAGTAGAAGCAGGTGCCGATGTACTTGTAGCGGGAAGTTTCGTATTCAATGCGGAAAATCCAATTCAAACCATTGCCGATCTTAAAAAGATAACCACTTTATAAAACATTAAAAAAAGCGCTGAAATTCAGCGCTTTTTTTTATTTAAAACTTTATATTTCCTGCTATTTGCTGCAGTACGATTTCAGATATCTTCGCTTGAAATTTCGCACTACTGTTTCTTGCAATAGCATTGATGTAGTTTTCTTGTGCATTTCTGAATTCTATAGTTGGTACAGTACCAATTTTGAATTTATCCAATGTAATCTCCATATTTTTCTTCGCAATCGCTTCATTACTTTCTTCCAGTTTAGCCAACTCCACATTAGTCAAATACGTTTGATATGCAGAAGACAGTTGCGCATTTATCGTTTGTTTTTGTTGTTCTGCCATTAGGTTTGAATTTTCCACTTGAAGCTTGGCAATTTTTTCATTTCTATTTTGAGAAAAACCATTAAAAATGGGCATCGTAGCTGTAAGACCGTAATTTAATCCTCGACTGGAAGTTGCTGTTGTAAACCCTAAACTACTTTCGGTTTCTACAAATGTATATCCCGTATTCAATCGTACAGTCGGATATCTATTCGCTTTGGTTTGTTTTAATTCCAACTCTGCTACACGTTTATTGATCAAAGCCAGCTGCAGTTGTAAGTTTTGCTTTTCGGTTAATGCTTTTAATTCTGTCAATTGCAGTTTATCATCTACCACAACCTCTTCAACCACTTGAAAATTCGTAGCCAAATCTCTTGCCAGAATTTCATTCAATCGAATTTTAGTAATTTCATACAATTCTTTCTGTTTCAGCAAAGTAGAAGAATCCGTATTCAAATCGACCTGTGCATTCAACACTTCCAACTTTGCTGCTTTACCAATCAAAAAACGGTTTTCAGCAGTTTTCAAACGTTGTTTCGAAATTACAATTGTAGTATCCAATGCTTTAATCAGTTGCTGTTGTTGCACCAAATCGTAGTAGGTTGTCATCACATCACTCACTTTGGTCAGTACCGTCAATTTTAATTGAACATCACCTTGCTTTTCCAACTCTTTTAACTGATCGTAGCGTGCAAACATCTTGAGACCATCAAAAACAGTCCATCCCAAATTTACACCATACTCCAATCGATTGTTTTTCGCATTATCCAATTCTCTCACATCTCCGTTGGATTGTGTTTGTTTGGAATTTTGAATGCTATTATTTTTGGTTAAGCTTGCATTGAGTTCAGGAAGCATTCCCGCATTCCCTATTGCATTATTTTCTTTATCAACAGTAAGCTCGTTGGTAGCAATTTTAATATCATAATTGTTCTTCAACGCAATTTGAACCGCTTGTTCTACAGTCAAAATTTCCTGTGCCATTACTTTCGGCACAAAAACCAATACTGCTATTTGAAATAAAAATTTACGCATCACATTAAGCCTTTTCATAGTGTTCAATAGTATCAAATTCAGGTCGGTGTTTTCTTTCTCTAGCCCACATCAAATAAATAGCAGGAATTACAAACAAGGTCAGTGCCAATGAAAACAAAGTTCCACCAACAATTACCACCCCCATTCCAATTCTACTAGTAGAAGCTGCCCCTAAAGACAATGCAATTGGCAAAGCTCCTAATGCAATCGCTAAACTGGTCATTAAAATTGGACGCAAACGTGATTCTGAAGCTTCCATAATAGCTTCGTATTTTGATTTTCCTTGTTCCCTTAACTGATTCGCAAATTCAACAATTAAAATACCATTCTTCGTCACCAAACCAATCAACATAACGGTTCCAATCTGACTAAAGATATTCCAGGTTTGACCGAACAACCACAATGAAAATAATGCTCCAGCAACCGCCATTGGCACTGTTAGAATAATTATAAATGGATCGATAAAACTTTCAAATTGAGCTGCAAGTATTAAGAAAATTAACAATAAGGCCAAACCGAAAGCAAAGGATGTATTCGAGCTACTTTCTACAAAGTCACGCGATTCACCACTTAAATCGGTAGTAAATGTGTCATCCAATACTTTTTCTTTAATTCGTTCCATGGCTTCAATACCGTCACCGATACTTTTACCCGGAGCTAAACCTGCGGAAACGGTTGCCGACATGTATCGGTTGTTATGGTACAATTGCGGTGGACTACTTTGTTCATCTACCTGAACCAAATTATCCAACTGTATCAATTGTCCTTTATCATTTTTCACAAAAATAGAAGTCAAATCCATAGGTGCATTTCGGTCTTTTTTATCAAACTGACCCATAACCTGATATTGTTTTCCATTCATCATAAAATATCCGAAACGCTGCCCACTTAAAGAAAGCTGTAAGGTTTGCGCAACATCAATCACCGACACCCCTAAACTCTGTGCTTTTTCTCTATCTATAGTTACGTATACTTCCGGTTTATTGAATTTCAAATTCACATCTGAATTCGAGAAGGTTGGATCATTTGACACTTCATCCATAAACTGCGGAATCTTTTCTTCTAACTTTTTGAAATTGGGTGCTTGAATTACGAACTGTACTGGTAAACCACCTCTTCTGTTCACTGCTATAGTTGGCGACTCCGACACCGAAACTTTCGCCTCAGCATATTGTTTTGTCAATTTGGTTAGCTTTTCAGCGACATCTTTTTGGGTTTTCTCTCTTTCATCCGGTTGCACCAATGCAATTCTTGCGAAACCACTATTTACAGAGGAAGATCCAAAACCTGGTGATGTTACAATCAAACTTACTTTTTTCTCAGGAATCGAATCGTTAATTAACTCTGTTAATTCAGTCATAAAACGATCCATATAGTCATAAGAAGCACCCTCAGGAGCTGTAGCTCTAGCAGTTAAAAAGCTTCGGTCATCATAAGGAGCGGTTTCTTTTTGGAGGACATTAAAGAATAGATAAATCAATCCAAAACACACAATCAGTATTGGAAAACTCAACCATTTCTTCTTCATGAAACTCGTTAACGCTTCCGCATAACCTGAGTTCATTTTTTCAAAAATAGGTTCGGTCAGGTTATAAAACTTCGATTTCTTTTGTTCACCACCTTTCATCAAATAGGCATTCAACATTGGCGTTAGTGTTAGCGACACAAATGCCGAAATTAACACCGCAGCTCCAATTACAACACCAAACTCTCGAAATAACCTTCCCACAAAACCTTCTAAGAAAATCACGGGTAAGAACACTGCTGCAAGGGTTACTGAAATCGAAATTACGGCAAAGAAAATTTCATTGGATCCTTTGATAGCCGCTTCGATAGGCGACATTCCTTCTTCAACTTTTTTGAATATATTTTCGGTGACTACAATACCATCATCTACTACCAATCCCGTCGCCAAAACGATAGCCAATAATGTTAGTACATTTACAGAAAATCCGCATAAGTACATAATAAAAAAGGTAGCAATCAACGAAACCGGAATATCAATTAACGGACGGAAAGCAATGGCCCAATCCCTAAAGAACAAATAGATAATCAATACTACTAGTATAACCGAAAGCAATAATGTTTCAGCTACTTCCAATACCGCTTTTTTAACGAAAACTGTATTATCAATAGCAATATTAAGTTTAAAATCTTTAGGAAGATCTTTTTGTAATTGATCGTATTGCTCGTAAAACTTCTCTGCAATATCCAGATAATTGGTTCCTGGTTGTGGAATAATTGCCATCCCAATCATGGGCTGTCCTGAATCGGATAGTTTTGTCTCTAAATTTTCTGCTTCCAAAGCTGCTTTACCAATATCACTAAAACGGACAATTTTATCTCCTTCTGCTTTGATGATGATGTTGTTGAAACCTTCTTCGGTTGAAATATTTCCAATCGTTTTTACTGTCAATTCAGTATTAGCACCAGTAAGTTTTCCTGAAGGCAATTCTACATTTTGTTTGTTCAAAGCACTACGAACATCGGCAACTGTACAACCATACGAAGCTAATTTAACTGGGTCAATCCACAAACGCATCGCATATTTACGCATTCCCCAAATTTGCACGCTACTCACACCAGGAATGGTTTGCAATCGTTGAGAAAGAACATTATCTGCGTAATCTGTAAGCTCTAACACATTTTTATTATCACTCTGAACGGTCATGGTGATGATTGGCTCCGAATCGGCATCTGCTTTGGACACTACCGGTGGCGCATCAATATCTTGAGGTAAACTTCGAACAGCTTGTGAAACCTTGTCACGCACATCATTAGCCGCTTCTTCAAGGTTTTTGTCTAAATCAAACTCTATCGTAATGCTACTTCTTCCCTGACTACTAGAGGATGAAATATTACGAATTCCATCGATAGAATTCACTGCTTTTTCTAATGGTTCAGTAATTTGAGATTCTATAATATCAGCATTGGCACCCGAATAATTCGTTTGCACTGAAATTTGTGCAGGATCAATAGAAGGGAATTCTCTTACTCCCAAAAACGTATACCCAATGATACCAAAAAGAATCAACATTAGGTTTAGAACGATTGTTAAAACCGGTCTTTTAATACTTAAAGTGGATAAACTCATATTACCTTACTTAATATTAACTTTTACTGGAGTATCATCTTTGAGTGTCATCACACCTGTAGTCAACACAGTATCACCCGCTTTTAAACCTGTCAATACTAAAACATCTTTATCTCTTCTAGCGCCAGTCTCTACCATAACTTCTTTGGCTTTACCATTAACAGCCACAAACACTTTTTTTCCGTTTTGTACTGGAATCAAAGCTTCTGTAGGCACCAATAATGCATCATTGATTTTATCCAAAGGCAATGATACATTAGCGAAAGTTCCAGGGATTAGTTTTCCGTTTGAGTTTTGTGCAATTGCGCGCATTTTCAACGTTCTAGTCATTTCTTCAATCTCTGGTTCGATAGCATACACCTTTGCACTATATTGTTCTTTTGAACCCGAAGTAGTAAAGGAAAGATTAGTATTCACTTTCATTTGTGTTGCATATTTTTCTGGAATCGAAAAAGTAATTTTAACTTGGTTCGTATTCACTAAATTGGCAACGACTGTCGTAGGAGTTACATAAGTACCTTTTGAAATATAACGCAAACCTATTTTTCCTGAAAAAGGCGCTTTAACGGAAGTCTTAGCAATTTGCGCCTGAATTAATTGAGTTTGTGCCTGTGCAGAACGAAAATCGGCGCTAGCAATATCATACTCTTCTTGACTGATGGCCTCTTTTTGCAATAACAATTTGGCTCTTCTTTCATTTTCTGAAGCTAAAGTCTGCTTCGTTCTCGCTTGCGAAAGTTGAGCTCGAAGTTCCAAATCATTAATTTTAAACAATTGTTGTCCTTTAGAAACATAACTTCCTTCTTGGAAATTAATACTTTCCACTACACCCGAAACTTCACTACGAACTTCAATTTGCTCATTGGCCTCAATCGAACCTGAAAGCGTTAAATTGTCCGAAAAAATTTGTGGCTTTAAAACTATTCCAGAAACATTAGAAGGTTTTTTATCCCCTTCTTTACCTTTTCCCTTTCCTCCATCTTCGTTTTTAGCATTGTTTGCAGACACTCTGTAGAAAATCATTCCGCCTAAAACAACTGCCAATAATAAGTATACAATATGTTTAAATTTCATAATACGTGTGTAATTTTATGTCAATCTTGGGATTTATTAACAAAACTACTTGTTATTATTCACTTCTCTAAACGATTAAATTTTATTTAACAATATTTTAGAATTATTAGTCATTAAATTTCTGAATAATTAATCATTCTTTTTACACTTAGAAAAAGCTCCGGAAAGTCATTTTTGAACTGATCAGGAGTTTCAAAAAAGTTTTCAAGTATTACCGCAACAAATTCCAACTGATTTGTAAATGCATATTCTCTAAAATAATTCGAATTCCTTATTTGATCCTTATAATCAGAATCGTTTATAGTTTTAGTAATTTCTGATAATTTTCTACATAAATATCATTAGATACCGAACTTGTTTTTATACATTCAAAATGAAGAGTATGGGAAAATTCATGAAGCCCTAAATTTAAATTATCATTAGAAATATCTAACCCTTCCTTAAAATGTTTCCATGAAAAAACTAACGCTTTATATCTAGGATTAAATTCTCCTTTATGATATACATCATTCATTTCTGAATAATAGATATCAGGATACAATATTATTTTATCGAACACTGTGTAAATATAACTTCTCATCCCAAAAGTTAACTTCACAGAAGTACTTGCAATCAAAATTTTCATTTCGTCTGTAACCTCTAGACCTCCGTTTCCTTTAAAGTCATAATTTTCTATGAAAACAGCAACTCTATGTTCAAAATATCTTTTTCTCTTTGATGAGAGTTTTCGGTAAAATGAAAAATTTTGATGAATAATATTTTTTTGCTCTTGATTAATCCTTTTTGGTAAAGGATAAAAATGCACGTAAAAAGGTTTGTAAAAGTATTGTGCATACAAGTATTCTAAAAACTTAAAGCCATAGAAAAAAACGATCAAGAAAAGAATTGAAGCAAAAAAAACAATTATCCAAACAGCTTGTTCTTGATCTTGTTCCATAAACCGAACTAAAATTTTTGTGACCACGGAGGGATTCGAACCCCCAACCCTCAGAGCCGAAATCTGATATTCTATCCAGTTGAACTACGTAGCCTTATAGAAGTCAGAATTCTAATTTAAGTATTCTGACTTTAAAATATTTATTATGCCAAAAGCTTTTTAACAACATTTGAGATTGTTTTCCCATCTGCCTGACCAGCAAGAGCTTTTGAAGCCGCACCCATTACTTGTCCCATTGCTGCCATTCCTGAAAAACCTCCATCAGCAATAATTTTCGCAACTGCTACTTCCACGTCTGCTTGAGACATTTGTGCTGGTAAAAACTTTTCAATTACAGCCACTTGAGCAATTTCTGGTTCAGCTAAATCAGGACGATTTTGTTCTGTGTATATTGCTGCTGAGTCTTTACGTTGTTTTACTAAACGTTGCAATAATTTGATTTCATCATCAGCTGAAATTTCTTCCTTAGCACCACTTTCTGTTTGTGCTAATAGAATTGCCGATTTAATTGCTCTTAATGCTTCTAAAGCTACTGTGTCTTTAGCTCTCATAGCATTTTTCATTTCATCCATTATTTTTGCTGATAAACTCATAATGATAGTATGTATTAGTATTTAGAATTAAATTTCTAAAAATTATTTATTAAGTTTTATTTAGTGACGCGAAATTAAAAAAATAACCCGAAAAATCAGCAGAAATTTCGGGTTACATAGGTTTGGCTTGAAATAGTTAATCTACATTATCGTGTAAGAATGAATTGTTAGAACGTAGCTGAACATCGTCATTACTATCTAATCCTAAAGACATTCTTGATCTATTATTATCAAGTGGATTGTTTGTTAAGTCAATCCCCATTCTTTTGTAAGCCGGTACTTTTTCGAACTCGTCTACTCTAGCTGCATTGTTATGAAACTTGTAATTGAACTCTTTCATTTTACGACGACGCTCTTCAGCTCTTAACTTTAAAGAATCTTCGATTGACATTTCAACTGGTGAGTTGATATCGTAAGTAGTATTTGAAACTGTTTGTTGAACAGTTGGCTCTACTTGTTTCATTGTAATATTAAGCTCTTCTGGAGTTTTCTCAATTACAGGTTCTTCTTTTTTAGCTTGGATAAATTGGTTTTCAATTTCCATATACTCTTCCAATGAATGACGAATCACACCATTTTGAGTCACTTCTGTTACTGGGACGAATTCTACTGCTTCAGTTACTCTTATATCTTTAATTTCATTCGTTAAATCAAATATTAACTTATCTGTATTTACTGTTTCTTCTTTGTGTGCAATTGGTAAATCGAATGTTAATGAAAATTGATCTTCTTCTTTAATAAAGAATTTTGGATCTACAACTTCAATTTCCTTTACTTCTGGTGGAGTAAAATAGAAATCATTTTCTTTAACTTGATTTGCTGAAACTATCTCGAAAGTTACATCTAAATTCTTGATAAATTCAGTCGTAGGAACCAAATCCATTGTAAAATATGGCTCAACCAAATCTGGAGTTGAGACTTCTTCTTCTAAAGAAAAAACAATTTTATCTTCAACTACAGGAGCTTGTTCTGCTACGGGATTAGCAGAAGGCATATTTAATGAAAAATCAAATCCTTTTGCTTCAAATTTTTGAGTTAGGTTATGTACTAACTTTTGCTCATCTTCTAAAGCATGAATTATTTTTTTAGGTTCAGTATTTACAATCTCTGCTTGTTGTTCTACACAAAAACCAGTTGCAATGATAGTAACCGCTATAGAATCACCCAAAGTCTCATCTTCACCAACTCCCATGATGATATTAGCATTGAAGCCTGCTTCTGCTTGGATATGATCATTGATTTCTCCAATTTCATCAATAGTAATTTCATTAGTACCAGAAACGATAAGCAACAAAACGTTTTTAGCTCCAGAAATTTTATTATCATTTAAAAGAGGAGAATCTAAAGCAGCTATAATAGCATCTTTAGCTCTGTTTTCTCCCTCGGCTACTGCAGAACCCATTATTGCAGTACCTGAATTTGAAAGCACAGTTTTAGCGTCTTTTAAATCGATATTTTGCGTGTAGTGATGTGTAATAACCTCTGCGATACCACGAGATGCAGTTGCTAACACTTCATCAGCTTTTGAGAATCCTGCTTTGAAACCAAGATTTCCATAAACTTCTCTTAATTTATTATTATTGATTACAATAAGTGAATCAACTTGTCTTCTTAATTTTTCAACTCCTAATAATGCTTGCTCAGAACGAATTTTTCCTTCAAACTGGAAAGGAATAGTAACAATACCAACAGTTAAAATTTCTCTTTCTTTTGCTAATTGAGCTATAACTGGAGCGGCACCAGTACCGGTACCACCACCCATACCAGCTGTAATGAAAACCATTTTAGTATTACTGTCAAGCATTTTCTCGATATCCTCGATACTTTCAAGAGCAGCTTGTTGACCCACATCTGGATTTGCACCAGCACCTAAACCTTCAGTAAGACTTACTCCTAACTGGATTTTATTAGGTACAGGGCTATTTTGCAATGCCTGAGAATCAGTATTACAAACGATAAAATCTACTCCTTTGATACCTTGCTTGAACATGTGGTTGATGGCATTACTACCTCCACCACCTACTCCGATAACTTTAATTACATTTGACTGGTTTTTAGGCAAGTCGAATGAAATGCTTCCAAATTCTGAGTTGCTTTCCATACTATTTGGTTTTTTATTTTGTGTTACTTGAGATAACTTTGATTACTCTGCGTTATCTAAAAAATCTTTAATCTTGTCAATATATCTGTCAAAAAACGATTTTCTAATCGTTGTTTCAGTCGATTTAGAATGAGTTCTAGCCTCTTCTATAACCCTTTCAGCTTCTTGCTGAATCATTTGTTGTTCTTCGACTGTTGGCTTTTGTACCAAAACAGGCTCAGGAACATAATTATCTTGAGGAACTGCACTCATAGTATTATTACGAACACTATTCATTACTAAACCAACAGCAGTGGCATACAACGGACTTGAAATTTCTTCATTTGAATTCCCTGCTAAATGCTCATTAGGGTACCCAATTCTTGTATCCATTCCTGTAATATACTCTACTAATTGCTTAATATGCTTTAATTGTGAACCTCCTCCTGTTAACACAATACCTGCAATTAATTTTTTGCGAGGATCTTCATGACCATACGCTTTTATTTCAGTATAAATTTGCTCGATGATTTCAACTACTCGAGCATGAATTATCTTTGAAAGATTTTTTAACGATATTTCTTTAGGATCTCTACCTCTTAATCCAGGAATAGAAACTATTTCGTTATCTTTATTTTCACCTGGCCAAGCAGAACCAAATTTCACCTTTAATAATTCAGCTTGCTTTTCTATAATTGAACAACCTTCTTTAATATCTTCAGTAATTACATTACCTCCAAATGGCACAACCGCTGTATGACGGATGATACCATCCTTGAAAATTGCTAAATCAGTAGTACCACCACCTATATCTATTAAAGCAACACCTGCTTCTTTTTCTTCTTGACTTAATACCGCATCTGCTGATGCTAAAGGCTCAAGAGTTAAACCAGACAAATCTAATCCTGCGCTTTTAATACATCTCCCAACGTTTCTAATTGAAGAGGCTTGACCTACAACAACATGAAAACTACTTTCCAGTCGGCCGCCATACATTCCTATTGGTTCTTTTATTTCTGACTGACCATCAATTTTAAATTCTTGAGGCAGCACATGAATAATTTCTTCCCCAGGTAGCATAGCCAATTTTTGAACTTGACCAATCAGAACATCAATATCTTTTTCGCTAATTACTTCTTCAGAATTAGGTCTTGATATGTAGTCACTGTGTTGAATACTACGAATATGTTGACCCGCAATACCAACCACAACATCTTTAATTTTAAATCCAGAATCTTCCTCAGCCAAAGCAATAGCTTCTTGAATAGACTGAATTGTTTGTGTAATATTATTTACTACACCTCTAGCCACACCGAGACTTTTAGACTTTCCTACGCCTAAAATTTCTAGCTTCCCATATTCATTTTTCTTACCTATCATAGCAACAATCTTTGTTGTTCCTATGTCAAGTCCTACTGCTATATTCTCTCTTTCCATACTCTATTCTTTTGTACAAACCACTTGCTTTGTAAACTTTAAATTGATTTTCGAATACGAAGAAATCAATGTGTCTTGTACTGCTTTTTGAAAAAACGCTTTATAATTATCAAATTTTCTATCCATATGTATGGTTCTACCGAAAATTATATCATAACTATAATTTCTATTCTTCATCACAATGCTTCCGTCGTCGTTAATTGTCATCCCAATGATATTTTTTTTCAAAAAATCATCAGAATAAATCTTCCTCAACAAGGCGACAAAATCCTTATCTAAGGCTTTATCAACATCGCCATAAATAAGAGGCACTCTGGCGCTAAAATTATTTGAAAGCGGCATCTTATCCCCTTCATAATCAACATAAAAAGAAGAATAATTATTAAAAACTCTAGCGATTGGGGTCTTTTGTTTTACTATAGTTTTCAACTTGCCATCAACACTCACATACACTTCAGAATAGTCTATCATGCTGTGTTTATTGATAGTTTGCTCTATACGCTTCAAATCTACTTGTTCTTTTTTAATACTGGAAGCGCCTCCAAAATTTTCTATCAACAACTTATTAACCATTTCGTGTGTAACAAATGGACTCTCCGAATTGACAAATTCGATATCAGGCTTAGAAATTTTTCTCATTTCATTCCTTTTTGAAGTAAACGAATACAGAAAAATAACCACTCCAAAGATGGCAATTAGCTGAATATTTATTAACCAATTTTTACGCATCTAACGCTTTTTTAATTTCTGGCACCATTTCTCCAACATCACCCGCACCTATAGTAACAATTACTGGCGCATCTGAAGCTTTTAACAGCGCAATAAGTTCTTCTTTTTGAACTAATTTTTTATTTGTATTATCCATTTTATCAAGCAACCATTGCGAAGTAATTCCTGGCATAGGTAACTCACGAGCAGGATAAATATCCATGAGTAAAATTTCATCAAATTGCGACAAACTCATTGCAAAATCCTCTGCAAAATCTTTTGTTCTACTAAATAAATGCGGTTGAAAAACGGCCAATACTTTTTTACCCGGATACAACTCCCTAACAGCTTGATGTACAGCATTTATTTCAGTTGGATGATGAGCATAATCATCGATATAAACAAAATCAGGTTTGCGAATTTGGAATGAAAAACGGCGTTTTACTCCTTTAAATGTTGCTAACGCTTTGACAATGGAATCGGTTGGGGTTCCGTAAGTTCGAGCCATAGCCAAAGCAAGCAACGCGTTGGTTAAGTTGTGCTTCCCTGGTAATCCAAATTTTATATCTTTAATTTCTTCAGTTGGTGTAGTTACATCAAAAACATACCATCCATCAATAATCCTAATATTATGTGCTACAAATTTTGAATCATCATTCACCCCTACAGTTATCCCATTAAGAGGCAAACCATTAATTACAAATAGTTTATTTTTATCTTCAACCTTATCTGCAAATTCTTTGAAAGATGCTTTTATAGATGCATCATCACCATAGATATCGAGATGATCAGCATCCATTGAAGTAATGCACGCAATATTGGGGTGCAAATGTAAAAAAGATCGATCAAATTCATCGGCTTCTACGACAGTAATTGTTTTACCTGATCCAATTAAATTTGAATTATAGTTTTCTACAATTCCGCCTAAAAAAGCGGTAACATCTAAACCACACTCATATAAAACATGACCTAAAATACTAGAAGTGGTTGTTTTACCATGTGTTCCTGCTACTGCAAAACAAAACGTATCTTTAGTAATGATTCCTAAAACTTCAGCACGTTTTTTTATAGTGAATCCATTTTCTTTAAAATAATCCCACTCCGAAAGCTGTTTTATAGCCGGCGTATACACAACCAAAGTGTTCTCTGAAGTATATGAAGAAGGAATACTTTTAATATCATCTTCAAAATGAATTTCGATACCGCTTGCAATCAAATCATCTGTAAGCATAGTGGGCGTTTTATCATATCCCACAACTTGTTTTCCGATGAACTTGAAATAACGTGCAAGAGCGCTCATTCCAATTCCTCCGATCCCTATAAAATAAACATTATGTATTTGATTTAAATTCATTTAATCAATTTTAATATTTCATCAGCGATTTGCTTTGTTGCATTAGGCAAAGCCAATTTTTTGATATTTTCGCTTAAGCTTTCCTGCTTCCCTTTATCATTAAGAAGTGCTTCAAACACTACTTCAAATTGTTCGTCTAATTCTTTTTCTTTAAGCATGATTGCACCATGCTTATCCACAATTGCTTGTGCATTTTTTGTTTGATGATCTTCTGCCACATTTGGCGAAGGAATAAAAATTACTGGCTTCCCTACCAAACATAATTCTGAGACCGATGAAGCCCCAGAGCGTGATATCACAATATCAGCTGAAGCATAAACTAAATCCATTCTATCAATAAAAGAAAGAACTTGTACACCCTCTCTTTCGTTAAAATGTTTATAATCCTCAAAATATAGTTTACCACATTGCCATATGATTTGAACTCCTTGAGATAGCAACCAATTTATTTCATTAGCTATTAACTGATTAACACGTCTTGCTCCTAAGCTCCCTCCAAGTATTAATAATGTTATTTTTGTAGAATCTAGCTTAAAATATTCTAAAGCTTCTTCTCTCTTATTTACAACCGACAACAAATCCTGTCGAACTGGATTTCCTGTAAGTATCAAATTCTCTTTTGGAAAAAATCTTTCCAAATTTTCATAAGCGACACAAATTTTGTTGGCTTTTTTACCCAACAATTTATTAGTAATACCTGGATATGAATTTTGTTCCTGTATCACTGTTGGTATACCTAACAATGAAGCAACTTTTAAAACAGCACCGCTAGCAAAACCTCCTGTCCCTATTACTACATCGGGCTTAAAAGCTTTAATAAAACCAAATGACTTCATCAAACTAGATGTCAGTTTTAATGGAAACATAGCATTTTGCAATGTTAATTTTCGCTGAATTCCTGCAATCCACAGACCCTTAATAGGATAACCTGCTTGAGGAACTTTTTGCATTTCCATTTTGTCGCTAGCTCCTACAAACAGAATATCAGCTTTAGGGTAACGAGTTTTTATTTCGTTAGCAATAGCAATAGCAGGATAAATATGTCCTCCTGTTCCTCCTCCACTGATTATGAATTTTGGGTTTTCCTTCATCATCTATTTATTTAAAACAGCATTCATTGGGTTGTTTAATTCTTCTATCGAGTACTCTTCGTTAATATCCTGTTCAACTTTAATTTCTTCGGCTAATTCTCTATCAATAATTCGCTGTAATGCTTCTTCTCTTTTTTGTTTTTCAAGATTTTCTTGCGCAATTTCTTCCTCCTTTTTTGTTACATTCAAAATAACACCAAGCGCGGCACAAGTCATCCAAATTGATGTTCCTCCACTACTAATTAACGGCAAAGTTTGACCTGTTGTGGGTAGTAATTCTACCGCAACACCCATATTAATGAAGGCTTGAAAAATGACAGGAAATCCTAAGCCTACCACAACAAGTTTTCCAAAAATAGTTGGTGCTTTATACGAGGCTATAATGAATCTTACAAATAAAATGAGGTAAATTGTTATTATAAAAAAGGCTCCAAATAAGCCAAGTTCTTCTACGATAATAGCAAAGATAAAATCTGAAGAAGATTGAGGTAAAAAGTTTTTTTGGACACTCTTACCAGGACCCAATCCATAAACACCTCCAGTTGCAATTGCTGTTTTAGCTTTTTCTATTTGGTAATCTTCATCTGTATCTTTTGTATCTGACATAAAATTATCAATACGACTAATCCAAGTATCAACACGGTTTGGAAAAGCATTTGGAAAAGCTTTGGCAACCAAAATAAAAAAAGCAAAAGATACTACACCCATTCCAACAATTATTGCTATGTTTTTTATAGGATAATTTCCAACAAACGTTAACATTAAAATCATTGAGAATATTAATGCTGTTGTCGAAAAGTTAGATGGCAAAATAAGCGCAAGTGTTATAAAAACCGGTATCCAAAGTTCGACGAATGATTTTTGGAATGTCATATCTGCAATTTCTGTTTTAGACAAATACCTAGCCACAAAAAGAAACATAATCATACCAGCAAATGTAGATGGCTGAAATGAAATTCCAACTAATGGAACTGTAACCCATCTACTTGCATTAGCTCCTTCAATTACAGTACCTTTTACCATAGCATAGATTAACAAAGTCCATGCAAAAGGCAACAAAACTCTAGACAAACTGCGAAAATAATGATAAGGCACTTTTTGCACTTGATACATTATCCAAAATCCAGCCGATAAATGGACTAGATGTTTGATTAAATACACTAATGTATTACCAGTTCCATGTTTTTGATATGCCAAATTACTACTGGCACTGTACACAGGTATAAAAGAAATAAGCGCCAATAGTGTTACCATGGCCCAGATTACCTTGTCTCCTTTTAAATTATGTATCAGTGTTTTCATTTATTAAACTTTATAAATTTTGTACAGCTTGTTTAAACTGTCTTCCTCTATCTTCATAGTTTTCAAATAAATCGAAACTTGCACAAGCAGGAGACAATAATACTGTATCTCCTTTTTCTGCTATTTTATAAGCTTGTCTTACTGCTTCAACCATTGAAGTTGCTTCAACTAAAACATCTACTACGCCACCAAAAGTTTCGATAAGCTTTGCATTATCGATTCCTAAACAAATAATCGCTTTAACTTTTTCATTTACTAAAGACAATAATTCTGTATAATCGTTTCCTTTATCAACTCCACCAACAATCCAAACAGTAGGTGTCGTCATACTGTCTAATGCAAAAAAAGTAGCATTCACATTTGTTGCTTTTGAGTCATTGATGTATTGTACATTTTGAATTTTAAGCACTTTTTCTAATCTATGCTCTACACCTTGAAAATCAGAAAGGCTTTCACGAATGGTGTCTTTTCTAATTTTTAATAACTGAGCAACTGTTGCTGCAGCCATAGCATTTTTTACATTGTGCTTTCCTTCTAGTGATAATTGTGATGTTGGCATATCGAAATTGTCGTTTGTCGTATTTATTTTTATCTTATTTTCTTCTAAAAATGCTCCAAAATCTAATGGTTTTGAAATAGAAAATGGAACTAGTTTTGCTCTTGTACTATTATTTTTGAGCCAGTTTGTTATTGCTTCATCATCGGCATCGTAAATCAAATAATCTTCTTCGGTTTGATTCATTGTTATTCTAAATTTAGAAGCAATGTATTTTTCATATTTGTATTCGTATCTATCTAAATGATCTGGACTAATATTTGTTATTATTGCTATATGTGGCTTGTAAGTTTCTATTCCGTCTAGTTGAAAACTACTCAACTCTAAAACATAATAATCATACTTTCCTTCAGAAACCTGCCAAGCATAACTTTTACCAATATTCCCTGCTAAACCTACATTTAACCCTCCTTGTTTTAGTAAATGATACGTCAACATTGTTGTTGTTGTCTTACCATTACTTCCTGTTATCCCTATAGTTACTGCATCTGTAAACTGGTTAGTGAATTCTATTTCGGAAACAATTGGAATATTTTTTTCTTTAATTTTTTTAATGATTGGCACCTTATCAGGAATTCCTGGGCTTTTCATCACCACATCTGCATTGAGAATTAAATCTTCAGTATGTTTTTGATCTTCAAATTTGATTTTGTAGAGTAGTAAAACTTCTTTATAATTATTTTTAATTTTCCCAAAATCGGATAGAAAAACTTCATACCCTTTCTTTTTTGCTAAAATGGCTGTTCCTACACCACTTTCACCCCCGCCTAAAACTACTAATCTCATATATTACCTTAATTTTAGGGTTACAATTGATACTATAGCTAACAGAATTCCAACAATCCAAAATCGAGTAACGATTTTACTTTCGTGGTATCCTTTTTTCTGATAATGATGATGTAAGGGAGACATTAAGAAAATGCGTCGGCCTTCTCCATATTTTTTCTTAGTATATTTAAAGTAAGCTACCTGTAAAACAACAGATAAATTTTCGGCTAAAAATATTCCACATATAACTGGTATCAGCATTTCTTTACGAACCGCAATAGCTAAAACTGCAATAACTCCGCCTATTGTTAAACTTCCTGTATCTCCCATAAATACTGCAGCTGGATAGCTGTTGTACCATAAAAATCCAACAAGAGCTCCAACAAAAGCGGCTATAAATACTGTCATTTCTCCTGAGTTAGGGATAAACATAATATTCAAGTAATTAGAAAACATGATATTACCCGAAACAAAAGTGAATACTCCAAGGGCAATTACGGATATTGCCGAAGTACCGGCCGCGAGACCATCGATACCATCGGTTAGATTTGCTCCATTAGAAACGGCTGTAATAATAAAAATTACGATTGGTATAAATACTAACCAAGCCCAATTCTCATATCCATCACCAGTCCATGCTAATAATTCCGCGTAATCGAATTCATTATTTTTAAAGAATGGTATTGTTGTAGCTGTAGATTTTTCTTGTAATGAAACTGGATTAATTGTGTTTTGAGCAGCATTAACTACAATTTTTGCCGACTGTGTGTCTTTTCTTACTGTTACACCTGGATGAAAATACAATGTAGCACCTACAATAACCCCCAAACCTACTTGACCAATTACTTTAAAGATCCCTTTTAACCCTTCTTTATCTTTCTTAAACACTTTAATGTAATCGTCTAAGAAACCTATTAAACCCATCCATAGCATGGATATAATTAACAATATCACATAGATGTTATTCAATTTGGCAAGCAAAAAAACTGGAATTAATGTAGAGAATATAATGATAATACCTCCCATAGTTGGCGTACCAGCTTTTTGAGTTTGTCCTTCTAGACCCAATTCACGAACTGTTTCTCCAATTTGTTGGCGTCTTAAGAATCCAATGACTCTTTTACCATAAATGGTAGACAATAACAATGACATAATTATAGCCAATGCAGATCTGAAAGTAATATACTGGAAAACCCCTGTTCCAGGAACGTCTAGCGTTTTGTCTAAATACTCAAATAAATAGTATAACATACCTCTATGGTTATTTGTTAAGTTGCTCTAATATTTCTTTTACAATTTTCATATCGTCAAAATCATGGCGAATACCATTAATTTCTTGATAAGTTTCATGACCTTTACCAGCTATTACAATAATATCATTGGTTTCTGCCATTTGACAAGCTGTTTTAATGGCTTGTTTTCTATCTAAAATAGACACATATTTTTTAAAATTTTCTGCGCTAATTCCGGCTTCCATTTCATCAATTATCACTTGTGGATCTTCTGTTCTTGGATTGTCTGAAGTAATAACTACATTATCACTAAGCTCAGTTGCAATCTTTGCCATTACTGGTCTTTTAGTTCTATCTCTATCCCCTCCACAACCTACAATAGTGATTAGCTTTTCATTTTTAGTTCTGATATCATTTATTGTATTCAATACATTTTCTAAGGCATCTGGTGTGTGGGCATAATCCACAACAGCAGTGATTTTTCCTTCCGAAACTATATATTGAAATCTTCCCGAAACACTTTCTAATTCAGAAAGTAAACGAAGTGCTTCAATTTTTTCAATTCCTAATTCTACAGCTACACCATAAATTGCTAATAGATTATAAGCATTGAAATTTCCTATAAGACGTGTCCAAACTTCTTGCTCATTTATTTTAAGTTGCAAACCAGATAACTGATTTTCTAGAATCACAGCTTTATAATCTGCAAAAGTTTTTAGAGCATATGACAACTTTTTAGCTTGTGTATTTTGAACCATTACAGCTCCATTTTTATCATCAATATTTGTTAATGCAAATGCTGATTTAGGCAAATGATCAAAGAATGACTTTTTCACATCTCGATACTCAGCAAATGTTGGATGATAATCTAAATGGTCGTGAGAAAGATTTGTAAAAACACCTCCTTTAAATTCTAAAGCCTCTGTTCGCTTTTGATGAATTCCATGAGAACTTACTTCCATAAAGCAATATTCACAACCAGCAAGAACCATTTCATTCATGAAATAGTTGATTGTTAGAGAATCTGGAGTAGTATGAGTGGCTTTATATTCTGTTTCATCTACTAAAATTTTAACAGTAGACAATAAACCAACCTTATAACCTGCTTTTTTAAACAGCTGATATAAAAGAGAAGCAATGGTAGTTTTCCCATTTGTTCCGGTCACTCCTACAAGCTGTAATTTTGAAGATGGATTATCATAGTAGTTATTAGCTAAATGTGCCAATGCATCGTTAGTATCTTTGACTACAACATACACAATTTGTGATAACAAATTACTTGGTAAATCTTGACAAATAATAACTGAAGCACCTAATGAAATAGCTTTATCTATAAACTCATGACCATCAGAAACTGTTCCTTTAATAGCCACAAAAACATTATCCTTTTCAATTTTTCTAGAATCGAAATGGACAGCATAAATTTCAACATCTGTTGAACCATGCACTGCTTCTATTGCTACTTTATATAAAACGTCTTTAAGCTTCATTATGATAATTCTAGTGTTATAGTATTGTTTTTAATAATAGGCTGACCAGGCAAAATAGATTGCTTTTTTACTTTACCAATTCCGATGGCTTTAACTTTCATGCCTAGATTTTCAAGTAATGCTACAGCATCCATTCCTGCCATTCCTTTTAGGTTAGGTATGACCGAAGGCTTCTTATTTAACTTTGTATTATATGCAAAATAGTTTCCCTCTTGATCTTTAAATTTTTTCTTAAGATTCTTGATTTCGTTAGTTGAAGGAACATCTGTAAATACCTTTTGTGCTATTCTTTTAAATACTGGTCCAGCAACATCTGCCCCGTAATAATTGTTTTTTGACGTGTTTGGCTTATGTACTACTACAATACAAGAATACTTAGGATTATCGGCAGGAAAATATCCCACAAATGAAGAAGCATAATACATATGTTCGTCTCCTTTGTGATAATTAACTTGCGCAGTACCTGTTTTACCAGCCATCGAAAAATCTTTAGAATACAATTTAGAACCAGTTCCCTTTTTGACTACATTTTTAAGAACTGCTTGTACTTTCTTTAATGTTTGTTCCGAACAAATACTTGGATTAATTATCTGTTTATCAAATTTTTTAATAGTCTTATTCCATTCTTTAACCTCTTGAACAAACATAGGCTTAACCATTTCTCCATTATTCGCTACAGCATTATATAAAGCTAATGTTTGCAAAGGTGTAACAGAAACGCCATAACCAAATGCCATCCAAGGCAGGGAAATCCCACTCCAGCCATTTTGACCAGGTTGTGGTATTCTAGGAGTTCCCTCTCCCCTAAATGGTAATCCAAGTGGTTTATTTAAACCAAGGCTGTTTATTCTATCAACAAATTGTTTTGGGTTATCTTTATAATTCTCATATACTGCTTGAACTAAAACTGTATTTGATGAAACTTCAAATCCACGTGCCAATGATACTTTTCCATAACCTCCCTCATGCGAATCCCTTACATGTCGTCCTTTATAAACTATATCTCCTCCTTTAGAGTCATAGACTTTACTGGTATCGATTTTCTCATCATCAATAAGAGCAATTAAATCTATAAGCTTAAATGTTGAGCCTGGCTCATGAGATTCGGCTACTGCATAATTGATAGTTTCATAATAAGAACCATCTTTAGCTCTACCTAAATTTGAAATAGCTTTTACTGCCCCTGTTTTTGTTTCCATTACAACTACACAACCATGATCTGCTTCATAATCTTGCAATTGTTTTAATAATGCATGGTGAGCAATATCCTGAACATAAACATCAATAGTAGAAACTATATCATAACCATCTCTAGGCTCAACTTCATTATTATCATGAATGGGTTTCCACTGCCCTTTTGATATTTTTTGCTTAATCGCTTTTCCATCTTTACCATTCAAATAATATCCAAAAGCACCTTCAATTCCAACTCTTAAAAGATTTCCTGATTCATTTATTCTTTCATAACCAATTGTTCTTTCTGCAATTTTTCCAATTGGATGCTCACGAACAGTTTTTTGCTCAGTAATCATACCTCCTTTATAGGCTCCAAGGTTAAAAAGTGGAAAACTTTTTATTGTCATATATTGTGTGTAACTCAAATCACGAGCCACTAAAAAATACCTATTCTTATTCGCTCTAGCTTTTCTAAACTCATTTAAATAAGTATAAGCCGATTTATTTTTTAGCAATTTTTGTAAAGAGTCAGACAACTGCTTAATATTAGTATCAAAATTTTCTTGTGATGGAGCTAAAGCATCAAATCGAATTGTATATTCTGGTATTGAAGTTGCCAATAAACTACCATCTGACGAATATACATTACCTCTATTTGCAGGAATTACAAAGTTTTTTATTGTTCTTTCTTTCGCTAGTTTGCGGTAATAATCCCCTTCAACCCACTGTATATTAGTGAGTTTAATGCCTACCGCCGTTACCATGATTAAAATTACCAATGCAACAATATAGATACGATTTAATATGTTTCTATTTTCTACTGCCATAGCTTATCCCAAGCTGATTTTTCTTTTGCTACTTTTATTTTTTTTGGAGGAACTGAAGAAGGAAAGATTTCTTTTTCAATCATTTCTTCAGCAACTGTCGATTCCATTTTTATTTTCATAAGTTCTGATCTTCTATCTACAAACTCAGATCTTAACTCTTTTACTTCATTTGTTAACTCAGCTATTCTATATACTTTTCCTTCATAACTATGTGTGTTTGCAATCATTATGATTGCTAGGAAAATTAAAAAGACAATGAATCCCCAATTTTTTGTTGCATCCTCATTGACTAAAAACCTTGCTTTTAATATGCTGTAAAACTTGTTTTTCATAATTTTTCAGCTATTCTTAGTTTAGCACTCCTTGCACGATTGTTAATTGCAATTTCCTTATCTGATGGAACAATTAATTTTCCCACACTTTTAAAAGGAACCTCAAATCTTCCAAACATATCTCGCTCAGGCTCACCTTCAAACATTCCGTTTTTTATGTATCTTTTCACCAACCTATCTTCTAGAGAATGATATGAAATAACACTTAACCTTCCACCAGAACTTAAAAGCTCATTTGTTTGTTCCAAGAACTCCTTAAGAACTTCCATCTCCTGATTTACTTCTATACGAATAGCTTGATAAATCTGAGCCAAAATCTTATTCGCCTTATGCCCAGGCAAGAATCTACTCAAAACCTGTTTCAAATCTTCAGTATTAACTATAGCTTCTTTTTCTCTCTCCTCAACAATTGTTCTAGCTAGCGCTGCCGCATTTTTAAGTTCACCATATTCCAAAAAAATACGACGCAAGTTTTTATCATCATATTCATTTACAACCTTGTATGCACTTAGTTCATTTCGCTTACTCATTCTCATATCGAGTTCTGCATCAAATCGAGTTGAAAAACCTCTCTCAGGCACATCAAACTGATGCGAAGAAACTCCTAAATCACCTAGAATTCCATCGACAGTTTTAACACCATTAAATCGCAAGAACCTTTTTATGTATCTAAAATTTTCTTTTATCAAAACAAATCTTGGATCGTCAATTTCATTTTCCCAAGCATCTTCATCTTGATCAAAAGCAAATAATTTTCCACCATCACCTAATCGAGATAAAATTTCTCTAGAGTGACCACCGCCACCAAATGTAACATCAACATAAACACCATCTGGCTTAATATTTAAACCATCAACTGTCTCTTTTAATAAAACTGGATTATGATATTCCATTGTCGTCATCATTATTACCCATTACTTCTTCAGCTAAATCTGCAAAATCTATATCTGAATCATCAATTGCTTTTTCATACAAATCTTTATCCCAAATTTCAATTATGTTTATTGCCGATGACAATACAACATTACTGTTTATAGATGCAAAAACAGCCAAATCTTTAGGAACCAACAATCTCCCTGTCGAATCAATCTCAATCATTCTAACCCCTACAGTAAATCGACGTATAAAATCATTATGCTTTTTATTAAATCGATTCAGTTTGTTTATTTTTTGCATCATTACATTCCATTCTGCCATAGGATACAACTCCAAACATTGCTGAAAAACCGATCGCTTTAAAACGAAGCCTTCTTGCAAAGATGAATTCAACTGATTTTTCAAAGCGACAGGCAACATTAACCTTCCCTTAGAATCAGCCTTACATTCATATGTTCCAACAATGGTATTCAAGCAGTTACATTTTTTGTATGATACTGCACAAATGTAGAAAATAATTTACCACATTTTACCACAAATTACCACTTTGTTGATAAGTTTTACCATTTTCTATTCAAAATGAAACTTTTTCAATAAACTCATTTTTTTAACTTTAAGATATTTTTTTGTGCAATCTTTTCATTTTAAGAAATTATTCGTAACAAAACACGGTTTTTAAATTGTTTTTTTGATTTTTTTTCAAAAAAGAGACCCAACCCATTTCGATCATTTAACTGATTACTAAACACTTAACTTATCAACATAAAAATTGAAAATTATTCTAAAAAACGTATTTAACTTTTTAATCCTATATTTGCGTTATAAACAATATCAAATAACCAAGGTGAGTAACTTAATAAAAGACGGTAAATACGAATATTTCGAAGCAGGTGAAGGAACACCCATTATTATTTTACATGGATTAATGGGGGGATTAAGCAATTTTGATGGAGTTGCAAATTACTTTCCAAGTAAAGGCTATAAAGTAGTAATACCTCAATTACCTTTATACACTCAAAATATTTTAAAAACAAACGTAAAATCGTTTGCAGTATATGTAAAAAACTTCATTAATCACAAAGGATTTAATCGAGTAATTCTTGTTGGAAATTCTCTTGGAGGTCATATCGCTTTATATTTTACTAAGATGTACCCTGAAAGAGTTTGTGGATTAGTTATCACAGGGAGTTCAGGTTTATACGAAAGTGCTATGGGAGACAGTTACCCTAAACGTGGCGATTATGAATACATCAAGAAAAAAGCTCAAGATGTTTTTTACAACCCTGAAGTTGCCACTCCTGAAATTATTGATGATGTATATGCAACAGTAAACGATCGTATAAAACTAATTAAAACTCTTACGATAGCTAAAAGTGCCATTCGTCATAATATGGCAAAAGATTTACCAAAAATGCATGTTCCAACAGGAATTATCTGGGGCAAACAAGACAAAGTAACTCCTCCAGATGTAGCCGAAGAGTTTCATAAACTTTTACCCAACTCGACGTTATATTGGATTGACAAATGTGGCCATGCTGCCATGATGGAACATCCTGATGAGTTTAATAGAATTTTAGAAGAATGGCTTGAAACTAAAGCCGAACATAAAGAATAAATGAAAATAAATACTGCCGAATTTATTATTAGCAACTCAGACGCGAGCAAATGCCCTTTGGATCGCTTACCCGAATATGCTTTTATAGGAAGGTCTAATGTAGGAAAGTCATCTTTGATTAACATGTTGACTAATCATAAGAATTTGGCAAAAACATCTTCAAGACCAGGTAAAACACAATTAATAAATCATTTCAAAATAAACAACAATTGGTTTTTAGTTGACTTACCAGGTTATGGGTATGCTCGTGTATCTAAAAAAACCAAAGAAGTATTTCAAAAATTTATTACTGATTATTTTGAAAAAAGAGAACAATTAGTTTGTGCTTTCATTTTGATTGACGTAAGACATGAAGCCCAAAAAATTGATTTAGAATTCATTAACTACTTAGGAGAAATCGAAGTACCTTTTTGTATTATTTTTACTAAAGCAGATAAGATAAGCCGAGTAAAAATTGATCAAAGCATAGCTGCTTACAAAAAATCACTACTTGCAAATAATTGGGAAGAAATGCCACCTTATTTTGTTACTTCATCACTTGAAGCAACAGGAAGAGATAGTGTTTTAGAATACATAGACTCCGTAAATCAAGAAATTTTTAAAAATAATAGTTTTATATAAAAAAGGGTTCGCTTTGCGAACCCTTTTTCATTAATCTTCTTTTTTCAATTCTAGCTTTTCTGCAAAATAATCGCAAAAATCACGCATAGTATCACTCATTTTTTCATCAGCAGTTGCCTTTTGAAATGTATCTGCCATAGCTACAAGGGTTTGATGAAAAAAAACTTTCATTTCATCTACTGGCATATCTTTAGTCCATAAGTCAATTCGCATTGTTTCTTTAGCCTTGCTATCCCAGATATTTAACATAATAGCTTTTGCTTCTTCATTTTCAACACCTCCATCTTTAGCCGTCCAATACAACTTTTCTGGAATTTGATTTTCGTCTAATGCAATTTTAAACTTTATATCTGATGTTTTGTTAATTCCCATTACTTAGTAGGTTTATATTTAGATTTTTGAAATATTTCTTTAGCATCCATCAAGAACATTTGTTGTGGAGACACCTCATTATTATCCATAAAAGCTCTCACAATTTGCCATCCCACCCAAGCTCCAACTCTACCTGGAGTTTCATTATCATTAACCAATCCAAATTTAGAAAATGGTCCAGGTTCAATAAATTTTGGCAACAATTTAGAATCTGTACTATACAATAATTTTTCATCAATAAAAAAGCGCCAAACGTCAACATCGTGTTCTTCACACCATTTTATTTCATCTGAAGTATAACATATTTTATCTTCATCAGAATACTCAGGCAATAAAATATCTTTTAAATATAATTGCTTCCCGGCGTAAATCATTTGAGACAAGAAATCTCTTTCCATAGGTGGCTTTACCTTACCATATGAAAAACTTTGCACAATATCTGGTAAAATTTGAGAAGGCTCAAAAGTCTTTTTTAAATACTCCGGATACTCATAAAATTTATGGTTTTTACCCAAATACATTTCAAGCGAAACAATCACAAGACTATCAGTGTAAATCGCTTTATATTGAGGATCCATATCATGTATTAAAGTTACAACTTTGGGCGTTCTTGTTTTAGGATAATAGAATTTGATGTATTTAAACAAGTCTTCAATACCTTCTTTTTCCAAATCGAAATTATCGTATCGTTTTTCAACCTCTTTATAAAGTTCTCTCCATAATGGATTAGTCATTTTTTCAACCATTGCAGTATCAGAAACATTGGGCGGAAAAAAATAAGGATATTTTTCTTTTAGCTTATATAAATCTTGAGGTTTAGTTCCAAAAAAAGCTTTATCGTAACGATCAACTTCGATAGTAACTGGAATTTCTTCGGCCTCGGATTTTATTTTATCATTTTTAGAACAAGATGTTAAAATTATGCTCGTTAAAGCAAATACTATAAATTTCTTCATAAATTATAACAGTAATTTATTTCTTACGTTTTTTTGAATATTTTTTTAAGTAAAAGTATTACATTTGCAAATATACATCGTTTTGAAAAGAATTTATGCCTATGCAAAAAATTACTCAGCTTGATACTGAAAAAGTTAACCTACATATTGTTAATTGGCTCAAAACCTATGCAGAAAACGCAAGAGTTAACGGGTTTGTGGTGGGAATTTCTGGAGGAATAGACTCAGCACTTACTTCAACTTTATGCGCGCAGACCGGGCTAACAACTTTATGTGTGGAAATGCCTATTCATCAAGCGGAAAGCCACGTAAATAGAGCTCAAGAACACATAGCTCAGCTTAAAAAAAGATTTCCTAATGTAACAGATACTAGAGTCGACTTGACTCCTGTATTTGAGAGCATAAAAAATGAAGTTCCAAAAACAAACGATGAAATAAAACTCAACTTATCACTGGCTAACACCAGAGCACGTCTACGCATGACTACTTTATACTATTTGGCAGGAATTCAAGGCCTATTAGTAGCAGGAACTGGGAATAAAGTAGAAGACTTTGGCGTTGGTTTTTTTACAAAATATGGTGATGGTGGAGTTGACCTTAGTCCTATTGCAGATTTGCTTAAAAGTGAAGTAAGACAATTAGCTGCTTACCTTCAAGTTCCTGACTCTATTTTAAAGGCAGCACCAACCGATGGATTATTTGGTGATGACAGAAGCGACGAAGATCAACTAGGCGCTAGCTATGAAGAATTAGAGTGGGCAATGGATCAATTAGAACAAGGAAAAAAAGTTGAGGATTTTAATGGTAGAGAGAAAACTGTATTTGAAATATACAAAAGACTCAACACTATAAATCAACACAAAATGAACCCCATTCCTATTTGTAAAATACCTGAAATTTATAAGTAATTTATTACTTGACTTCCAGTTATTTACAAAAATATTAATTATCTTTACTATTCGTTTTAGTTTTTAATTTAAAGTTTTTATTATGGTAAAATTAGGTCTTGCAGACAACCATCCAGTTGTACATTATGGCATAAAATCTTACTTTAAAGAACACTCTGACATTTCCTTAGTTGGAATAGTTGATAATTTTGATATGGTTGAGGAAATGCTAAAACGCAAGGATATTGATGTCCTACTTATGGACTTAGAACTTGAAGGACTTTCTAGCATAAATCTCATAAAAGCCCTATTAAAAGATTATCCAAAAGTAAAAATTGTTCTTTATTCGAATCTCAACGAGCAAATTTATGCTCCAAATGCAATCAAAGCAGGCGTTTCATCGTTTGTAGAAAAATCTGAGAAACTAGATGTGTTAGCTTCGACTATCATTAAAGTAAACAGAGGTGCAGTAATTTTTAGTGAAGCTGTCAAGAAAAACATGGCACTTATTTCTAAACAAGCTAAATCTGAAAGATTGTATAGAAAATTATCTAGCCGAGAGATTGAAGTATTGCGCTATTTATCTAACGGTAAAAAAAATAAAGAAGTAGCTGAAGCACTAAATCTAAATGAAAAAACCATTAGTACTTACAAATTACGCTTACTAGCTAAACTAAATGTAACTAATTTAGTCGACTTAGTAAACAAAGCTAAGACGCTAGAAATTGTTTAACTATAGCGCGACATCACTCTACCTAATTTAACTGAAAAGTTATTTATTAGCTTTGAGTAGTCCATTACCATAGATAAGTTTTCAGAATTGTCACTTTCAATAGTATTTGAAAGTGACATTTTTATTTCTTCGATTATTTTATTTACCAAAAACCATCTTAATGATAAAATTGTCTCTGTCACATATTGAGAAACCGTTTTATCTTTTAGCTTAACATAAATTTGCTTTGCTTCCCAGTTATGAAGCATATCTTTTTCATCAGCCATTAAAATAGATGTCACTTCTTGAGATAACTCTTGTGATACTTGCATCAAATACTGCTCAATTTCAAACTTTTTATCTTGGTTATAATAAGCAATCAAATCATTATAAATAGATTGAAAAACAGGATTTGCTAATTCAACCTCATCTTCCTGCAAGCTCAAATAAACACGTTGAAAAACCTTGTATTTATTAACCTCTCTAACCTCTTTTAATTCTCCATCATCATTAGCTTTCCATAAAAAATCTTCAAAGTCTTCTTCAAAATCTCCATATAAAAGCAATATCTGGATAATTTTTCTCTCAAGCTCATATTGTATATCAACTTTATTAGAAACAGAAGCCGTTTCATTTTTATGAACCTCAAAAGCTTTTTGTTCTTGAACGAATTTCTTATTAGATTCTGAAATATCTTTTTGTACTAGTTGTGCCAAAGTATTAAATAATACTTGTTCAGAAATCTCCATAATACGAGAACACTCCTGGATATAGATTTCCCGTTTTATTCTATCTGGAATTTTAGAAATACTGACAACCATATCTCTAATAAGATCCGCTTTTTTAATAGGATCGTTTTTAGCATCTTTCATCAATAAAGATGCTTTGAACTGAATAAAATCTTTAGCATTTTCGTCTAAATACCTAAGCAATTCTTCGTGGGGTGTTTTACGAGCAAAACTGTCTGGATCTTCTCCTTCGGGAAAAGTACAAACTTTCACATTCATCCCTTCCTCTAATATCAAATCAATACCGCGTATCGAAGCCCTTAGTCCAGCTGCATCTCCATCAAATAATACGGTAATATTTTTAGTCAGTCTATTTATCAATCGAATCTGATCTGAAGTTAACGCTGTACCAGAAGACGAAACCACATTCTCTATTCCAGCTTGATGCATTTGGATAACATCTGTATATCCTTCACAAAGAAAACAATTGTCTTGTTTTACAATAGCTTGTTTAGCATGGTAAATACCATATAACACTTTACTTTTGTGGTAAATATCGCTTTCTGGTGAATTGAGATATTTTGCAGCTTTTTTATCATTGGTCAAAATTCTACCTCCAAAACCTAAAACACGACCAGACATACTCTGAATAGGAAACATTACTCGTCCTTTGAATCTATCAAATTGCTTTTCATCTTTTGTGATAGTTAATCCCACTTTTTCCAAGTACTCTAAATTATACCCTTGTCCTAAAGCTTCTTTTGTGAAAGCATCCCAAGTTTCTGGAGAATAACCTAATCCAAATTTCTTAATAGTGTCTGTAGTAAAACCACGCTCCTTGAAATAAGAAAGCCCTATCGCTTGCCCTTCATCTGTATTATACATGATGCTTTGAAAATACTTTTGAGCAAATTCTGAAACCAAATACATACTTTCTTTTTCTGATGCTTCCTGCATTTCCTCAGAAGTTTTTTCAGTTTCCTCTATTTCAATATTGTATTTTTTTGCCAAATATCGAATAGCTTCGGGAAAAGAAAAATGTTCGTGCTCCATTACAAATGTAACTGCATTACCTCCTTTTCCGGAACTAAAATCTTTCCATATTTGCTTGACAGGAGAAACCATAAAAGAAGGCGACTTTTCATCAGAAAAAGGGCTAAGTCCTTTAAGATTAGTTCCTGCACGCTTAAGTTGAACAAAATCGCCAATAACCTCCTCTACTCGGGCAGTTTCAAAAACAGTATCTATAGTATTTTTGGAAATCATCAGAATTAAATGTCGTCAAATATACAACTTTCATAAAAACAAAAAGTGCCCTAAAAAAGAGCACTTTTAATTATTTATATTTTGATTATTTTAACCTAAAATCTGGTTTTTTCTTTTCGTCATTACTCTTAAAGAAATTAGTCAAACCTACTTTTGAAATTGTATTCATCATACTAGGTTGTGTAAACCAATTATTTGCTTGATCGTTTTTAAACAATCCCTCATTAGTAAAAGCTTCAGTACAACTATCTATTATACAATCTTTAATAATTACTTTTTTATAATTATCTGCTTCTAAATACTTGTCATCCAAAGCAATAAAACTTGCAAAACCAGAAACCACACATTTGTTAATTTCTAAGAATGAATCTGATTTTAAAGAAATAGCTTCTTTTACCAAGCCAACGCTATTATCATCATTATTAACAATAGTAACATTATTAAGTTTAATTACGGTTTTCTTTTTTGTTGGATCGAAGTTTTCTACTTTATCATATGAATCAATTTCAAAAGCTCTTGAACGAGTATTATCTGAAATAAAAGGACTTCTAATTACAACACTATTGTTTACAGTACTTTGAACTCCCATAGAAAAATCAAAATCATCATCACTATTTCTATACGAAATAATATTGCTCATGTCAACATTACCCCCTACAATCTCGATAGCGTCATCCTTTGCAAAGCTAATTTGAACAAACTCTACTTTAGTTTTTTTACCAACTGCTCCTAAAGTTAATCCGTTTAACATAGTTTTAGCATCAATTTTTTTACCCGCAAACTCGATACGCACATATTTTAAAACTCCAGAATCACCATTTTCATTATTTCCTCCAAAAACATTATACAATGGGTTTGAATCATAAATTGACGAGATTAAACCTCCGTGTCTATTAAGTGGTGCGTCACCATAAATAATAACACCTCCCCAATCTCCTGCTTTACGATCTGAAGTCGTTTTATTTGATGTAAAAACAATAGGGTCAGTTTCAGTTCCTTCTGCAATTATTTTTCCACCTTTTACAATTGTTAAAGTACCTGTAGAATCGCTATCTCCTCTAATAACGGTTCCTGGCTCAATTGTTAACGTTACACCACTAGGCACATAAACTGTACCCATAAGTAAGTAAGTATTTCTTTTAGTTAAAGTGGTATTTTCTTTTATTACTCCAGTTAATATTTGAGTAGCTGGTGCATAATCTGCTGTTTTTGGTTTAAAATTCGTCCATCCATTAAACCAGTTACTTTCTCCATATATCCCCGGCGATTTCTGAGCATTTGCAACTCCAAAAGAAGTTAACAGCAACAATAAAAATGTTTTTCTCATTTGTGTTTTTGTTTTAGTCAAGATAACAAATGTAATTTTAGTTTTTAAATAAACCAAAATTTAATGTTAATCTATTATTAATAATAATAAAAAGTGCTTCATTGCTGAAGCACTTTTCAATAACTATGCCAAATAAAATTAATTAAAATCAAAACGCACACCTAAAGAAATATTGTTTTGGTCAACAGTGTTGTTTTTAAACAATGGATTAAGGTCATACTTAACATACAAACTTGTCTCTTTGTAACCTATATAAGCACCAAGACCATAGACAAAATCATTAGTATTAAAATTTCCTTTTTCTTTTTGAGTATAATCATGTCCATCTTGTTCAAATTTCAAGATTTGTTTAGATTTGATATTAAATCCTGCAAAACCTCCTAAGCCTACTCTCACACTTTTATGTGATTGATAAAATGGTTTATCATTACGAATTTTGTTTTCAGAAAAATCAAACTCTAAATATAAAGGAACCACTAAATTTACATTCCTAAATCTTGAATCATCTAATTTAGTAGTCGAATATTGCAAATTTGTTTGTTTCCCATTTTCAACAAAATATCTATTATCTGTTGGTCTTAAATTATTATATTGTAAAGACAAACCATATTTGAAATGTAACAAGTTATTATTTTTTAAAATTCGAGTGTTATAAGAGAGTCCAACTTCATAGAAATGAGAACCCCAATATCTAAAATCAGAATGTGCTACAGCTTTATTAGTTACTAAATTATTTACTCCTGCTGCAAATACAAATTGTGAAGTTGTTCTCTTTTCAGAAACTTGCGTAGTATCTTTATTTCTAAAATTTATTTTGATTGTAGGATTTCTTGGGTTTGTAGTGTCTAAATAAGCAATTCTTCCTTCAACTTTCTCCTTTACTAATGCTGTTAGTTTCATCTCTTCAGCTGCTACCCTGTTTTCAATTTTTGAAGCACTCGTTTCTGCTAGTTTTAATTTTTTCTCATCAGCTTGTGCTTGATTAATCGAACCTTTATCAAGTTCCTTATTAACTTCTTCTACTTGAATTTTAAGCATAGCTTTTTCTTCTTTTGTAATTTTTTCAATTTGGTTAGCTATAAGTTTTGCTTTTTCTTCAAAAGATTGTTGCCCAAACATTTTAGCTGTTGTTGCTAAAATTAAAATGCTCATGTAAATAATAAAATTTTTCATACTGTTCGTTTTTTGATTAATGATTAATTGATGATTCTTGATTTCTGCTGACTACAGCTTCTCTTGCTTCTTTATATCCTTTTTTTACAGTTTTCATTACTTTTTGTCGAAATGTAAGTTGAATTTCTCCATCAACTTGATCCAAAAGTGAATTAGGATCAATATTTAATTTAGGTTTTTCTGGCGAAACTTTCACATCAGCCACGACTTCTTTATTGTCTTGAATGAATTTTTGATCACTTTTTTGTTCAATATTTTTTGATTCATTTTTTGGTTCTGAAATAGCTACTTGATAATCTTTTGTTTCAACTAATGAAATAACTTTGCTGTGGAAATCATTTAATTTTACATTTCCTTTGTTTTGAACCTCAGCTTTTGTTTTAGATTCAGAATAAGCCACAGACGAACTCTTTTTGTCAACTATTAATTTATTTGAATCTACTACATCTTCATTGATCACATCAGATTTATTATTTGAAGATTCATCATCATCCTCATTTACAACAACATTCGAATTATTTTTTATAATCTTTTCTTCATCAATATTGATAAAAAAATAACTTACTCCTAAAAAAAGAACTATTCCAGCAGCAATACGCAACCAAGGAAAGGTTTTCTTTTCGACTTTACTCTCTTGAACCGAAAGCATTGCATCTAATCTATCCCAAGCTTGTGCAGAAGGTTGAATTTCCCTTTTACCTAACTTTTCTCTTATTTCATTTTCTAATTTATTCGGTTCCATAACTGTAATTTTTAAGCTTTTGGATTTGGGTTTGCAGCATTTCTCTTGCTCTTGATAATTGTGACTTTGATGTTCCTTCTGTAATTCCGAGCATTTTTGCAATTTCTTGATGTTTAAATCCTTCAATCACATATAAATTAAACACCATCTTGTAACCTTCAGGCAAATTATCTATTAAAAATTGAAGATCGTCTAGTGATAATTGGCTTTCGATAGAATTATGACTATCTTCAACAAACGATTCGTCATCCATGAACTTCACATCTTTTTTTGCTCTAATAAAAGAGATGCATTCATTTATCATTATTCGTCTAATCCATCCCTCGAAACTTCCTTTATGCTCAAAATTTTGAAGATTAGTAAAGACTTTCATAAATGCTGTAATCATTACATCCTCTGCTAGTTGCAAATCTTTTATATACTGCCTGCAAACTCCCAACATTTTAGGAGAAAACCGTGTATATAATTGATGTTGAGCATGACGATTATTAGCAAGAGCTTGCTCAATCAATTTTTTTTCTTCTTGATGTAAATTGACAACTTTCACTTTATTTTGGCTTCAAATTTTAATACAAAGGAATCACATCGACTCTTCTATTTACATAGACGAGTTGAAATAAAAAAAGGTTGCATGATGAAGTAAAAAAAATTATTTTTTTCTTTCAATCACGTAATTTACCATTAAAATTAAGGAATCTTTATAAGGAGAATCTGGGAATGAATCTATAAGTGTGAGAGCTTCTTGCTGAAATTCGATCATTTTTTTTTCAGCATATACTAAACCATTATTGTTTTTTACAAAAGCAATAACTTCTTTTACTCTCTTCTTATCTTTATTATGATTTTTGATGGAGTTTATGAGCCAACTTTTTTCTTTTGAAGTACAGTTGTTTAATACATGAATAAGAGGAAGCGTCATTTTTTGCTCTTTAATGTCTATACCTGTTGGTTTACCAATTGCTTCTTCTGTATAATCAAACAAATCATCTTTTATTTGAAAAGCCATTCCTATTAACTCACCAAATTTTCGCATTCGCTCTACTAATTCAGCATCGTCTGGCTTTACCGAACATGCGGCAAGCGAACAACAAGCTGCAATAAGTGTAGCTGTTTTTTGCCTGATAATTTCATAATAAATTTCTTCAGTGATATCAAGTCTTCTAGCCTTTTCTATTTGAAGCAATTCCCCTTCACTCATCTCACGCACTGCAACTGAAATAATTTTAAGCAAATCAAAATCACCATTATCTATAGAAAGCAATAGACCTTTTGAAAGTAGATAATCACCCACTAATACGGCAATTTTATTTTTCCATAAAGCATTTATGGAAAAGAAACCACGTCTTCTATTACTATCATCTACCACGTCATCATGAACTAAAGTAGCCGTATGAATTAATTCGATTACTAATGCACCTCTATAAGTTCTTTCTAAAACCTCACCTCCAGAAATCATTTTAGCAGTTAGAAAAACAAACATTGGACGCATTTGTTTTCCTTTACGATTAACAATGTAATACGTTATCCTATTTAGAAGAGCAACTTTTGAAGACATTGAAGAATGAAACTTTTTTTCAAAAAGCTCCATCTCTTGAAGTATTGGTTTTTTTATTTGCGAAGAAATATCCATTGAAAATCAAAGATAGTATTTCTAATGAAAAATTTATAATTCAAAAATATTTTTATATTTGATTTAAACCTTTTTGCGTTATAACTGTCAAATACCCAAAACCTTAAAAAAATCTTAAATTATGAAAACTAAAATTTTAATTCTTGCAACACTTTTGTCAGTAGTTTTCTACAGTTGTACAAAAGATAGTGAAAATGGCGATAATGTCATGACAGCAGAAGATGCTAAAGTAAATGCCAAAATGGACGTAGCTGGTTCTGACATTTCAGCTATTATTGAAGAACAGTTGACTACTCAAGATGGTATTACATTAAAAAACACACAACAAACTACTTTTGCACCATCTTGTGCAACAATTACAAGAGTTCCTGCTTATGGCACAACAATAACACCTGGAACAACAATAACTAAAACAATAGACTTTGGAACTAGCGGTTGTCAATTACCTAACGGAAATATCCTAAAAGGAAAAATCATAATTACTTTTGTATATCAACCCAGTGCTACATCTCATACAATTAACTACCAATTTGATAACTTTTATCACAACAACATAAAATTTGTTGGTAATAAAACCTTTACTATTTCATGGGGCACTTCTGCTGCAAATCCTGAAACACATGCTATCGTAGTAATGAATATGGACTTTACAGCTACTTTCCCAAGCGGAAATGTATATCATAGAACAGGTTCAAGAACAACTGAAATTATTGCTGGTCAAACTACTCCTGAATTTACTGACAATGTTTACAGCATAACAGGTCAATGGACAACAAATTCTACAACTTCTGGATGGTCTATGACTAGCTCAATCACTTCTCCTTTAATTGTAAAATTAAATTGCTCTAATATTGTAAAAGGTATTATTCAATTTCAAGGATATGGGACTTCTACTTTAGACTTTGGTAATGGCGATTGTGACAATATTGCTATTTTTACTCGTAATGGTATTCAATACACTATTATTTTGAATTAATAGTTAAACTTATAAAGTAAAAAAATCCCGAAGATTCGGGATTTTTTTATGCTTCTTTATTTGCCAACTGGCCACAAGCTGCATCAATATCTTTTCCTCTACTTCTGCGAACTTTTACAATAATATCATTTAGTTCTAACGCTTTAATATAGGCATTTATAGATTCTTCAGATGCTTGCTGAAATTCTCCATCATCTATTGGATTGTATTCAATTAAATTAACTTTACATGGCACATATTTACAAAACTTAACCAAAGCATCTATTGATCTTTTATCATCATTAATTCCTTTCCACACCACATATTCATAAGTTACTTTACTCTTAGTTTTTTTATACCAATATTCCAAAGCTTCTTTTAGTTCTGGCAAAGGAAAGCTTTTAGTAAAGGGCATAATTTGGTTACGTATCTCTTCAACAGCAGAATGTAATGAAACAGCCAATTTGAATTTCACTTCATCATCAGCCATTTTTTTAATCATCTTTGAAACACCAGATGTAGAAACAGTAATTCTTTTTGGTGACATCCCTAACCCTTCTGTTGACGTAATTTTATCAATCGCTTTCATAACATTAGGGTAATTCATCAACGGCTCTCCCATTCCCATGAAAACTATATTTGATAAAGGTCGATTATAATACAAACGACTCTCAGAGTCAATTGCTGCTACTTGGTCATAAATTTCGCCTGGTTCAAGGTTACGCATACGCTTTAATCGAGCAGTTGCACAAAAATTACAATCCAAACTGCAACCTACTTGACTAGAAACACAAGCTGTTGTTCTAGTTTGAGTTGGTATCAATACAGATTCTACCACTAATCCATCATGCAAACGCACAGCATTTTTTACTGTTCCATCTTCACTACGTTGCATTTGATCCACTTTGATATGATTAATGACAAAATTTGTTTCCAACATTTCTCTCGTTTGTTTTGAAACATTGGTCATATCCTCAAATTTATGAGCTCCTTTACTCCAAAGCCATTCGTAAACTTGATTTCCTCTAAATGCTTTGTCACTGTTGGCAACAAAAAAATCGCGAAGTTGTTCTTTTGATAATGATCGTATGTCTTTCTTTTCCATTTGCATGCTGCAAAGATAACAATTCTGAAATCCTAATATCGATAAGAAGATTTGAAATATTATTAAATTTGTATGCGTGCATACAAATTTTTTATATCTTTGGTAAAATTGATTTAATAATGACAAAACCTAATCTAACAGAATTATTAAACATCAAACACCCTGTAATCATGGCGCCAATGTTTTTGGTTTCAAATACGGCAATGGTGATAGAAGGAATGAAAGCAGGAGTTGCAGGTTGTATACCCGCACTTAATTACAGAACTCTAGAAGAATTAAAAGCTGCAATTGCAGAATTAAAAGCTGCAAAAGTTGAAGGTGGAAGCTTTGGGTTTAATTTAATCGTAAATAAATCCAATATTAAATACAAAGACCAATTACATGTTTTATGTGAGGAAAAAGTTGATTTCATCATCACCTCTCTAGGAAGTCCAGAAGAAACTATTCGTGAAGCTCATAAAGCTGGAGTGAAAGTTTTTTGCGATGTAACAGATTTAGGCTTTGCAAAAAAAGTAGAGAGTCTTAAAGCAGATGCCCTGATTGCCGTAAACAATCAAGCAGGTGGTCATCGCGGGAATATTGATCCTGAAGCATTAATTAAATTACTTAATGATAATACTTCATTACCTGTGATTTCTGCAGGAGGAGTGGGTTGTAAAGCAGATTTAGACAGAATGATTGCAGCAGGAGCCGTAGGAGTATCAATAGGAAGTTTATTTATTCCTTCTGTAGAATCAAATGTATCTCAAGAATACAAACAAGCGTGTGTTGATTATGGCGCTAAGGATATTGTGATGACAGAAAAAATTTCTGGAACTCCATGCACAGTAATAAACACTCCTTATGTTCAGAAAATTGGAACTAAATTAAACTGGTTAGAACGTTTTCTGAATACCAACAAACGTCTGAAAAAATGGGCAAAATTGATTCGTTTTATGATAGGCAACAATGCAGTAACTAAAGCCGCAACACAAGCCACCTACAAGACTGTTTGGGTTGCTGGTCCAACAATAGAATACTCCAAATCTATACAACCTGTTTATAAAATAATTGAAAGTTTGGTTAAATAGAGTTGAAAAAGGCGAGAAATAAAACTTCTCGCTTTTTTTATTATAGTATTTGTACTTTTGCATTTCAACAAATTCAGTCTATCACTTTTAGTATTTAAGCATATGCATTTCATTTCTGAAGATTTAGAAAATTACGTTGCGAATCACAGCGAAAACGAACCCGAATTATTAGCTCGTTTAAACAAAGAAACACATCAAAAAATATTGCAACCAAGAATGTTGAGTGGCCATTTTCAAGGTCGTGTGTTGAGTATACTTTCTAAATTAATTAGACCGAAAAACATTTTAGAAATTGGCACCTATACTGGCTATGCTGCACTTTGTCTTGCTGAAGGATTGGCTGAAGATGGCGAATTAGATACTATTGACAACAATGAAGAATTAGTTGACTTTCAAAAAAAATATTTTGATCAATCACCTTGGGCAAATCAAATCTATCAACATTTAGGGAATGCTTTAGAGATAATTCCAACATTAAATAAAAAGTTTGACTTGGTATTTATCGATGCTGATAAAGAAAACTACATCAATTATTTTCACATGATTGTTCCTTTAATGAATAAAGGTGGTGCTATTTTATCAGACAATGTGTTATGGAGTGGTAAAGTATTAGAAGAAGTAAAAGCCAACGACAAAAGCACTAAAATCCTTTTAGAATACAATGAATTACTTAAATATGATCCAAGAGTAGAGACAGTATTATTGCCTATTCGAGATGGGTTGACAGTAAGTCGAATTATATAGCGAAGAATAAAAAACTTATTTTAAAAAATAAGCAAAAAGATGAATTAGATATTTTGAAAAATACTAATCTAATAATTGAGAAAAATATTTCTTTTTTACTTCTAAGTAAATTTCATAAAAAACAAATCCTGAAATAGCTCCAAAAACATATCCTGAAAGAATATCTCCCGGAAAATGAAGTCCTAAGTAAATTCGGCTATAGGCAAAAATTAATGGAAACAAGAATAAAGAGATGGCATATTTATAGTATCTCTTTAAAATCATAAACAAAAAAACAGCCGATGCCATAGAACTTGCAGCATGACCAGAAAAGTAGCTATATGATCCTGCTGTTTTTACAACTCTGATTATATTTTTTAGTTCATCGTCATTACATGGTCGTAAACGTTGTACAGTATTTTTTATGAGGTTTGTAAACTGATCTGTAAATGTTATCATAACGGCCATTGAGACAATTATTAACAATAGATTTTTACCCCCTACTTTTTTATAGACCAAGTAAAATACAAATAAAAATAATGGTGTAAGATGTAACTGTTTAGTTATAAAAAGCCAAAACGGATCGAATGTTTCTGAACCCAATCCGTTAAGGTATACTAGTAAATCTCTGTCTAATTGAATTATTTTCTCCAAGGTTACATTTGGCGTTTAATAGGACCTGTGAGGTCATCAAAGTTTTCTTTTACTTCATTAATTTCAGAAGAAATATCAAGAGGATTGTTTTCACCTTTTATTTTAGCAGTTTCATCATCAACCATTTTATTAAAGCCTTGCTTAACTTGTTCAACTTCCTCATTGAAGTTTCTTGTAAGGACTCCTATTTCATGATTATCAGCACTTTTTTGAATCTCAGATTTTATCTCATTAGTCGCATTTTTTAATTGCGCCATTCCTTTCCCTAAAGTTCGTGCAATGTCAGGAATCTTTTCAGATCCAAATAACATCAAGGCAATAAATATGATAAAAATTAATTCTCCTCCACCAATACCAAACATAATCTTGTATTCTAAAGTTTATTACGCAAAGTTACAAAGTTTAATTTTTAGTTTCGTCAAACTTAGATGCAACTTCCTGTTTAGGCCATGCATTATTTGTAACGTCAATATCTGCAGTTTCTTCTTTTGGGTCAACCATAATCTTTTTGATTATTTTAGAAGTAGCAAATGTTCTTGAAACTTCAGCATCATTTTTTGTCCAAATTTGAGCAGGAAATTTATAATTTTCTGTAGTTCCATCTTCAAAAGTAAGTTCAACAATAACAGGCATTACTAAACCTCCAGGCTTGTTAAAAGTAACTTCGTAGAAATATTTAGGTGATTGTAATTTTGATTTCTCTTCTGCAGAAAAAGTTGCTTGAACATAATCATCTAATGTTTTTACATCCTTTACATTTAATGGTTTTTTCATTTCCTGCTTCATATCTTTACTACTCCCATCTACCATATAAACCATTGGTCCAGAAGCTCTAAAACGATTACGTCTTGTTGCTTGTTGTGCTTGGAAGCCTGCTGGCGCTTCATTACTTACAAAGAATTGTTTTACTTCTTTGATTCCGATATCGTTATAATCTGTAGTATAGAACCATCCTCTCCAGAACCAATCTAAATCAACTCCCGAAGCATCTTCCATAGTTCTAAAGAAATCTTCTGGTGTTGGATGTTTGAATTTCCAGCGATTCG
>CAZMCP010000018.1:0-43722 GCA_964565035.1 uncultured Flavobacterium sp. | reverse complement strand
ATTCCAGGAATGATGCCTTCTAAATGGAATTTAGCTCGTTTCCTAAAAGAAGATGAAAGCGAAGTTAAAAAAGCACTGCGTTCTGAAGAATTTGATCGTGTAAAAGAATTGATTGCTATAGCTAATGAAGGTGATTTAGCTGGTGAAACCATTCAGCAAGCAAAAGTTTTGGAAGGTTCACTTCGTAATACTGGTATTCATGCTTGTGGTGTAATTATTACGCCTGATGATATTACTAATTTCGTTCCAGTAACAACGGCAAAAGATTCTGATTTATATGTAACACAGTTTGATAACTCCGTTGCAGAAAGTGCTGGATTATTAAAAATGGACTTCTTGGGTCTTAAGACCCTTACTTTAATAAAAGATACTGTTAAGTTAGTAAAATATCGAACAGGAATTCAGCTTGATCCTGATACTTTTCCAATTGACGATCAAAAAACATATGAGCTTTTCCAACGCGGTGAAACAGTAGGGATTTTTCAGTACGAATCACCCGGAATGCAAAAATACATGAAGGAATTAAAACCCAATGTTTTTGGAGATTTAATTGCCATGAATGCTCTGTATCGTCCAGGGCCATTAGAGTATATTCCTTCATTCGTTAGACGTAAAAATGGAGAGGAGCCAATTACTTATGATTTAGATGCTTGTGAGGAATATTTGGCAGAAACCTACGGTATTACAGTATATCAAGAGCAGGTAATGCTTTTGTCGCAAAAGCTGGCAAATTTCTCAAAAGGTGATGCCGATGTCCTTCGTAAAGCGATGGGTAAAAAGCAAAAAGATGTTCTTGATAAAATGAAGTCTAAGTTTATTGATCAGGCTATGGCCAATGGTCATGATGAGAAAAAACTAGATAAAATCTGGACAGACTGGGAAGCTTTTGCGAGCTATGCTTTTAATAAATCACACTCAACTTGTTATGCTTGGGTCGCATATCAAACAGCTTATCTAAAAGCACATTATCCTGCCGAATATATGGCAGCGGTACTTTCTAACAATATGAATGATATCAAGCAAGTGTCATTTTTCATGGAAGAATGTAAGCGAATGGGACTTGCGGTTTTAGGACCTGATGTTAATGAGTCTTTTTATAAATTTACTGTAAACGAAAACTATGCAGTTCGTTTTGGTATGGGAGCTATTAAGGGTGTTGGAGAAGGTGCCGTAAACACAATAGTTGAAAATAGAAAAGACGGAAAATATAAATCCATATTTGATTTAGCTAAGCGAATTGATTTGAGATCGGCAAATAAAAAAGCATTCGAAAATCTAGCGCTTTCTGGTGGATTTGATTGTTTTACAGATACGCATAGAGCTCAGTATTTTCATCATGATGGGGATAATGTTTGGTTCTTAGAAAAAGCCATGAAATATGGAGCCAAAATGCAAGAAAACGAAAATTCATCGCAAGTAAGTTTATTTGGTGAATCGACAGAAGTTCAAATTCCAGAACCTACTGTTCCTCCTTGTGAAGAATGGCATACAATGGAAAAGCTTGCTAGAGAAAAAGAAGTAGTAGGAATTTACATTTCAGGTCATCCATTAGATGACTATAAGTTTGAAATGAAATATTTTTGCAATACAAGGCTTGAATATTTAAACAGTTTAGAGCAATTTGTGGGTAAAAATGTAACCTTTGGCGGTATGGTTAATAATGTGCAACACCGTACAGCTAAAAACGGAAAGGGTTGGGCAACTTTTAATTTGGAAGGCTATGATGAAAGTTTTGAGTTTCGAATTTTTGATGAAGAATATCTAAAGTTCCGTCATTTTTTGGTACAAAATACATTTGTTTTCTTTAAGGTTAATGTAAAAGATGGTTGGGTAAATAGAGAAACAGGTAAGAAATCTGATCCTCGTTTGCAGTTTTTAGAAGCCAAAATGTTAGCGGATGTGTTGTCGACTTTTGCCAAAAAGATTACTATACTTTTTTCAATTAATGAGTTGCAAGAAAATTTAGTAAACAACTTGTATAGTTTGTTTGCTAGTAACAAAGGAGATCATCAAGTTACTTTTGAAGTAATGGAGCTTGAAAAGTTCAAAAAACAAGTCGAAATTGTAAATGAGCCAATTGTTATTGAAAACAATGAAGAATCCTTAGGTAATGACATTGAATTAGGAGAAATAATTGAGCCAATAATGACCGAAATAGAGGAAACTAGGGTTGTGAATAGGATAGCAATGCATAGCAGAAAACTTAAAATTAAGATTTCTAATGAGTTACTTTCGGAATTAGAGAAAATGCAAATTAACTTCAAATTAAATTAGGTTTTTTAAAAATAATGTAATATGAGGCTTAAAAAAGGATTATGATATTATGTTTTAGGGTTTTATTTTTGCGAAAAATTAATTACCCAAATTTATCATGATTAAAAAATTATTATTTGCAGGTATCATGGCATTTTCTGCTACGATGGTTGCACAAACTACAGAAGAGACTACTCAATCAACAAAAAAAGGTTTCTATTTTAAAGCTGGTGGATCTTATTTTTTCCAAACAGTAGCTACAGAATTTCCAACAGTAGGAGGATATGAAGCTAAAGAAGAAGTTTACACTTCAGATGGTACAGAATTATTGTCATCTAGAAGTATTACTGGTTCTTTTGGAGAGGGATTTAGAACTAACTTAGGTGTTGGATATAGATTTACTGAGCGTTTAGCTTTTGAAATGGGTATTCATTATTATATTGGAAATTCAAGAAAAATGGCTTCTTATACAAATTTAGAATCTGGAGATGTACAAGTTGCACCTGGAGTTTTTGTTCCAACAGTTACTACTTTACAATCCAAAGGGCAAATTAAAGCATTAGATTTATCTCCTTCATTAGTGTTGTATTTAGGAGAGACTAAAGGTTTTGAGCCATATACTAAGGTTGGTGTGATTGTGCCTGTTTATGGTTTCTTGGAAATAAAAACAGATGCTACTAAATCAACAACTTCTGGAACTAAGTTAGCAGATGTTTATAAAAGAGATGTTGTTAAACCTAATCCAACAGTAGGTTTTATGGCAGCTTTAGGAACTTCTTATAAATTATCTGGAAAACTTTCATTGTTTGGTGAAGTAGAATACAGAAACTTTACTGTTCATGGTAAAACTAAAGAAACAAAAGATTATGTTGTTAATGGACAAGATAGATTAAGTACATTACCTTATTCTGAGATTCATACAAACTATGTAAATCATTTAGATACAAATTCGAATAATCCTGAAACTAATTCAATAGGATATAATACTAATAATGCTAAGGATGAATTAAGTTCATATGTTGGTATTAGTGGTGTAGGTTTAACATTTGGAATACGTTACGATTTATAATAAGTAAATCATTTAATAGAAAGAGACCTCAATGGTCTCTTTTTTTATAAACTTATTTGAATTGTAGTTCCATTTTCATTACTCATTACTACATTTATTTCGGCTTTTATAATTTTTGCTAAATCTCTAATAAGATGTAAGCCAAGCCCAGATGAAATCCCTGTTATAGTTGTTTCATCATATAAAGCTCTAAACTGTTCTTTTGACCCGCCAGGACCATTATCATGAATGCTTAGTATAACTCTATTGTCTTTAGTATATGCCTTCCACTCAATTTTAGGGATGTCGGTTTTTTCTAAAGCTTTTATAGCATTTCCGGTAAGGTTTCTTATTATAGTTTTTAAGTAATTTTCATCTGCATAAAGTTCAATACTTTCGCTGTTTTCATATGTAATTGAAATGTTTTCAAAATTTGAAAAATGATTTGCGATATCAGAAAATAAAGAATCAATTTGAACTTTTTTGGGTTGAGGTTCAAAGTTTTCCATTTGACTTTTACTCCACAATAATAGATCTTCCATTGAAGACAGAAGATTTTCAGCTCCTTCAGTTGTTTTTTGTTTCAGTCTTTTTTCGCTTTCTTCATCTAACAATTCTGGATGATTTTCTTGAAGATGTAAAAAACCAATCAAATTGGCAACAGGACCTCTTAAATCGTGATTTATAATACTAAAAAAACGTGCTTTCGTTTTATTGGCTTGATCTAATTCTGAATTTAATTTTTGTAATTTCTTGTTTATTTGTTTTCGATTTACATTTTGTCGATACAATAAAGTTGCAATGGTTAAAAGAAAAATGAAACCTATGCCAAGGTATATTTGCGTTTTTCTTGTATTTTCTATTTGTAAATTCTTGACTTTATTTTCAGCTGAAAGTAAATTGATTTTCTCCTGTTTGTTTCTGTTTTGGAATTTAGCTTCAGCATTAGCAATGCTTTGTTTCGCAGATTCATTGAGTACATTTTCGTTGGCTTTAGTATAAATACTTTGGTAATAAAATGCTTGTTTCCAATCTCCTATTTTGGCATAACTATCAGATAACAATTGGTTGATAATTATAAACGAATTTTTGTCAAACTCATAAGCATGAGTTGAGGCTTGTTTTAGAACTTCAATGGCTTTGTCAAATTGTTTTTGTCTATAAAGCAATTTTCCTTGACTAACACGAGCTTCCATTAAAATCTCTTCATCGTTGGATTTTTCAGCAAATCGAATGGCTTTTTTTGCAAAAAAAGTAGCTTTAGTAATATCTTCTTTAGCGATATAATATTCTGCCATATAACGATTTGCAGAACTTATACTGATATGTAAAGAGTCTTCCTTCGAAACTAATTTATAAATCTCTTTGTAATATTTAGTAATACTGTCAAGGTTATTTTTTCCAGTATAACATTTTATATAATCATTGTATAGAAAGGCTAATGAATTTGAAGAGCCTTTCATATATGGTTTAGCATAATTAGAATATTCGATTCCTTTATCAAATTGTTTCATTTTGATAAAGGCCTGTCCAATTTGAGAGTAAGAAATTCCTATATTAACGATGTTACTGGCGTCATCTTTCGGAAATTTTTTTCGGAACTCTATGGCCTTAAGTTTGTAACCAATAAATGGTTCAATTTCAGATTTATCTAGGTGGTATTCACCTAAACTTCCATTCAAAATACCTTGAGTATAAATACTTTTGGTAGTGTCTAGAATTTGCTTGATGTATTTTATTAAGTTTTCTCTTTTTTTAAATTGTTTGGTTGAGTAATACAAATAACTCAATCGCATTATTGCTAAAGTTTCTTCTTTTAAGTTTTGATTTTTTTTTGCAAATCGCCAAGAAGCTTCAAAATAGGGTATTGCTTTTTTGTATTGATTATTGTCATACTCATAACCATAAGCTTTATAAAAATTGAATCGAGAAAGTAAGTAGGTGTCTTCTTTGGATAACGAAAGTCCTTTGTTTGCAACCGAAATCAGTTGTCTATAATTTTCGTTTTTTTTGATGTTTTCACATTGTTCTAATAGCCGAATGATTTCTTTGTTTCGGTTTTGTCCGAAGCCTAAAAGAGAAGTAAGGAGTAAAATCGCTATGATTTTTCTCATGCTATTAAACTTAAATTGTCTTTGTAACTACGACCTATAGGGATCGAAATGTTATTGTTTAATTCTATTTCTTGTGAGCCAATTTTCTTAACATATTGTTTTTGAACTGCAAAGCTTCTATGTATTCGAACAAATGATTGAAAATGATTTTCTTTTAAAAGTGTGCCAATGCTTGAAAGTACACAATGTTTTTTTTGAGTAGTGACTACCAACGTATAATCTTTTAGAGCTTCAAGATATAGTATTTCGTGTAGCTTTACTTTGGTTTGTTCGTGTCCTTCTTTAATATAAATAGTATCGCCGCCAATACTAGATTCAAATAATTCAGCTTTTTGCTTAATCTCTAAAAACTCCTGAATACGATTTACAGTATTACTGAACCTCTCACTTTTAAGTGGCTTTATTATAAAATCTAATGTTTCATAATCAAAGCTTTCAACAGCATGTTCTGGATGGGCAGTTATAAAAACACAAACTGGGATTTGTGTCGCACTTTTTCTAATCTCAAAACCGCTAGTTTCAGGCATATCAATATCTAGGAATAAAACATCTATTCTCTCTTTATTGATTATCTCAAGAGCGTCTTTTGCGTTGTCAAATGCCCCAATCAAATTCAATTGAGGGAATTTCCTAACGTTAGAAATTGTCATCAATCTGTCAATTTCGTCATCGTCAACAATGATGCAGTTTATTTGCTTCATAAGATTAGTTCATGCTTAAATATATAAAAAATAAAAAAACGACAAAAATGTTGTTCGTCTATTTTTAATGTCGTTTGTATATCGGTGTTTTTTTTGATAAAAAACCCGCCGCAAATTTGGCTTAAAATTTTGTTAAATACAATTGTTAAGTCCTATAAACACTAACGTTTGTAAAAATTGCATTTCGGCGGATTAATTTGCTTTTTATCGATTTTCTTGAAGCAAAAACAAATTAGAAGGAACTCAACTGTGACTTTTCAATACCAAATCGAAGCAGTAGATAAATCGAATAACCCAAGCAAATCGGTGCCTGTAAGTGTTTTTGTTCCAGATTATAATGCCCGAGCAATGCCTAAAGAGGTTGTTGCTAAATCCGAATCTGGTAAAATCACCTTGTCTTGGTGAACAAATACTGAAAATGATTTAGCAGGATACGGTATTTATAGAGGTTTAAAAGATTGTGATGAAAACGAAATGTTACTTTTAAATGTAACACCTCAAACACAAACCACTTATGTTGATATTTTTAATGAACAAGCCGGAACCAAATTTATTTGCAAAGTAACTGCCGTTGACAAAGCTTTTAACGAAAGTGCTCAAGCATCATTATGGGTGCAATTGCCAGATGTAATTCCTCCTTCTGCTCCTTTTTTACACGAAACAACTTACGAAAGAAATAAAGTTAATTTAAAATGGGATGCAATTGTAAATGATGTTATTTTAAGCTATGATGTATATCGCGTTTATGAGGGAAGAGAAGAAAAAATTAATAAAGAACCTATTGTTTCAACTAATTTTATCGATTCCGAGAATACTAAAAAAAGAGTTTTTCAATATTATGTAAAACCTGAAGAAATTCAAGCAATGAAACTTTTTAGAAAAAGTGATGAGTCAGGCTTTGTTAGAGTTCCATTTAAAATGAATCAAAATTTAATTATTGATGAAACTTCTGAAGAAAATAAAATTTACGAATACTATTTTGAAGTGCTGACCAAGGAAGATGTCAAGTTTAAAACTCAAAATGAAAGTATTAACAACACATTTTAGTTATGTTTTTAAATTATACAGCTATTGATAAAACTGATTTATAAAGCGATGCTCTTTTAAAATAATATATTACTTTTGTTTATCAATTTATTAAAAGTATAAAAATGGCACAAGCAATAACAGATGCTACTTTTGAAGAAGTAGTATTACAATCAAGCAAACCAGTACTAGTAGATTTTTGGGCAGCATGGTGTGGTCCTTGTCGTATGGTAGGTCCAATCATCGATGAAATTTCTACAGAATACGATGGTAAAGCTGTAGTAGGAAAAGTTGATGTAGATGCAAACCAAGAATTTGCTGCAAAATATGGAGTTCGTAATATCCCAACAGTTCTTATTTTCCAAAACGGAGAAGTTGTAGGGCGCCAAGTAGGTGTAGCTCCTAAAGATACTTATACTAAAGCTATTGATGCTTTATTGTAAAACGTTTTTAGTTAAATTAGAATACAAAAGGCTCGGTATTACCGAGCTTTTTTTGTTTCTTAGAGAAGAATAACACTTATTTAAAAACAGGAAAAACACCCTTTCAAAACAGGAAAGACACTCTTTCATATGATTAGCATTAGTTAAATATTTGTAGTGGATAAACTTAATAAATTTTAAAACTAACTAAATGGCTATGAAAACATTAAAAAAACTTTTATGTGTTGCATTATTGTCTGGGGCAATATTTTCTTGTAGTAAAGACGATGATAATTCATCAAGTACACCTGCTGTGACAGAACAAAATCCATTACCTGGATTTTTAACAACAACAGGATTTAATCAAAAAACAACGAATTATGTCAACAGTGGAGACTACGAATTTGGAATCACATTTGTGCCATTAGCTAATGGTAAAATGACTGCATTAATGACTAAAATACCTGACGTTCATACTTCAATGAGAGTTACAATTTGGGATAAAACTACAGCAACAGTTTTAAGAACAGAGTTGATTGATGTTACTTCTTCAGGAGTAGAAATAACAAAAAATATTACTCCACTTGATCTAGTGAAAGATAAAGAGTATGTGTTAACATATAACAGTAATGATTGGTATGACAGAAGAAAAACGGATGGTTCTGTTGTTGCTTATCCTGTAACTGTTGGGGATATTAAAGTTCTTTCTTATGGGTATAAAAGTGGTACAGCACAGGTTTTGCCAGATGTTTTCCCATTAAACTATTATGCAGGAGATTTAACTTTCAAGTTTGTAAAATCTTAATTGTAAAAACATTCAATATCTTACTTAGAAAAGGTTTGGCGAAAAGCCAAACCTTTTTCTTATTTTTGAGAGATGAATTTAGAATCTCAAATAGAAAAAATCTCTAGCTTTCAGCAATTAGAACTGTTAGCAAATCAAATTGTTGAAGGTTTTATTTCTGGAATGCACAAGTCTCCTTTTCATGGTTTTTCAGCAGAGTTTGCAGAACATAAAATTTACAATGCAGGGGAAAGTACAAAACATATAGATTGGAAGCTTTATGCTAAAACAGATAGGCTTTATACAAAGCGATTTGAAGAAGAAACAAATTTGCGTTGTCACCTGATTATAGATAATTCCTCATCGATGCATTATCCTAAGCTTGCTTCAAACCAATTTTTTTATGAAAATAAAATTGGTTTTTCGGTTATGGCATCGGCAGTACTTATGAATTTGCTCAAAAAGCAACGAGATGCAGTTGGATTAAGTGTTTATTCTGATTCATATGAGTATTATGCGCCAGAAAAAGGAAGCGACAGACATCATCGAATGTTGTTACACAAGCTAGAAAATTTACTTGAAACCAAGGTGTCAAATAAGCAGACAGATACCATTACTTATTTACATCAAATTGCAGAAAAGATGCATCGTCGTTCCATGATAATTTTGTTTACTGATATGTTTCAAGGCGATGATGATGAAAGATTATTTAAAGCACTTCAGCATTTAAAGCATAATAAGCACAAAGTAATTCTTTTTCATGTTTTAGATAAAAAGACGGAATTGAATTTTAATTTTGATAATTCTCCACGAAAATTTATTGATCTTGAAACAGGAGATGTGGTAAATTTATTTGCTGAGAATATAAAAGCCAATTATGAAAAATTGGTAAAGAGTTATTTTGATAGAGTAGCCAACACTTGTGCTATGTATAAAATCAAATATATTCCAGTTTATGTTGAAGAAAAATTTGAAAAAATCATGACGACTTATTTAGTTGAAAAACAAAGATTTGGGTGATAACAAATAAAATATTTTAAATTTTTTTCAAAAAATACTTGCGGGATTGAAAAACGGTTGTATATTTGCACTCGCAATTAAGCACTGGTTTGGTAGTTCAGTTGGTTAGAATACATGCCTGTCACGCATGGGGTCGCGGGTTCGAGTCCCGTCCAGACCGCCAGAAAAGAGGAAGCTCCGTTAAACACGGAGCTTTTTTGCCCTCTTAAGATATTTAAGATTAGTTGTGTTGTTTAGTTCCGAGTAAAATCGGAATGGTTTAGTAGTTAGACCAATGAAAAGCTTTCCATTTGATTGGAGGGCTTTTTTATTTTTAAATTGGTTTGTTTCTTATTTTTTTATGAAATATCTTAACAGTAAATAAGTTATGATTTTAATTTAAAAAATAAGGAGTTTCACCTCAAAAAAGAGTTGCTAAAACGAAAAACGGTTGTATATTTGCACTCGCAATTAAGCACTGGTTTGGTAGTTCAGTTGGTTAGAATACATGCCTGTCACGCATGGGGTCGCGGGTTCGAGTCCCGTCCAGACCGCCAGAAATAAAAAAAGCCTTTCAAAAGAAAGGCTTTTTTTATTTTAGAGTATTTTTATAAGAAAAGAGTATCTCTGTAGCTCCAACTTACATATAAGAAAGTGCCTAGAAAAATCATACAAACAATAAATTTCATAAAGGAAGAAACTAAGAATCCTAAAAAAGATCCTGTTGCAGCTTTTAAGGCTCTTTTATGATCTTGTTTGTCGTAGATTATTTCACCTAAAAAAGCACCTAAAAAAGCGCCAATTACAAATCCAAATGGAATTGGAATAAAGAAAAATCCAATTATCAACCCAATATTTGTTCCCCAAATACCATATTTACTTCCTCCAAATTTTTTAGTTCCTTTAGCAGGAATTATATAGTCAAGAATCATTATAAGTAAAGTAATTGCAAGAGTGATACCTAAAACCCAATAATTATTTGGGACAGCTTTTGTAAGATATAATAATAAAATTCCTGCCCAACTTAATCCAGGTCCAGGCAATGCTGGTAAGAAACTTCCAAAAATTCCAATTACAACACAAATGAATCCAAGTATTAATAGCACTATATCCATAAAATTATTTTTATTACTTTTGAACTCTAAAATAGAATTAATTTCTCAAATAAAAATGGGTTGTTCCAAAATGAAAAGAATATTTCCTTTTTTTTTGATTTCTATAATGCATTCATGCCAGTATTTCGAAAAAGAAATACCTAGTAAAGAAGAATTGCTAAAACAAGAAATTAAAAAAATTGATTGGAAGAGAGTAGATGAATTTCCAAGTATTGCCATTTGTGATTCATTAACAAATAACGATGCAAGAAAACAATGCTTTTTTGAATTGTTAACACAAAGTCTTGAATCAAGGTTGAGTAATGATACTATTATAAAAGAACTTCCCAATATCGATACTTTGAAACTAAAAGTGATTGTAATGCCAGATTATACTGTTAAATTTTTATCACAAAATAGTTCTGAGGATGATGGTAAACTAGATAGTATAATCAAAGAAAAAACTGTTGGGATACCTATTATTGAACCTGCAATAAAAAGAGGTATAAAAGTGAAATCTGAGTTTATAATTCCTGTTGTTTTAAAAAGAAATCATTAATCTCTGTTTACAAGACTTCTTGAGTCTTTAAATAATCTAATAAAATTTATTCCGTTTTCAATTGTTCCATCTTTAATAAGTCTATTCTTTGGACTGGAGTTAAAATCATCAAAATATTGTGTGTCTGTGATTTTTTGAGAATCAAATTTTGGACTTACAAATGATGTGACTAAAATTTCTTCAAGTTCATCCCTTGAAGGAGCTAAAACAACTTTTACATAATAATTTTCTGCTCTGCTTGGATCTAAAACTATCCTTTTAGGTTCATATCCTTTAATACCAAAAACAAGTACGTCTTTTGGGTTTACAATGATGGAGAAAAGCCCATTTGAGTCTGTAATAACAACATTTCTAGTATTCAAACTAATAACCTCAACACCTTTTATTGGAATATCGTTGTTTACAACCTTACCATGTACAAACATTCCTGTTTGACTAAAACCAATTTGAGCTAAAAAAAGCAAAAATAATATGTGTAACTTGGTTTTCATCTGATTCACTTATGATTACATCATAAAGTTACAAAATGTTATCTTAAACATGGTAAGTAAAAAGAAAAATATTTAATTTAAATATCTTATTTTCAGTAAATTAATTATTTTGTAAAGATTCTGCCCTTCCAATTGTATTTTCCAATAATCGAATAAATTGCAACAGTACTACTAAAAAAAGGATAAAAAATGTTACTTAAGAATAAATAATTAAATTTTAGATTAAAGAAGTTATAGGTTTTTGAGAGTAGTAAGGTATCTACGATAAATTTTAAAACTATAATAGTGACTACTAATTTAAGATTGATGTAATTAAACAAATATAAAATGACAGAAAAAATCCAAATTAGATTCATTAATAAAACGCTTAAGCCTAATTGTTTACTATAAAAACTGTTGTAATTTGCAGTTTTACTTGCCCAGCGAACACGTTGATTAAATAATTTTGACCAAGTATTTTCTGTTTGAGTTTCTACTAAAGTCATATTGGATTTTACAAAGTGGACATTATCTTTTTCATACGCAATAGCTTTTTGTAATAAAAAAACATCATCACCACTAGCAATACTATTGTTGCCTTCAAAACCTTTAAGAATTTCAAAAAAATCCTTTCGATATGCAAAATTAGCTCCATTACACATAAAAGCATTGCTGTTTCCAAAACTACCTATTGTTGTTCCTTGCAAGCTCATTATGTCAAGTTGTTGAAAATTGGATATAAAATTATTCTCTGTCAAATAATATACTCCTGATGCCATCATTTTAGGATAGTTTTCTTGAATGTAGGCATCGTATGTTTTTAACCAATTTTCAGGAACAATGCAATCAGCATCAGTAGTAATAATCCACTCAGTATCTACTTTTTCAATAGCTGTGTTAATTGCATCTTTTTTTGGTGATTTAGTCTTTCTGTTATTTTTTAAAAGCGATAATGAAAAATTATAAGAGTTAATTTGGAACTCATCAGAAGACTCATCATCTACTAAAATTACACAGTACATGTTTTTAGGATAGTTTAATTTCTCGATCGATTCTAGAATCTTAGTTAGATTTTTAGCTTCGTTCCTAAAAGGAATAACTATGGTAAATTTTGTGCTCGGAGATTTATCACTATAGTTAAATGATTTTACTTTCGAAAATCCATAAACTAGCCATAGAATATTCAAAACATACCATATTACTATTATGTAGATTGTTGTTTCCATCTTGATTTAAATGTAAAAACAAAATAGGTTCCTATAACTACTGGTAAAACAGTATTTAAGAACCACATTAGTGTACTAATAAAAACTACGATCCATTCACTTACTCCTAATAGCCCAAAAAAGTAAACGGCTACACTTCCTTTTACTGCAAAATCCAGAAATTGGAAACTAGGTAGAGACGAAGCTAGAAAATAAACACTCGTAATTGTTGCCATGAGTATCAAATATGGTAATTGTACATCCAGTATCAAAAACAAAAAGTAATACTGATGGGAAAAAGTAATATATCTAGCAATGGCTACAAAAATGTTTTTTTTATGAATGTGTTTAGGAATGCTATTAATTTTATGAATAAGTTTTTCTAGAGAATATCCTTTGATGTTGATTTTTTTAAGAAAGAATACTGTAATTAACAACAATGAAAAAAGGAAAAAAATAATTAAAACACTTTTAGGAGTAATAACATTAAAATTAGCATTGAAGTACAATAAACCAAATGTGCCAAAAATAACAGTTAAAATCATTTGAATACCATTGCATACTAAATTCAAGAAAACAATTTTTTTAGTTTTTTCTTTCTCAAAAAACAATGCTTTTCCTGCATATTCGCCAATTCCGTTTGGGGTAAACAAAGCCAAGGGCAGTGCACCCATAACTTGTTTTGTAGATTCATAAAGACTTATTGGGGTAACAATTTGAACTAAATTTTGCCATTTTAAAATCTCTAGAAAACGATTTATAAAAGAAAGTAGCAATAGAATAAAAATGTTCCCTATTGAAGCTTTTTCTACAATCAGTGCTTTGAATTGAGCCCAGTTTAATTGTTTGTCAGTCGATAAACGATTGTAAATAAAATAAAAAGCTCCTCCAACAATTAAAAGTTTGAGGAGAAGTATCAGGAATTGTTTAGTTTTGTCGTTCAAGGTTATCATTGGAACAAAGTAACAAAACTTTGACATCTAAACTTTAAACTTTCAAATAAAAACAATTTGGCATCTGAACGTATCATATTGGGAATTGATCCTGGAACTACAATTATGGGCTTTGGGCTTATAAAAGTGGTCAATAAAAAAATGGAGTTTATTCAGCTTAATGAACTACAGCTTAATAAAATGGATGACCATTACATGCGTTTAAAACGAATTTTTGAACGAACTATTGAGTTAATTGATACCTATAACCCAGATGAAATTGCTATCGAAGCGCCTTTTTTTGGAAAAAATGTACAATCGATGTTGAAATTAGGTAGAGCACAAGGAGTAGCAATGGCTGCGGGTTTGTCTCGCCAAATTCCTATCACCGAGTATGAACCCAAAAAAATAAAAATGGCTATCACAGGTAATGGAAATGCTAGCAAGGAACAAGTGGCAAAAATGCTTCAGCAATTATTAGGACTGAAAGAATTACCAAAAAACCTTGATTCGACAGATGGTTTAGCAGCAGCTGTTTGCCATTTTTTTAATTCGGGAAGAGTAGAGATCGGGAAGAGTTACTCAGGTTGGGATGCATTTGTGAAACAGAATGATGCAAGAATAAAAAAATAATTTGGCAGGAATCTACATTCATATACCATTTTGTAAGCAGGCTTGTCATTACTGCGATTTTCACTTTTCAACGTCGATGAAGAAAAGCGATGCGATGGTTTTGGCTTTGTCTAAAGAACTTACATTGAGGAAAAATGAATTTAAAGATGAAATTGTAGAGACTATTTATTTTGGTGGAGGTACTCCTTCAATATTGTCATGGAACGATTTAAATCATTTAATTGATGAAGTTTATGCTAATTATCAAGTTTCAGATAATCCCGAGATAACAATAGAAGCCAATCCGGATGATTTAGATGATAAAAGAATTCTTGAATTAGCAAAATCTCGCGTAAATAGATTATCAATAGGAGTGCAGTCATTTTTTGAAGAAGATTTAAAACTTATGAATCGTGCTCATAATGCTCTAGAAGCTAAAAAATGCTTAGAATTAGCAACTCAGCATTTCGATAATATTTCGGTCGATTTGATTTATGGAATACCAGGACTAAGCAATGAGAAATGGAAACAAAACATTCAAACATTATTACATCTTAAGATTCCTCATATATCCAGTTATGCATTAACTGTAGAACACAAAACCGCTTTAGAAAAAATGATTCGTAAAGGCGATATACCTCAATTGGATGATGGAGTAGCACATGAACAGTTTTTAATATTGGTGGACAAACTCGAAGCTAATGGATTTGTGCATTACGAATTGTCAAATTTTGGTAAGGCAAATTATTTTTCTCGAAACAACTCAGCGTATTGGTTAGGAAAAAAATACCTCGGTATTGGTCCATCGGCACATAGTTACGATGGAGTAAATCGTAGTTGGAATGTTTCTAATAATTCCCTTTACATCAAATCGATTCAGGAATCTAAATTGCCATGTGAAGTCGAAACACTATCAATTGCTGATAGATATAACGAATATGTAATGACTGGGTTGCGAACCGTTTGGGGTGTTTCTTTAGAACGGATTGAAAAAGAATTTGGCAAAAGCTATTTGGATTATCTACTTCAAAATGTACAACGTTTTTTGGATGATGAGAAACTAATTCTTGAAAATGATATTCTAAAAACTACAAAAAAAGGAAAATTCTTTTGTGATGGAATTGCATCAGACTTATTTAAAATTATTTAAAATTTATTTTGTGGTTAAATAAACCAGTGAATAAATTGAGAGTGCCTGATAAAAGAGCAGTTTCAATTGAGTTAGATGCATTAGGGTTAAAAGAATCCATTTTAATACTAAAGGCTTGATTGGTAGGTATAATTATTGAATTTTTGTACTCTATTTTGTCATTATAAACCGAAAAGTTGTCATTTAACATTGAGGTTCTGTTGAAGATTGAAAAATCATACTTGCTATAAGACTTTAATTGAGAGAAATTTGCATTTGTGGTTTTTAAAAGAATTGAAGAATTGAGTTGTTTGGATTGTAATAGTACTTGGTTGTTTTGTGCAAATAGATAAGTACTTGAAATAAGTAGAGCGCAGATAAATAATTTCTTCATTTGTGTTATCTTTAGTGCTAAGTAATATGTAAATATAATTATTTTTTGAAAGCAAATATTCAACACAATGGTCTTTTATTTGAAATAGATTTATCTAAGCCATTAGATATTTCATTGCCAATTTCTAATACTGAACAAAATCCAATTGCTTGGTATATTGAAAAGCCAGAAATTGAACCTGTTCGTTTTGGTGATTGGGTAGGAAAGGTCTCTGAAGGGAGTTCGTCTACAAATTTCAATAATATTTTTTTCAATCCACACGGGCATGGCACCCATACGGAGTGTCTAGGGCATATTACAAGAGACTTTTATAGTATAAATCAATGTTTAAAAAAATTCTTTTTTACTGCAGAAGTGATTTCAGTTCAACCAGAAGCACAAGAAGAGGATTTTGTTATTACCAAAGCGCAGATTGAAAATGCTTTACAGGATAAATCTCCAGGAGCAATTGTTATAAGAACATTACCGAATTCATCAGATAAGACTTCAAAGAAATACTCAAATACAAACTGGCCATACCTACTGGAAGAAGCGGCTTTTTTTTTAAGGGAAAGAGGAATTCAACATCTTTTGATTGATTTGCCTAGTGTTGATAAAGAGCATGACGAAGGAAAGTTATTGGCACATAAAGCATTTTGGAATGTACAAGATGTAAATCGTCTTAATGACGATGCTAGAATGAACAGTACAATTACAGAGTTGGTTTTTGTTGATGATTCTATAGAGGATGGAAGTTATATACTAAATCTTCAAATCGCTTCGTTTGAAAATGACGCTAGTCCAAGTAAACCAATTTTATATAAAATATGATAACAGCTATTATCCCTAAATTACCCTTTATTGATAAGAATGTGACAATTGTTTTTTATCAAAAGCTAGGTTTTGTCTTAAATTCAGATTATGGCGATTATTGTATTGTTTCAAAAGATGGATTAGAAATCCATCTGTTTTCTTTTAATGATTTGAATCCTTTAAAGTCCAATTTTATGATTTATATAAGACTCGAAAATGAAATAGATGGGTTATATAAAAAACTAGAAGATAATAATATTGAAATTCATCCCAATGGAAAACTTGAAGTAAAACCATGGAATCAAATAGAGTTCTCGATAGTAGATCCAAATGGAACATTATTAACTTTTGGCCAATCAGTTTAAATAAATGAATATTCAACAACTATATGAGTTTTGTTTAGCTAAGAAAGGAGTAACTGAGCATTTTCCTTTTGATGAAGATACATTGGTTTTTAAAGTAGGAGGAAAGATGTTTTGTTTAACATCTTTGCAAGAATGGGAAAAAGGATCACCATCTCTTAATTTGAAATGTGACCCTGAAAGAGCATTAGAACTTCGTACCGAATATGAAGCTGTAAATCCAGGATATCATATGAGTAAAATTCATTGGAATACTATTGATTTCAATAAAGACGTGACAGATAAAATGATGATAGAATTAATAAACCATTCCTATGATTTAGTTTTTAAAAGTTTAACAAAGAAATTGCAAGCGGAAGTAATAAATTCTTAATTTAGGCACTACTTTTGAGTGCTGTTGAATGTACAAAAAATAAAAGAAATATTATGATTGATAATTTAAAAAAAATACTGAACGAGGATCAAGATCCAAAAGCAATTGAAAAAATTACAGCTAAACTTGAGAATTTATTAATGAGTAATGAAGAAGTGGGTTACATTGCTGTGCAAAAAAAACCAGCCATTACAGTTTTTCCAGATAGCATAGTCGTTACTAATAAGCGCATTATTTTATGTAAACCTAAAAATTTAGGTTTGTCTATGGAATTTGTGGATTTTAATTGGGACGAAGTAGGAGGGACTTTTGTAAAAGAAGGAATTTTGGGTTCAGAGTTTACTTTTTCTACTAAAACAGAATTAACTCATACCGTAGATTATTTGCCAAAAAATCAAGCAAGAAAGTTATACACTTTTGCCAAAGAGCAAATGGATTTATTAAAAAACCCACAGACAACACCAATTTTTGAAACAACACCAGTCTTAGAAACTCCAGACGTAGTAGAAGAGTATCAAGCTGAAGTAGTGGAAGAAGTTGAAACAGAAGAAGTAACATCTTTTGCTGAACTCATCTCTTCGGTTCCTGCTGCTATTACTGAATCAATTGTCGAGGAGAAAATAGAAACTGCATCGACAAATTATGGTGAAAGAAAATTAAGCGAAATGAGTAGTGAAGAACTTTTTGCAAAACTTCAGAATTATAAAAAATTATTAGATAACGGATTAATTCTTCAAGGTGAATATGACAGATTAAAGGCAGAAATTCTCCAATTTATGTAATTAATTTATATCAACCGTCTTTATTAAATTGCATTTCGTCGATACTAATATTTCTATTAAGCGAATAAAAGAAACAATCAGTTTAGGTTTTGATATCTTTACAATGTATTAAGCTTATTCTAATTGAAATGGAAAAACCATTAAATATTTTGTTGTTAGAGGATGATACTATCGAAGTAATGAAATTTAACAGAGCAATAAAGTCTTTAAATTTACCTCATAAAGTAATAGAGGCAAATAATGGAGTAGAAGCTTTAGATTTTATAAAAAATAAAGCTATTATTCCTGATGTTATTATTTTGGATTTAAACATGCCAAAATTAAACGGAATCGAGTTTTTAAAAATTCTTAAAGAAGATGAAAAACTTAAATATATTCCATCAATTATACTTTCAACATCAAGCAATCATAAGGATTTGTTAGAATGCTATAAAATTGGAGTGGCAGGTTATTTAATAAAGCCATTAAAGTATGAGGAGTATGTGAAAAAAATAGATAGACTTTTGAATTATTGGAGTATTAATGAACTCATAAATCAATAAAGAAAGTTATGTATGGAATTGTCAATAAGGCTATTCAAGATTTGCTAATTACAAATTTTGGTGAAGAAAAATGGAAATATATTCGTGAAAAAAGCGGTATTGAAGAAGATTTTTTTATTAGTAGTCAGCCATATGATGATATTATTACTTATAAATTAGTTGTTGCCACTGCCGAAGAGATGAGTTTAACAACTGATGAAGTCTTAGTTGCTTTTGGAGAATGGTGGGTTTTGAAAACTACCCAAGAAAAGTATCATGGACTCATGCAATCTGGAGGAGCAACTTTAAAAGAATTTTTGATAAACCTTCCACTATTTCATAATAGAGTAATGTTAATTTATCCAAATTTAACACCTCCAGAATTTAAAATCTCGGATATTAAAGAAAAAAGCCTTAACTTACATTACTTTTCTGTAAGACAAGGTTTACAAAGTTTTGTTAAGGGTTTGATTCAAGGTTTATCAATTTTATTCAAAACACCTGTTGAAATTAAGCTTATTAAAAGTCGAACAGAAGGAGATACTCACGAGATATTTAATATAAGTTGGTAGACTATGAACAGCATTCAATTCAATTTTAAAGTAAATGAGTTTGATTTAATATTTCCATTTTACATTCAAATTGATGATGAATTAAGGATTGTATCAATAGGTAAAACCCTTCAAAAAATTGTACCTAAAACTAATTCTTTTTTTTTAGACTCTTTTCAATTTCAAAGACCTCATTTAGAAAATGTTAACAAATTTAATTTTAATCAAGTTTTAGATCAATTGATTATTTTAAAAACCTACGACAAATCAATAACTCTTCGAGGTCAAATAAATAAAATTGGGGATTATTATCTTTTTACTGGTTCACCTTGGTTTAATTCAATCAATGATCTTATAGATAATAATTTAACACTTAAAGACTTTGCTTTTAACGACCCTTTGATTGATTTGTTACATGTCTTAAAAAATCATGAAATTCAAAATCAAGAATTAAATGAATTAGTCTCAAAGATTAATCAGCAACAAAAAACTCTTGAAAAAGATCAAGGTGAATTACAAGTTTTATCTTTAATAGCAAAGACTAATATTAATGCAGTAATTATTTGCGACAAAGAGGGTAAAATTGAATGGGTAAATGAAAGTTTTGAAAAACTTACTGGTTATAACAATCAAGAAGTAATCGGTAAAACACCCGGTTCCTTTCTTCAAGGAGAAGATACAAATAAGGAAACTATTGCCTATTTAAAAAAGCAAGTCTTATCAGGCGAACCTTTTAATTGTGATATATTAAATTATTCTAAGAAAAAATCGAAATATTGGGTTAGAATTCATGGACAAGCAATAAAAAATGCCAATGGACAAATTATAAAATATTTTGCAATAGAAGAAGATATAAGTAACGAAAAATCTTATCAAGAAGCTATAAGAATTGAAAAAGAGAAATATAGCCGTATTATTGCAAATATGAATTTAGGATTAATTGAAGTTGATATTAATGATATTATCCTTTATTGTAATCAATCTTTTCTAGAAATGAGTGGGTATTCTGAAGTAGAACTTTTAGGTAAAAATGCGACTGAATTGCTTGTGAATGATAAAAGCAAAAGAATATTAAATCAACAAAACGATTCCAGAAAAAAAGGAATATCTGATTCATATGAAATTTTAGCCAAGACAAAAAAAGGTGAAGACCGTTATTGGATAATTAGCGGAGGGCCAAATTATGATGCGAAAGGTAACATTATTGGATCAATAGGTATACATTTAGATATCACCCAACAGAAAAATTTTGAAATTCAGAAAGAGCAACTTTTGCAAAAGTTAGAAAAACAAAATCAACAACTTAATGATTATGCTCAAATGGTTTCCCATGATTTAAAATCTCCATTAAGAAGTATACATTCGTTAATAACTTGGATTAAGGAAGATAATCAAAAGGAGTTTAGTGAACAGACCTTAAATTATCTTAAGATGATAGAAAATAAAGTAGAAAAAATGGATCACCTTATAAAAGGTATTTTAACGTATTCAAAAATAGATACTTTAGAAGATATCAGTTTAGAATATGTAGATACTAATGAGGTTATTCAGAATATACTTCAAATTATTCACATACCCAGTAATATTAAAATAAGTATATTAAATCAATTGCCAATTATCATCGCTGATAAATATCGTATTCAACAATTGTTTCAAAACTTAATAAGTAATGCCGTTAATTACATAGACAAACCAGAAGGTCGTGTTCAAGTAAATTATAGATGTGATGAAAAAAATCATATTTTTACTATTAATGATAATGGACCCGGAATAGCAATAGAAAATCAAGAAAAGATTTTTAAAATGTTTCAATCTTTTACAAATGATGAAAAATCCACTGGAATTGGTTTATCCATAGTAAAAAAGATTATAGAAACATATAAAGGTAAAATTTGGCTTGAAAGCCAGGAAAATATTGGGACAACTTTTTTTGTTCAAATTCCAAAAAATATAAAATGAAAATAGTACAAGCTCTTTTAGAAAAAAATCTTGAATGGAATTATATTAAGTCTAAGCAAGATTTGAATAATCCTTTAGTTTTGGTTTTAGGTAATAGACAACTATTGGAAGATAAAACCGTTATAAAAAAAATAAGAGATGAATTTCCCTATGAGAATGTAGTTTTTGGTTCAACATCAGGCGAAATAGTTGATACAAGAGTAATCGATCATGCAGTTCATGTTACAGCAATTGAGTTTGAGAAATCTACTTTTGTTGTAAAACATGGAAATATAAAGGATCATAATTTTGACGCTAATTTGCTGGGAGAAATTTTAGCTAATCAAATTCCTAAAGAAGGTCTCAAACATTTGTTAGTAATTTCTGAAGGTAGTTATGTAAATGGAAGTTCCCTAATTGCTGGAATTGAAAATGTATTCTTAAACAATATTGCTATTTCAGGAGGTATTTGTGGAGATGATGATAAATTTGAAAAAACACTTGCTTCTTATAAAGAAAATCCTAAAACAGGTGAAGTGATTTTAATAGGGCTTTATGGTGAAACTCTTGAAATAACAGTTGCAAGTTATGGTGGTTGGTTAACATTTGGTCCAGAAAGATTAATAACTAGTTCAGAAGCAAATGTATTATATGAAATAGATGATAAACCTGCTTTAGAGCTATATAGAAAATATCTTGGGGATAAAGCCGATGAATTGCCTAAAGCATCATTATTATATCCTTTACATGTTAAGGCAGAAAATAGAGAAAGAGCAGTGGTTAGAACAATTCTTTCTATAAATGAAGAAAAAAATTCAATGACTCTAGCTGGAGATGTACCAATTAACTCTACAGTTCAATTGATGATGGCATCTGTTGATGGGCTTTCTGAAGGAGCTTTGAAAGCAGCAAAAAAAGCGATGGACCATAGGCAAACCCCACCAGAATTTGCTTTATTAGTGAGCTGTATTGGTAGGAAATTAGTAATGGATCAAAGGGTTGAAGAAGAAATTGAAGAAGTAAAGAAAGTAATAGGAAATCAAGCCGTAATTAGCGGATTTTATTCTTACGGTGAGATAGCACCATTTGAGAAAAATTCAAGTTGTGAATTACATAATCAAACAATGACTTTAACTTTAATAAGTGAATAATGAATTCTCTGCTAAGTAGACAAATTGAAAAATATTTAAAAAGAGATTGTCCTGAATCATCATCATATGATGGTTTTATAGATGCGATCAACGATTCATATAATAATTATGATGAGCAGATAAAGATGTCGCAAAGGGCTATGAAGATTAGTTCGGATGAATTGTATGAAGCAAATAGTAAATTAAGGACAGAGGCACACAATTTAAAAGAAATAAATAAAAATCTTCGGGAAATAATCAATTCAATGGCAAAAGAATCTTCTTCCACAGAAGGAGATGATGAAAATGATCTCATGAAAAAATTGAGTAAACAAACTATGGAGATTATTTCAATTAATAAACAAAGAGAGGATTTGTTAAAAGACTTAGAAGAGCAAAATCAAGAACTTAACGAATATGCCCATGTGGTTTCTCATGATTTAAAGGCTCCATTAAGAAATATACATACATTAATAAGCTGGGTAATAGAGGATAATAAGGAAACTATGGGTGACCATTGTTTAGATTCTTTGAATGCAGTTTTATTTAATGTGGAAAAAATGGACTTACTTATCAAAGGAATTTTAGAATATTCTACTATTGATAAACTTGAAACCGAGGATAGGTTTGTCGATTTCAATATAACCTGTGAAGAATTAATAAAATCCCTACATATACCTGAAAATATAAAAGTTATCGTTGCTCAAAATTTTCCTAAGGTATATGGTAATAATTCAAGGTTTAGACAAATTTTTCAGAACCTTCTTGATAATGCGTTAAAAGCTGTCGATAAACAAAATGGTGTAATTGAAATAGGTTTTAAAGATAGAGTGGAAGATTATATATTTTATGTAAAAGATAACGGAAAAGGAATTAATCCAGAATATTTTGATAAGATTTTTAATGTTTTTACCAAATTAGAGAGTGATAACAAGTCATCAGGGATTGGACTATCTATTGTGAAAAAGATAGTGCAATTTTACAATGGAAAAATCTGGGTAGAAAGCCAAGAAAATGAAGGAGCAACATTTTATTTTACTTTACCTAAGCAATATGGAAAATCCTAACGAAAACTATATAAAAGAATTATCAGGAAATAATCTTGAGTTTAGAGCAAAAATTATTTCTGTTCTAAAAAAAGAATTGCCTGAAGAAATTAGCGCTTATAAAGAAAATATAAAAGCAAATAATCATCAACTTGCAGCTTCAAGCGTACATAAACTTAAACATAAGATTTCTGTTTTAGGAATGGAAAAAAGTTATTATATTGCTGAAGAGTTAGAAATAAATTTATTGAAGCAATCAACTAATTTACAGGCAGAATTTGAAAATATTTTGTACGCTATGCAACAATTTGTTGATCAATTGGAATAACTAATGAATTGTATTATAGTAGATGATGAAACTTTAGCAAGGACAATAATAACAGAGATGGTTTCCAGCTATCCTGAAATTAATGTGCTTGAAGAATTTTCTAATGCAATTCAAGCAATGAAGTATTTGAATCAAAATTCTGTTGATCTTATATTTCTTGATATTCATATGCCTGATTTTACGGGATTTGATTTTATTCAAACAGTTAAAAATCCACCCAAAATAATTTTAGTAACCTCTGATAAAAATTTTGCAATTGATGCTTTCGAATATGACTGTATTGTAGATTATATTGTTAAGCCAATTACTAAGGAACGTTTTGATAAGGCAATTCATAAATTAAAATCGTTTGGTAAGAACGAAATTGAAACAGTATCAACTCATTTAGATATTCCAGCGAAAATTCAAGATAGTGCCACTGATTTCTATATTAATATTGATAGAAGATTAATCAAAATCGATTTTCCATCGATTAATTTGATTGAAGCAAAAGGAGATTATATCCTTATTAAAACAGAAGGTAAAAGTTATACGGTTCATTCCACACTTAAAAAGATCGAGGATAAATTACCAAATGACTTATTTCTAAAAGTGCATCGATCGTACATAATCAATGTAAAAAAAATTATAGATATTGAAGATAATAGTGTGCTTATAGGAAAGGAAGTAATACCTGTAAGTCGCTCCAACAGACCTGAATTAATGAATAGGTTAAATTTGCTTTAGGTTGTTTTTGGTTTATCTATAGATAATTACATTTTATCTACACTTTGATTTCAATTGTCAAAAAGTAATTTTTACACTAATTGATATACATAATTTTACTATAAATAAAATAGTAGGGTTATGAAAAATTATACTTTAGCATTAGTAAAATATGGATTAGTAATTATTTTAAATTGTTCTAGTCTCTCTACATTTAGCCAAAATCAGCCATTTAATTGCGATTTTAACGCATATCTATTTCAAATGAATGATTTGTATGCAATTAACTTAGCATCTGGAACCTCTACATTAGTTGCTACAGATATTACACCAGGTAATATAAATGCCGCTGGTTATAACCCTACCGATGGTTATATGTGGGGGTCATTAAGTACACCAGCAAATACAATTGTAAGAATTGGTGCTGATTTCCAAACAACATCATATTATATACCTGAATTACCAGCTACAAGTAGATTTGTGGGTGATATTCGATCTGATGGGGTTTATTTTTTGAAAATTAGTAATAATATTTACCAAATTGATATAAATCCTAACTCTGCTACCTATGCACAGTTTCTCACTTCGTATGCAATGAGTGCCTCTATAAATGTACACGATTGGGCATTTAATGCAGTCGATGGCAATTTATACACTGTAGAAAAAGCAACAAATATCTTATATAGAGTTAATCCTACTACTGGAGCTGTGCAAAGTTTAGGTGAAGTTCCCATTATGGCAGGATTAAATTATACTTATGGAGCTGTATATTTTGATGTAGATGGTAATTTTTATGTTTCTTCCAATGACACAGGAACTATATTCATAATCAGAAATGTTCAAAATTTAACCGGTTCCAATGCAATTAGTTCAAATTTATTTGCTTTTGGTCCATCAAGTTCAAGTAATGATGGTGCGCGATGTCCTACCGCTGCAGTACCTCAAGAAGATTGTTCTAATGGAATTGATGATGATGGGGATGGATTAGTAGACTGTGATGATCCTTCTTGTTCTGGAACAGGATCTTGTCCAGTGGTTGATGAAACTTCTGGAGGAAACAATGGGGGGTTAGAAAGCAATAATAGATTAGGTGATGCAATTAATAAACGCAATTATAATAGAGTGAAAACTAATTATAATTTTGATCGTTCTAAAGCTTCTAAAGTAATAAAAGGCATCACTTATGCAAATAAAAGCAACAACTCAAATTTTGCACTTCAATCGTTTATACCATTACAAGTTATTAATGAAGATGCAGTTATAGAGTCTACTCCTTTCGATTTAACTCAAATTACTAATGCGACTGATATTTATTCTGTAGATTACATCAAAAATAATAAAACTATTGGAAGTATAATTGCCATAAAAACTAATAACGGAGTATATGAACACACTAAATATATATGTGATCGATTATTGGGAGCCGAAATATTATCAGTATCAACTATACAATTAAATGATCACAACTTTATTCGTTCCATTATTAAAAATGCAGAAGGCAAAATTGAATATTCAATGAGTTTAGCAGCTAAACTGACTAATAATGAAAATAACTTTTCCATAGATAGTCACTGGAATTTAGATCGATATCAACAAAACACAAATTATTACAATTTCCAAATTTGGGCAAATTCTTTAGATAATTTGCACAAACTAGGTTCCGAATTAATTTCATTAATCAATTCTCAAAGATCTATTAACGAATATAATGTGTCTAATCCACCAACTGTGTTCGTTAAAAAAGGTAAATATTTGAACGGGAAATTGCATTTAGATATTATAAATCCGTCTGGAATTCAAGTAGTAGATTTTGATGGAGGGAAAAGATTATCTGAAACATCAACTTTTGAAAATTTTACTACAAATATCAATTTAGATAAAAAGTTTTTAGTACAACAAGATTATGCTATTGGATCTTTATTTGATGTAGGTATGAGAATTGGTAAAAATACTGCTGTACCTGATGACTTGTTTTTATCAGATGGTCCTTGGGGTCTTGATAATACTGCTAGCGGTACCACTGTTTTGAATTATCAAATTGAACCTAACAATTATCAAGCCTTAAATAATGAATTCCCATTAGAAAGAAATGTGAGTTTAAGTGCAAAAGTTAAAAATTACGTAAGTGTATATCGTGCATTAACCCCACGATTTATGGCAGTAGATATGTCAACTTATGATAGTTTTAAATTTAAAGCAAAAGGAACTGGTAACTTAGAAATACGTTTCATTAAAGCAAGTGTGTCGAATTGGGAGGATCAACCTTATGTTACTGTGAAATTAAGTAGTACAGTTAGACTATTTAATTTACCTATTGCATCATTAATTAGTGCTTCAGGTCCAGTAAAATTAAACGATGTAAAAACTATTGTTTTCATTATGGCTACTTCAAATGGACAAGAGGTACTAAAAGAATTAACACTTGAGAACATTCGTTTCTCAAAAAGTAGTGCCTTATTAGAAGGAGAAACCGCAAATGTGTCCATTTACCCTAATCCAGTAAATAATGAAGCTACCATTGAATTTGTTTCAAATGAATCAGAAACAATACAATTACAAGTTCTGGATCAATTAGGGAAAATTGTGATGCAATATGATATAAATACTAATATTGGATTAAACTCATTCGCTTTCCATAAAAAAGAATTATCTAGAGGAATATACTTTTGTAAAATTCTAAATTCTAATAATGAGTATAAAACAACAAAATTATTGATTGATTAGTTATATTTGAGTTAGTTTAAAAGGTTGTTCATTTTTTGAACAACCTTTTTTGATTTAAAGGTTTAGCAAATAACCATTTAAGACCTAATCCTATTTCAGTATAAGTAAATCCAGCTGCTGTGCTTGAAGCAATATTACTTTTTAAACCATACAAATGTAAGTTGAAACGGGAACTAAATTTGTAACCTATCTTTCCTTGTAATCTATAAGTAAGTTGGTTTTTATTGTCTTCTATAAATTGAGTTCCTCCTGCAGCAATAAGATGGTAAAAGACACCTTTTGATTCAATGGCTTTATCATCTCTGATGATGTCAACAAAAGCTTCATAAGCATTAAACTTGGAAGGACTAAAATAGAATGAAGGTTTTTGCTCACTAAAATTGATGAATTGATAATTAACTCCTGTTTTGATGGTAGGTTTTGATAAAACAGTATAATACAAAGATGCGAATAAAAGATTTCTATTATTGGCATCGCTCTGTTTCGTTTTAAAGTACTGCATAAATCCACCCAAATTAAAATTTGTGCCAATACTATAGTTAATATAAAAGTGATTGTTTATAATTTGCCTATCCATTAGTTCAGCATTGAAATTTTGAATTTCACGTAAATAACCTCCTTCTATTTCTTGAAGTTTAAAAGGTTTTGCTTTTACGGCTACTTGACCTAAAAATTGTTGGTAATTTTCTGAATAAGAATTTACAGAAGTTAAGCCACCTAAAAAACTTAGGGTTAATTTAGAGAGGATCTCATAATTTAGGCCAAGGATAAAATCGTTTGAGTAGGCTGATTGATTAGTAATATTTGATTTTGTGTTTCGGTAACTATATTTTGCTATAAATGAGGTTTTTAAACTAAAAGGATAATTCAATGTGGTTGAGGATGAAATCGCAGTATTTTTATTATTGTCAAAAGAATAGCTTAATTTTTCTTCGATAGAAGGTGTATATTTTTCATTTAACTTATTTAGTAAACCGTTGGCATCTTTTTGTTCTTCAAAAATGGTTAATGTTTTATTTACGGCACCATAAGCTTCTTTAATTTGATTATTGGCGTAATAAGCATTTGCAATCCCCAAATTTCCATCAAATGAGATTGAATCTTTTGCTAAAAGGGTTTTGTACTCGTTAATTGCAGCAGTAAAATCACTTCTATATATATTTAACATTGCCTGAAGTGCTATGCTTTGTGGGCCATTTTGTGTTTTTAATTTAAAATCATTGATTTCAATTTGCGCTTTGTTGTATTTTTTGTTCCAAATTAAGGCTTGAATATATCTTTCAGTACTTTGATTAACTATTGAAGGATTTAGGGTTTGGTTTGATTTTGATTTGGACATTGTTGCATAACGTAATGCTTTTTTTTCTTTATTATCTAAATGATTGGCTAATGCTATACCATTAAGTGAAACAATGGAATCATTTTTGGTTTTATTTAATTTGAAATAGGTTTTTTTTGCGTTGGAATAATCTTTCTTTATTAATAACAAATTTGCTTTGTTAACCAGCGTTTCTGTATCGTCAGGATTGTCTATTAAATTATCATCTAAAAGTTTTAATGCTTCATCCATTTGATTTTTTTTTGATAACTGGTCAGCATAACCTAATCGGATGTATTTTCTAGAAATTAGAGCGTTTGGATTATTTTTTGATAGTTCTAGTGCTTGGTTTACATTCTCTAATGCTTTTTCATATTCACGCAAATTAGAAAGACAATTTGCATAACCCAAAACAGCAGGAAAACTTTTAGGGTTTTCTGTAATTAAGTTTTCATAATACGTTTTTCCTTCTTTAAATTTTTTATTCCACAGTAGAGACTCCGCATAGTTTAGTTTAATTTCATAATCGTTAGGATATTCGTCAAGTAATTTTTTAAATAAAATAATAGCTGTTTCTGGATTTTTGTTTAATCCTACCGCTCTTGCATAACATAGTCGAGCAGTTTTGTTTTGAGGATAATCTTGAAGGATATTTTTAAAAAAAACTTCTGCTTTTTCAAATTCTCCTTTTTCAAGATGATTAAAACCTGTATTCATTTCTTGTGAAAAACAAGTGAGAGAAAAAAGGAAAAAAACGATGTATTTTATGAAACCTACCATAGATTATGTATTGTGTTACTAAGTTAATCATAATTCATGGTAATTTAAACTAAAGAAAACCGCGATTCATCGAAAAAGAATTAATATCTTTAATTCAATTCCGAAATTTGTAATGTAAACGGGAGTATTAATCTTTAAAACTATTGGTTATGTCACTAAAAATTACTTGCAATTCTGGAGTTTATGAAATAAACGGAAATATGGGTTCACAAAATATGAATTCAGTAATTAATTACTTCAATTCGCTTATAGCAACCCATCCTAAATCGATTAAGATTTTGTTTGAGAAAAATCAGGAAGTTGATAAAACAATGGTCAAAGCTATTTATTCACTATACAAAACAGCTATTACTGAACATGTAATTTTACAAATTTTTTCAAAAAGTAAAAAAGTAGAAGAAATGTTTAAAAATGAAAAAGCAAATCATATTTTAAGAAAAGTTAATTTGTAAACAGAACCAAATGAAAATGTTGTCGCTAAACAAATCAATAATTTCATCATTCACATTAAATAAAGATAGATATTTTATGTTTGTGATGTTAGTTGTAAACTTGGGGAACTATCTTTATAATTTGGTTTTAGGTAGAATTTTAGGGCCACAAATTTTTGCAGATACTGCCATTATGATAACATTCTTATTAGTTTTATCTTTCATAGGAATGACTTTTCAAATTGCTACTACAAAATTTACTGTTACTTTACAGGATAAAGAAAGAGAAGTTTTAATAGTCTTATTTAATAAGGTATGTATAGTTTTAGGAGGGGCTATAGGTTTATTCTTTTTCATCTTTTCTAAAAATCTTCAAGCTATATTTCATACTCAAACAGCAACAATGTTTGCCATTTTTGGAATAGGTATACCATTTTATTTTTTAATGAGTGTTAAGAGGGGGATTCAACAAGGGAAAAGCGATTTTTACAATTTATCCAAATCATATTTGTTTGAAATGTTAAGCCGACTAATAGTTACAAATTTATTATTATTTGCTATGCCTATTTTCGCAGTTTCAGATCTTGTTGCTTCAGGTATTCTAGTATCAATAATTCTAGGAAACTATCCATATCAAAAAACGAACTTAAGAAAATACTTTTATGCAACTAAGAGCCCTAGTTGGTTAGTTGAGGTTAAAATATTTTTCCTAATCACAGCATTTTATGAGTTCACACAAATTATCATCAATAACAGTGATATAATTTTGGTAAAGCACTTTTTTCCTAATTATGAAGCAGGTTTATATTCATCGATAGCGTTAATAGGACGAGTAGTGTATTTTGTTTCTTGGATGTTTATAATGTTATTATTGCCTAAGGTTATACTATTAAAAAAAGAAGGAAAAGAGACTAAAGGAGTTTTGTTGAATTATATTTTTTACATTGTATTATTATCTCTGTTAGTAGTTTCAGTAGCTGCTATTTTTCCTAAACTGATAATTACATTAATGTTTGGGGATGAATATTTGATAGTAGCTTCTATTTTATGGAAATATGCTTTAGCCACTTCTATTTTTGTAATTGCTAATATTATTACCTACTACTACTTATCTATTAATAATTACATACCAGTTTTTATTTCGGCATTGTTTGGGTTTTTGCAGATAGGATTAATAATTTTCTTTCATCAATCATTAAATCAAGTTGTAGAAGTTCAAATCATAACCATGTTTTTTCTGTTGGTTTTTCAGCTTATCTATTTCTTTAAACAACACGAAATAACAACTCGTCGAAACTAATACTTTGATTCATCTAATAAATGTATTTAGAAAATAAATAACATCGATCTTTGATATATCAAATTACAGATTATGAAACTAGCAGTTATAACATCGTTCCCTCCAAGTAAAGTTACACTTAATGAATATGGTTATCATTTAGTTAAAAATTTTGTTCAAAAAGATCAAGTTTCTGAGCTTATTTTAATGTGTGACAAAACAAAAGAAGATAAACAACTTGATTTTGAGAATAGTAAAAAAGTTAATGTAAATGAATGTTGGTCATTCAATAGCTACAAAATTATTTTTACTATTTGTAAAGCGGTTTTAAAAACTAAACCAGATGCTATTTTGTTTAACCTTCAGTTTGTAAAGTTTGGAGATAAAAAAATTCCAGCGGCTTTGGGATTGTTACTTCCTTTAATTTTACGATTATTAGGTTTTAAAACGATGGTTTTAATGCATAATATTTTGGAACAAGTTGATTTAAATACAGCTGGATTTACAAAAAATAGATTAATGCAAAAAATCTATAATGCAATAGGAACTAGTTTGACTTTTTTTATTTTGAAAGCAAATAAAGTTTCGGTTACTATTAACAAGTATGTAGATGTTTTGAAATCTAAGTATAAAGTAACGAATGTAGTTTTAATACCTCACGGGTCTTTTGAAACAGTTTCGCAACCAAATTTTGATTTACCAGTTGGTCCAAAAAAAGTAATGGCATTTGGCAAATTTGGTACCTACAAAAAAGTTGAAATTCTAATAGAAGCAGTAGAAGAAATAAGAAAAACATATAACGAACCTATAGAAGTTGTAATTGCTGGTACAGATAGTCCTAATACGCCAGGATATCTTGAAAGTGTTCAAAAAAGGTTTAATAATGTTCAGGGATTAATATTTACAGGATATGTAGAAGAAAGTGATGTAGAAAGGATTTTTACTGAAAGTGCTGTTGTAGTATTTCCGTATACTTCTACTACTGGTAGCTCAGGGGTTTTACATCAGGCAGGGAGTTATGGTAAGGCTGTGGTGATGCCTAATTTAGGAGATCTAGCTTTACTAGTTGAAGAAGAAGGATACAAAGGGGAGTTTTTTGAGTCAGAATCTGTGGAGTCGTTAGCAACAGCGATTCACAAAATTTTACAAGATGATAACTATAGAAAAGAAATTGCCAATACTAACTATGCAGCTGCAAGCGCTTTGACAATGGATAAAATAGCTGATAAATATATATATGAGATTAATCAGATAATAGGGACTCGCGGTTCCAAAAAATTAGTTATGAGATATGAATAAAAAGGAAGGTTTTTTATAGCCATTCCTATCAATAAAACCAAAATTTTTCTGTTTATTTTTTGCCCAAAATCTATTTCCAGAAACCTGGTCAGGCACAGTAGAAAAATCATAAAGAGTCCACGACACAAATGAGATACCCACATTTTTAAAATACCCTTGCATCTCTTTATGATACTCTGCCTGACCTTTTTTTGAATTTCCAAACCAATTCCATAAGTTTCTATTTGAGGATAATCCAAATTCTCCAACAATAACAGGTTTAGCCGTTTTTTTTGTTAATTCATTGTAGGAATCTACAAATTTTGAAACGTCTTCATAATAATGAAATGATACAAAGTCTACTTTATTATCTAAAATTGTGGCAGATTCTTTATTTGAATAACCTATTGTGATCAAATGTTTATTATCGATTTCTCTAATATAATCAATCATGTTTTCAAGCCAAGGAATAACATTGTGTTTTTGTCTGTTTTCAAAATCTAAATCAGGTTCATTTTTGATATCCCAAGCTAAAATGTTATCTAGATCGCTACAAGCGGTTACTATTTTTTCGGCATGTCGATGTGTAAGCGTCCAACTATCTATAGAATAATCACTATAAAAATCGAATAATGTTACAATTACAAATAAATTATTTTGATTAGCAATTTTTATAGTTTGTTTTAATTTATCTAATCTGTCTTTTTTGACATCTGCTTTTCCAAAATCTTCATAAGGAACAAAAATTCTTATAGTATTTAAATTAGCATTCTTGATTAACTTAAAATCTTTATAAATAACAGTCGAATCATATTTTACACCATACATATCCCAAGGAGAGTCTTTAGGGTAATAATTTATTCCTTTGATTTTAAAAGGAATGTTTGATTTATATATCTGTTGCTTTTTGATAGTAAAAATTCCTGTTTCCTTTTGGGTTTTCTTTTCTGGTTGCTTTGGCATTTTTACAATATGTCTTACTCGCCAGTAACCATCTTCTAGTAGTAATACCGATTTATAGGTTGAAGTATCTTTGACCGAAGCAATAAAGTTTTTGTTCTGGTAAATGTTTTGGAATTCAACAACATTTTTATCGGTTATAACTACTTGCTGACCATCTTCACTGTAAAATTCTAATTTTAAATTGTGCTGTAAAGTGGTATTGTCGATTGTAATTTTTTTGGACTTATTATAGTTAATGGTTTTGTTTAGTTCATTTAGACTATTTTCTGTATAATACTCTGGTAGACCTGATGTTTTATTTTGATGTAAAGCATTGTTTTTAATAAACCAAGAAAATAAATAGTGTTTTTCTATTGTTTTTAAAGTTTGAGTTTCTATGGTTCTACCTTCATTTGAGTCAATTTTCCAAAAAACTTTAGGTAGATAAGTGTTGATGGGTTCTTTGTCTAAATGAAGAATAGTTGCTCTATCTGCTCCAGAATTCATGTATGCAATGATGGAGCTTAATCCGTATAGTATTAATGAGTTAAGCAAAATAAAAGAGCTTATTAAAATGAAACGATAACTATTTTTGTTGTTTATTATTGACATAGAATGTTTTCTGTGTTGTAATTTTTTTTCCCAATACAGAAATTTCAAAACGGTATTGAGCTGCTTTAAACTCTTCTTCAGGGAAATTAAAATTGGTTATTCCTTTTAGCGAGTTTCCTTTAATTTCTGAAATTAATTCATTTTGTTTATAAACCTTGACTGTTACCGTAATTCCGTCAGGTACTAATTGATGCATATAACTTTTTATAGGTCCTACGGTTAATGTTCTGTTTTTTGTAAAAGTAAAAGGAACTTGAGCGGTTATGCTTTTATAGTCAATGCTAATGGAGTTACTTTCAGCCATTCCATTTACAAATGCTTTTATCTTATAAATTTCTTTATGATCTGGATGTAAAATTTGCGTGTTAGCAATTCCATTGAGAGTAAGACCCTGAGTGGTAAGTTGCGTTCCTTTTGAAGTAGTTATTTGAAAATTAACTTGAGTAGCATCGCTTACAATGTTGCCATATTTATCTTTAATACTACTGGTATATAAGTTGGTTATTTGATTTCCATCCGCAAAAGAGTGTGGGCTTGAAAAATTGATAGAGAAATTTGTTGGCACATTTGGATAGATTATAGCCTCAAATTCTTTGGTTGGCACAGATATGGCAGAGGCTGATATAAATACTTTTCCTGATTTTGTTGGTGCAAAAATGTTATGCCAAGCGATTAAGTTTTTAGTTTTGATTGTTTTATTTTCAATTTTGTCAAAAAACTGATTTTTATACAAAACTTTTGTGTTGGTGGGCATAGGATTGTCATAAATATCTGTAGGGATTGTAACAAACATTACAAAATGAGGAGCGCCCACTAATGTGCTTGGCGGACCTAAATAGGCTTCTAATGGTTTTTTTGATATGGACGATGGATAAATTTCTGTGTTTCCTTTTTGAATGATTTTGTCTTGATTAATGAGAAACCAACTTATGTTTCCAGTTTTTTGTGTGTAAACATCTGGTATCTTGAAAGTAATTTTCTTTCCTATGCGTTGTCCAGTGAGAATGGTTTTACCATAGGAATGATTAATGAATAAATTACAATTTTCAGGAACGTCAAAGCTTAGAGATAAACTTTTTCCAGCCTCAGTTTTTTGTATAAGTGATGTTAACTCAATTTTTTTTGGTGTATTGTATAGACTAGTAAACCCACAGAATAGGATAAAAATAATTGCAACAAGAAGGAATGCATTTTGCTTCATAGTCTTGGATTACCAATAAAATTATTGAAATTTATCTTAATATAAGAAAATCCCTTTCCGTTTATTTTTTGTAATTGATTTAATTCATTGCTATTATTTCTTTCAAAAACATTTCTTGCAATTGATTTATTCGAAATACCATTCACAAAACAATTCTCAATATTAGAATTAATGATTTTTAGTTTAGATAAATCTAATAATTTGTAATCAAAATATTGTTTTCGTTGTATTCGTATGCCTTCATTTATAAAATGATGATCAACATATACAAGTTCCTTGTTGTTATTATAATAGGAAATGAGCAATTCAGAAATAGTTACCTCTTGAATACCAAAGTTGAACAAACTACCTTGTATTTTATTCTCTTTGATTTCTAATTCATTTAAAGAAACTGAATTATATAAATCTGTGGTAACTACGTTTCCTTCGGCATGTAAATTAAAACTTATAGGTTTTGATTTAAATGTTTTAGGTGAAAATTCATCAGGATTAAAAGTTTTAGGTTTTACCTCATTTTTTTTTATCCAAGCAATGTCTTCAAATTCAATTTTAAAGGGAGTAGTTTCTTTAGGGTTGAGCTTATGCTTAATCGTATATTTTGAGTTGAATGTAGCTACCATTAAATTTTGATTATCATATAAATCACCCTTTAAGACTACATCAGCAGGAACATTATCTATATTTTGAAGCCAACCTACAACCTCAAACCTATTGTTTTTTTCAATTAACGAAGCTGAAATAATCTCTAAATCAGGTTGTCTCAAGATATCTTCATGATAAGTTTGCTGTGTCGTTATTCTTCTTCTTCCTTGTTTGAAAAATATTGTTTGATTGTTGCTTAAGAGTTCATCTGGAGGAATATCTGTATCTTTTTTGTTTGGAACTAGAAACCATTTATTATTTTTTTTAATTACAAAATGCGTAAAAGATTTGTAAATGATTTGTAAAGGTGTAATCCATTTAGTGTAAACTATTACTTTGGCATTTTTGTTCCCAATAAATTCTGTTTTTACAGAAATGGAATCCATTTTTGCATATGAATTGATAATACCATCACTAACTGATATTTCAAGCATGAATTGTGAAAAAGGATATTTTTTATTGGGTAATATTAATGAGTGAGCGTCCCTAAATTTTTTGTAATCAAGGTCGTCGTAATAGGATTTAATAGTGTTTTCAGGAGTTAACTGTTTATTGGTATCTTTATAAATGAGATATAAACTTGCCGCTATTATTAAACTTACCCCAACTACCCAAAAATGTAAAACGGTTATTATTTTTGAATTAAATTTAGTATAACTTAATCCAAAATCTTTAAAATTTTTACTTGCTTTTCGATTAGTTTTTAATGCTTGAATCCAAATCATTTGAATATTTAGTACAAAAGCAATGATTATGGTTAACATTGGGATTATTCCCCACATCAGTTTCAAATAATTTGGAATTTCATCTTTTGGTAAAATTTTAGAAAGAGGTTTTACACTTATCTTTTCCCAAACCATTATACCATTTTCGAGTAAACCTATTCTATGCCAACCGCAATAGTAAAGTATTGGGTCATAAAACTTATCGTTTGAAAATATATATTTTAGGTTGTATTTTTCAGGAACTGTTAAAAATTGCTGTAATGAACCGATACCCTCTAGCCCTCTAAATTTTGAATTTTCAAGTCTTTCAACAGCTCTTGAAGTTAATTCAGGTAGACGTCTGGCAGAATGATAATTTCCGTCAACTGTCATAGCATTGGTTAGTGTTGATAAATATGCCATTTGATCTCCGAAGCCTAAAGGCAAAAACCTCCATTGATCATGCTGATCCTGATTTAAAAAATTCACAATGGGCTGCATGTCAATTTTTTTAGGTTGTAATGGTCTAAAATAGCTAAGAGTAATCGTGAAAATAGCTAAAAATATAATTCCTCCTCCTAAAAATCCAATAATAAATTTATGATACATACTACCATATTTATTTATTAAAGTTTGTTTTAAGTCACCTTCAACTAACCTAAAAGTGAACTCGCCAAACATAGGTAAACTCATGATGCTAGCCCATAAAGTAAATCGATCTAGTGTTAAAATGTTAAAGGCATTTGAACCCAGTATTTTAATGGGGAGCGGTGTGGTTCCACCTGTTCCTAATAAACTAAGCATTGTCAATGATAAGCCAAAGAAGATATATCTTTTACTATAAAATCTATAAAAGATGTATGGTAAAATAAAAAATATAATACCCCAAGGTATAACAAAAAACATCAAACCTGAAGATGTGACTTCAATAAAATTGTCTCGGCTCCCATGTGGTATTGGGACTTGTGTAATTGGATTTTTTTTGGAATTAATCCAATAGGGAAGTATACAAAACACAATCAAGAAAATAACACTTGAACAAAACAAAATTATTCTTTTAAGAAGCTTGAAGTTGAAAAGAGTTTTGATAAAAAGCTTAATTTTTATCTCTTCAAAAGAATTAGTAGTTTCTCTAACTTTATCGATAACGGTCATGCCTATGAGCGGGGCAATAAAAAAAACCATGCCAAACAAAGGTGTAACATGATGCGAGCAAACGGTTACTGCGATTAGTGATATAGCGTTGTAGTAATGTTTCTTATCTCCATTTCGAATGTATAAATAGATCTCAGGTAAGGAATGCATTAATATTGAAATTCCTATTATACTAGGCAATTGTCCAAAAATGTGTAATGTTTCGACAAAAGAAGATGAAATAACAGCTATTATTGATGCATATCCGGCTACAATTCTATTGTTAGAGAGGAGTAGAGCAAACCTATATATCCCTGTAATAAATAGCCCAACACCAGTTATGGCAACTAAAAATAAACTAAATTTTAAACCTACTACATAAGAAAGTAAGGCAATACATTGATGTACCAAGGGTGGATAACTCATAACATTAAATCCAGTGTACCAACTGTAATTCCATGGTTCAAACCAATTGTTTGCATAATGATTGCCAAAGAATAGGTGGATTAGTGCATCATAGGTGTTTTCTAATGTGAAAAATATAGCACTACCATGAAAAACTATTCCAACTAATAATGCAGAAATAAGGTATTTGTTAGATGGCTCTTTCACGATTTAAAAATCTAAAAACTATTATTGTAAATGTAATAGCAAAAATTAACTTTAAAAAATATTGTATCGTTATTAATCAGTCATTCGTCGAAACAATTAATGTTTTTTGTCTATATTGTTAGAAATCAATAAATTTTTATCTTAAATTAGTAGTGTTAACAAGCCAAAATTAAAGTCATGAAAAGAAAAATTTTAATTGTTGATGATCAGCAATTAGTATTGTTATCATTAGAGAAATATCTAAATGATATAGGTTTTGAAACTCATAGTTGCAGTAATGTGCACGATGCAATTCAATTGTATGATGAAGTAAATCCTGATTTAGTAATAGTTGATATCAATATGCCGGTTTTACCTGCAAGTTTTTATACAACTAAAGAAAATGTAGATGATACTGCTTCAGGACTAAAAATAATTAAATATATAAAAAAAGGTAGAAATAATAATACTCCTGTCATTGTACTGTCTGGAAATACAAAAGAGGATATTATTATACAAGGTTTTGAACTTGGAGCAGATGATTACCTGAAAAAGCCTTTAAGTTTAAATGAAATAGGAGCAAGAGTTAAAAAAATATTAGGAACTCCTAAAGTTGTAGAAAATTCTATTCATAATAATCAATATATACAAGAAAAATGTATTGGTGTCGTAATTCCATGTTACAATGAAGAGAAAAGACTATTAAGTGATGATTTTAAAAAATTTATTAATACTAATTTAGGATACCATTTATGCTTTGTTAATGATGGAAGCACAGATAATACATTAAAAGTTTTAAATGAATTATGTGAATTAAATCATAATAACATGAGTGTTTTTAATTGTGAGAAAAACGGTGGTAAAGCAGAAGCTGTAAGACAAGGGATGTTACATTTAGCTTCTTTAGAGCAGTATGATTACATAGGCTTTCTTGATGCGGATTTATCTACGGATTTTATGGATTTTCAAACGCTGGTTGATACTATTAAAGGATCAAATTATAAAATTGTTAGTGGGTCTAGAATTGATAGGATGGGGGCTGAAATAACAAAACAATCCGCTAGAAAGATTATTTCAACGACTATAAATTACATCATTAGAAAAACCTTGGGTATGGAATTTAGAGATACTCAATGCGGTGCTAAGGTTATGACTAAAGAAATAATTGAAAAAACATTTCAAAATAAATTTATAACCAAATGGTTGTTTGATGTAGAAATATTTATGAGAATGAAAAAAGTTTACGGTTCAGAAGTGGCTAAAAAGGTTATTTGTGAAGTCCCATTAAAGAGATGGATACACATGGATGGTTCAAAATTATCATTTAAGGATTCTTTTAGTATTATATTTCAAATTGGAAAGATAGCGTTGCATTATAAATAGTTTTAGTTTTTGGTTTGTTGAGGGACAATGTTTTACAAACATTATCCCTTTGCTTTTTTACATCACGCTTTTTTGTTTCGAAACATAACTATCAGACTGCAGCTTTAGTATATCTATGGCTGATTTTTTCTTATACTCATATAATTCTTTGTCAGTCCTTATGTCTTCATATACTTTATCATAAATCATGGCGTCCGTATCTTTCTGTAAAGCACGTTGAAAGTTGTTTTGCTCAATATGAGTTTTCAAGGCAGTTTCGTTGTCTTCTAGTTTAAAATCGTATTCACCCTTAGGAGAAAGCATTTTAGCAATAATAGGAGAGGTTTCTATGGCTAAAAATAAAAGCATTATAAACAAAGAAGGGAGTAAAGGAAGTTTGCCTAAAGCATTAATTCTTGCCATTAATCCATCAAAATTATCAATGATGGGTTTAGAATCGGCTACTTTTTTGTCTAAATCTGCCTGTAAAGTTTTTGCTCTAGCTTCTTTGTCTGCAATAGTTTTGGCAGAATTTGCTTTTAATGAATCTAATTGGCGTAATGCTAAATCGTGTGCTTCTCTTTTTTCTTTGTAAATAGGTCCTTTGCCCATTTTTTTAGTTCCGGCGCTTCCTTCGGCTTCAGTAATATAGGATTGGTATAAATCGGCAACTTCTTTTTCTTTGGCTTTAATATTCGATTTAATACTATCAATTTCTGTTTGATTTTTGGTCACATCTCCTTTAAAAAAATTAGAAACCTGATTTTTATTGGCAATTGCCATGGCATTTTTTTCTTTTAAAAGAACTGTGTTAATTTCTTTTTCGAAAATTTTAATTTCTAATGGTTTTGATATTACAATGGCAATAATCATGGCCAAAATAATTCGTGGAGATGCTTGTCCTAATTCTGCTAATAAGTTATCTCTTTTCCTAATGGTTGATACAATAAAACGATCAAGATTGAAAATAAGAAGAGCCCAAACGGTTCCAAAAGCTATAGCATATGCAGTATTATCAAATACAGTAAATAAAGCATAGGCACTGGCTAAAAAAGCCATAACTGCAGTAAAAAATACAGTAGCGCCAATGCCTACATACTTAGTTTGTTCCCCTTCACTACAAGAGTCTAGCAACTCTCTATCTGCGCCAGAGCACAGAATAAAAAAACGTTTTAACATGATTGATTTTGATTTGATTGATGATGTACAAATTTAAGACCAAAAATGTAATTTTCAGTTAAAACGTTGATTTATTTTGATTTATAATTGTTTAGCTGAAATTAATTGTCATCTTTTTTCCAGTTATTTCTTCTAGTGCCCAATCGGATGAATTAATTGCTCCTTCAATAAAACCTGTGTAATCAGAATAAGCCTCACCAATAATATGAATGTTTTTCACATTTGAATTATCTAATGCGAAGGCTTTAAATTGTTCCTGAATTTCCCATGATTTTACTCCAGGTCTCCAACAATGATTTCCTGCGCCATAAGGGGCGCATGACCAGTCTCGAATACCATATGAAACAATCGATTTTTCAATATCATCTTTAATTTCATTTAAGCTCATATTGGCATATTTCAATAAGGCTTCTTTTGTAAGTTGTAAACCTGTAGTCGACATAGCTTCGTTTCCTTGTAACGAGCGATAAACGTCTTTAGACATGAAATTTGCAAATTGTTGCTTAATTTCATTGTTGTTATTTATTTCAGCAAATTCATGTTTATTTCTATTTTCAATATAGTAATTCCAAAACTCAGTTGCGGGTTTATCAGTGTATAATAGAATCATACCATAGCCATCAAAGTCATTGGTTTTAGATCTACGGAAGTAATGAATTTCGCGTGTAGGCATTCGATTGGCTCTTGCCTGTGGAGATTGGTTGTATTCCCACCATGGTTTGTCTAGTATAAAGAACACTTTAGTCATGGCAAAACCATTTACACTGTCCAACTGTTCGCTTATTTCTTCCGGTAAAGAGTGGTATAGTTTTTTTAATGGATATTGCGGCATAGCCAATAAAAGATGATCTGCTACAAGAGTTAATTTGTCTTCTTTTTTAGTGTAAGTTGCTTCAACAAGTTTTTTTTCATTGTTTTTGAATGAAACTAATTTGGCACCGTTAATAAGAGTTACATTTTTTCTTCCTTGAAGTTTAAGTAACATCTGCTTTGTGATTTCATCAGTCCCTTTTTTGATTGTAGCCAAGATTTGCCCTTCTGTTTTAAAGGCTCTTAGCCACCAGATAACCCATTCAATTGCGTTTAAATTATCAGGAATCATATGGTAAAAAGTACCTGTATCACGAATTTTCATTAAAGCCTGATGTGATAATATTCCATCTTCACTTAAAGCATTCCAGAAACCCATTTTCCACATGGGTTTTCCATTGAGTTTTGATTCCTTACGCATGATTCTAAAATCTTCTTCCGTTAGGCTATCGATCCAGTTTTGACAACCAAAATCAAGTGGATTGTTTGGGTTTTTACCCATCATTAATAAAATACCTTTACGTAATAAATCTAATGCATTTAAATTTTGCTCTTGTAAAGGAAGATCATATTGTGGGAACTGTGAAGGATTGGCTTGTGGGCCATTAAAAGGAACAAGCTCAATTTTTAAATCGTCAATTAATTTGCCAAACTTGGGTTGCAATTTAGTTTCAAAACGCATAGGCCCCCACTCTGTAATGAAGTTTTCTAAAACAGTAGTTTCAATGCGGCCACCCCAATGATTTTCTGAAGCCTCAAGAACAATTACATTATAATCTAAATCACTAAGTTGAAGTGCGCTGTAAAGCCCAGATATCCCTCCTCCGGCAATACAAATTGTTTTTTTCATTTTGTGTTTGTTTGGTGAGGCAAACTTAAAAAAAATGAGGAAAAGACAAGAGCTGTTTTTGTTTTATTTTGAGCAAACATAAATGAATGCTGGAGGTAAGTTTAAAAGCGTAAAATTGATGTTTACATCGCTAAAATATCCTTCTAATTTCTTTTTTGCATTTAATGAATATTGGAACTGAATGTATTTTCCGTTTTCTGAAAGTGCATTGTCTGAATTGGTTAAAATAGAATCTACAACTTCATCTGGAATCATAGCGAAGGGCAATGATGAAACAATATAATTAGCTGAAGTAAATCCGTTTTCCTTTAGATAATCTTCTATTTTTTCGGCACTATCATTAATTAAAACTAGTCTATTGTCTTTGATTAGTTTCAGCTCTTCGATAAAAGTAGGATTAATTTCAAAGGCTAAAAGTTTAGCGTCAGGGTCCATTTTTTCAAGTAATTTTTTTGTAAATATGCCTGTGCCTGGTCCAAATTCTACTATGCATTTAGATTGACTAAAATTAATGGGTTCCAACATTTTTTTAGCCAAAAAAGAGGAACTAGGCGACAAAGCGCCTATAGTTCCTGTAGATTTTAGTACTTCTGATATAAATTTTTTCTTACTCACTGAATTTATTTATTCATTTCAGTGAAGTATTTATAGAATAACGGAATAGTTTCGATTCCTTTTAAGTAATTAAAAATACCATAATGTTCGTTAGGAGAGTGAATAGCGTCGCTATCAAGCCCAAATCCCATCATGATAGTTTTAGATTTTAACTCTTTTTCAAATAAAGCAACAATTGGAATACTTCCTCCAGAACGTACTGGAATTGGTTCTACTCCAAATGAATCGTGGTAAGCTTTTGCAGCTGCTTGATAACCAATACCATCAATAGGAGTTACATAACCTTGCCCTCCATGATGTGGAGTTACTTTTACTTTCACTGCTTTAGGTGCGATGCTTTCAAAATGTTTCTTAAATAATTCAGTGATTTCTTCCCAGTCTTGGTTAGGAACTAAGCGCATCGAAATTTTAGCATAAGCTTTGCTTGCAATTACTGTTTTTGCTCCCTCTCCAGTATATCCTCCCCAAATACCATTAACATCAAGAGTTGGCCTTATAGAGTTTCTTTCGTTTGTTGTGTATCCAGTTTCGCCATATTCTTCAGCAATATCTAATGCTTTGTTATATGCTTCTTGACTAAATGGTCTTTTTGCCATTTGAGCTCTTTCTTCAGTAGAAAGTTCCTCTACTTTATCATAAAAGCCTGGAATTGTAATGTGATTGTTTTCATCGTGTAACGATGCAATCATTTTAGTCAATACGTTAATTGGATTGGCAACAGCACCACCATAGAGACCAGAATGTAAATCTCTGTTAGGGCCAGTAACTTCAACTTCTACATAGCTTAAACCACGTAAGCCTGTTGTAATCGATGGTTGTTGATTAGATATCATTCCTGTATCTGAAATCAAAATCACATCGTTGGCTAATTTATCTTGGTTTCTTTCTACGAACCAACCTAAACTCTTAGATCCAACTTCTTCCTCACCCTCAATCATGAAGTTAACATTACAAGGTAAGCAATTATTTTTAATCACGTACACAAATGCTCTTACGAGCA